>NZ_BAOQ01000001.1 GCF_000344155.1 Gordonia paraffinivorans NBRC 108238 | reverse complement strand
GGGCGGGGTCCGGGAGCCTTCGACGGGGCCGGGCTGCCGGCCGATGCGGCCGGGGCCTGCGGGGTCGGTGCTGCCGGGGCCGGCTTGGGTCCGGGGGTGGGTGCCGGACGCTCGGCGGCCGGGGCAGCCGGCTGGGCCGGTGCGGGTCCGGGCTTGGGTGCACCCGGCTTGGGTGCGGTCGACGGGGTGGCCGAGGGGCCGGGGGTGGGTCGACCGGCCGCCGGGGCAGCCGGCGCGGCGCCGGGCTTGGGTGCACCGGACGGCTTGGGTCCGGGCTTTGCCGACGAACGAGGGCCGGGTGCCGGCGACGATCCGCCGTCCTTGGCTCCCCCGTCCTTCGGGGCGAACGATTCACGCAGTCGACGGGCCACGGGGGCCTCTACCGTCGACGACGCCGATTTGACGAACTCGCCCTGCTCCTTCAGACGCTCCAGCACCTGCTTGCTGGTCACGCCGAGCTCTTTGGCCAGTTCGTGCACGCGGGCTTTGCCTGCCACTGCTCTCCTTTGCTGGAGGCCAAGCGGCTTCAACCCGCTACGGCCTCGATCTATGTCCGGTACATGCTCATCGTGGGGACTTCACGGTGTGCTCATGTCTTCTGCTACCTGTTCCGGCTCCGAGGAGCCATTCCGTGGTGGGTGACCACGCCGAGTTGCTCGGCGAGATCGTCCGGGTCCGCGGTCAGACCGGGGGTCCGGAGTGCCGCGGCGAAGGCCCTGCGTCGCGTCGCTGCGGAGATGCACTCCGCGTCCGCATGCAACCAAGCGCCACGTCCCGGCATGGTCTTCGCGGAATCGACCACCACCCTGGGGACGTCTCCGCGCTGCTGCGCGACGACGCGAACCAACTCGCTGGTCTCTGCCCGTCGGCGGCAACCGACGCACATGCGCACTGGCCTGTGGTCGGTTCCTGCAGTCGGGGCGGATCGCTGAACCATCGATCAGTCTAGCGCGCGTCGGCGGTCGGCCGACAACCGGCTGTCACACGCGTCACGCGCCGGTGCCCTCCGGGTCGGGGTCGGCGTCGGATCGGATGTCGATCCGCCAGCCGGTGAGGCGGGCCGCCAGACGGGCGTTCTGCCCCTCCTTCCCGATCGCCAGCGACAGCTGGTAGTCGGGGACGACGACCCGGGCGGCCTTGGCCGCCGCGTCGACCACGGTGACCGATACAACCTTCGCGGGCGACAAAGCATTCCCCACGAAGACGGCCGGGTCGGTGTCGTAGTCGATGATGTCGATCTTCTCGCCGGACAACTCGCTCATCACGTTGCGCACGCGCTGTCCCATCGGGCCGATGCAGGCGCCCTTGGCGTTGAGCCCGGCGACACCGGTGTGCACCGCGATCTTGGAGCGGTGACCCGCCTCGCGGGCGACCGCGACGATCTCGACCGATCCGTCTTCGATCTCGGGGACCTCGAGCGAGAACAGCTTGCGCACGAGGTTCGGGTGGGTGCGCGAGAGGGTGATCTGCGGCCCGCGGGCTCCGCGGCTCACGCCGACGACGTAGCACTTGATGCGGTCGCCGTGCTTGTAGACCTCGCCGGGAACCTGCTCGGCGGGCGGGATGATGCCCTCGGTGGCGTTGGCGTCGCTGCCGATCTGCACCACGACCATGCCGCGGGCGTTGGCGCGGGCGTCCTGCTGCACGACGCCGCCGACGATCTCCCCCTCGTGCGTGACGAGGTCGCCGAAGTTCTTCTCGTTCTCCGCATCGCGCAGCCGCTGCAGGATGACCTGCCGGGCGGTGGTGGCGGCGATCCGGCCGAAGCCCTCGGGGGTGTCGTCCCACTCGTGGACGACCTCGCCGTTGGCGTCGAGCTCCTGGGCCATGACGCGCACGAGACCGGTCCTCCGGTTGACGTCGACGCGCGCATGCGGCGCGAACCCCTCGGTGTGGCGGTAGGCCGTCAGCAGGGCGGTCTCGATCGCGGTGATGACAGTCTCGATCGGGATGCCCTTGTCGGCCTCGATCATGCGCAGCGCGCCGATGTCGATGTTCATGCGGACGTACTCCTATTCACTTGTCCTGCTGTTCATTTGTCGTGTTCTTCATTGCGTTCAGACCTGCTTGCCGTCCCGTGAGCGCCGGCGGGCGATCTCGTCGGGGTCGAGGCCGCACAGCTCGAGTTCACGCACGCTCGGCTGGGAGAAGTCGACCTGCACGACCGCCTTGACGACGTCGGCGAGGGCGACGGCCTCCACGGCGATCCGCCCCTTGTGGTTGGCGACGATCTCGACGTCGGCCTCGGTCAGCCGGCCGATGCGCCCGGTGACCGTCCGCCTGCTCCCGTCCTCCGCGTCGGTCAGCCTGACCTCGACGCGGCGGCCGACGTTGCGCCGCCAGTGCCGGGGATGGGTGAGCGGACGGTCGACGCCGCGCGAGGTGACCTCGAGGACGTACGGGTCGTCGGAGAGATCGGGGACGGCGTCGAGGACGGCGGAGATCCGGTTGCTCAGGTCGGCGAGCACGTCGAGGTCGCTGCCGCCGTCGCGGTCGACGACGATCGTGAGCTCGTCGGCACCGTCACGCCGGGTGACGGTGACGTCCTCCAGATCGAAACCCTGGTCCTCGACAAGCTTTTCGACGAGTTCGCTGACCTGTGGCGGGCTGATCGGCATGCCATCTCCCCTCGTCTTCAGTTGTCGGGCCGTGCCGGATTCGCACGTCGTTGCGTGACACATGCTAGTGGATGCCGGCCGATGCCCCGACCACCCTGCACCGTTCGGCTGGCATCATGTGTCGCGTGATCAGACTCGATCGTCGCACCGTGCTGCGGGGCGGACTCCTCACCGGCGCGGCGTTGGCCGGGATGGGCGCCCTCGGCGTGTCGGGCTGCAGCACCGGCCCCACCGAGGAACAACTCACCGCCGAACGCCTCGTCCCCCTCGCCCGGGCGGCGCTCGCCGACGAGAGGAACGCGCGGGCCCTCGCCGCCACCGAGCCCGCCTACGCCGGCGCGCTCGCCATCGTGGCCGATCAGCGCGCCGACCACGCCCGGGCCCTGCGCGAGGAGATCACGCGCCTGGACCGGGACGTCGCGTCGACCATCGACGACACGGGCGAGGCCGGGACGTCGGGAAGCCCGGCGCCCCCGGCGCCACCGAGCCTGGTGGCGCTGCGCTCGTCCCTGGAACAGTCGGCCGGCGAGGCCCGCGACGTCGCGATCTCGCTGACCGGTTACCCGGCCGGCCTGGTCGGTTCGGTCGCGGCCTCGGTCCGCTCGATGCGAGAGGTGCAACTGGCATGACCACACCGGTCCCCACCCCGGGCGGCGCCGGCGCGCCCGACGCCGACCCGCTCGTCGCCGCCGCCGAGGCCGAGAACGCCGCGGTCTTCACCTACGGCGTCATCACGGCGTTCGTCGCCGCCGCGCGCCGCCGCCTGGTCGCCGACTTCGAGGCCGAGCACCGGGCCCGCCGTGACGAGATCGACCGCGCCATCACCGCGGCCGGCGGCACCCCGCCCGTCGCGGCGGCCGGTTACACGCTGCCGATCGACGTGACGGGACCGGAGTCGGCCGCGCGGGCGGCTCTCGTCGCAGAGGAGGATTGCGCCACCGCCTACCGGGCGCTGCTGGAGCAGGCCGACGACGAGACCGGACGCCGGATCGGCGTCGACGGCCTCTCGGAGTCCGCGCTCCGCGCCGCCCGGTGGCGCGTCGTGCTGCAGGAGTCCCCGGTCACCGTCGCGTTCCCGGGGTCCCCCGTCGCGGGCTGATCGCCGCCCGCTCGCGGGTCAGGCCCGCACGGCCCCGACGATCGCGTCCACCGCGCCGTCGACCGCGACCTCGGTGGCCTCGCCGGTGAAGCGATCGCGGATCTCGATGGTGCCGTTGGCGTAACCGCGTCCGACGACGACCACGGTCGGCATGCCGAGCAGCTCGGCGTCCTTGAACTTCACGCCCGGCGACGCCTTGCGGTCGTCGAGCAGGACCTCGATGCCGGCCGCGTCGAGATCGGCGGCGAGCGTCTCGGCGCCAGCGATCGCGGCCTCGTCCTTGTTCGCGATGACCAGGTGGACGTCGAACGGCGCCACCGACCTCGGCCAGCGCAGGCCCTTGTCGTCGTGGGACTGTTCGGCGATGACGGCGACCAGGCGCGACACGCCGATGCCGTAGGAACCCTGCGTGAGGCGGACGGGCTTGCCGTTCTCCCCGAGCACGTCGACCTCGAAGGCGTCGGTGTACTTCTGGCCGAGCTGGAAGATGTGGCCGATCTCGATGCCCTTGGCGCTCACCAGGACTCCCGCGCCGTCCGGCGACGGGTCGCCGTCGCGGACCTCGGCGGCCTCGATGGTGCCGTCCGGGGTGAAGTCGCGGCCGGCGACCAGACCGAAGTAGTGGCGGCCGGGCTCGTCGGCACCGGTGATCCACGACGTCCCGTCGACCACGCGCGGGTCGACGAGGTAACGGACGCCGTTGGCCTGCAGGGCCTTCGGACCGATGTAACCCTTGACCAGGAACGGATTCGCGGCGAAGTCCGCGTCGGTGAGCAACTCGACCTCGGCCGGCGAGACGGAGGCCTCGAGGCGCTTCATGTCGACCTCGCGGTCGCCGGGCACGCCGACACCGATGATCTCGGGATCCTTACCGGGCGCGTGCAGCTTCACCATCACGTTCTTGAGGGTGTCGGCGGCGGTGAACTCGCCGTCGAGGTTGGCGTTGGCCCACTCGACCAGACTGTCGATGGTCTCCGTGCCCGGGGTGTCGTGCACGACCGCCTCGGGCAGCCCCTCGATCGGACGCGGCTCCGGCGCGCGGGTCACCACGGCCTCGACATTGGCGGCGTAGCCGGACTCGAGGCACCGCACGAAGGTGTCCTCGCCGACCTCGGCCTCGGCCAGGAACTCCTCGGAGGCGCTGCCGCCCATCGCGCCGGAGGTCGCCGAGACGATGACGTATTTGACCTGCAGACGCTCGAAGATCTTCTGGTAGGCCTCGCGGTGGAGGTCGTAGGCCTTCTTCAGGCCGGCCTCGTCGAGGTCGAAGGAGTAGGCGTCCTTCATGACGAACTCGCGACCGCGCAGGATGCCGGCGCGCGGACGCTCCTCGTCGCGGTACTTCGTCTGGATCTGGTACAGGATGACGGGCATGTCCTTGTAGGACGAGTACTCGCCCTTGACCAGCTGCGCGAAGAGCTCCTCGTGCGTGGGACCGAGCAGCATGTCGGCGCCCTTGCGGTCCTTGAGGCGGAACAGCGCGTCGCCGTACTCCGTCCAGCGGTTGGTGGCCTCGTAGGGCTCACGCGGCAGCAGCGCCGGCAGGAGGATCTCCTGCGCGCCGATCGCGTTCATCTCCTCGCGGACGATGTCCTCGATGGCCTTGAGCACACGCAGGCCCAGCGGCAGCCAGGAGTAGACGCCCGGTGCGACGCGGCGGACGTAACCCGCCCTCACCAGCAACTTGTGGCTCGGCACCTCGGCATCGGCCGGGTCGTCGCGCAGGGTCCGCAGAAACAGGGTCGACATGCGTGTGATCACGACAAACCAGCTTAGTTATGGTGTTCCGGTGCTCGTCATCCTGCCTCCCTCCGAGACCAAATCCGACGGCGGGAGCGGCGCTCCCCTCGACCTCGACACGCTGTCGTTCCCGGAGCTGAACCCGACGCGCAAACGCATCGCCGAGGCCATCGTCGACCTCGCCTCGGACCTCGACGCCAGCCGCACGGCGCTCGGGCTCGGCGCCACCCAGCTCGCCGAGGTGGACCGCAACGCCGACCTGTGGCTCTCCCCCACCCGCCCGGCCATCGAGCGCTACACCGGGGTGCTCTACGACGCGCTCGACCACGCATCGCTCACCCGCGCGGGCAAGACCAAGGCGGCCGAGCGGCTGGCCATCGGGTCGGCGCTGTTCGGCGTCGTGCGCGCCGCCGACCCGATCCCCGCCTACCGGTTGTCCGGCGGCTCGAAGCTGCCCGGGATGCCGACGCTGAAGTCCATCTGGAAGCCCGAGCTCTCCCCTGCGCTCGACGCCGTCGACGACTTCGTCGTGGACCTGCGGTCGGGGGTGTACCAGCAGCTCGGGCCGGTGGCCGGCGCGGTCACCGCGACCGTGATGACCGAGCAGCCCGACGGCTCCCGCAAGGTCGTCAGCCACTTCAACAAGCACTACAAGGGGCTCATGGCGCGTGAGCTGGTGCAGACCCGGCGCACCGTCCGCGACATCGAGGGGCTGGCCGCGGTGCTGTCCGACGGGGGGACCCGAGTGGAGATCGCCGCCCCCGATCAGATCGTGGTGCTGACGGACTGAGTGCGAGGGCCGGGAGGGCTACTCGACGCCCGCGTCGGTGGATGATTCGACGCCCGCGTCGGCTGCTTCCTGCGCCGCCTGCCCCTCGGCCACCTGCTCGGGGGTGAACCGCATGAACAGCACCACGATCGCGGCGAGCACCGCGATGCCGGCGCAGGCGGCGAACGCCAGGCCGTAGCCCTCGGCCTGCGCGGCGAGCTGGGTCTCGTTCATGGTCTCCACCGGCGCGGTGGTGCCGCCCTTCGACAGCGCCCGCGAGGTCACCATCGCGCCGACAACGACCAGGCCGATGGCTCCGCCCAGGTTCTGGGCGACCTGCGCGAGAGCGGTCAGCGGGCCGATCTCGGTCGGCCCGACGCCGGCCACCACCGACAGGGTGAGCGGGATGACCGCGAAGCCGACGCCGAAGCCGATGATCACGACGGGCAGGAAGATGCCCGGGAAGTAGTCGGGCCCGTCGGTCGCGATCGACGACGCGTAGAGGCAGCCGCCCAGCAGGATCGCCCCGCCGGCCAGGACGAGCCAGCGCGGCTGGACCATCAGTGCCAGCTTCGAGGCGATGGCCGCGGCGATGCCCAGCCCGAAGGCGAACGGCACGACCGACAGGCCGCTCTGGATCGGGGTGTACTTCAGGATTCCCTGCAGGTAGAGGGAGATGAACACCGCCATGCACATCATGATCATGCTGGCGAAGAGGATGGCCGTGAGCGCGGCGACGCGCGAGGAGTTGTCGAACAGCGAGAACGGCAGGATCGGGTTGCGGGCGCGGCGCTCGACGATCACGAAGGCGATCAGGGCCGCCGCGCCGAGCACGAACGAGCCGATCACCAGCGGCGAGGTCCATCCGTTCGGCCCGTCGTTGACGCCGAAGACGAGCAGCGTGCAGCCGACGGTGCCCAGCACCGCGCCGGGGACGTCGAGCGGCAGGCGCTCACCCTGGGACTCGCGCAGCGCGACGATGGCCCCGAGTGCGACCACCAGGCCGATCGGCACGTTGATGAGGAACACCAGACGCCACGACACCTCGGTGAGCACGCCGCCGAGGATGAGGCCGGCCACCGATCCGACACCGGTCATCGCCGCGTAGATGGCGAAGGCCTGGCTGCGCGGTTTGCCGGGCGCGAAGGTGGTCGCGACCAGCGCCATCGCGGTCGGCGCCGCCACCGCGGCGGACGCTCCCTGCAGCGCACGCCCGATGATCAGGCTCGCCTCGTTCCACGCGAGCCCGCACAGCAGCGAGGTGAGCGTGAACATGGCGACGCCGACGACGAACATCCGCTTGCGGCCGAACGTGTCGCCGAGGCGGCCCCCGAGGAGCATCAGGCCGCCGAAGGCGAGGACATAACTCGAGATGACCCAGTTGGCGCTCGACTCCGACAGCATCAGCGAGTCCCGGATGCGCGGGAGCGCCAGGGCCGCGACGGTGCCGTCGAGCACCATGAGCAGCTGCATCCCGGACAGGACCAGGATCGGCAATCCGAAGACCGGCCGGTACGCGGCGTCGGCCGCAGGTCCAGCATGCACGGATCCGGGATTCGACATAAGGCCCGACGGTACCGGCCGGGCGCGGCGATGTGCCAATCCCCGTTGACGCGGACGCCGATGCACCGGCTCGTGAACGGGCTACTCGGCCGGGGCAGCGTGCTCGGCGTCGGTGAATCCGGCCACCTGCCCGATGACCACGATCGCCGGCGGACGCAGGCCCTCGGCCCGCGCGACCTCGGCGGCGTGGGCGAGATCGGCGCGCAGCACGCGCTGGGTCGGCAGCGAGCCGTTCTCGATCATCGCCACCGGGGTGTCGGCGGGACGCCCACCCTCGAGGAGTGCGTCGGCGAACCTGTCGAGCCGCTCGACGGCCATCATCAGCACGATCGTGCCGCGCAACCGGCCGAGGGCCGACCAGTCGGTGAGCGAGTCGGGATGTCCGGGCGGGACGTGGCCGGACACGATGACGACCTCGTGGGTGACCCCGCGGTGGGTCACCGGGATGCCGGCCGCCGACGGTGCCGCGATCGAGCTGCTGATCCCGGGCACCACGGTCACCGGCACGCCGGCGGCGACACAGGCCTGCAGCTCCTCGAAGCCGCGTCCGTACACGTAGGGATCCCCGCCCTTGAGGCGCACCACGAACTTGCCCTCCCGGGCCTTGGCGACGAGGACCTCGTTGATCGCCTCCTGCTTCATCGCGCGGCCGTAGGGCACCTTCGCCGCGTCGATGACCTCCACCTGAGGCCCGAGTTCGGCGAGCAGCTCGGGCGGCGCGAGGCGGTCGGCGACGACGACGTCGGCCTCGGCGAGCAGCCGCTGCCCGCGCACGGTGATGAGATCGGGGTCGCCCGGGCCGCCGCCGACGAGGGCCACACCCGGTGCGTGGGGTGCGGCGTCGTCGACCGACAGCGATCCCTCGGCCAGGGCGCGCGACATGGCCGCGCGCAGCGCCGCGCTCAGTTTGTGATCGCCGCCGGCGAGGACGCCGAACTGCACGTCGCAGTGCCGCCCGGACGCGGGGGTCACCGCGGTGCCCTGCCGGGCGTCGTCGGCGCGGACGCAGAAGGTGTGGCGGCGTTCGGCCTCGGCGACCACCGCCGCGTTGACGTCCGGGTCGTCGGTGCACGCGATCGCATACCAGGCACCCGCAAGGTCGCCGTCGGCGTATCGGCGCCGCGACACGGTGATGCCCGCGAAGGACTCGACCGCCGGCGTGGGGTCGACGGCGATGACGTGCACGTCGGCGCCGGCCGCGACGAGGTTCGGCAGCCGGCGCTGGGCGACGGTCCCGCCGCCCACGACGACGACCTTGCGGCCCTCGAGATCGAGACCCGCGAGATAGTGACCAGCCATGGCAGCAGACACTACCGGGCGCGGCGGGCGCGTCCGGCGGGCGCGTCCTAGAGCGGCAGCTCGCCGGTGCGGCGGATGTGATCCCAGACATCGGCGGCCGGGATACCCGCCCGGTGCGCCGACGCCTCGATCAGCGCGCCGAGCAGTTTGGAACTGCAGTACGCCGCCTCGAGGGCGTCCTCGGCGTTCGCGCGGATCTCGTTCCACCACGCGGGATTACGGTCGGCGGCGGCCTCCGCCATCGCGATCGCGGTGGCGAATCCCTGGTCGCAGCTGCATGCCTCGCGTGGATCGACCCCGCCCGGCGAGTACTGCGACTCGCTCGCCCACATCGACAGCACGTCGCTCAAGCCCGCCCCCGCGCGCGGTCGCGCTCGAGGGCGCGCTCGCGGGCCGCCTCGAACTTCTCGACCTTGACGTTCATGTCCTCGAGGAACTTCGCGAGGAGCTCGCGGTAGTGCTCGCCGAGCGGGCCGAAGTCGTCGCGCTCGAAGATCCGCCACTTGCGCAGCACCGGCATGACCACCTCGTTGAGGTGCTGCGGCAGGTCGTAGATGCCGCCCTTGGCGATGAGCACCGCATTGCGGCGGAAGTTGGGCATCGTCGCGCCGGGCATCTGGAAGTTGGACACGATCGTGTAGATGGCGGCCATCGTCTGGTCGGGCACGAGGTCGAGGGCGCCGGCGACGATGTTGCGGTAGAAGAGCATGTGCAGGTTCTCGTCGGCGGCGACGCGCTGCAGCAGTCGGTCGGCGATCGGGTCGCCGCACGCCTTGCCGGTGTTGCGGTGCGACACCCGGGTGGCGAGTTCCTGGAAGCTCACGTAGGCGACCGCGAACAGCATGTCGAAGCTGTGGTCGCGCTGGCCGTCGTCGGTGGGCAGCGGGTTGAACCCGGAGGTCATGTGCGCCATGCGGATGTTCTCGAGCTCGACGGGGTCGACGCCGCGGGTGACCACGAGGTAGTCGCGCATGACGATCGAGTGGCGGTTCTCCTCGGCGGTCCAGCGGCCCACCCAGAAGCCCCACGCGTCGTCGAGGCCGAAGTTCTCGGCGATGACCCGGTGGTACGAGGGCAGGTTGTCCTCGGTCAGCAGGTTGGTGATCATCGCGGCCTTGGCCACGTCGGAGAGCTGCGACTGCTCGGGGTCCCAGTCCACGCCGCCGAGCATGGCGAAGTTGCGCCCCTCGTCCCACGGGACGTAGTCGTGCGGATGCCACTCCTTGACCATCCGCATGTGGCGCTCCACCTCGGTCTCGCACACGGGTAGCAGTTCGCGCAGCAGGTCAGCGCCGGTCATGCCGCTGTCGCTCAGCTCGGGGGGTCCGATGAGGGTGGTCACGTGTACTCCTGGTCCGACGTTCGGGTTGCGGCGGTCAAACGATCCGCCGCAGATCACTGTGCGCGCCCGACACCGCGGACGGCGTGGGGAAAAGGTCCCGCTTGTGCTGGGACCCATGTCGCGTTCTGTCCCGCGTCGACGCGTGACCCGGCAAAACGCCCGGTCAGGCGTTCGCGCGGGCCCATCGGTCCGGTAGGTTCAGACCATGGCTGACGACTCGACCCCCTCCCCGGTCCGCGCCTACCTCGTCGACGATCACGAGCTGGTCCGCCGCGGGCTCCGCGACCTCCTCGGCACCGCCGGCGACATCGAGGTCGTCGGTGAGGCCGCCTCCGTCGGCGAGGCCCTCGTCGGCATCCTGGCGACGAAACCCGATGTGGCGGTGCTCGACGTGCGCCTGCCCGACGGCAACGGCGTGGAGCTGTGCCGCGACGTCCGCGCCGCCGAACCCGACGTCAAGTGCCTGATGCTGACGAGTTACGCCGACGACGACGCGCTGCTGGCCGCGGTGCTCGCCGGCGCGAGCGGTTTCGTCCTCAAGCAGATCCTCGGCCACAACCTCGTCGCCGCGGTCCGCACCGTCGGGCGCGGCGGCTCGCTCCTCGACGACCGGTCCACCGCCGCGCTGCTGGCGAAGCTGCGCGACGGCAAGAAGGAGGAGAAGGATCCGCTCGCGGAGCTGACCCACCAGGAGCGCGAGGTCTTCAACCTCATCGGCGAGGGCCTGACCAACCGGCAGATCGCCGAGCGGATGTTCCTGGCGGAGAAGACCATCAAGAACTATGTCTCGCGCATCCTGGGCAAGCTGGACATGCAGCGGCGCACCCAGGTGGCGGTGATGGCGACCAAGCTGCGCGAGGGCAAGCAGTAGCGGCGGGGTCAGCCGACGAGTGGCACCGACCACGTCAGCGTGGTGCCGCCGTCGCCGCGCTCCCCGCGGGGTCGCGTCACCACGCTGAAGGTGCCGTCGCATTCCTCGGCGCGCCGGGTGAGGTTGTCCAGTCCGCGGTAGGTGACGTCGGTGTCGATGCCGACCCCGTCGTCGGAGATCTCCACGGTCAGCACGTCGTCGGCGCACACCGACACCGAGATGTGTTCGGCGTGCGCGTGCCGCAGCGCATTCGACAGGCCCTCCCGCAACACGGCGTCGATGTGCGGGCCGAGCGTGTCGGGGACCACCGTGTCGACGGGGCCCTCGAAGTTCACGCTCGGCGAGATCGAGGCGTGCCCGGACAGTTCGGAGACGATGTCGAGCACGCGGCGCCGAAGGGTCGGGTCCTCGGAGCCGGAGGCCGTCTGCAGGTCGAAGATCGAGGTCCGGATCTGCGCGATCGTCCGGTCGAGGTCGGTCATGATCTGACCGAGGCGCTCTTTCGCCGCTTCCCGGTCGGTGGTCCCGGCGAGCAGGGTCTGCACCGACATCCCGATGGCGAACAGGCGCTGGATGACGTGGTCGTGCAGGTCGCGGGCGATGCGGTGACGGTCCTCGAGGACCTCGAGGTCGCGGGCGATCTGCTGCTGCTCGGCGTAGACGACCGCGAGCGAGGCGATCTCGGCGACGCCGGCCAGGCCGGCGATTTCCTCCTCCTCCCAGTACGGGCGGGTGCGATGGGTGATGATCATCCATCCGAACGCGCCCGACGCGCGCTGCAACGGCTGCACCGACGTCCACCGGGCGCCGCGCCGCACCAGGGCCGGCGAGATCGCCCCGGCGCGCTGCACCGTCAGCGAGTTCGCCGACGGCGCGGTGAAATCGTCGATGCGCGGGGGTTCGCCGGTGTGCCCGCGCAGTTCGACCTCGCCGTCGAGTTCGGTGATCAGGTAGACGTCGACGGCGCCGACGAGGTCGGCGACGTCGACGCACATCCGGGACATGGTGTCGGACAGGGCGATCCCCGCCAGCGGCTCGGATCCCCGGCGCGCGAGGACCTGCATCCAGCGGTGGCGGGTGCGGGCGCGCTCGAACAGGCCGGCGTTGTCGATGGCGATTCCGGCCGCGACCGCGAGCACGGCCACCACGGTCTCGTCCACCTCGGAGAAGGTGTCCGCCGACTGCTTCTCGGTGAGGTAGATGGAGCCGAACACCTCGCCGCGCACCATGATCGGCGCGCCGAGGAAGGTGTGCATCGGCGGATGGTTGGGCGGGAAGCCGACGGAGGTGGGATGCGCTCCGAGGTCGTGGATGCGATGGATCTGCGGGTCGTCGATGAGCAGTCCGAGCACTCCCCTGCCGACGGGCAGGTGGCCCATGGTGGCGCGCTGGGCGTCGGTGATGCCGGTGTAGACGAACTCGGACAGTCCGCCGTCGGGACCGCGGACGCCCAGGGCGCCGTACTTCGCGTCGACGAGACCGCCGGCCACCTCGACGATGCGTTGCAGGGCGCGGTCGAGTTCGACGCCCTGCCCGACGACGAGGACCGCCTCGAGCAGCTCGCGCAGCAGGACCGGATCGTCGACGCCCTGTTCGGCCAGTGTGTCGAGGGCTTCGCGGAGTCGGCGCCCCGTCTTCGGGGAGCCGGCGTCGAGGAGCTTGTCAGCGGAGTCCACGCAGGCGAGCCTACTCCCGGCCGTCCGGGGATCGACCCGCACGAGGCATTCCGCGCGCACCCGCATCCGTCTCGACCTCGCGGGCGCGGGAGACGAAGCGATGCAACGCCTCTGGGACAGCCGCCGGGTGCACGTGCAGATACGACGCGTGGACCGACGCGGTGACGATCCCGTGGGTGGTGGCGTGCCCGGCCGCGTCGCGCCACGCCCACGCCGGGGTGGCCTCGACGTCCGGGGCGACGGCCACGGTGCTGCGATGGAACTCGTGGCCGGTGATCCGCTCCCCGGCGCGGAACAGCACCGAGTCGGCCACCGCGACCGCGTCCCGGTAGCCGAGGGTCAGCGTCGGGCCGAAGTGCCCGGTGAGTTCGAGGACCTCGCTCATCGGGTGTCCGTCGAGCTGCGCTGCGAGGTAGAGGAGCCCGGCGCACTCGGCGTGGATCGGGCGGCCGGCGGCGGCATGCGCCCGCAGGTCGGCGCGCAGACCGGTGTTGGCGGAGAGCTCCTCGGCGTGTTCCTCCGGGAAACCGCCGCCGATGACGACGCCCGCAGCGTGCTCCGGCAGGCGGTCGGTGAGCGGGTCGAAGGTGACGACGTCGGCACCCGCCGCGGTGAGCATCTCGGTGTGCTCGGCGTAGCCGAACGTGAAGGCGGCGCCGCCGGCGACGGCGACGACCGGCCTCGCGGGGACGCCGGCGGGATGGGCATCGGCCCCCTCGCCGCCGGGTGTGGCAGATGCCCCGGGCGAAACGGCGGCCGCGGGCGACCACGGTTGCGCGTCGGCGACCGCGCGTCGGCGGGCCGCGGCGACGATGGCGGGCAGGTCGAGTGCCGCGCCGAGATGCCCGGTCATGGCGTCGACGGCGGCGACCGCCTCCTCGGTGCGCTCGGCGGCCGGGATGAGGCCGAGGTGCCGGGACGGCACGGCCAGGGACGGATCGCGGCGCACCACCCCGAAGACGGGCAGGCCGACGCGGTCGCAGGCCTGACGGAGCACCAGTTCGTGGCGCGGCGATCCGACGCGGTTGAGGATGACCCCGGCGATCTGCACGGATGCGTCGTAGGAGAGGAAGCCGTGCAGCACCGCGGCCAGCGACTGGCTGTGACCGGACCCGTCGACCACGAGCACGACGGGCGCCCCGAGGATCGTCGCCACATGTGCGGTCGACCCGAGTCCCAGCTGGTCTGACCCGCCGGCTCCCGTGCCCGGGGCATCGGTGATCCGGCCGTCGAACAGGCCCATCACCCCTTCGACGACCGCGATGTCGGCACCCGCCGCGCCGTGCGCGAACAACGGTGCGATCAGGTCCTCACCCACCAGGTTCGGATCGAGGTTGCGGCCCGGGCGACCCGCGGCGACCGCGTGGTAGCCGGGATCGATGTAGTCGGGCCCCACCTTGAAGGGCGCGACCCGGTGGCCGGCGGCCCGCAGCGCCCCGATGAGTCCCGTGGTGATCGTCGTCTTCCCGCTGCCCGACGACGGGGCGGCGACGACGATCGCGGGAGTCGTCACCACTCGATGCCCTTCTGCCCCTTGCGCCCGGCATCCATCGGGTGGGCGATCTTGCGCATCTCGGTGACGAGGTCGGCGGCGTCGACGAGCGCCTGCGGCGCACGCCGCCCGGTGATGACGACGTGCTGGCGCCCGGGCCGCCGCGACAGCGTGTCGACGACCTCGGCGGTGTCGACCCAACCCCAGTCCAGCGGATAGGTGAACTCGTCGAGCACGTAGAAGTCGTGCTCCTGTGACTCGAGACGACGGGCTATCTCGGCCCACCCGGCCCGGGCGGCCGCCGCGTGGTCGTCGGCGTGATCGGTGTTGGCGCGCAGCCACGACCAGCCCTGCCCCATCTTGTGCCACTCGACCGGGCCGCCGGCGCCGGTGTCGGAGTGCACCTTGCCGAGGGCGAGCAGGGCCGACTCCTCCCCGACCTTCCACTTGGCACTCTTCACGAACTGGAACACCGCGACCCGCAGGCCGGCGTTCCACGCGCGCATGGCCATGCCGAACGCGGCGGTCGACTTGCCCTTGCCGTCGCCGGTGTGGACCGCCAGCACCGGCTGGTTGCGGCGCTGCCTGGTGGTCAGGCCGTCGTCGGGTATCGATTCGGGAACCCCGCGGGGCACGTCGTCTCTCCTTCGTCAGGGGTGGTCAGGCCGCACCGCGGCTCAGGGCGCCGGCGGTCAGCTCGTCCATGGTCAGCACGCCCGCACCCAGGTGCCCGGCGAGTTCGGCAGCGAGTCCGAGGCGCACCAGCCCCTGTTCGCAGTCGACGACGACCGATTCGATGCCACGACGCCGGATGGAGGCGGCGGCGGCACGGGCTCGCGCCGGGGCGTCGCGTCCGGCGGTGGCGCGTCCGTCGGTGAGCACCACCAGCAGCGGACGCCGGTGCGGTTCGGCCCGCAGTCGGCGTTCGATCACCTCGCCCGCGAGGAGCAGCCCCTCCGCGAGCGGGGTACGGCCGCCGGTGCGCACCTCGGCGAGACGGCGCACCGCGATGTCGACCGACTTGGTGGGCGGCACGGCCAGGGTCGCGGTGCCGCCACGGGCGACGACCACGGCGACGCGGTCACGGCGGGTGTAGGAGTCCCGCAGCATCTCCACGGACAGGTCGGCGACGGCGGCCAGCCGGCGGCGCGCGGTCATCGAACCGCTGAGATCGACGACGAAGACCACGAGGTTGGACTCGTGGCCGATGCGCTGGGCCGCACGCAGATCGTCGGTGTGGACGCGAACCGGTGACGGGTCCGTGGCGACCGGCCGGGTTCTCCCGGCCGCGGCAAGCACGGTCGCGAACAGGTGCACCGGCCGGCCGGCCTCGAAGTCGACGGCGCGGGTGGTGAGTCCGCGACGGCTGCGCGCCTTCGACCGGCGGCCGGGGTCGCCGTCGCCCACCCCGGCCAGCGCCAGGGCCCGCATCCGCTGCGCGCCCGCGCCGCGCGCGGTCCCGAACGCGGGTCCGGCCGGTGCCCGGGTCTCGTTGCGGCCGGTCTCGTCGCGGCCGGTCTCGTCGCGGCCGGTCTCCCCGTCGGGCGCAGCGCTCCAGGAGTCCGCCTGTGACCCTTCCGGTCCGTCGCCGGCCGGTTCGCCACCCGGCCCGTCGCCGGGTCCGGGGTCGTCGGGTCCGGGGTCGTCTGGTCCGGGGTCGTCTGGTCCGGGGTCGTCCGGGACCGGCCCGGCGGCCTCCTGTCCCGACCGCATGGCGTCGTCGAGTTCGTCGGCCGACAGTCCGGACTCGTCGAACGGGTTGCGACGACGCCGGTGAGGCAGGGCGAGTTCGACGGCCGCGCGCACGTCCTCCTCGGTGACCTCGGCCGCGCCGCGCCAGGCCGCATGCGCGGCGGCGGTCCGGGCGACGACGATGTCGCCACGGAGGCCGTCGACGTCCAGATGAGCGCAGACCCCGGCGATCCGGCGCAGTTCGCGAGTCGGCAGGGAAACCTCGCCGACTGCGGCACGGGCCGCCCGGATACGTTGTGTCAGTTCCTTTTCCGCGTCGGCGAAGGCATCGGCGAAACCTGCGGGATCGGCGTCGAAGGCCATGCGGCGCCGAACGACCTCGACCCGCTCGTCGAGATCCTTGCCGGCGGCGACGTCGACCGCGAGACCGAATCGGTCGAGGAGCTGCGGCCGCAACTCCCCCTCCTCCGGGTTCATCGTTCCCACGAGGACGAAATCGGCTTCCTGCGTGTGGGATACGCCGTCTCGCTCGATCGTGACCCGGCCGCTTGCGGCAGCGTCGAGCAGCACGTCCACAAGGTGGTCGGCGAGGAGGTTCACCTCGTCGATGTAGAGCACGCCGTGGTGCGCCTGCGCGAGGAGCCCCGGAGTGAACTCGGCACGCCCGTCGCGAAGGACCGAGGTCAGGTCGAGGGAGCCGATGACCCGGTCCTCGGTGGCCCCGATCGGCAGTTCCACGACGCGGCCCGACCCGGAGCGATCCCCCTCGTCTGCGATGAGCGGACCGAGCCCGCGCACGATCGTCGACTTGGCGGTCCCCTTCTCGCCCCGGATCAGCACCCCGCCGATGCCCGGCGAGATCGCCGAGAGGATCAGGGCGAGCTTGAGTTGCTGTTGCCCGACCACCGCGCTGAACGGGTATCGGACGTAGTCTGGCGGGGACGTCATCACTCTCCTGCGTTCTCGCGTGCGGTACGGATCATCGACACATGCGGGATGCCGTCCTCGAGGTACTCCTCGCTCTCGGCGACGAACCCGAACTTGCCGTACATCTCGGTGAGGTAGGCTTGGGCCTCGATCCGGCAGGGCCGGTCGCCGACCTCGGCCAGGGCGGTGGTCATCAGTTCGGCCAGCAGGCCGCGCCCCCGGTGGGCGTGAGCGGTGCAGGCCCGGCCCATCCGGTACACCAGGCCGCCGTCGGCAGCCGGCGTCGGCTCCTCCAGGAGCCGCAGGGTCGACACCACCGGACCGTCCGGCTCACCGTTCTCGGTGATCCAGAACTGACGGGTCGTCGGCTCCAGGTCGCGGCCGTCGAGTTCGGGATATGGACACGCCTGCTCGACGACGAAGACGTCGACGCGTAACCGCAGGATGCGGTACAGCGTCGACGCGTCGATGTCGGCCGAAGGACTGCGGTGAACAACAGAGGTCATGTGTCGTGGTTAGCACATGACCTCTGTTGTCGGCATCAGCCCGCGGTGGCGGGAGAAAGCTCGCCGGACTCCGGCGCCGCGTGGCGACCGGTCAGCTTCAGCGACTTGTTGGTCCAGTCCCACACGCGGTGGTACAGGTCGCGGTCGTCGCTGAGCTTCTTGCCGAAGGACGGGATGATCTCCGAGAGCTTCGACGACCAGCCGGCGTACTCGGTCGGGAAACACTTCTCGAGCACCGACAGCATCGCCGGTACCGCGGTCGAGGCGCCCGGCGAGGCGCCGAGCAGACCCGAGATGGTGCCGTCGGCTGCGGCCACCACAGCGGTGCCGAACTCGAGCTTGCCGCCGACGCCGGTCTTGCGGATGACCTGCACGCGCTGACCGGCGGTGATCAGCTCCCAGTCTCCGCCGGTGGCGCGGGGCACGAACTCCGAGAGGGTCCTGACGCGGTCGGCCGGCGACGCGGCGAGCTCGCCGATCAGGTACTTCAGCAGGCCGAACTCCTGCGGCGCGATCGACAGCATCGGCAGCAGGTTGCCTGGCTTGATCGACGTCGGCAGGTCGGTGATCTTGCCGGTCTTGAGGAACTTGGGCGACCAGCCGGCGTACGGGCCGAACAGCAGGCCCTTGTTGTGGTTGATCACGCGGGTGTCGAGGTGCGGCACCGACATGGGCGGCGCGCCGACGGCGGCCTGGCCGTACACCTTGGCCGAGTGGCGGTCGATCAGGTCGGGGTTGGTGCAGCGGAAGAACTCACCGGACACCGGGAAGCCGCCGAAGCCCTTGGCCTCGGAGATGCCCGACTTCTGCAGCAGGTGCAGCGCACCGCCGCCGGCACCGACGAAGACGAACTTCGCGTGGACCTGTCGCTTCTCGCCGGTGCGGTTGTTGCGGATCTTGACGATCCAGCTGCCGTCGGACTGCTTGGAGAGGTTGGTCACCGAGTGACCGAAGTAAATGTCGGCGCCGGCGCTGACGTAGTTGAGCAACTGCTGGGTGAGCGCACCGAAGTCGACGTCGGTGCCCTGGTCGAACCAGTTCAGCGCGACCGGATCGTCGAAATCGCGGCCGTCGGACATCAGCGGGAGTCGCGTGGCGAACTCGGCCGGGTCGTCGATGAACTCCATACCCTCGAAGAGGGTCTGGGGTGCCAGCTTGTCGTAGCGCTTGCGCAGGTACTTGACGCTGTCCTCGCCGTGGACGAAGGACACGTGCGGGATGGGGTTGATGAACTCGGTGGGGTCGCCGAGGATGCCGTTGTCGACCGCGTGGGCCCAGAACTGGCGCGACACCTGGAACTGCTCGTTGATGTTGAGCGCCTTGGTGATGTCGACGTCGCCGTCGGCGGTCTGGGGCGTGTAGTTGAGCTCACACAGCGCCGAGTGTCCGGTGCCCGCATTGTTCCAGGGGTCGCTGGACTCGGCGGCGGCCGCGTCCAGCCGCTCGAACAGGCTGATCGACCAATCGGGCTGGAGCTGACGGAGCAGCGCCCCCAGGGTGGCACTCATGATGCCCGCACCCACCAACGCCACGTCGGTCTTGATCACCGTTTTCGACACCTGGACTCCACTTCGAGCTGATCGACGAACTTGTTTAGGGCCATTGTCCAGCATGTCACGTCTTTAAACAGAATCGACCTGCTCAATTGTGGTATCGGCGACACTTCGCGGCAGGGGCCGGGCCCGGCGAGCAGGTCATTAAGCTGGCAGGGGTGAGCGTATCCGCAGGTGCCGACTGGAGGCCCGACTGCTTCCTCGACCACTACCAACTCCGCACCATCCCCCTGGGACCCGACCCCGACGGCGAATCCCCCGTCACCGCGACGCTGGTCCGGCGCGCCGAGGCCGGTGAACGGATCGCGAGCCCGCAGCCGGTGACCGGCGCAGTGCTCTACGTGCACGGCTTCACCGACTACTTCTTCCACGAACCGCTGGCCGACTTCTTCACCGACCGCGGCTACGCGTTCTACGCCATCGACCTGCGGAAATGCGGCCGGTCGCGCGAGGCGCACCACACCCCGCACTTCACCACCGACCTCGCGCGCTACGACGAGGAACTCGGCCTCGCGCTCGACGTCATCGCCGCCGAGGTCGGCCACGACACCCGGATCGTGGTCGCCGGACATTCCACCGGCGGCCTCGTCACCGCGTTGTGGCTGGACCGCCTGCGCTCTGAGGACCCCGCCCGGCATCGTCGCGTCGAGGGACTGCTGCTGAACTCCCCGTGGTTCGACCTGCAGGGCGACCCGGTGTTGCGCACCTTCCCCGTGTCCATGTTCATCAAGGCCGTCGCGGCGGTGACGCCCAAGCGCGTCGTCCCCAAGGAGCTGTCCTCGGCCTACGGAGAGAGCCTGCACTCGAGCGCGAACGGCGAGTGGACCTACGACCTCGAGCTCAAACCGCTCGGCGGATTCCCGGTGACCTTCGGTTTCCTCGACGCCGTGCGCACCGCACAGCGCCGCCTCCACCGCGGCATCGACATCGGCGTGCCCGCGCTCGTGTTGCGCTCGGACAAGTCGCATTTCGCCAAGACCTACTCGACGTCCACCGACCGGGCCGACGTGGTTCTCGACGTCACGCAGATCGCACGCTGGAGCGGCTGCCTGGGCGGCCGGGTCAGCGTCGTGCCCATCCCCGACGCACGCCATGACGTGTTCCTCTCGATCCGCCCCGCCCGCGAGCACGCCTACGACGAGGTCGACGCCTGGATGAACCAGGTGCTCGACGCCCCCACCCCGAACAGAGAAGAGAACGCACTATGACCGCCACGCAGGTCGTGGACCTGGCCATCATCGGTTCCGGCAGCGGCAACTCGATCCCCGACGACCGGTTCGCCGACACCTCGATCGCCATCTTCGAGGAGGGCGCCTACGGCGGCACCTGCCTGAACGTCGGCTGCATCCCCACCAAGATGTTCGTCTACGCCGCGGAGGTCGCCGAGATCGCCGCGCACGGCGCGCGTCTCGGGGTCAACGCGAGGATCGAGTCGGTGGACTGGCCCGGCATCGTCGAGCGCGTGTTCGGCCGGATCGATCCGATCTCGCAGGGCGGCAAGGAGTATCGCGTCGACCGGTGCGACAACGTCACCGTGTACAGCTCGCACGTCGAGTTCGACGGCACCGACGACGAGGGCCGCTACCGCCTCGTGACCGCCGACGGCGCAACGGTTCTCGCCCACGAGGTGGTCCTCGCGGCCGGTTCACGGGCGGTCATCCCGCCGGTGATCGCCGAATCGGGCGTCCGCTATCACACCAACGACGACGTGATGCGCCTGCCGCAGCTGCCCGAGCGGCTGGTCATCGTCGGAAGCGGTTACATCGCAGCCGAATTCGCGCACGTCTTCGGCGCCCTGGGGTCGCAGGTGTCGATCATCGCGCGCGGTCCCGCGCTGCTGCGCAAGCAGGACGCCGACATCTCCAACCGGTTCACCCAGATCGCCTGCGACAAGTGGGACGTCCATCTCGAAACCGGGATCGAGGCCGCGGAGAACCTCCCCGGCGGCGGCGTGCGCCTGCACCTCACCGGCAGGGACGGAAGCAGGTCGCAGCTCGACGCCGACGTGCTGCTCGTCGCGACCGGCCGCAAGCCGAACGGCGACCGGCTGAACCTGTCCTCGGTCGGCGTCGAACTCGACGACGAGGGCCGGGTGCGGTGCGACGAGCACGGGCGGACCGCGGCGCGCGGCGTGTGGACCCTCGGCGACGTCAGCTCGCCGTACCAGCTCAAGCACGTCGCCAACCACGAGGAGCGCGTGGTGCAGGCGAACCTCCTGAAGGGCTGGGACGCCGACGATCTCGTCGCCTTCGACCACCGGTTCGTGCCTGCCGCGGTGTTCACCCACCCGCAGATCGCGTCGGTCGGCCTGACCGAGGACGAGGCCCGCACGGCCGGCCACGACATCACGGTGAAGGTCCAGGCCTACGGCGACGTCGCCTACGGCTGGGCGATGGAGGACACCACCGGCTTCTGCAAGGTCATCGCCGAGCGCGGCACCGGCCGGATCCTCGGCACGCACATCATCGGACCGCAGGCGCCGACGGTGATCCAGCCGGTCATCCAGGCGATGTCCTTCGGCCAGACCGCCCTCGAGGTCGCACGCGGCCAGTACTGGATCCACCCGGCGATGCCCGAGGTCCTGGAGAACGCGCTGCTGGGACTGGAGATCTGACCGACCGTCAGAAGATCGTCGAACGCAGCGCGATCTCGCTGGCGAGCGCGGCGGGCGCCTTCTGCGGGATCCAGTGGTCGACCCCGGAGAGCACGCAGAACCGGAAGTCGGAGTAGGCGTACCGCCCGCTCGCCTCGGCCTGCTCGCGGCCGAGAGCAGGGTCGGAATCGCTCCACACCAGGGTCGTCGGGATCTCCACCGGCGGGCACGCCATCGTCGCCTTGATGTCGCCGGCGAAGTTGGCGCGATACCAGTTCAGCGCCGCGGTCAGTGCGCCCGGCTCGCGCAGCGGTGCGAGCTCCTCGGCGGTCACACCCGCCTTCCTCAGCACGGCGCCGTCGTCGGCCAACAGCCTCTCCTCGGCACCCTCGGCGATGAAATCCTTGATGTAGGAGGACCTTTCGCGTTGGTCACTGGCCGCGAGCGCGTCGCGCATCGCCGACGGGTGGCCGGTGCTCGCGACCACGAGGCCGGTGAACCGGTCGGGGTACTTGCCGGCGAGGTGCCAGGCGAGGATGCCGCCCCAGTCGTGCCCGACGAGGATCGCGTAGGCGATGCCGAGCTCGTCGAGCACGCCGATCGCGTCGGAGACGAGGTGGTCGAGGTGGTAGTCCTCGACGCCCGGCGGGCGGGCGCCGGGGCTGTAGCCGCGCTGGTCGAGCACCACCGTGCGCAGCCCGGACTCGTGCAGGCGCGGGAGGACGGCGTCGTAGCAGGTCCCGTTGACCGGGAATCCGTGGAGCAGCAGGACCCAGGGTCCGCGCTCCGGGCCGGAGATCCGGACGTCGAAGGTGAGGCCGTCGACGGTCACCTGACGCTGTTCTTCTGTCATCTGGCCACGATAGCGCCTACGCACGGGGCCGGTAGGGCTCCAGATGGTGGCGGATCAGCGAGGTCGAAAACGTCGGACCATGGGCGATGAGGTCGGTCACAGCGTCGAGGTCGAGGTGTGTCTCGACGAGGTCGGCCATCAGGTCGACCTGGCGACGACGCGCCGCGGCGAAGTCGGTATCGGGGGCGACGACGAAGTCGGAGCGGCCCGACTCGGCCGCCACCTCGGCGAGCAGGGAGCGCCGGAACTCGTCGCAGGCGAGTAGCCCGTGCCAGTGCGTGCCGCGCACCGGGCCGCGCCGGGCGCCCTCGCCGCCGAGCTCGTCGTCGGTGATCCAGGTGTCCTCCGCCGACTCCCCGACACGCCCGTGGTGGATCTCGTAACCGTGGATGGCCTCTCCCCCGGGTCCGGTGCCGGTCGCCTGGCGCAAGGTCTTGTCGGCGCCGAACTCGATCGTCAGGTCGAACAGGCCGAGACCGTCGACGCGGCCGCGCCCGGACTCCACCGGGTCGTCGATGGCGCGGGCCAGCATCTGGAAGCCCCCGCAGACGGCGACGACCGGACCTCCCCGTTCCGCGCGTGCGGTCAAGGCCGCGGCGAGGCCCCGCTCGCGCAACCACGCGAGGTCGGCCACGGTCGCACGGGTGCCGGGCAGCACGACGAGGTCCGCGGCCGCGACGCTGCCCGGGTCGTCGACCCACGTCACGTCGACGCCGGGTTCGCACGCCAGGGCCTCGACGTCGGTGGAGTTGGAGATGCGCGGCAGGCGGATCGCGGCGACGCGCAACCGGCCCGCCCCGCCGGCGCCGGAGTCCGAGCGCGGACCGATGCGGCGCCCGACCGGGGCGGCGAGGGAGTCCTCGGCGTCGAGCCACAACTCGTCGGAGTACGGGATCACGCCCAGGGTCGGGCGGCCGGTGAGCCCGCGGAGCTGTTCCAGTCCGGGTTCGAGGATCGACCGGTCGCCGCGGAACTTGTTGATCACGAACCCCGCGATGAGCGCCTGGTCCTCGTCGCCGAGGACCGCGGTCGTCCCGAACAGGTGGGCCAGGGACCCGCCCCGGTCGATGTCGGTGACGAGCAGCACCGGCAGCCGCGCGGCCTGCGCGAGGCCCATGTTGGCGATGTCGCCGTCGCGGAGGTTGATCTCGGCGACAGATCCGGCGCCCTCGCAGATGACCACGTCGAAGTCGCGACGCAACGAGTCGAGTTCCTCGACGACGACGCGACGCAGCCGCGACCGCCAGGCGACGTAGTCGCGGGCGCCGACGTCCCCGGCGGGCTGCCCCCGCAACACGACGTGGGAGCGCCGGTCGCTGCCTGGCTTCAGCAGGACCGGATTGAAGCGCGTCGACGGTTCGAGCCCGCATGCGAACGCCTGCAACGCCTGGGCTCGGCCGATCTCCCCGCCGTCGGGGGTGACGACGGAGTTGTTGGACATGTTCTGCGCCTTGAACGGCGCCACCCGCACCCCGGACCTGGCGAGCGCGCGGCACAGTCCGGCCACGACCAGGCTCTTGCCCGCGTCGCTGCTGGTTCCGCCGACCAGCAGCGCGCCGCCCGTCGGACCGGTCTCCCCGCGCGGGGTCACTCGTCGGGCAGGGTGAGGATCTCCGCGCCGTCCTCGGTGACGACGAGGGTGTGCTCGAACTGCGCCGACCACTTGCGGTCGGCGGTCACCACGGTCCAGCCGTCGTCCCACATCTCCCACGCCAGGCCGCCGAGGTTGATCATGGGCTCGATCGTGAACACCATGCCCGGCTCGATGACGGTGTCGACATTCGGCTGGTCGTAATGCAGCACGACGAGGCCGTTGTGGAAGGTCTCGCCGATGCCGTGGCCGGTGAAGTCGCGAACCACGCTGTAGCCGAAGCGGTTCGCGTAGGACTCGATGACGCGGCCGATGACGTTGAGCTCGCGTCCGGGCTTGACCGCCTTGATGCCGCGCTCGGTCGCGATGCGGGTGCGCTCGACGAGATCTCGGACCTCCTGGTCGACGTCACCGGCGAGGAAGGTCGCATTGGTGTCGCCGTGGACGCCGTGGATGTAGGCCGTGACGTCGATGTTGACGATGTCGCCGTCCTGGATGACGGTCGAGTCCGGGATGCCGTGGCAGATCACCTCGTTGAGCGAGGTGCAGCAGGACTTCGGGAAGTCCTTGTAGCCCAGGGTCGACGGGTAGGCACCGTGATCGATCATGTACTCGTGGGCGATCCGGTCCAGTTCGTCGGTCGTCACGCCCGGCGCGACCGCCTTGCCGGCCTCGACGAGAGCGTTCGCCGCGATCTTGCCCGCGATCCGCATCTTCTCGATGGTCTCCGGGGTCTGCACCCACGGCTCGTGTCCCTCGTTGACCGTCGGCTTCCACGCGTACTCCGGACGCTCGATGTGGTCGGGGACGGTCCGGATCGGCGTCGGGGTACCTGGCGTGAGGGCACTGCGAACTGGCATGTGACCACCTTAACCGTGCGCCGGGGTGGGCCGGTGTGCGGTCAAGAAGGCGAACTTAAGTAAGCTTTGGCTGACCAAAGTGTGCCGCTGATGGCGCAGAAGAGGATTCGAAGGTGGTGACGGTGAGTTCGTCGAGCAGATCGGTGCGAACCCTACTGGTTCTGCTCGTGACCACCGTCGTCGCGCTGGCCGCCTCGGCGTGCTTCGTCACGCCCATCGAGCAGGAGCGCGTCTCGCCGACCGCGCACCTGCGCAACGGCCCGCAGACGGCGGAGCTCGCGACCACCGAGATCACCCCCGTCACCACGAATCCGACTCCGCGCCTGCCGGTCACGGTCGACTCCGTCCGCTACGGCGAGGTGGAGGTGACCGATGTCAGCCGGATCGTCGCCGTCGACGTCAGCGGCACCCTCGGCAGCATCGTCTTCGCGCTCGGCCTCGGCCCGAACGTGGTCGGCCGCGACACCGCGACCGCGTTCCCGTCCGCCGCGGGCCTGCCGATCGTCACCAACCGCGGGCACTCGCTCAACGCGGAGGCCGTCCTGGCACTCGACCCGAGCATCGTCCTCGTCAGCGAGTCGACGGTGCCGGCCAACGCCGTCGACCAGATCCGCGATTCCGGCGTCACCGTCGTGGTGTTCCCCGCGACGCGCGACCTGGCGTCCAACGACACCCTGATGCGGTCGGTCGCACGGGCGCTCGGCGTCCCGGCCGAGGGCGAGAAGCTCGTCGAGCGCACCAACGAGCAGATCGACGCCGCCCGCGAACTCGTGCCGAAGCCGTCCGGCGACCCGACCATGGCCTTCCTCTACATCCGCGGCAGCAACCTGCTGCTGCTCGCGGGCCCCGGTTCCGGCGTCGACGACCTGATCACCGAACTCGGCGGCCGCGACGCCGGCGCCGAGGCCGACCTCACCGGCGCGTTCACCGCGGTCACCGCCGAGGCCATGATCCACGCCGACCCCGACGTGATCATCGTCATGACCGAGGGCGCGGCGACCGTGGGCGGGCCCGAGGGCGTGCTGAAGCTGCCCGGCATCGCCGAGACCGAGGCCGGACGCAACGGCCGCGTCGTCCAGATGGACGAGACCAAGATCCTCACCTTCGGACCCGACGTGGGCCTCGTCCTGGCCGCACTGGCGAAAGCGATCTACGTATGAGCGCCCCCGTGACGACGAAGGAGACGCCGGCGGCCGCGCCTGCGCCGGTGGGAACCTCGCACAAGGTCCGCAACACCGTCGTCGTGACCGTGATGGTGGCGGCGACCGCGGTGCTCGCGATCATCTCCGCCGCCATCGGCCAGGTCCACGTCCCGCCCCTCGAGGTGCTGGGCAGCATCGCCCACCACTGGCATCTCGACATCGGGCCGCTGCCATCGCATCCCAACGGCGAGGGCGCCCTGTGGAACGTGCGGTTCCCGCGCATCGTGCTCGGCCTGTTCGTCGGCGCGGCCCTCGGCGCGGCCGGCTGCCTGTTGCAGGGCGTGCTGGCCAACCCGCTCGCCGAACCCAGCATCATCGGCGTCTCGTCGGGATCGGCGATCGGCGCCTGCCTGGTGATCGTCCTGGCCGGCGGCTCGGCGGGAGCCGGCGGCGCCGCGAACAACTGGGCGCTGGCCGGCGCCGCGTTCGTGTTCGGCCTGGTGACCGCTGCGGCGGTCTACGTGCTGTCGCTGCGCGACGGCTCGTCGTCGGCGATCATGCTGGTGCTCACCGGCATCGCGGTGAACGCCTTCGCCGCCGGCGTCATCGCCTTCCTCACCTTCGTCGCCTCCACCGCCGCCCGCGAGCAGATCGTCTTCTGGCAGCTGGGCTCCCTGGCGAGCGGCAACTGGAGCGAGATCCTCGTGGTCGCGCCGCTGGTCGTCGTCGGCGTCGCGGCGTGCGTGCTCCTGGTCCACAAGCTCGACCTCCTCGCCCTCGGCGAGATCCAGGCCGCGTCGCTGGGCGTCAACGTGGAGGGCGTCCGTCGCCTGGCCATCGTGCTGACCGCGATCCTCACCGCGGCGGCCGTGGCCTTCGCCGGGATCATCGCCTTCGTCGGCCTGGTGGTCCCACACGTGATGCGGCTCATCGTCGGCCCCAGGCACTCGATCCTGCTGCCCACCAGCGTGATCGGCGGCGCGCTCGTCATCACCGGCGCCGACCTCGCGGCCCGCACGATGGTCGGCGACGCCGATCTGCCGCTCGGCATGTTCACCGCATTGATCGGCGGGCCGGTCTTCTTCATCCTGCTGCGTCGCAGCCGTCGCGCGGGAGCGGGCTGGTGACCGGCGGGCGGCCCGCGACGACGCCGGGCATCGTCGCCGAGGACGTGCGGGTCTCGCTCGGCGGCCGAGAGGTCGTCCGCGGCGTCTCCCTCGAGGTGCACCCCGGTGAGCTCGTGACCCTGGTCGGCCCCAACGGCTGCGGCAAGTCGACGCTGCTGTCGGTGCTCTCGGGAACCCGCAAGCCGTCGGGCGGCCGGGTGCACATCGACGGCCGGGACGTGGCGACCACGCCCCTGCGCGAACTCGCGCGCCATCGCAGCGTGGTGACCCAGCAGAACCGGCTCGACACGCCGTTCACCGTCGCCGAGGTCGTCGCCATGGGCCGCTACCCGTGGCTGCGGACGCCGCGGGCAGTCGACTCCCCGAAGATCATCGCCGACGCCGTCGAGCTGTGCGAACTCACCGAGATCGTCGACCGCCCCTTCGCCCATCTGTCCGGCGGCCAGCAGGCACGCGTGTCGCTGGCCCGGGCGCTCGCCCAGGACACCCCGGTGATGATGCTCGACGAGCCGACCGCGGCACTCGACATCCATCACCAGGAGCAGGTCCTGGAGATCCTGGGCGCCCACCGCGACCAGGGCAACGCGGTGCTGCTCGTCGTCCACGACCTCACGCTTGCCGCCGCCTACGCCGACCGCGTGGCGGTGATGAAGCACGGCGAGCTGCTGGCGGTGGGGCCGACCGACGAGGTGATGACCACCGAACTGCTCACCGCGACCTACGACCACCCGGTCGAGGTGCTCACCCACAACGGGCAGCAGGTCATCCTGCCCGAGCGCACGCCGCGCTGACACCCCCGACCCGGCAGGTCACACGCCGTAGCCGGGTCCCAGCGCGTCGAAGAAGTCGCGGGTGACCGCCACCGCGTTGTTGGAGTCACCGCCGCCGACGACGAGCGTCGCGAACGCGATGTCGCCGCGGTAGCCGGCGAACCAGGCGTGCGAGCCGCCGGAGAACTCGGCCTCACCGGTCTTGCCGTACACCGCTCCCCGACCGTCGATCACCGTCGCGGTACCGCTGGTGATCACCGCGCGCATCATCGGCCGCAGCTGGCGGTAGACCTCGGCCGGCATCGTCGGGGTGGGCCCCTCGACGACGGTCGGCTTGTCCAGGATCAGTTGCGGCACAGGCGCCTTCACGCCGTTTGCGACGGTCGCGGCGACCAGCGACAGACCGAGCGGCGAGACCAGGACCTTACCCTGGCCGAAGCCGTCCTCGCTGCGCGCCACCAGCTCGTTCTCGATCGGCACCGAGCCGGACACCGCGTCGAGGCCGGCGATCGAGTACTGCTGTCCGATGCCCATCGCCGCGGCGGTGTGTGCGAGGTCCGACGGTCCCATCTGGCTGGCCAGCTTGGCGAAGGTGGTGTTGCACGACGAGGCGAACGCCTGCAGCATCGGCACCGCGCCGAGCGAGAAGCCGTCGTAGTTCGGGATCAGTCGCGGACCGATCTGGATCTCGCCCGGGCAGGGAACGATGGTGTCCGGGGTGGCCATCTTGCGGTTGATCGCGGCGGCCGCGGTGACGATCTTGAACGTCGAACCGGGCGGGTACAGGCCCGTCGTGGCGATCGGACCCTGCGCGTCGGCGGCCGGGTTCTGCGCGACCGCGAGGATGCGCCCGGTGGACGGCTGCACCACCACCATCGCGATCTGGAACCGGTTGGTGGCGTTGACCGCCCGCTGCGCCGCGGTCTGCACCGTGCGCGACAGGCTCAGCGAGATCGCCGGCGACGGATCGGGCGCGTGGTCGGCGAGGACGTCGGCGTCGAGTCCGTTCGGGTTCACCGACACGACCCGCCACCCGGCGCGTCCCGCGACCTCGCCGTCGACGACCTTCTTGACCTCGGTCAGCAGCGCCGGGGCGAACTTCGGGTCCTTGGGGACGAGTTCGGCCTGCTCGTTGGTGACCACGCCGGGAATGGCGAGCCGGTCGCGCAGGCGGTCGAACTGGGCGTGGGTCATCCGCGCGAGCGGGTACTGCCGGCGGTTCGAGGTCACCTGCTCGGTGATGGCCTGCTCGTCGAGATCCGGGTTGAACCCGCGCAGCACCGCGACCGCGGAGGTGACCGAGTCCGGGATCGAGGCACCCTGTTCGGCGGCCTCCACCGGATCGAAGTTCACGCCGACCACGGTGCCGTTGACCATGACCTCCGAGCCGTCGGACTCGTTCACCGTGGCGCGCGGCGCCTCGATGATCTGCAGTGAGAGTCGTTGGTCGGCACCGAGTTTCGGATGCACGGCGGTCGAAGCCCACAGCACCGCCCAGCCCTGGTCGCCACGCCCCATCCTCAGGGCGGTGTCGTAGGACCACTCCCGCCCGCGCGGCAGCGTCCAGGTGTAGGCGACCTGGACCTCGGCGGTGTCACCGGTGACGCGGACCCGGCCGGCCTTCGCCTCGAGCGCCTCTGCGGCCAGACCCGACCATGCCGATTCCATCGCCCGCATCGACGTGTCCGAGGCGTCGGTGAGGCTTGCCGCGGTGTCGAGGTCCTGCTGGGAGTACGCCTCGAGGAACCGTTCGGCCGCCCGGCGGGGGCCGTCGTCCTCGGACGTCGAACACCCGACGGTCGCCGCGATCAGGACAGTGCAGATCGCGACGATCACCGCCGGGGTCCATCGGATTCGCGTGCGCCACATCGCGGTCGAGTCTATGGCCGCGGCACCCGATCGCCGGGACGCCACGCGGGCGCAGCGGATGTGACCTGCCCGGGGCGGACACCCGGCGCGGGCGGATCAGTCCACGAGCACGGTCGCGAACGTGCCCACCTGCGTGAACCCGATCCGCTCGTACACCGCGCGCGCGGTGGTGTTGAAGCTGTTGACGTACAGGCTCGGCAGCCGGCCCTGTGCCGCGACGGCATCCGCGACGGCGGCGGTGCCGCCCATCCCGACCCCCTCCCCGCGCCGGTCCGGGGCCACCCACACGCCCTGGATCTGCCCGACGCGCCGGGACATCGAACCGATCTCGGCCTTGAACACGACGTCCGGTCCGTCGAAACGCGCGAAGACCCGGTGCGCGGAGATCAGCGAGGCCAGACGCCGGCGGTACGACCGACCGCCGTCCCCTGCCGTCGGGTCGACGCCCACCTCGCCGATGAACATGTCGATCGCGGCGGGCATGTACGCGTCGAGATCGTCGAGGGTGACGAGCCGGACCTCGGCGTCGGGCGCGACCTTGGGCGGTCTCGTGAGGGCGAGCAGCGGCTGCACGGGCCGCACCTCGCGGGCGGCCCCCCACACGGGCTCGATCTGCTCCCACATGGGCAGGACGAGCTCGGCGCGCCCGACGATCGACGAACAGGCGCGCGGCGCGGCGACGGCGCGGTCGGAGAAGTGGTCTAGGTCGGCGCGTGCCCCGATGAGCGGTATCAGGTTGGCCCCGGAGAAGCACAGCGACGTCGACGGGTCGTCGGCCGTCCAGAACTCACCGCCGAGCAGGCGCGGGTTGATGCCGTGGGTCTCGAACCGTGCGGCCACCATGCACATCGCCACGGGATCCGAGGCGAGGACGCGTTCGACCGCGGCCGCGTCACGCGCGCCGAGCGGTTTGTCGTCCAGTAGCTTCAGCACCACCGCTCCTCACTTCCCGACCCGGGACTCGCGACAGCGCCCGACGACCTCAGGAGACGGTGACGACCGGAGAGCCGGCGGACGTGCCGTCTCCAGTGTGTCCTGATTCCTCGGCGATCCGCAGCGCTTCTTCGATCAATGTCTCCACGATCTGCGCCTCTGGCACGGTCTTGATGACCTCGCCTTTGACGAAGATCTGGCCCTTGCCGTTTCCGGAGGCCACGCCGAGGTCGGCCTCGCGCGCCTCGCCCGGCCCGTTGACGACGCATCCCATGACCGCGACGCGCAGCGGCACCTCGAGACCTTCGAGGCCGGCGGTGACCTCGTCGGCCAGCTTGTAGACGTCGACCTGGGCACGGCCGCACGACGGGCACGACACGATCTCGAGCTTGCGGGGCCGCAGGTTCAGCGACTGCAGGATCTGGTCGCCGACCTTGATCTCCTCGGCCGGCGGCGCCGACAGCGAGACGCGGATGGTGTCGCCGATCCCCTCGCTGAGCAGCGCACCGAACGCGACGGCCGACTTGATGGTGCCCTGGAACGCCGGGCCGGCCTCGGTGACGCCGAGGTGCAGCGGATAGTCGCACTGGGCCGCGAGCTGGCGGTACGCCTCGACCATGATCACCGGGTCGTTGTGCTTGACGGAGATCTTGATGTCACCGAAGCCGTGCTCCTCGAACAGGCTCGCCTCCCACAGCGCCGACTCGACGAGCGCCTCCGGGGTCGCCTTGCCGTACTTGGCCAGGATGCGCTTGTCGAGCGACCCGGCGTTGACGCCGATCCGGATCGGGATGCCCGCGTCGCCGGCGGCCTTGGCGACCTCCTTTACCCGGCCGTCGAACTCCTTGATGTTGCCGGGGTTCACGCGCACCGCGGCGCATCCGGCGTCGATGGCGGCGAAGATGTACTTCGGCTGGAAGTGGATGTCGGCGATCACCGGGATCTTCGACTTCTTGGCGATGATCGGCAGGGCCTCGGCGTCCTCCGGACGCGGGCACGCCACGCGCACGATGTCGCATCCCGACGCGGTCAGCTGCGCGATCTGCTGCAGGGTGGCGTTGATGTCGTGGGTCTTGGTGGTCGTCATCGACTGCACCGAGATCGGGTGGTCGCTGCCGACCCCGACCGGGCCCACGAACAACTGCCGGGTCTTGCGGCGCGGGGCCAGCACCGGCGGGGGTCCGGCCGGCATGCCGAGGCCGATCGGCACGGCGTTGGCAGGATTCGGGGCGTTCATCTCGTTCACCTCTGTGAGTCGGGTGTGTGGCTGGCTGGGGTCGGGGTCAGGTGGTATTCGGGGCGGAGGGTCACCACGGATCGATCGGGTTGACGATGTCGGCGGTGAGCGTCAACACCATGAAGCCGGCCATCACCACCACCGCGGCGTAGGTGATCGGCAGCAGCTTGTAGTAGTCGACGGCCGCGCCGGGCGCGCGCCCGAACCAGCGGCGGACCGTGTCGCGGACCTTCTCGTAGCCCACGATCGCCATGTGGCCCCCGTCGAGCGGGAGGAGCGGGATCAGGTTGAACAGGGCCAGGAAGAAGTTGATGCTGATCAGCAGCATCCAGAACATGTCCCAGAGGCCGCGTTCGACGGCCTGCCCGCCGAGCACCGACGCGCCGTAGACGCTGACCGGGGTGTCGAGCGCGCGCTCGCCACCGGTCACCGCGGTCCACAGCGCGCCGATCTTGCCGGGCAGCGACAGCAGCGCGTTCCAGGTCTCGACGACGAGGTCGCCGGTGAAGCCCAGCGCGCCGGGGACGATGGTGAGCGCGTTGTAGTGCAGGATCGCCGGCGGCGCGTCGTAGGCGATGCCGACCATGTTGTACGAGACGCTCTCGGTGGAGCCGTCGGAACCGGTCGCGGTCACCGTGACCGGCTCCGGCGTCATCGTCAGGTCGAGGCGCTCGTCGCCGCGCTGCACGGTGAGCACCACCGGGCCGGTGGCCTCGCGGATGACCGGGGTCAGGTCGGCGGCCTTGTCGACCGGCGTGCCGTTGACGGCGACGATCTCGTCACCGGGGCGCAGGCCGGCGGCAGCGGCGGGGCCGGGACCGGTGCACGGCGAGTTGGTCTGCTTGCCGTCGGCGATGGTGATCGTCGACGAGACGCACTGGGTGGCGGCCACCTTCGCCGGGGTGGGCGGCGGGCTGAGGTCGGGCAGCCCGAAGGTGAGGCCGACGATGATGATCAGGACGAAGCCGAGGATGAGGTTCTGCGCGGGTCCGGCGAACAGCACGACGAGCCGCTTCCAGGGCTTCTGCTTGTACATCGCCCGGTCCTGCTCGTCGTCGGCGAGTTCCTCGTGCGGGGTCATGCCGGCGATGTCGCAGAACCCGCCGAGCGGGATCGCCTTGATGCCGTACTCGGTCTCGCCGCGGCGCGTCGACCAGAGAGTCGGTCCGAAACCGACGAAGTACCGCCGCACCTTCATGCCGGTCGCCTGGGCGGCCCACATGTGACCACACTCATGCCAGGCGATCGACAGCAACAGCGCCAACGCGAAGAGCGTGACACCGATCGCGAAACTCACGTACTCACTCCATCCGGACCACTGGGTTCGACGGCCTGCGCGCCGATCACGACGAGGCCGCGACCAGCGCGGAAGCGCGTTCGCGAGCCCACCGATCGGCGGCGAAGACCTCTTCCACAGTACCTGGCTCGGCACGCCACTGATCCGCCTCGCCGAGCACCTCGCCGACGATCTCCACGATGCGCGGGAAGCGGATCGCACCGGCGAAGAACCCCTCCGCGGCGGCCTCGTTCGCGGCGTTGTAGACCGCGGTCAGGCTGCCGCCGGCCCGGCCGGCCGCGCGCGCGAGCTCGATGGCCGGGAAGACCTCGTCGTCGACCGGCTCGAAGGTCCACGCCGACGCGGTCGAGAAGTCGCACGCCCGCGACGAGCCGGGCACCCGGTCGGGCCAGCCCAGGGCCAGGGCGATCGGCAGCTTCATCGAGGGCGGCGATGCCTTCGCCACGGTCGCGCCGTCGACGAAGGTGACCATCGAGTGGACGATGGACTGCGGATGGACGGTCACGTCGATGTGGTCGTAGTCGACGTCGAACAGCAGGTGCGCCTCGATGACCTCGAGCGCCTTGTTGACCAGCGTCGCGGAGTTGAGGGTGATCATCGGGCCCATCGACCAGGTCGGGTGCTTGCCGGCCTGCTCGGGGGTGACGTCCTCGAGCTGCTCGCGGGTCCAGCCGCGGAACGGACCGCCCGAGGCGGTGAGGACCAGCCGGTCGACCTCGGCCACGGTGCCGGCGCGCAGGCACTGCGCGATCGCCGAGTGCTCGGAGTCCACCGGCACGATCTGCCCGGGCGCGGCGGCGTCGAGCACCAGCGAGCCGCCCGCCACGAGCGACTCCTTGTTCGCCAGCGCCAGACGTGCGCCGACGCGAAGCGCCGCGAGACTCGGGGCCAGCCCGATCGACCCGACGACCGCGTTGAGGACCACGTCGACGCCGTCGTCGGCGGCGACCGACTCGATGAGGTCGACCATGGCGTCCGGGCCGCCGATCACCGGCGCGTCGAGTCGCCGCGCGAGTTCGGCCGCGCGGGCGGCATCGGCGACAGCCAGTCGCGATGCGGGCACCCCGAAGTCGGCGGCCTGCTGCGCGAGCCGGTCGATGTTGCCGCCACCGGCACCGAGTCCGGCGACGGTGAAACGGTCGGGGTGTTCGGCGATCACCTCGAGCGCCTGGACGCCGATGGAACCGGTAGAGCCGAGGATCAACACACGTGTGGGCACCCACCCATTCTGTCAGCCGTCCCTGTCAGGGCGCCGGATGCACCGTCAGCTCGCCGGATGCGCCTTCCGCCAGTGCTCGGCGATGTCGATGCGGCGAGTGATCCACACGTCGTCGTGCGACTGCACATGGTCGAGGAAGCGCTCGAGCGAGGCCAGCCGCGCCGGACGCCCGACGAGCCGGCAGTGCAGGCCCACCGAGAGCATCTTCGGCGCACCCTCGACCCCCTCCCGGTAGAGCACGTCGAAGGCGTCGCGCAGATGGGCGAAGAACTGCTCGCCGGACGGGAAGCCGCCCGGCGAGGCGAACCGCATGTCGTTGGTGTCGAGTGTGTACGGCACGACCAGGTGGTCGACGAGGTCGTCGCCGCGCGGCACCTTCACCCAGTAGGGCAGGTCGTCGGCGTAGCTGTCGGCGTCGTAGACGAAGCCGCCCTGTTCGACGACGAGCCGCCGCGTGTTGGGCGAATCGCGTCCGGTGTACCAACCGAGGGGGCGCTGCCCGGTGATCTCGGTGAGAAGGTCGATGCCGGCCTGCATGTGCTCGCGCTCGATCTCGGGATCGACGAGCTGATAGTTGAGCCATCGGTAACCGTGGCAGGCGATCTCGTCGCCGCGTTCGACGAAGGCGGCCGCCGCCTCGGGATTGCGGGCCATGGCCTGCGCGACGGCGAAGATCGTCAGCGGCAGGCCGCGACGCTCGAACGTCCGCAGCACGCGCCACACGCCCGCCCGGGACCCGTACTCGTACATGCTCTCCATCGACATGTGCCGGTTCGGGAACGCCTGCGCGCCGATGATCTCCGACAGGAACGTCTCGCTGCCCGGGTCGTTCTCGAGCGGGTTGTTCTCGCCGCCCTCCTCGTAGTTGAGGACGAACTGCACGGCGATCTTCGCCCCGCCCGGCCACTGCGGATCCGGGGGTGTGGCGCCGTAGCCGATCATGTCGCGGGGATAGTCCTCGGTGCGGTAGTCGGCCAGACAACGACCCGGTCCCGGGGTCGGCCGGAACCCGGACGAGGGCTCGTGCGAGGACGCTGAGGAAGCCATGCGCCGAATTGTGTCACCGAATCGCCGACCGGGCAGGGCCCGCGAAAGGGGTGTGCCGCTATGCTGATCGAGAACTACTACCGTTCGTCAGACATCTGACGACCCGCGCTGTGAGGAGTGGCTGTGGCAAGCACCGATGTGGAGCACACCGAGTTCATCGACACCGGCTGGCGTCGCGAGCCCGCTGATGCACCGTCGGCTCGTTTCGGCTGGCACGGAGTGGCCACCAAGACCTTCTACGGCGCCGCGGTGTTCTTCGCCGCCTTCCTGCTGCTGATGATGATCGGCAACCACACCGGCCGCGTGGAGGACATCTACCTCGTCGTGTTCGCCGTGGGCATCCTGGTCCTCGCGATCCGCGGCTGGTGGATGAGCCGCGGCAAGTGGTCCTGATCCACTTCTGATCTCAAGAAAAACGCCGAGCGCGAGCTGCTCGGCGTTTTTCTGCTGTTCGGGAGGTGTCTAGCGCTCCTCGGCCGCGAGCTGCCCGCAGGCGGCCGCGATCTCCTGGCCGCGGGTGTCCCGGACGGTGCACGACACGCCCTTCGCACGCACGCGCCGGACGAATTCGCGTTCCACCGGCTTGGGGCTGGCGTCCCACTCCGAACCCGGGGTCGGGTTGAGCGGAATGAGATTCACGTGCACGAGCGGACCGAGTGCCTTGCGCAGCTTTTCCCCCAGCATGTCCGCACGCCACGGCTGATCGTTGACGTCGCGGATGAGCGCGTACTCGATCGACACGCGGCGCCCGGTCTTGTCGGCGTAGTAGCGGGCCGCCTCGAGCACCTCGGCGACCGACCACCGGTTGTTCACCGGGACCAACGTGTCGCGCAGCTCGTCGTCGGGAGTGTGCAGCGACACCGCGAGCGTGACCGACAGCCCCTCGTCGGCCAGGCGCCGGATCGACGGGGCCAGGCCGACCGTCGACACCGTCACGTGCCGGGCGGAGATGCCCAGGCCGTCGGGCGCCGGCGAGGTGATCTGACGGACCGCGCCGACCACGCGCTTGTAGTTGGCCAACGGCTCCCCCATGCCCATGAACACGACGTTCGACAGGCGTCCCGGCTCACCGAGTTCGCCGTCGCGCAAGGCCCGCGCCGCCGCCCGCACCTGGTCGACGATCTCCGCGGTCGACAGGTTGCGGTCGAGGCCGCCCTGTCCGGTGGCGCAGAACGGGCAGGCCATGCCACATCCGGCCTGGCTGGAGATGCACAGGGTGTTGCGGTCGGTGTAGCGCATCAGGACGCTCTCGAGCAGGGTGCCGTCGTGCAGGCGCCACAGCGTCTTACGGGTGGACCCGTCGTCGCAGGCGATGTGCCGGACCGGCGTCAGCAGCTGCGGGAAGAGCTTGTCCCGCACGCCCGGACGCGCCGACGCGGGCAGGTCGGTCATCTCCTCGACGTCGCCGTTGAGCCGCGAATAGTATTGCCGGGCGAGCTGGTCGGCCCGGAACCTCGGAAGCCCCAGCTCTGCCAACGCCGCCACGCGACCGGCCCGGTCGAGGTCGGCGAAGTGTGTCGGCGGCCGTCCACGTTTCGGCGCGTCGAACACCAGCGGTAATGAGGTCATCTGGTCATTGTCGCATGTCATGATTGACCCATGACGACACCCGATCACCGTCGAGGCGGGGGCGCGGTCCCGCAGTGGGGCTCGCAGGGCGGACACGACCCGCACGCCGAACCACCGGTCCCGGTCTCCGACACGCCCGATCCGGTCGCGGTCGACCACGACCGCCTGCGGCAGACCGTCGCCGAGATCGAGCACACCAAGACCCGGGCCACCTGGTTCGGCGTCATCATCGGCGCGGTGATCCTGGTCCTGCTGCTCGTGTTCATCGTCCAGAACCTGGAGAACCAGAGGATCGAGCTGATCTTCTGGGAGGTCAACCTCCCCCTCGGCGTCAGCCTGCTCATCGCCGCGATCGCGGGCGCGCTGGTCGTCGCCCTGATCGGCGGTCTGCGGATGTTGCAGTTGCGCCGGGCGCTGAAGAAGGCCTCCAGCCTGCCCGATCATCAGTAGCCGACCCGAACGCAGTCCAGAACAGATCAGGCCCGGACACCGTCCGGGCCTGATCTGTTCTGGAAGAGAACCTGTCTCAGAGCAGCGCCGTCAACACCGCCCAGACGACGAACGCCGAGGGCAGCAGGCTGTCGAGGCGGTCCATGATCCCGCCGTGACCGGGCAGCAGGGTGCCCATGTCCTTGATGCCGAGATCCCGCTTGACCTGTGACTCCACCAGGTCGCCGAGCGTGGCGCAGACGACGAGCACCGGTCCGAGGACCAGTCCGATCCACCAGTGGTTGTCGAGCAGCAGCCAGACGCAACCCACCGCGCCGATGGTGCCCACGACCAGCGACCCCGCCAGCCCCTCCCAGGACTTCTTCGGGCTGATCGCCGGGGCCATGGGATGCTTGCCGAACAGCACGCCGGAGGCATAACCGCCCACGTCGGAGCACACCACCACGACCATCAGCGTCGCGACCCGGGCGGCGCCGTCGGGCTGGGTGACGAGGTGGACGCCGAAGGACGCCAGCAACGGCAACCAGGCCAGCACGAACACCGTGAGGGCGAGGTCCTTGAGGTAATTCTCCGGGGCGTTGGAGATGCCCTGCGCCAGCAGCTTCCAGACCATCGACACCAGGACCGTCGCCACGAACGCGATCAGCACCCCGGACGGCCCGTAGGGCCAGCTGATCCACATGACGACCTGGCCGCCGATCAGCAGCGGCCAGGAGGCGACCTTGTATCCCGCATCGCCGAGCCGCTTGGTGACCTCCCAGGTCGCGACCGCGAGAGCGGCCGTCACCAGGACGTACCAGAGCATCGGCGCGAACAGCAGGATCAGGATGATCGCGGCGCCGAGGCCGCCACCGACGGCGATGGCGGCCGGCAGATCACGACCCGCGCGCGACTTCTTCTCCGGGTCGGACGTCTTCTCGCTCACACCTCGAGCAATTCGTTCTCTTTGTGCTTGACGAGCTCGTCGACCTGGGCGACGTAGTTGGCCGTGGTCTTGTCGAGCTCCTTCTCGGCGCGCGTCACCTCGTCCTCGCCGGCCTCGCCGTCCTTCTGGATGCGCTTGAGCTCGTCGACGGCCTTGCGGCGGACGTTGCGGATGGCGACCTTGGCGTCCTCGCCCTTGGCCCTGGCCTGCTTGGCCAGCTCGCGACGACGCTCCTCGGTCAGCTGCGGGATCGCCACGCGGATGATGTTGCCGTCGTTGGTCGGGTTCACGCCGAGGTCGGAGTTGCGGATCGCGGTCTCGATGTCGCGCAGGGTCGACGCCTCGTAGGGCTTGATGACGACGAGGCGCGGCTCGGGCGTGGTGATGGAGGCGACCTGGGTCACCGGGGTCACGGCACCGTAGTACTCGATGTTGATGCCCTTGAACATGGCCGGGTTCGCACGTCCGGTGCGGATGGAGGTCATGTCCTCCCGGGCGACGGAGACAGCCTTCTCCATCTTCTCCTCGGCGTCGAACAACGCGTCGTCGATCATCTTTTCCTTGTTCCGTTCCGTCAGGCCCCCTCGCGGTGGCCGATTGTGGGTGTGGCGGGTCGAACCGGGGACCCTCTAGGTGCTGACCAGCGTGCCGATCCGCTCCCCTGCGACCGCGCGGGCGATGTTCCCCTCTTGGAGCAAATTGAACACCAAGATCGGCATCTTGTTGTCCATACAGAGACTGAAGGCGGTCGCGTCGGCGACCTTGAGTTCCTTGTCGAGCACCTCGCGATGGGTGATCTCGGTGAAGAGCTTGGCGTCGGGGTTGGTGCGGGGATCGGCGTCGTACACTCCGTCGACGGCCTTGGCCATGAGCACGACCTCGGCCTTGATCTCCAGCGCACGCTGCGCGGCGGTGGTGTCGGTGGAGAAGTACGGCATGCCCATGCCGGCGCCGAAGATGACCACGCGCCCCTTCTCCAGGTGACGCTGGGCGCGCAGCGGCAGGTACGGCTCGGCGACCTGGCCCATGGTGATGGCCGTCTGCACGCGGGTGTTGATGCCGCGCTTCTCGAGGAAGTCCTGGAGAGCAAGGCAGTTCATGACCGTGCCGAGCATGCCCATGTAGTCCGACCGCGCGCGGTCGAGGCCGCGCTGCTGCAGTTCGGCGCCGCGGAAAAAGTTGCCCCCGCCGATCACGACGGCCACCTGCACGCCGGAGTTGACGACGTCGGCGATCTGGTCGGCGACCGTTGCGACGACATCGGGATCCAGACCGACCTCGCCGCCGCCGAACATCTCACCACCCAGCTTCAACAGGACTCGCTTGAATCCCGAACGCTCGGTCTTGGTGTTGTCGGATGGCGTCGGGTCGGACGGTTCGCTCATTCGCTTCCTCACTCGTCGGTTCGGTCATCCATGGTACGTCCTCGCCCTCCGCGACCCACGACACGCTCACCCTTCGGCCGATTCCGGGGGACGCACGGACGACTCTCGCCCCGCCTCCACGACGGGAGACGGGGCGAGAGTCGAGTCTCTTTCCGGCAGAACCGGATCGATGGGTCAGGCCTGGCCGACCTCGAAGCGGGTGAAGCCCTTGACGGTCACTCCGGCCTCGTCGAGCAGGGCCTTGACGGTCTTCTTGGAGTCCTGCACCGACGGCTGGTCGAGCAGCACGACGTCCTTGTAGAAGCCGTTGACGCGACCCTCCACGATCTTGGGCAGCGCCTTCTCCGGCTTGCCCTCGGCCTTGGCGGTCTCCTCGGCGATGCGACGCTCGTTCTCCACTACGTCGGCCGGAACCTCTTCGCGGGTGGCGTACTTGGCCTTCAGCGCGGCGACCTGCATGGCGGCGTTGCGGGCGGCCTCCTCGGCGGCCTCGCCCTCGCCGTCGTAGGACACCAGCACACCGACGGCCGGCGGGAGATCCGAGGCCCGCTTGTGCAGGTACACGGCGACCGGGCCGTCGTAGTAGGCGACGCGACGCAGTTCGAGCTTCTCGCCGATCTTGGCCGAGAGGGCCGCGACGGCGTCGGCGACGGTGCCGTCACCGAGAGCAGCCTTCTTCAGCTCCTCGACGTCGTTGGTCTTGACCTGCGCGGCGACGGTGACGATGTCCTCGGCGAGCTTTTGGAACTCGTCGTTCTTGGCGACGAAGTCGGTCTCCGAGTTGATCTCGATCAGGGCACCGTCCTTGGCGGCGACCAGGCCCTCGGCAGTGGAGCGCTCGGCACGCTTGCCCACGTCCTTGGCACCCTTGATGCGCAGCTCCTCGACGGCCTTGTCGAAATCGCCGTCGTTGTTGGCCAGCGCGTTCTTGCAGTCCAGCATTCCAGAGCCGGTGAGCTCACGGAGACGCTTCACATCGGCTGCGGTGTAGTTCGCCATCGTTGGCGAGCCTCCTTCGGAAAGAGTGTGGTGGAGTTGCCCGGGCCGGGTGTTACTGGGCGGCCTGGTCGGTCGCGGCGTTCTCGCCGGCCGGTGCAGCAGCCTGGGTCAGCAGTTCCTGCTCCCACTCGGCGAGCGGCTCGGCGGCGCCGGCCTCCGGCTTGGCGTCGCCACCGGCGGCACCGGCGCGGGCCTGCAGGCCCTCGGCCACGGCCGAGGCGATGACGCGGGTGAGCAGAGCGGCGCTGCGGATGGCGTCGTCGTTGCCCGGGATCGGGTAGTCGACGAGATCCGGGTCGCAGTTGGTGTCCAGGATCGCGATGACCGGGATGTTCAGCTTGCGGGCCTCACCGACGGCGATGTGCTCCTTGTTGGTGTCGACGACCCAGATGGCCGACGGAACCTTGGCCATGTCCCGGATGCCGCCGAGCGTGCGCTCGAGCTTGTTCTTCTCGCGGGTCAGCATCAGGACTTCCTTCTTGGTGCGACCCTCGAAGCCACCGGTCTGCTCCATGGTCTCGAGCTCCTTCAGGCGCTGCAGGCGCTTGTGGACGGTCGAGAAGTTGGTGAGCATGCCACCGAGCCAACGCTGGTTGACGTACGGCATGCCGACGCGGGTGGCCTCTGCGGCGATCGATTCCTGAGCCTGTTTCTTGGTGCCGACGAACAGGATGGTGCCGCCGTGGGCGACGGTCTCCTTGACGAACTCGTAGGCCTTGTCGATGTAGGTCAGCGTCTGCTGCAGATCGATGATGTAGATGCCGTTGCGGTCGGTGAAGATGAACCGCTTCATCTTCGGGTTCCAACGGCGGGTCTGGTGCCCGAAGTGTGCGCCGCTGTCAAGCAGCTGCTTCATGGTCACGACAGCCATGATTGTTCCTTTGTCTCGCAGTTGTCCGTCGGCACCGGTCGGTGCCGACCCTGGCGCCTGCCGCCGGGTGTCACCCAGACCGGCCGTGGAGACCGTGCCCGGGACCGCCCACTCGGCGTGTGTTCGCAGGCGCGCGAAGTCACCCCGTCAGAAATCGACGAGGTGCGCAGAGGAGTTTACGCCCGCGACCTGCGAGAACCAAAACGCTTGGTCCCCGCGCGGGCCCGATGGATCCGGACGACGACCCGGCGCGTCCAAGAGACATGCCGCCGGTCGTTCGTCATGTGCTCGTCGTGCTCGTCGCCCTGGTCTGCGTCCCCTCGCCCACAGCGGGCGCACAGGCGCTCCGCCATTCTCCCCCGCTGCCTCCGAAACCGGTGGTGGTGACCGGTTTCGACGCCCCGGAGAAGCGATGGCTGCCCGGCCACCGCGGGGTCGACCTGGCGGCCGCGCCGGGCACCCCGGTCACGGCGTCGGGGGCCGGGCGGGTGCGGTTCGCCGGCGACGTCGCCGGGCGCGGTGTCGTGTCGATCGCCCACCCCGACGGGATCATCACGACGTACGAGCCGGTGAGGGCGTCGGTCGCCCGGGGCGGGCACGTGTCCCGCGGCGAGGTGATCGGCACCGTGGTGGCCGGACACCCGGGATGTCCCGCGGTGGCCTGCCTGCACTGGGGCGCGCGGCGCGGCAGCGGTCGCGAGGCGGCATACCTCGACCCGTTGGGACTGCTGGGCGCCGTCCGGGTGCGCTTGCTCCCCGTGGACGGGTCTCGATCCCCGGCCGCCGATCGACGCGGTGACCTCACGCTCGTGGATGGGCCTGCCGATGAACCGCACGAAGGCGTTCGACGCTGACGTGCGTGTAGATCTGCGTGGTCGCGAGCGACGAGTGTCCCAGCAGTTCCTGGACGACGCGTAGGTCGGCGCCACCCTCGAGGAGATGGGTGGCCGCGCTGTGGCGCAGCCCGTGCGGCCCCATCGCCGGGCCACCGGCCGCCTCCACCGCGTGCGACACGACGCTTCGAGCCATGCGCTGATCGAGTCGCCGGCCGCGTGCGCCGAGGAGCAGCGCGGGACCCGATTCCGCGATGGCCAGTCGCGGCCGTCCCCGCCGCAGCCAGTCGTCGAGGGCGCGGGCGGCCGGATCGCCGTAGGGCACCGACCGTTCCTTGTCCCCCTTGCCGATGACCCGCAGGATGCGCCGCCCGGTGTCGACGTCGTCGACGTCGAGTCCACACAGCTCGCCGACGCGGATGCCGCTGGCGTAGAGGAGTTCGACGATCAGGCGGTCGCGCAGGGCGATCGGGTCGTCGGGGTCCCGTTCGGCGGTCGTGGCCGCGATCGCGGCGTCTGCCTGTTCCGGCGCCAGCACCGCGGGCAGTGTCCGGTGTGCCTTGGGCGCCTTGAGTCGCTGGGACGGGTCGGTCGCCATGATCCCCTCGCGAACGGCCCACGCGCAGAACGTCTTCGCCGCGGAGACCTGCCGGGCGATCGTGGTGCGGGCGGCTCCGCGCCGGGTCAGCTCGGCGAGCCAGGACCGCAGCAGCGCAAGGTCGATGTCGGACGCCGCGACGCCGCGTGCGCCGGCGAACGACAGCAACGCCCGGGCGCCGCCGACGTAGGCGCGGACGGTGTGTTCGCTGCGCCCCATCTCCAGGCGCAGGTGGTCGGCGAAGTCGTCGAGCATGCCCGTCAGCACAGCGCGCGCGGGACGGCCGTGCAACCGCACACGCGCATCGTGGCCGGATCGATGCTCAGGCTCCCGCTTTCGCCCCCTCCTCGGCGGCGCGGAGCTCCGCCTTCCACTTCCGGAAGCCCTCCTCGGTCCGGCCGCGGCGCCAGTACCCCGAGATCGACGCGTTGGCGGCGCTCACGCCGCGCTCCTTGCGGATGTAGGGACGCAGGTTCTGCATCACGGCCTGCGCCTCGCCGTGGATGAACACGTGCGGCTCGCCGTCGAGCCACTCGGCCGCGCGGACGGCCGCGATGAGCGGCGCGTTGTCCCCGGCCAGCGAGTCGTCGACCTCCCCCGCCGGTCCGCCGCGGTGCACCCAGGTGATCTCGGCACCGGGCGGGGCGATGAGGTCGAGCTCGTCCTCGGGGCCGGCGACCTCGATGAACACCTTCGCGACCGCATCGTCGGGCAGCGCCTCGAGCGCCGCGGCGACGGCCGGCAGGCCCGCCTCATCGGAGGCGAGCAGGTGCCACGGCGCGTCACCCCGCGGCCGGTAGCCGCTCCCCGGTCCGACGAACCGGACAGTCGTGCCGGGCTCGACGGTTTTCGCCCACGGACCGGCGATGCCCTCGTCGCCGTGGACGACGAAGTCGACGAGGATCTCACGCTTCGCCGCGTCGACGCGGCGCACGGTGTAGGTCCGCAGGATCGGCTGCTGTTCGGGCGGGAGCGTGCTGCGCAGTTCCTGCAGGTCGAACGGCTCGGGATAGCCGACACCCTCCGGCGCGAAGACGAACTTCACGTACATGTCGGTGTCGTGATCGTCGGATGACCCGAGCCCGACCCAGAAATCGTCGAAGCCGTCGCCGCCGAGGTACAGGCGCACGAAGTGGGGGCTGATCTGCTCGCGGCGGAGAACCGTCATCGTGTTGACACGCTTGGCCATGCAAACACCCTACGCCTGACGGTTAGGCGCCCCTAAGTTCGGCACCGTGCCGACCCGGCACCGGCCGCACGGGCCGACCCGCGGTCGGTACCGCGACGCCGACGCGTCGGCCGCCGGAGACATGAAACGAATCCAGGCGGCGTCGGCGACATAGCCCGAGATCACCCGGATGCCAGCCGCCATTGCCCGGCGACGTTCTCGACGAGGCCACCGACTTCCAGCCGCGCCAGCGCCGTGCGCGCCGCGCCGATCTCGAGCCCGGCGGCGAAGGCGATCTCCTCGATGGTCACGCCGCCTCGGGCCGGGATGGCGTCGTGGACTCGGAGCTCGTCCTCGCTGAGTCCGTCGGTGGGTTTGGTCCGGCCGCGACCCACGTCTCCCCCGCCGTCCGGCCGCACGAGCGCCACCACGGACGCCACATCGGAGACGAGCACGGCGAGTCCGTCGGCGATCATCCGGTGGCACCCCACCGAGGTCGCGGACGTCACCGGCCCGGGCACCGCGCCGAGGGGTCGGCCGAGTTTGCGGGCCCACGCCGCGGTGTTGGCGGCGCCGGAACGCCGACCCGCCTCGACGACGACGGTCCCGCCCGACAGGGACGCCACGAGCCGGTTTCGGGTGAGGAACCGGTGTCTGGCCGCGGTCGTCCCGGGCGGGTACTCGCTGATCACCGCCCCCGTGCGGGCGATCTCGCCGAGGAGTGCCGAGTGCGCCGCCGGGTAGTCGCGGTCGATCCCGCACGCCATCACGGCCGCGGTCACACCCCCGCTCCTCACGACCGCCTTGTGCGCGGCGCCGTCGACGCCGAAGGCGCCGCCGGAGATCACCGTGAACCCCTCCCCTGCCAGACCAGCGGCGAGCAGTCCGGTGACGTGTGCGCCGTACGGCGATGCCGCGCGCGAACCGATGAGGGCCACCGAGTCCGTGACGAGTTCGTCGAGCCTCGCCGGACCGCGCACCCACAGCGCCAGTGGCGCGCCTCCGCGGGCGGCGGTGTCGGCCTGACTCAGGGCGAGGAGTGACCAGGCGGGCCACTCCGCGTCCGAGCGGGTGACCAGTCGTGCGCCCACCGCGGCTGCGGCGTCGAGATCAGCTGTCGCGCAGTCGGCATCGTGCCGGGCGGCGGTCGCGGGGAGTACCGCCCCGAATCCGTCGGGAACCGAGCGTCGCCGGATGGCCGAGGCGGCGTCGACCGGCCCGATCGCGTCGACGAGGGCGATCACCGCCGCACACGGCGGTTCGGCGACCCGCGCGAGGTAGGCCCAGGCCATGAGTTCGGCGGGGTATGTCGCGCTCACCAGCTCGCTCCCCGGTCGCGGTACAGGAGCGCTTGTGCCACATCGTCTTCGACGGGCCGCTCGGCGCCGCGCAGGTCGCACAGCGTCCAGGCGAGACGAAGAGCGCGGTCTGCTCCGCGCGCGGTGACGCGGCCGTCGCGCAGGAACAGTTCGATGGGGCGCAGCACCTCCGGCGGCAGTGGGAACTTCTGCCGCAGAGCCGAGCCGGGGACCTCGGCGTTGGTGCGCCAACCGAATTCGGACCAGCGTTCGACCGCCGCCGCGCGTGCCGCGGTGACCCGCGTCCGGACCTCGGCGCTCGATTCCCCCGACCCGCTCATGAGGGCCGTGTTACCGGGCGGATCCATGCGCACGCGGATGTCGACCCGGTCCATGAGCGGGCCCGACAGCTTCCCGAGGTAGCGGCGTCGTACGACGGCGCTGCAGACGCAGTCGACATCGTGCGCGGGCGCGCACGGGCACGGGTTCGCCGCGAGGATCAGCTGGAATCGGGCGGGATACGTGGCGACGCCGTCGCGTCGGGGGACGCGGACCTCCCCGTCCTCGAGGGGTTCCCGAAGTGATTCCAGCACGTGGCTGCCCATCTCGGCGCACTCGTCCAGGAACAGCACGCCTCGATGCGCTTTGGAGACCGCACCCGGCCGGGCGAATCCTGTTCCGCCGCCGAGCAGTGCGGTGGTCGACGAGCTGTGGTGCGGTGCGACGAACGGCGGCTCGGTGATGAGCGGGCGTCCCGGGGACAGCTCTCCCACCAGCGAGTGGATGGCCGTCACCTCGAGTGAGTCCTCGAGCCCGAGCGGTGGCAGGATGCCCGGCAACCGTCGGGCGAGCATGGTCTTGCCGATGCCTGGCGGCCCGGTCATGAGGACGTGATGCGCTCCGGCCGCGGCGATCTCGAGTGCGTAGCGCGCCTCGTGCTGGCCGACGACATCGGCCATGTCGGGCACCGGCGGCGCCTGGGTGACCGGCGCCGCGTGCACCGTGTCGAGTACGTGGTCGCCCTCGAGCCAACGCGTCACCTCGCCGAGGTCCGACGCGCCGCCGACGTCCATTCCCTCGACCAGAGCCGCCTCCGCGATCGTCTCGATGGGGACGACCGCTCGCCGGTACCCCGCCTGGCGCGCCGCGATCACCGCGGGCAGCACCCCACGGATCGGCCGGAGCCTGCCGTCGAGACCGAGCTCACCGAGGAAGACCGTCGACGCGAGCATCTCGGAGGCGACCTGGTCGGTGGCGGCCAGGATCGCCACCGCCATGGCGAGATCGAATCCGGAACCCACCTTCGGCATGTCGGCCGGCGACAGCGCCACCGTCACCTTCAGCTCCGGGAAGCTGAGCCCCGAGTTCCGGATCGCCGCACGCACCCGATCACGTGCCTCGCGCACCGACGCGTCCGGGTTTCCGGTCACCGAGAACCCGGGCAACCCCGAACTGATGCTCGCCTGCACGTCGACGACGCGCGCGGCAAAGGCGTTGAGCCCCACCGCCTGTGTTTGCCCCAACATGGGGACAGCATGGGTGAGGACGACGACTCCGACCCTCACCCACCGGTCGGCGGGACCGGATCTGTGGATGGTTCACGGGTTGTCCACGACATGTCGCCGAGAGGGACCGGACGAGTGTCGGCGTCGATGTCGCAGGCGACATCGATCCGCCGATGCGACCTCGATTGATGTCGCCGACTCCGCATTCGTACGCATGCGACAGAAATCGGGATGGTGCCCTGTGCAGCCCGGGTTTCGCACTCCGGCACCGATGCTCACGTCGCCGTTCACCACCGTCACCGGCACCGCAAGACGCGGGCACGCCCGTGTCTCGAGATCCGGGAAGGCCCTGCCCCCTGAGTATGGTGTGGTGCGAGGGACGGGAGACGACACAGATGAGCATGCAGACGGCGGCCGGGACCGTCGACGACGGAACCTTCGACACAACCTTCGTCGACGATCTCGACCGACTCTTCCGCTGGCGGCGTGACGTCCGCCGGTTCAGTCGCGAGCCTCTCCCCGCCCACCTCCTCCCCGAGATCCTCGAGGCCGCCGAACTGTCGCCGTCGGTCGGCAACAGCCAACCCTGGCGGTGGGTCGAGGTGCAGACGACCACCGCCCGAGAAGTCGTGCGCGACAGCTTCATCCGCTGCAATTCGCAGGCACTCGACGGCTACTCGGGCGAGCGCGCGCAGCTGTACTCGTCGTTGAAACTCGCCGGACTCGACGACGCACCGGTTCATCTGGCCGTCTTCTGCGACCCCGAACCCGCCCAGGGCCACGGGCTCGGCCGCCAGACCGTCCCGGAGACCCTCGAATATTCGGTGGTCGCGGCGATCACGACCATGTGGCTCGCCGCCCGTGCCCGCGGCGTCGGCGTCGGCTGGGTGTCCATCCTCGACCCCGACGAGGTGACCGCGGCACTCGGTGTCCCACCGCGCTGGAAGCTGGTCGCCTACCTGTGCATCGGCTACCCGGAGCGAGAGAGCGACATCCCCGAACTCGAACGAGTCGGCTGGCAATCGCGCACAGACGCCGAGTCGCGCCATCTCATCCGCTGACACCGGATCGTGACCCGCTGAGACACGTACCGTGACACAACTTTAGTAACAATAGTCACGTCAATAACTTCAGTAACACCTGTCACGCGGAGGTCCTGAGTGCCCAGCCGTTCCACCAAAGGTGTCCGACTGGCGCTGGCAACAGCCGTAGCGATCGGCGCCTCCGCTGTCGTCCTGTCCGCCGGAACCGGTGTCGCCGAGGCCTCGCCCTGCGGCAACTCCGGAAGCGGTTCGAGCCAGGGATTCGGTTCGTCCGAACCCAGCGCCCAGCCGCAGGGCCCGCAGGGGCCGCTCCCCGCCTACAGCGGGACCATCTCCAAGGTGTTGAGCTGGGTCACCGGACCGAAGAGCAACAACGACACCTACAACCGCTTCGCCATCAGCGGCACCGACCTCGGCATCGCCTGGGACAACGGCAGCGGGCAGACGCTCATGGCATTCGGCGACACCTTCGGCAACTGCACCGTCGCCGGACAGCAATGGCGCCACAACGTCCTGCTACGCACCGATGACGACGACTTCTCCGACGACACGATCACCATCCCGGATGGCGTTGCGGGAGACGCGAACTCGGGCACCGTGATCGCCCCCGGCGAACCGAACTACGCGCAGGAACTCATCCCCTCGCTCGGTCTGGACTTCGTCGAGGTCACGACGATCCCCACCGCGGCGATCTCCCTTCCCCTCCCCGGCGGAGGACACCGGCAGTACATCAACTACATGTCGGTCCGTAAGTGGGGCTCGACGGGCAACTGGGACACCAACTTCTCTGCGATCGCCTACTCCGACAACAACGGCCAGACCTGGGTCACCGACCAGAGCACCATCCTCGTCAACTCCCCGCTGCCGGTCTCGCTGGCCCTTCCGTTCGACCTGCCGCCCGCCGAGTACAACAACGGCAAGTTCCAGCAGAACGCATACGCACGCGGGAAACCGGGCGACGATCACATCTACCAGTTCGGCACGCCCAACGGACGATTCGGCGCCGCATTCCTCGCCCGGTTCAAGCCCGAGGACATCCTCCATCTCGACAGGTACGAGTACTGGGCGGGCTCGTCTCGCGGCTGGGTCGACAACATCAGCGAGATCCCCGACGACGGCTCGGCACGCGTCGTCACCCAGCCGGTCACCGAACTGTCCGTGTCCTGGAGTCCGTACCTGAACAAATACATCATGCTCGACTGCGACAACGGCATCCGCCTCCGCACCGCGGACAACCCGCAGGGCCCGTGGAGCAACCCCAGGACCATCGTGCCGGCGGGCAACCCGGTGCTCTACGCGCCGATGATGCTCCCGACCTCGCCGGCGTTGAAGGCCACAGATACGGGCAAGTACCTGTACTTCAACGCCTCACGGTGGAGCGACTACAACGTGATGCTCATCCGCTCCGATCTGAGCAAGCTGTAGTTCCCGGACTCTGTCACTCGTGCACGCCCCGGTGGTGTGTGATGCGCACACCACCGGGGTCTTCTGGTTCGTGGGCGTCGAGCCGGACGGCCACGACGTCGAATCTGATCCGCTCCCAGCGACGTTCCTGCTCGGCCAGCCACATCCGCGTCAGCCGGCGCATGCGGGAGAGCTTGGCCGGGGTGACCGCCATGACCGGATCATCGAACGTGCGTCCGGCACGGGTCTTCACCTCCACGACGACCAGCGTCGTGCCGTCGGCCGCGATCAGGTCCAGCTCGCCGTATCGATTCCGCCAGTTCCGCACGAGCACAACCCAACCCAGTGACCGGGCGTGATCGGCGGCGGCGTCCTCACCCAGGCGCCCGATGTGCGCACGTCGGTCGGCGGGTCTGCCACGGCGGGCGGGTCGGCTCATGGCGACAGCATCAGCCACAGACAGTTCGGCCGCGGCGGGATCATCTCCGCCGCGGCCGAATCTGTGGACATCTCACGGTTTGTCTACACCGTGCGTCACCAAAGATCTCTTCATGGCTCGTCGGGAAGCCGCAGTTCCGGCTTCTCGAGCTCCTCGATGTTGACGTCCTTGAACGTGATCACCCGGACCTGTTTGACGAAGCGCGCCGGCCGGTACATGTCCCAGACCCAGGCGTCGCTCATCCGGAGTTCGAAATACACCTCGCCGTCGGTGTTGCGCGGAATCATCTCGACCGCGTTGGCAAGGTAGAAGCGCCGCTCTGTCTCCACCACGTAGGTGAACTGCCCGACGATGTCCTTGTACTCGCGGTACAGAGAGAGTTCCATCTCGGTTTCGTACTTCTCGAGATCCTCAGCACTCATCCTGTAAGCCTATCCCTGTCGTCTTCTGTTCCGGCGACCACTCGTGCCGCCACGTTGCGGTATGACATGCGGTGTTGCGGCGACGGACCGACGGCGTCGATCCGCTCCATGTGGAGTGCCGTGCTGTACCCCTTGTGGATCGCGAAATGGTAGCCCGGCAGCTCGTCGTCCATCGCCACCATGATGCGATCCCTGGTGACCTTCGCGATGATGCTGGCCGCCGCGATACAGGCGGCCGCCCCGTCCCCGCCGATCACCGGCAGCGACGGCGCCGGCAATCCCGGCACCGCGAAACCGTCGGAGAGCACGTACCCGGGTCGCACGTCGAGCGCCGCGATCGCCCGACGCATTCCCTCGATGTTGGCGACGTGGATGCCGATGCGATCGATCTCCTCCGCCTCGATGACCACCGCGCTCCACGCGTGGGCGTACCGGGTGACCGACCTGTACAGCTGCTCCCGGGTCTTCTCGGTGAGCCGCTTCGAGTCGTCGAGGTCGGCGAGCGAGGCGAGTTGGGTCGGTTTGAGCACACAGGCCGCGACCACGAGCGGCCCGGCGCAGGCCCCACGACCCGCCTCGTCCACCCCGGCGACGGGACCGAGACCGTGCCGGTGCAGGGCGAACTCGAAGGTGCGCAGTCCGGCTGCCCGCCGGATGGGTGAACGTGGTGGCCACCGGCTCATGGTTTCCGCATCATCCCATCACTGCTGGGGGTTGTACGAACCGACACCACCGATCCGGGAGAAGGGGTAGATGACGGTCCGGACCTTGCCGCGAATGTCGCCGACGGGGACGGTGCCCTGGTACTCGTCGTCGACGTGGTACCGCGAGTCCTGCGAGTTGAGACGGTTGTCGCCCATCACCCACACGTTGCCCTCGGGCACCTTGATGGGCCCGAAGTCGGGTCCGAGACACGGCGGCAACTCGCCCTCGGGACCGGCGGACCCGAAGAGCGCGTAGGTCTGTCGCTGCAACTCCATGTTGATGTACGGCTCGTGCAGCGGCTTGCCGTCCACCTTCACACCGACGCCTTCGTCGTTGTGGCACTCGACGGTCTGGCCACCGGTCGCGATGACTCGCTTCACGAGGTCGTTCTCGTCCGGCGGCGCGAAACCGAACCAGGACAGCACGTCCTGCACCTTGTGCATCACCGGGTTGGTCGACCGCGGCGAGACCCAGGCGCCGTTCCAGGATTCGGTGGGGCCCTCGAAGACCACCACGTCCCCCGGCTGCGGGTCACCGAAGCGGTAGACCAGTTTGTCGATGACGATCCGGTCGTTGGTGCATCCGTCGCACCCGATCAGTGTCGATTCCATCGACTCGGAGGGGATGACGTACTGCCGGCCGATGAAGGTCTGCAGCACCCAGGTCAGAAGAAGAACGCACCCCACGATGATCACGACTTCGCGCAGGAACGATCCGGATCGAGAGCTCTTCTGGTCACTGTCGTCCGTGTCGGACCTCAGTCGCCAGGGGCGCTTCTCGGCACCGGGGTCGCCGTTGCCGGGATCCGGATCGTCTGCGTCGTGATCTTCGCGGGGTCGTTGAGTGTCGGCCACCTCGTCAGAGTAGACGGGTCAGCGCTTTTCCTTGATCTTCGCGGCCTTGCCACGCAGATCGCGCAGGTAGTACAGCTTGGCGCGACGGACGTCACCGCGGGTGATGACGTCGATCTTGGCGATGTTCGGGCTGTGGACCGGGAAGGTGCGCTCAACGCCGACGCCGAAGGAGACCTTGCGAACGGTGAAGGTCTCGCGGACGCCGCCGCCCTGGCGACGGATCACGACACCCTTGAACACCTGGATGCGTTCCTTGCTGCCCTCGATGACCTTGACGTGGACGTCGAGGGTGTCACCGGGTCCGAACTCCGGGATGTCGTCGCGGAGGGACTTCTTGTCGAGGAAATCGAGCGTGTTCATTGTTCGGGTCCTTGTCTGGCGTGAACGTTGAGCAGAGGAACCTGGCGGGCCGTGCGGCTTCGACCGGTTCGTGCTCCGAGTCGTCGGTGTACCGTGTCGGTCGCGTCCCTGGTGAGGGGCGTCGTCGACAGGCAACCCGACTATTGTGCCAGAGGGACCCCCGCGCGACGAAATCGCGCCCTACCAGGACTCACCATGGGCTGCCGGGGTCCAGCACGACGATGTCGGCGGCCCGCAGCGCCGCCACCGTCGCCGGTTCCATCGGGGTCGCAGACGCGATGGCCACTGGCTTGATCCCCGAGCTCCTCATGTGTTCGACGATGGCGAGTTCCGGTGCCCGCCCGTCGGCGGTCAACGCCTCGTCGTCGGCGAGTTCGAGCCCCGGCCGCTGGTAGGGCTGCGGATCGTTGGTCCCGACCACCACCAGGCGTCGCCCGCGAGCACCGACGCCCACCCCGACCGCGGTGCGGAACCACCCCGCGATCGGCGCGGGCACCGTCGCCTGCAGGGCATCGGCCCGACGGCGCAGCCAGGCCAGGTCGCCGGCACCCGACTCCCCCGCATCTGGCCCGATCACTCCGAGAGCGGCACCGGCGGCCGCCGCACCCGCCGCGCCCAGCGCCCCCGTCATCGGGGCGAACGGCAGCATCCCGGCCGTGGCGGCGGGCGGCGCATGGGAGCCTGCCGATTGCCCGGCTTCCGCCGACCGGTCGACGAGGTCGTCTCCGGCTGCCGTCAACGCCATCCGGCCGGCACTGGCCGCACTCACCTGCCACGAGGCGTCGCCGGCCTCGGCGAGGACCTCGGCGCGCAGGCGGTCGCGATCGGCGACGAGGGCGACGGCCGACATCTGTTGGCGGGCCTCGGTGACCACGTCGGCGTAGTCGTCGAGCGAGGATGCCAGCGCACGCAGCCTCCCGGCCACCTCGGGCAGGGACTCCGGTGCGGTGCGGGTGATACCGGTCAGCGACGCGACGACGCCGTCGCCGAACTCCCCCGCCACCAACGCCGCGAACTTCGACGTCGCCGAGGCCACCACGTCGGCCACCCGTTCCACCGACTCGGCCAGCGCCCGGGCGCGCTGCGCCGACGTGCGCAGGCCGTCCACATCCGCGGTCGGCCAGATCCCGGGTACCAGCGCCTCCGCGATCTCCCGGGGTGATCGGCCCGGAACACCGATGATCGGATCGGCGGGCGCATCACTCATCGCGACGTCCCCGCTTGCGGCCCCGCGGCCTCGTCGCCGAGCATCGCGGCGGCGTCGTGGTCGGCATCGGCGACGGCATCGACGCCCCGGGTGACGACCTCTCGGTACGCACCGAGACGCGTCGTCAGGTCCCTCAGGAGGTCGGTCACCTGAGTGGCGGGTCCGAACCCCTGGCGGAATGCCGAGGCCGCCGCCCCGACCCCGATCGCGGTGTCGGCGTCGGCGAGCAGTTCGAGGAGCTCGGAATGCACTGTCTGGAGCCGGGTCTCGGCCTTGGCGAGCCGGGTCGAGAGATCCGTCGCGGCCATGGGGTCGACTGCCAGGCGCCCGTTGGCGTCTTCCCGGTGCGACGGATCGGAGTCGGTCATCGGACGTCGCGGTAGTCGGGTTCGGAGACTTCTGCCGCCGCGAGCAACTCGGCCCGACGCGCATCCAGGGCACGATCGGCCTCGGCGACGAGGGTGGTCAGCAGCTCCGACAGCTGCTCGGCCCGGTAGCGCCGCAGCGCCGCGGGTTCGATGGAGATGTCGACGGCGAGTCCGCGGGCGTTGACGGTCACCGCGACCAGCCGGTCGTGACTGGTGGCGCGGGACGTCAGATCCGACAGGGCGGCGCGGATGCGCGTGAGTTCGGCGCGTTGGCGGTCGAGTTCCTCGACCATCGCCGAATAGCCCTGCATGCCATCCCCCTGGACGTTCTCCGGCCGGCACCCCGGCCGTGGGTTCCCGGAGATCCTAGCGGGGATCCGGCTCCCCGCAGTCGTCGGGATTCACATCCGCCGCGGGATCGTGAGGGGTGCCGGCGAGCAGATCGGGCCGACGTTCGCGGGTCCGCGCGAGCGCCTGCTCGTGGCGCCACTGCGCGACCTTCGCGTGATCGCCGGAGAGCAGCACCGGCGGGACGTCGAGTCCCCGCCAACTCACCGGGCGGGTGTAGCTCGGCCCTTCGAGCAGACCGTCGGAGAACGAATCCTCCTGGTGCGACCGGGGATTGCCGAGCACGCCGTCGATGAGACGGACGGTGGCCTCGATCATCGCCATCGCCGCGACCTCGCCGCCGATGAGGACGAAGTCACCGAGCGAGACCTCTTCGACGCGCACCCGGCGCGCCGCGTCGTCGAAGACCCGCTGGTCGATGCCCTCGTACCGGCCGCAGGCGAAGACGAGGTGCTTCTCGGTGCTCCACCGTTGAGCGGTGGACTGGGTGAACGGCACGCCCGCCGGCGTGGGCACGACGAGCAGCGCGTCGTCGGGGCACACGTCGTCCAGGCAGGGACCCCACACCTCGGGCTTCATGACCATGCCGGGGCCGCCGCCGTACGGCGAGTCGTCGACGCTGCGATGGACGTCGTGGGTCCAGTCGCGCAGGTCGTGGACGTCGACGCTGATCTTGCCGGCGTCGATCGCCTTCCCCAGCAGGGCGACCCGCAGCGGGGTGAGATATTCCGGGAAGATCGTGACGACGTCGATCCTCATCGTCCGATCCTCATCTGTCCGAGTCGGCCGACTCGGGATCGAGCAGCCCTTCCGGCGGGTCGATGACGATGAGCTCACGCGTCACCGTCGGCACGATCTCCTTCACGAACGGCACGAGCACCTCCCGGTCGTCGGTCGTCCGCACGGAGAGCAGCTCGCTCGCGGGCAGGTGCAGGACCGACTCGACGACCCCGACCCCGGTGCCGTCGGTGAGTTGAACGGGCACCCCTTCGAGTTCGTGGTCGTAGAACTCGTCCGGATCGTCGGAGGGCTCGACCTCCGAGGAGTCGATGAGGAACAGCGTTCCGCGCAACGCGTCGGCCGAGTCGCGATCGGAGACCTCGGCGAGAGACACCAACAGCCGCCCGGAATGTTCCCGGGCGGCTGTCACGGTGAATTCACGTTCCCCGCCCCCGCGCGGCAGACGGCCGCGCAGGACCGAACCGCGCGCGAAGCGCAGTTCGGGCTCATCGGTACGGATGTCGACGACGACTTCGCCACGAATGCCGTGTGACTTGACCACACGCCCGACGACGAGATCCACGATGGAGGCGTCCCGTGCTGTTCGGATCAGCGGTCGGTGTCGACGATGTCGACGCGCATGCCGCGTCCGCCGATGCCGGCGACGAGGGTCCGCAGTGCGGTCGCGGTCCGGCCGTTGCGGCCGATGACCTTGCCCAGGTCTTCGGGGCTCACGTGGACCTCGACGAGCCGGCCGCGACGACCGGTGACGAGGTCGACCCGGACGTCATCCGGGTTGGAGACGATCCCGCGGACCAGGTGCTCGACCGCGTCGGCGACGACAGCGCTCACGCGTCACCCTCTGCGGCGGCCTCGGCCGGAGCCTCGGCAGCGGCTTCCTCGGCCGGGGCCTCGTCCTTCTTGGCGGCCTTCTTCTTCGGGGTGACGGCCTCGGTGACCGGCTCGTTCTCGGCGGCGGCGAGCGCGGCGTTGAACAGGTCCAGCTTGGACGGCTTGGGCTCGGCCTTCTTCAGGGTGCCCTCGGCGCCCGGCAGGCCCTTGAACTTCTGCCAGTCACCGGTGATCTTCAGGATGGCCGCGACGGGCTCGGTCGGCTGCGCACCGACGCCGAGCCAGTACTGCACGCGCTCGGAGTCGACCTCGATCAAGCTCGGCTCTTCCTTGGGGTGGTACTTGCCGATGGTCTCGATCACCCGGCCGTTGCGGCGGGTCCGAGCGTCGGCGACGACGATGCGGTACTGCGGGTTGCGGATCTTGCCGAGCCGCGTGAGCTTGATCTTGACAGCCATGTCACTACTTTCGTGTGGTCACTGCGCAATTCTGCGGTCCACCCGGACTGGTGGACCCGGTTTTGCGATCTGTTTCGGTGTGACCGTCGGGCGGCCGTGACCGGATCCGACGAACCGACAGACCATTCTGCCAGACCGGACGGCCCGGGATGAAATCCGGCATCCGGACCCGGACGGGCCGACGGAAACCGGTGAAAAAGAAACGGCATGTGGTTGTCCACCCCGCGAGAACAACCACATGCCGTACGTCGCTCGTCTCTCACGCCCCCCGAACGAATTCGGCCCCCGGGCGCAGGCGCGACTCCCGACCGTATCCCCCGTCGATCCCCCTCGACGGCCCCCTGGATTCGGCAGGGTCAGCGCGGAACTCTTCGGTCCGTCCCCTCACGGACCGTTGCAACGCGGTTGCTACCTTACGCGCGAGTAGGAAACGCAACCAGCGAACCGCTTGTGGCGTTCCTCACAACAGATGTCGGCCCGATGACACCACGGTCGAGGGGTGACGCAGCACACCGAGGTCGTCAACCGGATTCTCCTCGTACACAACGAAATCCGCGCGATCGCCGTCGTCGAGGAGGCCCGCGCCGAGCCACCGCCGCGGCTCGGTGCTCGCGGCCGCGATGGCGCCCGCGTTGCCGAGTCCGACAGCCGAGAGCTTCTCGATCTCGTCGACGATGCGACCGTGCTCGACGAACCCGCCCGCGTCGGTGCCGGCGAAGATCGCCACGCCGGCCTCGCGCGCGGCGTCGAACACCGCCGGCGCGTCGGCGTACAGCTTGCGCATGTGGGCGGCGTAGGTCGGGAACCGGCCCGCGCCGTCGGCGATCCCCGGGAAGTTGTCCACCTGGATGATCGTGGGCACCAAGGCGATCGAACGCTCCACCATCTCGTCGATGAGATCGCCGGTGAGTCCGGTGCCGTGTTCGATGCAGTCCACGCCCACGTCGATCAGGTCGACGAGGGCGTCGGTGCCGAAGACATGCGCGGTGATCCGGGCGCCGTGCGCGTGCGCGACCTCGACCGCGGCCGCGAGCTGGTCGCGACTCCACAGCGGCGCCAGGTCGCCCACCTCACGGTCGATCCAGTCCCCGACCAGCTTCACCCAGCCGTCGCCGGCCTGCGCTTGGCGCGCCACCTCGGCGGCGAGCTCGTCGGGGTCGTCGAGGTCGACGCCGTAGTCGCGCAGGTACCGCTTGGGGCGCGCGATGTGCTTGCCGGCGCGGATGAACCGCGGGCACAGCGGGTCGTCGTCGAGCGGGTGGGTGTCCAGCGGGGACCCGACCTCGCGGATGAGCAGCGTCCCGGCGCGGGCGTCGGCGTAGGCGTATCCGCGGGCCTGCTCGATGTCGACGCCGAGCCCGGGCGCGATGCCCACGTGGTTGTGGGCGTCGACGAGGCCCGGCAGGATCCAGCCGCCGTCGACCGCGGTCTCGGCTCCCGGAACCGGTGTGGTGGAGATGGTCTCACCGCTCACCCAGAACTCGACCGGTTCACCGGTCAACGGATCGTTGCCCCGATAGTGACGCGCGCCGGTGCCCATGGGTTACTTCTTCTTCCTGGTGGGCTGTTGGAACTGCGAGATGTCGATGCCCTCGAGGCCCGGGGGCAGCTCGTCGAGTCCGGGCGGCATGTTCGACAGGTCCGGGAACCCGCCGGGCATCCCGGGCATGCCGGGCATCCCGGGGAAGCCGCCGCGCATCTTCGGCGGCGTGGGTCCGCGGCCCTTGCCCTTCTTGCCCTTCTTGCCCTTCTTGTTCTTCGACTTGCGGTTCACTCCGCCCATGCCCATGCGGCCCGACATCGCGGCCATCATCTTGCGGGCCTCGAAGAAGCGGTCGACGAGCTGGTTGACCTCGCTGACGGTCACACCCGAGCCGTTGGCGATACGCAGTCGGCGGGAGGCGTTGATGATCTTCGGATTCGCCCGCTCCTCCGGCGTCATGCCGCGGATGATCGCCTGCACCCGGTCGAGCTGCTTGTCGTCGACCTGGGACAGCACGTCCTTCATCTGGCCGGCGCCCGGCAGCATGCCGAGGATGTTGCCGATGGGCCCCATCTTGCGGATCATCAGCATCTGCTCGAGGAAGTCCTCGAGGGTCAGCTCGCCCTGGGTGATCTTGGTCGCGGCGGCCTCGGCCTGCTGGGCGTCCCAATGCTGCTCGGCCTGCTCGATGAGGCTGAGCACGTCGCCCATGCCGAGGATGCGGCTGGCCATGCGGTCGGGGTGGAAGACGTCGAAGTCGTCGAGCTTCTCACCCGACGACGCGAACATGATCGGCCGGCCGGTGACCTCGCGCACCGACAGCGCCGCGCCGCCGCGGGCGTCGCCGTCGAGCTTGGTCAGCACGACGCCGGTGAAGTCCACGCCCTCGGCGAAGGCCTCGGCGGTGGTCACCGCGTCCTGACCGATCATCGCGTCGACGACGAACAGCACCTCGTCGGGCTGCGTGGCGTCGCGGATGTCGGAGGCCTGCTTCATCAGCTCCGCGTCGATGCCCAGGCGGCCCGCGGTGTCGATGATGACGACGTCGTAGAGCTTGGCCTTCGCCTCCTCGACGCCGGCCTTCGCCACCGACACCGGATCGCCGGCGGTGACGCCGAGTTCTCCCTCGCCGCCGACGCCCGTTCCCGGGTGGGGCGCGAACACCGGAACCTCGGCGCGCTCGCCGACGATCTGCAACTGCTGGACGGCGCCCGGGCGCTGCAGGTCACAGGCGACGAGCAGCGGGGTGTGCCCCTGCTTCTTCAGCCAGTGGCCGAGCTTGCCGGCGAGGGTGGTCTTACCGGCGCCCTGCAGACCGGCGAGCATGATGATCGTCGGCGGGTTCTTGGCGAACTGGATCCGCCGGGTCTCCCCGCCGAGGATGCCGATGAGCTCCTCGTTGACGATCTTGACGACGGTCTGGGCGGGGTTGAGCGCCGCCGAGACCTCCTGTCCCTTCGCACGCTCCTTGATCCGGGAGATGAAGGCACGCACGACCGGCAGGGAGACGTCCGCCTCGAGGAGGGCGAGCCGGATCTCCCGGCAGGTGCGGTCGATGTCGGCGTCGGAGAGCCGCCCCTTGCCGCGGAGGTCCTTCAGGGCACCGGTCAACCGGTCGGAGAGGGAATCGAACATGGTTCCCATACTTCCATGTGGTTCCGGTGACCTCACACTCAGGAGATCGGCACCCCGGACCTGGAGGTCGCACCGCCGGGCGACGAGCCGTCACCGTCGGGGTCGCGCTTGGGCTGCGGCGGCGGGCACACGGCGACGATCGCCTCGGCGATGGTCGTGCGCGCCTCGTCGGTGTCCTCGGCCAGGCGGAGGCTGAAGATGTCGACGACCGTCGCGCCGAGCGTGGACACCTTGGCCCATCGGATGTCGGCGCCGTGGCGTTCGAGCACCGCGGCGACCCGGCTCAACAAGCCGACCCGGTCGTCGGAACGCACCTCGAGCAGGGCCTCCCGGTCGCCGGGATCGCCGGAGCCCGGGGCGTCGAGCCACGTCACCCGCGGCGGTGCGACGGCGAACAGCGCCGGCACCGCAGTCTTCGGGTGGCCCGCCCCGTCGACATCGGGATCGGTGCTGCCCGCGCTGGCACCGAGCGCAACCGCCGCACCCGGCTGGGTGGCCACGGTCGCGATGGTCGGGATCGGCGACTCCTTCTCCCGCGTGTCGAGGCGTCCGAGCACGTCGAGCTTGCCGTTGACCGCGGCGATGAGCTGCTGACGGAGCAGGCCTGCGTCGGGCGGACTGCCGAACACCGGCACCACGACGAACGAGTTGATCGCCTTGCCCTCGTGGCTCTGCGCGGTCGCCTTGTGCGAGCGCAGCCCGCCGAGTGCGAGGATGCCCGCCATCTTCGACAGCAGACCCGATTGATCGGGCGCGACCATCGTCACGTCGTAGGTGTGCTGACCGTCGGCGCGGACGAGACGCACCGCGTACTCCGCCTCGGCCGCGACCGCGAGCTGCTCGGGCGTCAGCGGTTCGGGCGCCTCGAGCGGCGCGCCCTCGATGTGGCGCATCGACCGCCGCACGAGCTCGCCGATCAGCGAGGCCTTCCACTCCCCCCACACCCCCGGGCCGGTCGCGAGGGAGTCGGCCTCGGCGAGTGCCGCGAGCAGTTCGAGCAGGACCCGGTTGTGACCGAGTGTGGTGGCCACGTACTCGGCGGTCGCCGGATCGTCGAGATCCCGGCGGGTCGCCACCTGCGGCAGCAGCAGATGGTGGCGGACCATGTCCGACAGGATCTGCACGTCCTGCGGCCACAGCCCGAACCTGTTGCCGACCTGGACCGCGAGTTCCGCGCCGACGACGCTGTGGTCTGCGCCGCGCCCCTTGCCGAGGTCGTGGATGAGCGCACCGAGCACGAGCAGGTCCGGGCGCGACACCCGCGTCGTCATCGAACTCGCGTAGGCGGCGGTCTCCACCAGGTGGCGGTCCACCGTCCAGGTGTGGATCGCGTCGCGCGGCGGCAGGTCGCGGACCGCGCCCCATTCCGGCAGGAGCCGGCCCCACAGACCGGTGCGGTCGAGTGCCTCGATCGGATCGACCATGTGGTGGCCGGAGCTGAGCAGGACCAGCAGGTCGCTGAGCGCCTCGGCGGGCCACGGCTCCCGGAGTTCGGGTGCGTAGTCGGCTAGGCGGCTCAGCGTGGAGGCGCTGATCGGCAGGCCGGTCCGGGCCGACGCGGCCGCGACGCGAAGGATCAGACCGGGATCTTTGCTGGGAATCGCGTTGCGCGCCAACACGATCTCGCCGCTGTGCTCGACGACTCCCTCGTCCAGCGGACGGCGCAACGGCGACCGGCGGAGCTTGGCCAGGCCGCGGCGCGGCAGCGCGTTACCCGCCGTGCGCAGGCCGACGTCGATGGAATAGCTGATGGTGCGGGCGGAGTCGCTGATGACCCGCGCGAGGTCGAAGCGGTCCCCGATCCGCAGCGCGGCGCCGATCTCGTCGGCGTCCTGCGCCCGCACCTGCTCGCGCGGGCGCCCGGCGATGCGGTGCAGCTCGGTCCGGATGTCGAGCAGCCGGGTGTAGGCGGCCTGCGGCCTCGCTCCGGGCGAATCCGGTCGCAGCCCGCCCATCCCGTGGGTGAGCTGGGCGATGGCGAGCGCGTTGAGGAGCTGGACGTCGCGGAGTCCGCCCCGGCCGTTCTTCAGGTCGGGTTCGGCACGATGCGCGATGTCGCCGGCGCGACGCCACCGGTCCTGGGCGTGCGCGACGACGTCGGAGAAGCGGTTGCGGATGTCGTTGCGCCACTGCTGACGGACCCCGCCGATGAGCAGGGAGGACAGATCCTCGTCGCCGGCGATGTGACGGGCCTCGAGGAGCCCGAGCGCGGCGGTGACGTCCTCGGCGGCGACCTGCAGCGCCTGCGGCACGGTCCGCACGCTGTGATCGAGCGGGATATTGGCGTCCCACAACGGGTACCAGAGGCCGTCGGCGACCTCGGAGACCCGCTCGGCGGGCATGTCGTCGTGCAGCAGGATCAGGTCGAGGTCGGAATACGGCAGCAGCTCACCGCGTCCCAGGCCGCCGACGGCGACGATGGCGAATCCACTGTTCGGTTTGATGCCGAGTTCGGCGCCCTTGCTGGTCAGCCAGAACTCGTGCAGGTCGACGAGCACCTGGCGGAGTGCCGGTGCGTCGAGTTTCCCGTTCCGGCTCGACTCGGTCAGCTGCCGGCGGGTCTTGGCGAGATCGGTTGCGGCTACGGGAGTCTCCTGGTCTCGGGCGGTCTTCCGGCGCGTGCGCCGGAGAAACCGGGTGTGAACGGTGCGGCCCCGCGCCGACGGGTCGTCGGACGCGGGGCCGCCTTCGGGTGTTCAGAAAGGGCACGAGCTCACTTACAGAGCGTCGCCACCACGCTCACCGGTGCGGACTCGCACGACCGACTCGACCGGCGAGACCCAGACCTTGCCATCACCGATCTTGCCGGTGCGGGCGGCCTCGACGATGACGTCGACGACCTTGTCCACGGCTGCGTCGTCGACGACGACCTCGACCCGGACCTTGGGCACGAAGTCCACCGAGTACTCGGCGCCGCGGTAGACCTCGGTGTGGCCCTTCTGGCGTCCGTAGCCCTGGACCTCGCTGACGGTCATGCCGAGGATTCCCGCCTGCTCCAGGCCGGCCTTCACGTCCTCGAGCGTGAACGGCTTGACGATTGCAGTGATCAGCTTCATTAGTTATCCCTCTCCACGGGTGTCAGCGTAGTAGCGATTGTCTGGAGCGTCATGCCAGTTCGTAGGCGGTCTCGGCGTGTTCCGCCTCGTCGATGCCGCTCTTCTCGTCCTCGTCGCTGACACGCCAGCCGAGAGGCTTGAGCACCAGGGCGATGATCGCGGTCAGCACGCCGGTGAACACGAGGGCGAACAGCGCGATCACGACCTGGACGACGAGCTGCTTGTAGTCGCCGCCCCAGAAGAGGCCGGTGTCGACGGCGAGCAGGCCGACGCCGACGGTGCCCCACAGGCCGGCGACCAGGTGGACGCCGACGACGTCGAGCGAGTCGTCGTAGCCGAATTTGGTCTTCAGGCCGATGGCCAGGGCCGCGAGCGCACCCGCGACGACACCCAGGATGAGCGAGCCGACCGGGGTCAGGTTGCCACAGGCGGGGGTGATGGCGACCAGACCGGCCACGATGCCCGATGCGGCGCCGACGCTGGTGGCGTGCTTGTCGCGGATGAGTTCGACTGCGAGCCAGCCGATGATCGCGGCGGCGGTGGCGGCGGTGGTGTTCACCCAGACCAGACCGGTCGCGGCGTCGGCGGCCAGCTCCGAGCCGGCGTTGAAGCCGAACCAGCCGAACCACAGGAGGGCGGCGCCCAGCATGACGAACGGGATGTTGTGCGGACGGTAGGCGGTGCGTCCGAAGCCGACGCGCTTGCCGACGATCAGGGCCAGGACCAGAGCGGCCATACCGGCGTTGATGTGGACCACGGTGCCACCGGCGAAGTCGATCGGCGCGACGTTGGCCTCACCGTCGGTGCTGCCGAACATCCACGACGCGAAGCCCTTCTCGGCGCCCGACATGATGCCGCCGCCCCACACCATGTGGGAGAGCGGGAAGTACACGATGGTCGCCCACAGGACGGTGAAGACGGTCCAGGTGGCGAACTTCACGCGCTCGGCCAGCGCACCCGAGATGAGTGCGACGGTGATGACCGCGAAGGTCAGCTGGAAGCCCATGAAGACGAACGACGGGATGGAGTTGCCGCCGGTCACGACCAGCTCGGTCCCGTCCGGGCCGGGAATGGTGTCGGCCAGCTGGCCGGAGCCGAAGAGCGAGAAGGGGTTCGAGAACAACCCGGCGATGTCGTCGTCACCGGTGATGCCGTTCCCGAATGCCATCGAGAAGCCCCAGAGGACATACACCACGCTGACGGTGGCCAGCGAGATGAACGACATCATCATCATGTTGAGGACGGACTTGCCTCGTGCGAGTCCGCCGTAGAAGAACGCGAGTCCGGGTGTCATCAACAGGACCAGCGCCGCGCTGGTGATGATCCACGCGGTGTCGCCGGTGTCGAATGCGCCGAACGCATCTTCTGGCAGCGCCAAAACCACTGTAGAAACCTCCTCAGGATGCGCCGACGGCTCGGCGCCTTCAAAGAGACTGTCGGCACTCGGTTTCAGCAGTGGTGCCTTCACGTTTCGGACGCGTAACCCGATTGGCGATTTATATTTCACGGACGTAAATCACCAGGAGGTCTCTGAGGCGGGTCTCAGCGTTTCACCGACCGAATGTTCCTTCGTGGCCTCGGATCGCACGCGTGCTCGGGAGCGATCGGGCGGGTGCAGACACGCGTGCGCCCGGCTCGCGAACGGAGCCGGGCGCACTGGGCCGAGTTCACACGGCGGGGATCACAGCAGGGCGTCGACGAACGCCTCGGGCTCGAACGGCGCCAGATCGTCGGCGCCCTCGCCCAGGCCCACGAGCTTGACGGGAACGCCGAGTTCTTTCTGCACGTGGAACACGATGCCGCCCTTGGCGGTGCCGTCCAGTTTGGTCAGCACCACGCCGGTGATGTCGACGACCTCGGCGAACACACGGGCCTGCGCGAGGCCGTTCTGGCCGATCGTGGCGTCGAGCACGAGCAGGACCTCGTCGACGGGGGCCTTCTTCTCCACGACGCGCTTGACCTTGCCGAGCTCGTCCATGAGGCCGGTCTTGGTGTGCAGGCGGCCGGCGGTGTCGATCATGACCACGTCGACCCCGGTGGCGATGCCGCGGTCGACGGCGTCGAAGGCCACTGCGGCCGGGTCGGCCTGTTCCTTGCCGCGGACGATCTCGGCGCCCACGCGTTCGCCCCAGGTCTGCAGCTGGTCGGCGGCCGCCGCACGGAAGGTGTCCGCGGCCCCGAGGAGCACCCGACGGCCGTCGGCGACGAGAACACGGGCCAGCTTGCCGGTGGTGGTGGTCTTGCCGGTGCCGTTCACACCGACCACGAGCACGACGGCGGGGCGCCCCGCATGCGGCAGCGCCTTGATCGACCGGTCCAGCGTGGGGTCGAGCTCCTCGACGAGCACCCGCTTGAGAAGCGCGCGGGCCTCCTCGGCGCTACGCACCGGGTTGGCCGCGAGTTCGGTGCGCAACCGCTCGACGACGGTCATGGTGGTTGCCGTGCCGAGGTCGGCCATCAGCAGCGTGTCCTCGATCTCCTCCCAGCTCTCCTCGTCGAGGTCGCCGGCGCCGAGCAGACCCAGGACGCTCTTGCCGATCGCGCCCTGGGAACGGGCCAGGCGACCGCGCAGACGGCCGAGGCGACCGGCGGTGGGCGCGATCTCCTCACGCGGCGGCGCGGCGGTGGCCGCGGAGGCGTCGTCGGGAACGGTGACGGCTTCCTCGGCAGGGGCCTCGGGCTCGACGGCCGAGGTCTCGGGCTCAGCCGGGGCCGCAGGCGCCTCGGGCGCGGTCGCGGTCTCCTCGTCTGTGATCGTCTCCCCCGCGGCCGTCTCCTCGGCGGTCTTCTCGGCGACCTCCGGTTCGGGCTCGGTGACCTCCGGCCGTTCCGCCTCGGGCTCGGCGGCCTTCTCCTCGGTCACGTCGGGCAGCGCGATGTCCTGGATGGGACGGCGCACGGAATCGCGCGGGACCGCGGCGTCGTCGCCGACACCGGGCTGGCCGTCGACGTCGGTGCGCTCCTGCACCGGCTGGACCGGCTTCTGGATCGGGGCCTCGGGCTTCGGGGCCGGTCTCGGCGCGGGCTTCGGGGGTTCGGCCAGCGCGGTATCCGAATCGCTTCGGCTGAACGTGAAGCCCGACCCGGCCTTGTACCCACCGGATCTGTCGACCTGCCGGGTCGTGCCGTCGACGATCTGCGTCTGTTCGGGCTTGTCGGTGAGCGAGATGCGACGCCGACGCGACAGCACCAGTCCGAGCGCGATCAGCGCCGCCACGACGAGTACCGCGACGACTATGCCGATGATGATTCCGGTGTTCACTGGCTGGTGTCCTCCTGTTGGGCCACGGGCATGTTCACACCGCGCATGCGCTGCGAGATGACCGTGGTGATGCCGTCACCGCGCATGCTGACGCCGTAGAGGGCGTCGGCGATCTCCATGGTGGGCTTCTGGTGGGTGATCACGATGAGCTGCGATTTCTCCCGCAGCTGTTCGAACAGTTTGATGAGACGCCGCAGGTTGGTGTCGTCGAGCGCGGCCTCCACCTCGTCCATGACGTAGAACGGCGACGGACGGGCGCGGAAAATGGCGACGAGCATCGCGACCGCGGTCAGCGACTTCTCGCCGCCGGACAGCAGCGAGAGCCTCTTCACCTTCTTACCCGGCGGGCGGGCCTCCACCTCGATGCCGGTGGTGAGCATGTCGTCGGGGTCGGTGAGGACGAGGCGTCCCTCGCCGCCGGGGAACAGCGTCTGGAAGACCTGGGCGAATTCCCGCTCGACGTCGGCGTAGGCCTCGGTGAAGACCTGCAGGATGCGGGCGTCGACGTCGTCGACGACGTCGAGGAGGTCCTTGCGGGCGGCCTTGACGTCCTCGAGCTGCGAGGACAGGAAGTTGTAGCGTTCCTCGAGCGCGGCGAACTCCTCGAGCGCGAGGGGGTTCACCTTGCCCAGGGTGTTGAGGTCCTTCTGCGCCTTCTTGGCGCGGGCCTCCTGGGTGGCGCGGTCGTAGGGCATCGGAGCCGGCGCGACGACCTGCTCACCGCGCGCCTTGGCCTCCTCGTACTCCTGCATCTCGAGCGCCGACGGCGGCATCGGCACATCCGGGCCGTACTCGGCGATCAGCTCGTCGGGCGCCATGCCGAAGGTCTCGACGATCTGTTCCTCGAGCTGTTCGATCCGCAACGCCACCTGGGCGCGGGCCACCTCGTCGCGGTGCACGGCGTCGCGCAGCGAGTTGAGGGTGGTGGAGAGCTCCCCCGCCCGCAGCCGCAGCTCGTCGAGCGTCGCCGACCGCGCCTGCTTTATCTCCTCGAGCTCGTCGCGCCCGGCCTGGGCTGTGGCGACGGCGGCGGCGAGTCGCTCGGCGACCTGCGCGCCTTCGCGCTCGACGGCGGCGGCCACACCCGCGGCCTGGCGCCGGATCTCGTCCTCGCGCCGGGCGCGTTCACGTGCCTCGCGTTCGCGCTGGGCGGCGCTGCGCAGCGAGTCGGCCTTGCCGCGCACCGACGCGAGCCGTTCCTCCGCGGTGCGGAGGGCGAGCCGCGCCTCCATCTCCGCGCCGCGGGCGATGCCGACCGCGGCCGCGGCCTCGGCCCGTGCCGAGTCGTCGGTGTCGACCTCGGGGCCGACCTCGGTCTCGTCCCGGGCGAGGCGCAGGCGTTCCTCGAGCTCGTGGAGCTTCTGCAGGGTCTCCTCGCGGCCCTTCTCCAGGAAGCTGCGCTGCCGGGTGTACTTGTCCGCCTCGGCGCGGGCGGTGCGGATCTCCTGCCCGAGCCGCGCCATCTGCTCGTAGGCGGCGCCGACGCTCGCGTCCGACTCGTGCAGCGCGGCCAGCGCCTCCTCTGCGGCCTCGCGGCGCTCACGCTGTTCGGTCAGGGCGCCGTCGAGCGCTGCCTCGAGTTCTTCGACGCGGCGCCGGGTGGCGGCGAGCTCCTCGGTGGCGGCGTCGATGGCCGACTGGACCTCCAGCGTCGACGGTCGACGCGAGGAACCGCCCTCGATCGACGCCGGACCGATGCGGTCGCCGGCGGGTGTCACGGCCCGGACACCGAGGCGGCGGGCGAGTTCGAGACCCTGCGCCGGGTCGTCGACGATGATCGTGTCGGCCAGGACGGTGTCGATCGCGCCGCGGATCTCCGGCCCGCAGCGGACCACCGACGAGGCCCACCGGGCTCCCTCGGGCAGTGGCACCTCGCGCTCGCGCGCGGCCGCGCCGTCGAGCCCGCCGCAGATCAGCGCGGCCCGTCCCCCGTCGCCGGCCTTGAGCGCCTCGAGGGCGCGGACCGCGGCGATCCCGTCGACGGTCACGATGCCGTCGACCGCCGGGCCGAGCGCCCCGGCGATCGCGGTCTCGAAACCGGGCTCCACGGTGACCAGTTCCGACATGGGACCGAGCAGCCCGTCGGGCGCGTTGTCCAGCAGCCATGCCCCGCCGTCGTTGCGCTCGAGGTTCATCGAGAGCGCCTCGACCCGCGCGGACAGGGATGCGATGGCCTGTTCGGCCTCGCGGTGCTGCGCCTGCAGCGTCGCGACGCGCTCGTTGGAGAGATTCAGCGCGGCGACGCAACGTTCGTGGTGTTCGTCGAGGGCCTGTTCGGAGGCCTCCAGTTGGGCAAGTTCGCCTGCGGCCGAATCCTGTTGTGCGATAGCCGCTTCGGCACGCTCGGTGGCATCGGCGATCGCGTCGGTGAGCCGCTGTTCCTCGGCGTCGGCCGACTCGGCCTTGGTCCTCAGGTTGTCGACCTGCCCCTCGAGCCGGGCGAGTCCCTCCCGCCGGTCGGCGATGGCCCGGACCGCGGCGAGATGGGCGGCCTCGGCCTCCTCGGCGATCGCCTCGCGTTCGCGCAGCTCCTCGCGGGCGGTCTCGAGCTGTTCGGCCGCGATCTCGACGGCCTCGGTCAGCTCGGCCTCGAGCTCGGCCGCCTCGAGCGCCTGCGCCTCGAGCTCCTCCGGGTCGGGGCCGGTCGTCTCGGTGGTCGCCTCGCTGAGGTAGCGGCTGCGTTCGGCGGCGACGCGCCGCGTGGCGTCGACGCGTTCGGCGAGGGCCGACAGGCGGAACCAGGCACGCCCGGCCGCCGCCGCGGCCGGCGTGATCTCCGCCAGCTGCTGCTCGTGTTCGGCGAGTTCGGCGTTGGCCCGGTCGAGCTCGGTGGCGACCTCGTCCTGCCGGCGCCGCACCTCCTCCTCGACCGCGGCGTGCTCGGCCATCTCCGCCCGCCGGGTGACCAGGTCGTCGGCGGCCAGACGCAGCCGGGCATCGCGCAATTCGGCCTGGACATGCTGCGCACGGCGCGCCACCTCGGCCTGGCGGCCCAATGGCTTGAGCTGGCGCCGGAGCTCGGCGGTCAGGTCGGTCAGGCGCGCGAGGTTGGCCTGCATCGCGTCGAGCTTGCGGAGTGCCTTCTCCTTGCGCTTGCGGTGCTTGAGGACGCCCGCGGCCTCCTCGATGAACGCGCGCCGGTCCTCGGGACGGGACTCGAGGATCGCCGACAGGCGCCCCTGTCCCACGATGACATGCATCTCGCGTCCGATGCCGGAGTCGCTCAGGAGTTCCTGCACGTCCATCAGGCGGCACGAGTTGCCGTTGATCTCGTACTCGCCGGCGCCGTCGCGGAACATGCGCCGGGTGATCGAGACCTCGGAGTACTCGATGGGCAGCGCGCCGTCGGAGTTGTCTATGGTCAGCGTGACCTCGGCACGGCCGAGCGGCGGGCGGCCCGAGGTGCCCGCGAAGATGACGTCCTGCATCTTGCCGCCGCGCAGCGCCTTGGCGCCCTGCTCGCCCATGACCCAGGTCAGGGCGTCGACGACGTTGGACTTACCGGAGCCGTTGGGGCCGACGACGCACGTGATACCCGGCTCGAAGCGCAGGGTCGTCGCCGAGGCGAACGACTTGAAGCCCTTCAGGGTCAGGCTTTTGAGGTGCACGACGGTACAGACTACTCACCATCGCGATGCGATCCGGGTGACACTCACCGCTCCACGAAGCCGACGAGGCCTCCCCGCGGCGGATCGATGCTCTCGACGACCAGATCCACCCGTCCGGGGGTCGTGCCGGAGCGCAACGCGTCGAGCAGCGCGAGGACCTTGTCACGCGGGCCCTCGGCCACCACGTGCACCCGTCCGTCGGCCAGATTCGACGCCGAGCCGACCAGCCCGAGTTCCAGCGCGCGCGACCGCGTCCACCATCGGAACCCGACGCCCTGGACGTGGCCGTGGACAAATGCCGACAGCCTGACCTGCTCGGTGTTGCCGGCGCCCGGAGTGTTGTCGGTGCTCATGGCGGCTCGCTATTCCGTGGTGATCTTCAGGTCGACCTCGGCGCCGGCCTTGATGGTGCGCCCGACGGTGCAGACGGCGTCGATGGCGCGCCGCACGACGACGAGGAGCCGATCGGCGGCGTCGGCGTCGAGCTCGGAGAGGTCGAGTTCGAGGATCTCCTCGAGGCGCGGGTACACCTCGTTCTCGCGGTCGGCGTCGCCGCTGACGCGGATGGTGGCGTCGTAGTCGTCGCCGAGGCGGCGCGAGAGCGGGCGGTCCGACGCCATGCCGGTGCAGGCGGCGAGCGCGATCTTCAACAGCTCACCCGGGGTGAAGACGCCGTCGACGTCCTGCGACCCGATGAGCACCTCGGCGCCGCGCGAACTGTGCCCGGTGTAGCGGCGGGTTCCGGTCCGCTCGACCCACAGCTCGGTGTGCGCCGGCTCGGCGGCTGGCGTGTTCTGCTCGGTGGTCATGCTCAGGCGAGTCCTCTCAGAAGGCGGGGCGGCTCGGACGCCGCGGACAATAGTAAGGTCCCCGGCCGGGCAGACATTCCCGAGACACCTGCGCCCGCGTCGTGTGGACGACTTCCCGCGCGGCGTCGGCGCCTGTCAGCGGCCGTCCGCGGGGCGGCGCCGCAGGGTGCAGGCCCGAGACGCCACGCCTTCCCTATCGACCCGAGCGGCGCTGACACTTCGGGCAGAAGTACGAGCTGCGGTTCATGAACGACTCCCGGCGCATGATCGTCCCGCACCTCTTACACGGAAGCCCTTCGCGCCCATAGGCGTTCAGTGAGCGCTCGAAGTAGCCAGATTGTCCGTTGACATTGACGTACAACGAGTCGAAGGACGTCCCGCCGACCTCGACCGCCTCGGACATGACCGCGGTGGCGGCATCGATCAGTTCCCGCAACTTCTTTCGGCTGATCGACTCCGCGACCCGGGTCCCGCGCAATCGCGCCCGCCACAGCGCTTCGTCGGCGTAGATGTTGCCGACACCGGAGATGACCGTCTGATCGAGCAGGACGCGTTTGATCTCGGAGTGCTTGGCGCGCATGCGGTCCACGACCACCACGGCGTCGAAGACCGGGTCGAAGGGATCCGGCGCGATGTGCGCGACCGACACGGGCACATCGACGCCGTGGTCGTCGACCACGTAGTCGTCGAGATGCCATCCCCCGAAGGTGCGCTGGTCGACGAAGCGCAGTTCGTTGCCGTCGTCGAGAGCGGCGCGGATGCGCAGGTGGGTGTGGTCGGGGGCGCCCTCACGGGCGATGAGCATCTGGCCGCTCATGCCGAGGTGCACCACCAGAGCAGCACGGTCCGCGGCGTCGGCGACGTCGATCCACATGTACTTGCCGCGACGACGCACACCGGTCGCGTGCTTGCCGGTCAGCCGCCCGATCAGGTCCGGTTCGCCGCCGATGTGGCGGCGCACGGCCCGCGGGTGGAGGACCTCCACAGAGGCCACTGCGCGCCCGTGGAGATGTTTCTCGAGACCCATTCGGACGGTCTCGACCTCGGGGAGTTCAGGCATCTACCAGTGCGATCAGGACGCCGATTCCGACGACGCCTCGGCCTCGGCATCGGCGCCGCGTTCGGTCAGCGCCTTCCACGCGTGGGCGGCGGCCTGCTGCTCGGCCTCCTTCTTGGTGCGGCCCACGCCCTCGCCGAGGTTCTCCCCCGCGACCACCGCGATCGCGGTGAACTCCTTGTTGTGGTCGGGACCCGTCGAGGAGATCTGGTACTGCGGCGGACCGAAACCGCGCTCGGAGCTGAGCTCCTGCAGCGAGGTCTTCCAGTCCAGCCCGGCACCGAGCCGGCCGGCCTTGTCGATGCGCTCGTCGAAGAGGCGCAGGATGACCCGCCGCGACGTCTCGAGGCCGTGGCTGAGGAACACCGCCCCGAAGATCGACTCGAGTCCGTCGGCGAGGATCGAGTCCTTGTCGCGGCCGCCGGTCATCTCTTCTCCGCGACCGAGGTACAGGTACTTGCCGAGGCCTCCCTCGTCGCCGAGACCGCGGGCCACGTCGGCGAGGGCGTGCATGTTGACCACGCTCGCGCGGATCTTCGCGAGTTCACCCTCCGGACGGTCCGGGTAACGCAGGTAGAGCCGTTCGGTGATCACCACGCCGAGCACGGAGTCACCGAGGAACTCCAGGCGCTCATTGGTCGGCAGGCCGCCGTGTTCATAGGCGTAGGAACGATGCGTCAGTGCCAGCGTGAGGAGCTCTTCGGGGATGTCGGTGTCGAGTGCTTCGAGCAGCGCGGCGAACCGGCCGGCCTCGTCGGGCGTCTCAGTCACGGTGCTACCGGTCGCCCTTCGTCTCGTCCCCCGCGTCCCCCTTGTCCTCGGAGAGTTCGGCGAACTTGCCGGCGAGCCCCGCCCACCGCGGGTCGATCACATCGTGCCCGTGACCGGGCTCGGCGACGGCCAGCCGGATCCCGCACACCTGGCAGAGGCCGGGGCAGTCGGGCTCGCACAGCGGCGACATCGGGAGCTCGAGTGCCACCGCGTCGATGATCGCCTGCTCGAGGTCGATCCGGTCGTCGACGATGCGGTGGACGTCGTCTTCCTCGGTCGTCTGCTCGGTGACGCTGTCGGGGTAGGCGAACAGCTCGGTGAGGAACACCGTCACCGTGCCGTCGACGGGCTCGAGGCAGCGCGAACACTGGCCGACGGTCTCACCGCATGCGGTGCCGGTCACCAGGATTCCCTCGCTCACCGACTCGAGCCGCAGGTCGAGGTCGACGTCGGAGCCCACCGGGACGCCGATCATCTCGACGCCGAGACGGACCGTCGTCTCGATGGTCCGGTGCACCTCGGTCATCGTGCCGGGGCGGCGGTTGATCGACCGGACGTCGAGAACGAAGGGGTCGCGCCGCGGGGCGGATTCGCCGCCGGGGGCGGTTTCTGATGTCACAGCATGATCAGACACAAGCTGCACGATACGCCCGGATCACCGAATCATCGACCGCCCCCGGCGGCGTGTGTCGACACCGGGGTCGGCCCTGGTCACACGGCGAGCGGCGAGCCCTGGTCGCGGTCGTAGGAACCGCGGTGCGTGTCACGCGAATGCGTGGCCTCGCGGGTCTCGTCGACGCTGCGCGGGTACTCGACGTAGTCGTGCATGCCGGCGCCGGTCCGCAGCTGGTGGCGTCCGCGGTTCACCGAGCGCAGGGTGCCGGTGAGGATCTCCTCGAATTGCGCCAGCTTCTCGTCGACGTAGACGTCGCAGTCGCCGCGCAGGCGGTCCGCCTCGGCGTGGGCGGCGTCGATGATGCGCTCGGCCTCCGACTTGGCCGCGGCCACGACCTCGGTCTCGGAGACCAGGCGCTGCTGCTCGGCGATGCCGTCGGCCACCGACTTGTCGTAGGTGTTGTTGGCGGCGTCGATGGTGCGCTGGGCCTCGGCGCGCGCCCGGCCGGTGACGGCCTCGAACTCACGTGCGGCGCTGGTCTGCAGGCGGCGGGCCTCCTCGGTCGCGTCCTCGATCAGCGACTTGGAGTGCGCGCTCGCCTCGTCGACCATGCGATCGGCCTGCGCCTTGGCCTCGGAGAGGATGCGGTCGGCCTCGGCGCGGGCGTGCGCGAGGACGGCCTCCGATTCCGAGTCGGCCTTGGCGATGGTGGTCTCGGCGTGCTCGCGGGCGTCGCCGAGCAGGGTCTCGCGCTGGTCGAGGACGTCCTGGGCGTCGTCGAGTTCACCCGGGATCGAGTCCTTGATGTCGTCGAGGAGTTCCAGCACGTCGCCGCGCGGGACGACGCAGCCGGCGGTCATCGGCACGCTGCGCGCCTCCTCGACAATGGCGACGAGCTCGTCGAGAGCCTCAAATACGCGGTACACAGCCACCCCAATCCGGCGCTTGCCTGTTTGCAACAGTTGGTGAATCTGAGGCCATTGTGCCGAATGTTGTGTCTGTGACTGGTGAAGCGCGTGTGGCGTGTCGCGGGTTCCCGCAGGTGATTTCCGACGGAGAACCCGAGACCGGGGAACCGAGAATCAGACCGAGCGCTCTCCGGTGACCTTCGCGACGAGCGCCTTGTGGATGTGCGGCGACAGGAAGGGGGTGACGTCGCCGCCCAGCTTGGCGACCTCCTTCACCAGCGAGCTGGAGACGTGCGCGAAGCGGGGATCGGTGAGGAGGAAGACGGTCTCCACGTCGGCGAGGTCGCGGTTCATCTGCGCCATCGGCACCTCGTAGTCGAAGTCCACCGCCGAACGCAGGCCCTTGACGATCGTGCGGATCGACTCCTGCTTCAGGTAGTCGACGAGCAGCCCCTCCCAGCGATCGACGCGAACGCCGGGGAGGTCGGCACAGTCCTCTTCGATGAGCGCGATCCGCTCGTCGATGCCGAACATCCCCCGCTTGTTCGGGTTGACCACCACCGTGATCACGACCTCGTCGAAGCACGCCGCCGCGCGTTCCACCACATAACGGTGGCCGAGGGTGAAGGGATCGAAAGAACCGGGACACACTGCCGTCGTCATGGCCTGAACTTACCGCCGACGCGTCGACCCGGTGACGCACACCTCAGGCGCCGGTGTACTCGGCGACCTCCACCCGGGTGTCCCCGTAGTTCTTGTCCACCACGATCTCGAAACCCGCCGGCCAGATGTCGTCGTCGGAGCGCGCAGACCGCTCGACGACGACCAGCGCCCCGTCGGCCAGATGGGACCCGGCGAGCAACCGGAGGTCCTCGGCGAGGGCTCCCGCGTCGAGCGAATAGGGCGGGTCGGAGAAGACGAGATCGTAGGGCGTGCCCGACGCGACCGACAGGAACGACGACACCGGCCGGGACACCACCGTGGCGACGCCGCCGATGCCGCACTCCTTCACGTTGCCGGCGATCACCGAGCCGGCCTTGCGCGAGGACTCGACGAATGTGACGTTCGCCGCACCGCGGGAGACGGCCTCGATCCCGAGCGCCCCGGATCCGGCGTAGAGGTCGAGGACCCGCATGCCGTCGACGTCGTATCGCGCCTGCAGGATGTTGAAGACGGATTCGCGCACACGGTCGGATGTGGGACGTGTTCCCTCGCCCGGGACGCGCAACCTTCTCCCCCGCAGCCGGCCCGCGATGATCCTCGTCATGCGGCCATTCTCCCACCCTCCGAACCCCCACATCCCACCTCCGGGTGACACGGCTGTGACCCAATTCACATTGCATGGCTGAGCAGGGGGAAGGTAGTGCTTCGATGGGGCAATTTCTGCCGCTGGGTGACTTCGGTGTGACCCTTCGTTAGCGTCGAAAGCGTTATGAGCCCTTCACAAACAGGAACGGCCCCAACAACTGTCCTCACGGTCGACTATCGGATGCCGACGGTCGCCGACGGAACCCGAATCTGGGAAATCGCTTCGGACTCAAAGGTTCTCGACGTCAACTCGTCGTATGCCTACGTACTCTGGTGCCATGACTTCGCCGAGACGTCCATCGTCGCCGAAGTCGACGGCAATCCGGTCGGTTTCGTCACCGGATACCGCCGCCAGAACGATCCGTCGACCCTGATGGTCTGGCAGGTCGCCGTCGACGATTCGATGCGCGGGCACGGCGTCGCCGCGTCCATGCTGCAGCACCTCTTCGACCGTGCGAACCGGCAGGGAATGGTGGCCATGCACACCACGATCAGCCCGGACAACATCGCGTCGCAGCGACTGTTCGCCTCGGTTGCCAAGGCCCGAGGCCTTCGATTCGAGCGTCGAGATCTCTTCGACGCCAACACTTTTCCGGACTCACACGAGCCCGAGGACCTCTACATGCTCGAACCGGAGATCCCCGAGCCCTGACGGCCCGCGCGCGATCCCGACGCCTCGGTCACGATAGTCAGATCGATCACAGGCGAAATACTCTGTGCCACAACGTTGTTGGCATCACTTGGATAGAAGTGCCGAAATCCGGCATACATTTCGAGAGTTCTGGGTACCCACGGTCGTCGAACCACCACGCCGGAACTCCTGCGCTCACCTTCTACGAGCGCGGTCACAATGAAGAAGGAAGCAGGACATGCAACTTCTCGACACCACCCCTGTTCTCGACAAGACCTTCGACGACTCGGTGTTCACCGCACACGAGTCCGAGGTCCGCAGCTATTGCCGTAACTGGCCGGCCGTGTTCACCACCGCCAAGGGGTCCTACATCACCGACCAGAACGGTCGGGAATACCTCGACTTCTTCGCCGGCGCGGGCTCGCTGAACTACGGCCACAACAACCCGGAGCTGAAGAAGGCTCTGATCGACTACATCGCCGACGACGGCATCACCCACGGCCTCGACATGGCCACCGTCGCCAAGGGCAACTTCATCGAGAAGTTCACCCAGCACATCCTCGAACCCCGCGGGCTGGACTACAAGATCCAGTTTCCCGGCCCCACCGGCACCAACGCCGTCGAGTCGGCGCTGAAGCTGGCCCGCAAGGTGACCGGCCGCGAGTCGATCATCAGCTTCACCAACGCGTTTCACGGCATGACCCTGGGATCGCTGTCGGTGACCGGGAATTCGATGAAGCGCGCCGGCGCCGGCATCCCGCTGGTGCACGCGACGCCGATGCCGTTCGACAACTACTTCGGCGGAGTCGTCGAGGACTTCGCCTGGTTCGAGCGCGTGCTCGACGATTCCGGCAGCGGACTGAACCGTCCCGCCGCGGTGATCGTGGAGACCGTCCAGGGTGAGGGCGGCGTGAACGTCGCCCGCGCCGAGTGGCTGCGCGCTCTCTCCGACCTCTGCCGGCGCCGCGACATCCTGCTGATCGTCGACGACGTGCAGATGGGATGCGGCCGCACCGGCGAGTTCTTCTCCTTCGAGGACGCCGGCATCAAGCCCGACATCGTCACCCTCTCGAAGTCGATCAGCGGCTACGGCCTGCCGTTCGCGCTGACCCTGTTCAAGCCCGAACTCGACGTCTGGACCCCGGGCGAGCACAACGGCACCTTCCGCGGCAACAACCCCGCCTTCGTCACCGCGGCCAAGGCCATCGAGACCTACTGGACCGATGACACCCTCAGCCGCGAGATCCACGAGAAGGGCGACCGCATCCACGAGGTCTTCTCCGACCTCTGCAACCGCTACGACGGCATCTCCACCCGCGGTCGCGGGATGGTCCGCGGCCTGGCCTTCGAGGACCACACCGCCGCCGGCAAGGTCTGCGCGCAGGCCTTCGGAAACGGGTTGCTCGCCGAGACCTCGGGGCCGTCCGACGAGGTCGTCAAGCTGCTCCCGCCGCTGACGATCTCCCGCGCGGACCTCGATCGCGGCCTGTCCATCCTTTCCGACGCAGTCAAGGAGGTGATCGGATGATCGTCCGAACCACCGAAGAGATCACCGGTACCGAGCGCGACGTCGCCGATCCGAAGGGCAACTGGCGCTCCAAGCGCATCGTCCTCGGCGGCGACGGGGTGGGATTCTCGTTCCACGAGACCACCATCAACGCCGGTAGCGTGAACGAGTTCCACTACGCCAACCACATCGAGGCCGTCTGGCTGGTGGAGGGCACCGGGACGCTGCTCGACCGGGAGACCGGTGAGACCTATCCCCTGGCACCCGGCACGATGTACCTGCTGAACGGGCACGAGCGCCACACCGTCACCGCCGACACCCGGATGCGGATGCTGTGCGTGTTCAACCCGCCGGTCGTCGGCACCGAGGTGCACGACGAGAACGGCGTCTACCCCCTCGTCGCCGTCCCGCAGCCGGCCGGCAAGCACGCCGAGGACGCCCCCGTCTCCTGACAACACTGTCTCTCGCCGACGCCATGACCGACCGCTCTCCCGACGGTGCCTCGGCAACGTGAGACCTCGACGAGTGCGCACCCTGCCTATCCTGGGCAGGGTGCGCACTCGTCTTCAGCTCGGTGACATCCCCGTCGAGCCCACCCCGCTCGACGCCGGCGTCGAGGACCGCATCGCCGAGGCCGCCGACATGCTCGCCGGATGCCGGGTGGCGGTCCTGACCGGCGCCGGCATCTCCACCGAGTCCGGCATCCCGGATTACCGCAGCCCGGGTTCGCCGCCGCGCACCCCGATGACGCTGGAGATGTTCCTGTCGTCGCCGGAGTTCCGGCGACACTACTGGGCGCGCAACCATCTCGGCTGGCGTCACATGGACGCCGCGCGCCCCAATTCCGCGCACCTGGCGCTCACCGATCTGCAGCGGGCCGGGCGGGTGTCGACGGTCATCACGCAGAACGTGGACATGCTCCACACCAAGGCGGGGACGCGGGGCGTCATCGAACTCCATGGCTGCTACGGACGCGTGCGTTGTCTGAGCTGTGACTGGCGGATCTCGCGGCATCGGCTCGCCGCACGGCTCGAGTCGCTCAACCCCGGCTTCGCCGAGCGGGTGGCAGGACGCGGCGCGATCGAGGTGGCCCCGGATGCCGACGCGACACTCACCGACACCTCGGACTTCGTGATGATCGACTGTCCGCAGTGCGGCGGCATCCTCAAGCCCGACATCGTCTACTTCGGCGAAGCGGTACCCAAACCCCTTGTAGAGCAAGCATTCTCCGTCGTCGACGACGCCGACGCCCTACTCGTGGTCGGGTCCTCGCTCACCGTCATGTCGGGGCTGCGGTTCGCCCGGCGAGCGCACCGCGCAGGAAAGCCCATCGTCATCGTCAACCGCGGGCACACGCGCGCCGACGAGCTCGCGACACTCAAGATCGACCACCGGGCCGGGGTCGTGCTGCCGGAACTGTCGCGCGCGGCCGAGCCCGGTCAGCGGGCGACGACCACCAGGTCGTCGGCGTGAACCACCGGGCGCTGCAGATCCGGGGGTAGCTCGTCGGTGTGGCGGCCCAGCATGGACGTCACGTCGTCGAAGTCGTACGAGGCGACGCCGCGGGCGACCACCCGGCCGTTCTGGTCGACGAGCTCGACGACGTCGCCGGAGAAGAACCGGCCGTTCACCCCGGTCACACCGGCCGCGAGGAGCGACCGACGCCTGCGCGACACGGCCGCGACCGCACCGTCGTCCAGGACGATCTGGCCGCTGGCGTCGGCGGCGTGCCGCACCCAGAATCGGCGTGCGGACAAGCGTTCGGGCCGGGCGGCGAACACCGTCCCGACCGAGGCGTCGGCCAGCGCCTGCGCCGCCGAGGACGCCGCCGCCAGCAGCACCGGCACTCCGGCATCCGCGGACAGGCGGGCGGCGGCCAGTTTCGAGGCCATGCCGCCGGTGCCGAGCGCGCCGCCGGAGCCGGCGATCACACCGTCGAGGTCCTCGGGTCCGTTCACCTCGGGGATGAACTGGGCTCGGCGGCCGTCGACGCCGACCTTGCGGGGATCACCGTCGTAGAGGCCGTCCACATCGGAGAGCAGGATGAGCGCGTCGGCACCGGAGAGGTGCGCCACGAGCGCGGCCAGCCGGTCGTTGTCGCCGAAGCGGATCTCGTTGGTGGCGACGGTGTCGTTCTCGTTCACGACGGCGACGGCACCGAGGGAGCGCAGGCGATCGAGCGTGCGCTGGGCGTTGGCGTGATGGCTGCGGTTGTTGATGTCGTCGGCGGTCAGCAGGACCTGCCCGACGGTGCGCCCGTAACGGGCGAACGAGGTGCCCCAGGCGTGCGCGAGCGCCAGCTGGCCGACGCTGGCCGCGGCCTGCTTGGTGGCGAGGTCCTTGGGACGCTTCTTCAGCCCGAGCGGGGCGAGACCGGCGCTCACCGCGCCGGAGGACACCACGATGACATCCGACCCGGCGCGCATCCGCGCCTCCAGGGCGTCGGCGAGGGCGTCGAGCCGGTCGCGGTCGAGCCCCTCGTCGAGGTCGGTCAGCGCCGACGAGCCGATCTTCACCACGACGCTGCGCGCGTGTGCGATCTGCTCCCGCACGGTGGGGAACCCGATGCTCGTCTCCGCGGTCACGACAGGTCCTGCTCTCCGTCCTCGAGCGCCAGCCCGCGCCGCAGGCGGCGGGCCTGCTTGCGTTCGGCGGCGCCCACGCGTTCGTTGCGCTCCAGGCGGATGTCGGTGCCACGCCCGGTCAGCGGCACCTCGTCGCCCACCGGGGTGGTCGGCTCCCAGTCGAAGGTGACGTCGCCGATGGTGACCGGCGCACCCGGCTGGGCGCCCAGCTTGACCAGTTCGTCCTCGACGCCGAGGCGGTTGAGCCGGTCGGCCAGATAGCCGACGGCCTCGTCGTTGTCGAACTGCGTCTGCCGGATCCAGCGCTCGGGGCGCGCGCCCCGCACGATGAACCCACCCTCGATCTCGGGATCGGGAAGGATGGTGAAACCGGCGTCGTCGATCGCCTTGGGCCGGATGATCGCCCGGCGCGGCTGCTTGGCGGGCTGGGATTCCCGGTACTCGCGGACCATCTTCGCCAGCGCGAAGGTCAGCTCGCGCAGGCCCTCGTGCGACACCGCTGAGATGCGGAAGACCGGCCAGCCGCGTTCGGCCAGTTCGGGTTCCACGAGATCGGCGAGTTCCGCGGCGTCGGGCACGTCGATCTTGTTCAGGATCACCACACGCGGGCGCGAGGCGAGGTCGTCGAGGCCGTGGTCGGCGTCGAGCGCGGGCTTGTACGCCGCGAGTTCGGCCTCGAGGGCGTCGATGTCGGAGATCGGGTCGCGTCCGGGTTCGAGGGTCGCGCAGTCGACGACGTGTGCGAGCACCGCGCACCGCTCGAGGTGGCGCAGGAACTCCAGACCGAGGCCGCGCCCGGTCGAGGCGCCGGGGATGAGGCCGGGGACGTCGGCGATGGTGAACACGTCGCCCGCGGTCTGCACGACGCCGAGGTTCGGCACCAGGGTGGTGAACGGATAGTCGGCGATCTTCGGCTTCGCCGCCGACAACACCGACACCAGCGAGGACTTGCCCGCCGACGGGAAGCCCACCAGGCCGACGTCGGCGACGGACTTCAACTCGAGGACCAGCGAGCGCTGCTCGCCCTCCTCTCCCAGCAACGCGAAGCCAGGGGCCTTGCGCGCCTTCGACGCCAGGGCCGCGTTGCCGAGACCGCCGCGACCGCCCTGGGCGGCCTCGAACTCGGTTCCCTCCCCCACCAGGTCGGCGAGAATGGTGCCGTTCTCGTCGAGGACGACGGTGCCGTCGGGCACCTTCAGGATGAGGTCCTCGCCCTTGGCGCCGTCGCGGTTGTCGCCCGCGCCGGGTTTGCCGTTGCTCGCCTTGGCGTGCGGACGGAAGTGGAAGTCGAGCAGGGTGTGGACCTGCGGGTCGACGACGAGCTTCACCGAGCCGCCGTTGCCGCCGTTGCCGCCGTCCGGGCCGCCGAGAGGCTTGAACTTCTCCCGGTGGACCGAGGCGCAACCGTGGCCACCATTGCCCGCCGCGACGTGAATGGTCACGCGGTCGACGAACCGTGACATCGAACTTCCTTACTTCCGTGGAAAAAAGACAGGGCGGGCCGGGTACGCGATGACCCTGCCCGCCCTGTGTAAAGGCTTGTGTGCCGGAGTGCTCGGGTCAGACCTGAGCGGTTTCCGGGACGATGTTGACCGTCTTGCGGCCACGCTTGGTGCCGAACTCCACCGCGCCCGAAGCGAGGGCGAACAGGGTGTCGTCGCCGCCGCGGCCGACGTTCACGCCCGGGTGGAACTTGGTGCCGCGCTGACGGACCAGGATCTCGCCGGCGTTCACCTGCTGGCCGCCGAAACGCTTGACGCCGAGTCGCTTGGCGTTGGAATCGCGACCGTTGCGCGAGCTGGATGCGCCCTTCTTATGTGCCATCTGTCAGTCCTCCTGAGGTCTTCGCGAAGCTGATCGAACTACTTGATGCCGGTGACCTTCAGGACCGTCAGCTTCTGACGGTGGCCCTGGCGCTTGTGGTAGCCGGTCTTGTTCTTGAACTTGTGAATGCGGATCTTGGGGCCCTTGACGTGCTCCACGACCTCGCCGGTGACCGAGATCTTGGCCAGCTCGTCGGCGTCGGTGGTCAGGTTCGAGCCGTCGACGACCAACGCGACCGGCAGCTTCACCTCGGTGCCGGGTTCCCCGTCGATCTTCTCGACCTTGACAATGTCGCCCTCAGCGACCTTGTACTGCTTACCGCCGGTCTTGACGATCGCGTACGTTGCCATCGAAGTTCTTCCTCTTACTCGTCTGGTCGGGCCCTTCGCCAGCGCCGGGCGCTTTCGAAGGCGTTCGTGTAGTGCATGCCGGCGCGGGCCGCAATCCACCCAGTCATGGCGACCGGGAGTGGCTGCAGATCACACCAGAGGGCCTGCCACGGGATTCGCACCGTGGCTGTTGCCGAGTCACAGCTCAGCACAGAACAGCGCAGACCCTCCGCGGGAGGCGACCTTTCAAGGTTACGGGAACGGCGGTGGCCGGGTCAAACTCGGCCCGCCGCCCCTTCACCTCGAACGATCAGTCGTCGGCCGGGGGCGGCCCCGCAGGCCGTCCGGCCGTCCGACGCCGCGGACGACGCCGGACCGCGACAACCGGTTCGGCAGGGTCCGGCGAGATCGGCCCGAAGGTTGTCGTCGGCTCCGGGGCCGGTGCTGCATCGGATGCGGTCATGATGACGTTCTCCGGCGCGGTGGTCGTCTGCACCGGACGGCGCACGGCGCGGCGACGACGGCGGGTGGTCGCGGCGGGCTTGTCGCCGGTCTCGGGCGCCTCGCCGGCCGGTTCGCGTGCGGCCTGCGACTCCGGTTCCTGCTCGACCACCGGCGTGCTGTCGGCGGCCTCGTCGGCTTCCGCAGCGGTGCCCTCCGACTGCTCGCCCTCCGACCGCTCGCCCTCGGCCTTCTCGCCCTCGGCCGTCTCGGCCTCGGTCTCGTCGCCCTCGGCTGTCGCGGCGCCGGCCTCGTCGACCTTGGCCCCACCGACCTTGGCCCCATCGGCCTTGGCCTCGTCGACCTTGGTTTCAGCGGCCGTGGTCTCAGCGGCCTTGGTCTCAGCGGCCTTGGTCTCGTCGCCCTTCGGACCGGCCGCGCGCTTCTCGGCGCGGGTCTCCCCCGCCTCGGCGACCGCCTTGCCCTCGGCTGCCGAGCTCTCCTCGACCCGGACCTCGTCGGCCCGGGCCTGCACCTCCTCGACGTGCTCACCCTCGTGATCCTCGTCGTGGTGGTGCGCGGCCATGGCGCGGAACAGCGGGTGCTCGGCGGCCGGCTTGTGCGGCGGCAGCGCCGCCGGCTTCGCCTCCGGCGCGGCCGGCTCGGACTTCTTCTTGCCTCGGCGCGACCGCTTGGAACCGCCCTCGGCGCGCGCCGAGTCGTCGGGTCGGACCTCGACCGGGTTCTGGTGGACGATGAGCCCACGCCCGCCACACGCGGTGCACGTGGTCGAGAAGGCCTCGAGCAGGCCGGTGCCCAGGCGCTTGCGCGTCATCTGGACCAGGCCGAGCGAGGTCACCTCCGACACCTGGTGGCGGGTCCGGTCACGGGCGAGCGCCTCGGTGAGACGCCGCAGCACCAGATCGCGGTTCGACTCGAGCACCATGTCGATGAAGTCGACGATGATCATGCCGCCGATGTCGCGCAGGCGCATCTGCCGCACGATCTCCTCGGCCGCCTCGAGGTTGTTGCGGGTGACCGTCTCCTCGAGGTTGCCGCCCGAACCGGTGAACTTGCCGGTGTTGACGTCGATGACCGTCATCGCCTCGGTGTGCTCGATGATCAGCGTGCCGCCCGACGGCAGCCACACCTTGCGGTCGAGCGCCTTGGCCAGCTGCTCGTCGATGCGGTGAACGGCGAACGAGTCCGGTGCGTCGGCGTGCGGCTTGCTGAACTTCTCCACGCGCTCCATGAGGTCGGGAGCCACCGAGCTGATGTAGCCCTCGACCAGGTTCCATGCGTTGTCGCCCTCGACGACGAGCTTCTTGAAGTCCTCGTTGAAGAGGTCGCGCACCACCCGCACGAGAAGGTCGGGCTCCTCGTAGAGCGCCTTGGGCGCCGTCGAGCCGCTCTTCTTGGCCGTCTCGACCGCTTCCTCGATGGACTTCCACTGCGCCTCGAGACGGGCGATGTCCGCACCGAGCTCCTCGGCGCTCACGCCTTCGGAGGCGGTGCGGATGATGACGCCGGCGTCGTCGGGGACGAGCTTGGCCAGGATCTGCTTGAGCCGCTTGCGCTCGACGTCGGGCAGCTTGCGGCTGATGCCGGTCGACGAGCCGCCGGGCACGTACACGAGGTAACGACCGGCCAGTGAGATCTGGGTGGTCAGGCGGGCGCCCTTGTGACCGACCGGGTCCTTGCTGACCTGCACCAGGACGTTGTCGCCGGGCTTGAGCGCCTGCTCGATCTTGCGGGACCCGCCGTCGAGTCCGGCGGCGTCCCAGTTGACCTCGCCGGCGTAGAGCACGCCGTTGCGGCCGCGGCCGATGTCGACGAACGCCGCCTCCATGCCGGGCAGGACGTTCTGCACGCGTCCGAGGTAGATGTTGCCGACCATCGACGCGGAGTTCGCGGTGGTGACGAAGTGTTCGACGAGGACGCCGTCCTCGAGCACGGCGACCTGGGTGTAGTCCTCGACGGGCTGGTGGTCGTCGGCGTCGACGATGCGGCTGTTGGCGCTGCGCTCGCGCACCACCATCACCCGGTCGACGGCCTCGCGGCGCGCGAGGAACTCCGACTCGGTCAGGATCGGCGGGCGGCGACGGCCGGCGTCGCGGCCGTCCCGGCGGCGCTGGCGCTTGGCCTCGAGCCGGGTGGAACCCGAGATCCCCTGGACCTCGTCACGGGCCCGCTTGCTGCGGGGCTCCCGCTCGTGCACGACGGTGTTCGGCGGATCGTCGGGCGAGCCCTCGTCGGGCTCGGAGACACCCTTGCGACGGCGACGACGACGACGGCGACGCGTCGACGACACCTCGCCCGAGTCCGAGCCCTCGGAGTCGGAGCCCGACTCGTCGTCGGACTCTGCGCCCTCGGAGTCGTCCTCGGCCCCGCCGTCCTTGTCCTGCGCGTTCTTGTCCCCGGTTTTGTCCTGGTTGCCCTTCTTGGCGTCCTTGCTCGCGGTCTCGGAGTCGCCGGACTCCTTGTCCTGCGATTCCGAGGACTCGTCCGTGTCGGACTCGCCGCCCTGAGACGCAGACGACGAGCGACGGCTGCGCCGGCGACGTCGACCGGTCGGGGCGCCCTCGCCGGAGTCGGAGTCCTCCGACCCCGTGGCGGACTCCCCTGCCGATTCGTCGGCGGACTCCCCCGCCGCGTCGTCGGAGTCATCGGAGTCCGACGAGTCGCCGTTGGTCGAGTCGTCGTTGTTCTCGGCGTCGGCGCCCTGGTCGCCGCGACCGCGGCCACGACCGCGGCGTCCCCGGCGACGACGGCGGCTACGGCCCGAACCCGATCCCGAATCGTCGGAGTCGTTGTCGGACTCGGAGTCCTTGTCCTCGCCGGTTCCGGTGCCGGTCGTCGCGGTGTCGGTCGTCGCGGTGTCGGTCGTCCCGGTGCCGGTGTCGGTCGTCTCGGCGTCCGGGGTGTCCGTGCTCGAGTCCTCGGCGGTCACGCGACCGGCCGCGGCCTCGCCTCCGACCTCGTCGGCGGTGTCCTCGTCCACCTCGTCACCCGGAGCCGGGGGCTGCGGCGGGAGGAACAGGGGTGCGACGTCGAACGGCGTGTTCGTGGGGACCGGCGCCGTGACGATCGGCTCGTGGTACTGCGTCGAGGCCGCCGAGAACAGGCTCAGCGGCTCGTCGGCGGGAGTGGGCTCGCCGGCCGGGCCCTGTTCCGGCTCGGCCTCGTCGGAAGCCTCCTTGCCGGCCGAGGCCGCGTCGGCCGCTTCTGACGCCGACTCCTCGGCAGCGGTGTCGGCCGCCCCTTCGGCGGGGGCCTGCTCAGCCGCGGGCTCCTCGGCAACCGGTTCCGCGGAGGGGGCCTCCGGTTCCGGAGCCGTCGCGGCCTCGGCTGCCTGCTCCTCGGCCCGGGCGGTCTCGGCCGCAGGCTCGGCGGCGGCAACCTCCTCGGCGGGGATGTTCGCCCGGACCCGTTCGGCCACGGCCTGCGCCAACTCACGGTCGACGCTTGATTGGGGGCTGCGTGTCTGCACGCCGAGCGTGGCCAGGTGGGCCAGCACCTGTCGGCTCGTCAGCCCCAGGAAGCGGGCCAGTGCGTGCACACGAAGTTTGCTGGGAAATTCCTCCACCGGTTCCGACGCTGCGTTCGCGTCAGCCGGTGACCCGTTGTCGGTCACTCAGTCTCCTCGAACCCCCGGGCGCGTCGGGCTGACGCGGCCACGCGAGGGTCTGCTCTGTGTCCCGGCCACGCGGGCCGGTGTTGTGTGGTCTGCGCGTAGTCGTGCTGGACCTGACTTTCCGGTCAGCAGAGAACGCTCTTGCTGTGTCGATGACCGCATCCCGGGCGCCTTCCACGCCACCGGGCACAGGGCAATACCTGAGTCTCGGCTGCTGGCAGCAGCCAAACCTCGGCGGGGTCAGCTGTGGTTTGAGCATCGCGGTGCAGCTGGCCGCACCGCGAGGCGCCGAACCTAGGCGCGTCATCCGGCCACCGTCGACAAAGTGTGTCGGCGATAACTGTGCAAGTATCCCACACGGCGGCCGGATGGCCGCAAAGTATGCGCTTTACGCAAGCGCGCGTCGGAGAAGAGACGAGAGAATCAGCCGGCGAGTCCGGGGAACCAGAGGGCGATCTCACGCTCGGCCGATTCCGGCGAATCGGATCCGTGGACGATGTTGTACTGGGTCTCGAGGGCGTAGTCACCGCGGATGGTGCCGGGCACGGCCTTCTCCACCGGGTCGGTGCCGCCGGCGATCTGACGGAAGGCCGCGACCGCACGGTGCCCCTCGAGGACCATGGCGACCAGCGGGCCGGAGGTGATGAACTCCAGCAGCGACGGATAGAAGGGCTTGCCCTCGTGTTCGGCGTAGTGGCCGCGGGCCACCTCGTCGCTCGCGGTCTTCAGTTCGAGGGCGACGATGGACAGGCCCTTGCGCTCGATCCGGCTGATGATGTCGCCGACGAGGTTGCGCTTGACGCCGTCGGGCTTGATGAGTACGAGAGTGCGTTCAGTCACGACAGACACCTTAACGACCGGCCCGATGCCGCCTCCCGGCAGGCGAGGCCCGATCGGGAGAGCCGCGATCAGGAGCAGTACTCACCTGCCACCGGGAAGAAGCCGTAGTTGAACAGGTTGCCCGACGTCGATCGGGGATCGATGACGACCTGCAGGCAGCCGCCGGGCGAGGCCAGCGCACCGGTGAGGGCCAGATCGAACTGCTGGGCCAGGCCGAGGTTGGCCGGCTTGTACTGCGCCGGAACCGGCAGCGTCGCGATCGCCTCGGGTGCGTTCATCCCGGCCAGCTGCTTGGTGATCGCGTGGGTCGCGACCCAGCCGAATTCGCCGCCGGACACGGGGACCGGTGCGTCGGCCGTGGGCACCGTGAACGCCGCGATCGCCTCGGGGGTCTGCTCGGGGGCGGGATCGGCGGCCGCGACAGCGGGAGCGCCGAGGGCGACGGCTGCCGCGCCGAGGAGTGCCGCGCAGGCGAGCGAGCGGGTGCGATCGGAGCGGGCGGGGGTGCGGGAGAGCAGGAACTGCACGTACGTCCTCACGTCGGGTGTGTCGTCACGATCGGGTCGCGACAGGAAGCGGCCGGGCGGAACTCCTCGGCTCCCCCACGGCATGCGCCATTGTCGCAGCAACACCGCCTGTGCGGCACGCTTCGGCGATAACGGTCCGGACACAGGTCTTGCGGCTGGCGAAGCGCCGCCTGACCAACGTTGACCGTCCGCCGGGACGTTCAGTCGATCGGTTCCTGACCCGGGAGCTGCCCCTGCTCGATCCGCTTCTCGACGTCGAGCTTCACATAGCGGATGTAGAGCCACACCGACCCGAACACGAGACCGACCGCCGCGATGGACCAGTGGAAGAGGCCTCCGACGATCACCGCGACCTGCAACGCGAGGTCGAGGTTGAGCGCCCACGGCCGCCCCTGCATGCCCGAGGCCAGGATCATCAGCACGAGGAGGACCGTGAGGTACCCGCCCGACAACCAGGTCAGGCCGCCGCCGAGCCGCCACACGATCGGGAACGCCAGGATCACGACGATGACCTCGAGGATCATCGTCCCGGCCATCACGCCGCGCAGGCCCTTCCACGGATCGGTGGTCGGCGGGGTGTAGCGGGTCATGTGGGTTCCTTGTTGAACAGTGTGCGTGCGGCACCGGCGGTGACGACCGAACCGGTGATGACGACCCCGGCGCCGGAGATGCGTTCGCCGTCGGCCTCCTCGGCCAGTGCGATCGCCTCCTCGACGGCGTCGGGCAGGAAGGGCTTGACGACGACGCGGTCCTCGCCGAACACCTCGTGTGCGTACTCGGCGAGCGTCTCCGGGTCGAGCGCCCGCGGCGAACCGTTGTCGGTGACGACGATCATGTCGAAGACGGGCTCGAGTGCCTCGAGCAGCCCGCGCGCGTCCTTGTCCCCCAGCACGCCGACGACGCCGACGAGCCGGCGGAAGTCGAACTCCTCGGCCAGCGCCTGCGCGAGGGCGGCGGCGCCGTGCGGGTTGTGCGCCGCGTCGGCGAACACCGTCGGGGCGCTGCGCAGGCGTTCGAGCCGTCCGGGACTCGAGACCGACGCGAAGCCGCTGCGGATCGCGTCGACGTCGAGCTGCCGATCGGGCCCCGCGCCGAAGAACGCCTCGACCGCTGCGAGCGCGACCGCCGCGTTGGCCGCCTGGTGCGCGCCGTGCAGCGGCAGGAAGACCTCGTCGTAGACCCCGCCGAGACCCTGGATGGTGAGCATCTGGCCACCCACGGCGAGCACCGAGTCGAGCACGGCGAACTCCGAACCCTGGCGCGCCACGACGGTTCCCGCCTCCACGGCGGCCCGCAGCAACACGTCCATGACCTCGGGCGCCTGCTCGGCGATGATGGTCACCGGGTCGACGGCCCCGATCGCGTCGGGGTCCCCGGGCTTGATGATGCCCGCCTTCTCCCCGGCGATCGCGGTGAGCGAGTCACCCAGGTAGTCGGCATGGTCCATGGCGATCGGCGTGATCACCGAGACCGTCCCGTCGATGACGTTGGTGGCGTCCCAGCGTCCGCCCATCCCGGTCTCCACCACCGCGACGTCGACCGGAGCCTCCGCGAAGACGGCGTACGCCATCGCGGTGAGCACCTCGAACTTGCTCATCCGCGGACCGCCCGACGCGGTCGAGCTGTCGTCGACCATCGTGATGTAGGGCTCGAGCTCGCGATAGGTGTCGATGTAGGTCCGCGCCGGGATCGGCTTGCCGTCCACCGAGATCCGCTCCGTGACCCGCTGCAGGTGCGGGCTGGTGATGCGGCCCGTGCGCCGGTGCAGCGCGAGCATCAGCGCGTCGATCATGCGCGTCACCGACGTCTTGCCGTTGGTGCCGGCGATGTGGATCGCCGGGTACGCGCGCTGCGGCGACCCGAGCAGGTCCATGAGCGCCGAGATCCGGGTCAGCGACGGCTCGATCTTCGTCTCCGGCCAGCGGGTGTCGAGTTCGGCCTCGACCTCGGCGAGCTCGGCGAGGTCCTCGGGGCTGTCGCCGGCCCGCAGCGGTTCGGGGGCCGGCGCCGGTTCCTCGTCGTCCAGCAGCGACGACAGACCCAGCGGATCCTCGCCCACGACGGCGGGATCCTCCTCGGGGAAGCCGTTCTCGTCGCTCACGCTCGCCCGGCCAGACTCGCCAGCTTGGCCTTCAGCCGCTCGACCTCCTCGGCGGCGATCCGCTGCCGCTCACGGATCTTGTCGACGACGTGGTCGGGCGCCTTCGCCAGGAACTGCTCGTTGCCCAGCTTGCCCGACGTGGTCGCGAGTTCCTTCTCGGCGGCGGTCAGGTCCTTGGTGAGGCGCTTGCGCTCGGCCTCCACGTCGACCGTGCCCGAGGTGTCGATGGCGACGGTGACCGTGCCGACCGACAGCCGCACCTCGATGGTCGCGGTGGCCCCGAAGTCGGGTCCGGCCGCGTCGAGGCGGGCGAGGCTCTGCACGAACGGCAGCAGCGGTTCGAGTCCCGACTCCCCCAGGCCCTCGAACTGCGCGGCCACCCGCTGGCCCGGGCGCAGGCCCTGGTCGCTGCGGAATCGGCGCACCTCGGTGATGAGTTTCTGCAGGTCGGCGATGCGGGCGGCCGAATCGGCCGACCAGTCGCGGCCCGACGGGGCCGGCCACTGCGCGACGACCAACGACTCGCCGCCGGTCAGCGCCTTCCACAGCACCTCGGTGACGAACGGCATGACCGGGCTCAGGGCGCGCAGCAGCGGCTCGAGCACCGCTCCGAGCACGATCCGCGTGTTCTCCGAACGCGCCTCGTCGTTCTCGGCGAACTGGACCTTCGCCAGTTCCAGGTACCAGTCGCACACCTCGTCCCAGGCGAAGTGGTAGAGCGCCTCGCACGCCTTGGAGAACTCGTAGGCCTCGAAGCCGGCGTCGACCTCGGCCAGGACCTCGTCGAGGCGACCCAGGATCCAGCGGTCGGCATCGGTGAGCTCGGCGGCGTCGGGCAGGTCGGCGATCTTGGCGCCGTTCATCAGCGCGAACTTCGTCGCGTTGTACAGCTTCGTCGCGAAGTTGCGCGACGATTGTGCGTGGTCCTCGCCGACCGAGATGTCGGCTCCCGGGTTGGCGCCGCGGGCGAGGGTGAACCGCAGGGCGTCGGCGCCGTAGCGCTCCACCCAGTCGAGCGGGTCGATGCCGTTGCCCTTGGACTTCGACATCTTGCGGCCGTGCTCGTCGCGCACGAGCCCGTGCAGGAACAGGTTGTGGAACGGGACCTTCTTGTCCGACCCGAGATCCTTGCCCACGTAGGTGCCGAACATCATCATCCGGGCCACCCAGAAGAACAGGATGTCGTAACCGGTCACGAGGACCGAAGTGGGATAGAACTTCTCGAGGTCGGCGGTCTCGTCCGGCCAGCCCATCGTGGAGAACGGCCACAGCCCCGAGGAGAACCAGGTGTCGAGGACGTCGGTCTCCTGGACGTAACCCTCCGGCGCTTCTTCGTCGGGACCGACGCAGATCACGTCGCCGTCGGGGCCGTACCAGATCGGGATGCGGTGGCCCCACCACAGCTGACGCGAGATGCACCAGTCGTGCATGTCGTCGACCCAGGCGAACCAGCGCGGCTCCATCGACTTCGGGTGGATGACGGTCGAGCCGTCGCGGACGGCGTCGCCGGCGGCCTTGGCCAGCTCGAAGACCTTGACCCACCACTGCATCGACAGGCGCGGCTCGATGGGCTCACCGGTGCGCTCGGAGTGCCCGACGCTGTGCAGGTACGGACGGACCTCCTTGACGATGCGCCCCTGCTCGGCGAGGGCCTCGCGCACCTTGACGCGCGCCTCGAAGCGGTCCATGCCGTCGAACTGCGTTCCGGTGCCGGCGATCCGGGCCGACTCGTCCATGATCGTCGGCATCGGCAGGTTGTGCCGCTGGCCGATCGCGAAGTCGTTCGGGTCGTGTGCGGGGGTGATCTTGACCGCGCCGCTGCCGAACTCGGGGTCGACGTAGTCGTCGGCGATGACCGGGATGGTGCGGTCGAGGAACGGGTGCGGCAGCTCGGTGCCGACGAGGTGCTTGTACCGCTCGTCGTCGGGATGCACGGCGATCGCGGTGTCGCCGAGCATCGTCTCCAGACGGGTGGTGGCCACGACGATGTGCGGCTCGTCGTCGTTCAGCGAGCCGTAGCGGAAGCTGACCAGCTCGCCCTCGACGTCGGCGTAGCTGACCTCGATGTCGCTGACCGCGGTCTTGAGGACCGGCGACCAGTTGACCAGGCGCTCGGCCTGGTAGATCAGCCCGTCGTCGAACATCTTCTTGAAGACGGTGTGCACGGCGCGCGAGAGACCCTCGTCCATCGTGAAGCGCTCGCGCGACCAGTCGACGCCGTCGCCGAGGCGCCGCATCTGCTCGCCGATGTTGCCGCCGATCTCCGCCTTCTCGGCCCACACCCGCTCGATGAAGGCCTCGCGGCCGAGATCGTCGCGGGTCTTGCCCTCGGCGGCGAGCTTGCGCTCGACCATCGTCTGCATCGCGATCGCCGCGTGGTCCATGCCGGGCAGCCAGAGCACCTCGTAGCCCTGCATGCGCCGGCGACGGCAGAGGGCGTCCATGAGGACGTGCTCGTAGGCGTGACCCATGTGCAGCGACCCGTTGACGTTGGGCGGCGGGATCACGATCGAGAACGGGGGCTTGTCACTCGTCGCGTCGGCGGTGAAGTAGCCGGCATCTACCCAGCCCTGGTAGAGGGCCGACTCGTGCTCGGCCGGGTCCCAAGATTTCGGCAGGTCGTTCTCGGGCAGCGCGGATGTCGGGTCGAGTGATGTCACGGGCGCCATTCTATGTTTCCGCCGGGTGTGACCTCGCCGCCGGTCCCGCCCCGGCGCGGCCGGTCCCTACCGCGACACCGCACGCAGCCGGTGCAGGTCCTCGGGCGCGTTGACGTTGACGAGCCAGTCCGGCTCCGACACCCCGACGCGATGGGTGGTGAGGGCCTCGATGGCGCCGAGCATCCGCCGCTCGCCGCCGGCGACGAGATCGGCTATCACCGGCGCGGTGTCGGTGCGGTAGATCCCGGCCATCGGGTGGTCGCGCTGGGCGTCGCGGGCGATCACCGCCTGGGTGGAGCCGGTGAGTCCGCGCCGCAGCTCGTCGATCAGTCCCGGCGCGATGAGCGGCATGTCGGTGGCGCAGACGAACGCGTACTGCGCGCCCGCGTCGGCGGCCGCGGCCAGGCCGGCGACCAGCCCGCCGAGCGGGCCGACGCCCTCCTGCTCGTCGGTCACCCAGCGCACGCGGTCGCGATCGATGCCCGGGGCGGCGCGACCCCGGATGTCGTCGATGCCCTGGTATGCCGCGGACCTCTCGCCCGCCACCACCAGGACCGGGTCGCATCGCTCCTGCAGCACCCGCACCACCCGGGCCAGCATCGGCTCGCCCTCCCAGTCCAGTGCGGCCTTGTCGCTGCCCATGCGGCGTGATCGGCCACCGGCCAGGACGATGCCCGCCAGGCGGATGGATTCCGGATTCGGGGTGTCTTGAGTCACAACCAACAGTCTGCGCGAAACCCCGTCACCGCGGGGCAAGATGGTCATCATGAGCCCCTCCCCCCAGGGTGACCCCCGCACCACCGAGCCGTCGATCACCGAACCCCGCGAGGTCCACCGCAAGCATCCCAAGACGTGGGCCGCCGGCGTCCCCGCCGTGGCGGTCGCACTCAAGCGCGGACTCGAGCAGATGGGACCCGTGCGCACCGCGCAGACGCTCTTCCACCTCAACCAGCGCAACGGTTTCGACTGTCCGGGCTGCGCCTGGCCCGAGACCCCCGGCCATCGCAAGCACGCCGAGTTCTGCGAGAACGGCGCCAAGGCCGTCGCCGAGGAGGCGACCCGCCGCGCCGTCACGCCCGAGTTCTTCGCGCGGCACGGCGTCGAGGACCTGCGGACCCGGAGTGGCTACTGGCTGTCGCAGCAGGGGCGCCTGGCCCACCCGATGTACCTGGCCCCGGGCGACACCCACTACCGGCCGGTGAGTTGGGACGAGGCCTACGGGATCATCGCCGACGAGCTGGGCGCGCTCTCGTCCCCGGATGAGGCGGTCTTCTACACGTCGGGCCGCACCAGCAACGAGGCGGCGTTCGTCTACCAACTGTTCGCCCGGAGCCTCGGCACCAACAACCTGCCCGACTGCTCGAACATGTGCCACGAGTCGTCCGGCGCCGCGCTGGGCACGTCGATCGGCATCGGCAAGGGATCGGTGACCGTGCCCGATCTCGAGGCCGCGGACCTGATCCTGATCGCCGGCCAGAACCCGGGCACCAACCATCCCCGCATGTTGGCGACCCTGGAGAAGGCCAAGCACAACGGGGCGCGGATCGTCGCGATCAACCCCCTGCCCGAGGCCGGCCTGATGCGGTTCAAGGACCCGCAGAAGGTCGGCGGCGTCCTCGGTTCCGGCACACCCCTCGCCGACGACTTCCTGCAGCTCCGCCTCGGCTCGGACATGGCGCTGTTCCGCGGGGTCGCGCGACTGCTGCGCGACGCCGAACGCGCCGCCCCGGGAACCGTCTTCGACCACGAGTTCCTCGACGAGCACTGCGCCGGGGTGGACGACTACCTCGCCCTGCTCGACGACGTCGACCTCGACGAGGTCGCCGACATCACCGGCCTGACCCGCAAGCAGATCGAGGACCTCGCCGATGCGGTGCGCACCTCGCAGCGCATCGTGCTGTGCTGGGCGATGGGACTCACCCAGCACCGTCACGCCGTCGCCACGATCGCCGAGGGCACCAACGTGCTGCTGCTGCGCGGCATGATCGGCAAGCCCGGCGCCGGACTGTGCCCGGTCCGTGGGCATTCCAACGTGCAGGGCGATCGCACGATGGGCATCTACGAGAAGATGCCGGAATCCTTCCTGGCCGCCCTCGACGCCGAGTTCGGCATCACCAGCCCCCGCAAGCACGGCTACGACACGGTCGCGGCCATCAAGGCGATGGCCGCGGGCCGGGTCCGGGTGTTCATGGCCATGGGCGGCAACTTTGTGTCGGCGACCCCGGACACCGAGGCCACGGCCGCCGCACTGGGCAAGTGCGCGCTGACCGTGCACGTCTCGACCAAGCTAAACGAGTCACATCTCGCCACAGGCCGCCACGCCCTCATCCTGCCGACCCTCGGCCGCACCGACCTCGACGTCGTCGACGGTGTGCCGCAACGGGTTTCGGTGGAGGACTCGATGTCGGTGGTGCATCTGTCGCGCGGTTCCCTTCCGCCGGTCTCCGACCAGCTGCGCAGCGAGGTCGCCATCGTCTGCGAGCTCGCGCAGCGCGCCTTCGGGACCGATCACGCGGTGCCTTGGGCGCAGCTCATGTCCGACTACGACGTCATCCGCGATCGGATCGAGCGGGTGATCCCGGGGTTCGAGGACTTCAACATCCGAGTCCGGCGCAGCGACGGCTTCGTGCTCCCCCATCCGCCGCGCGACAGCCGATCGTTCGACACCCCGGACGGGAAGGCGCATTTCGCGCACCATCCGCTCGAGTGGGTGCCCATCCCCGAAGGCCGGTTGATCCTGCAGACGCTGCGCAGCCACGACCAGTACAACACCACCGTCTACGGGCACGACGACCGTTATCGCGGCATCTCCGGCAACCGGCGCGTGGTCATGGTCAACCCGGCCGACATCACCGCGCTCGGCCTCCGCGACGGCCAGCACGTCGACATCGTCTCGGAGTTCCGGGGCTCCGACGGCCTCGAGGAGCGTCGCGTGCACGACTTCGAGATCGTGGCCTACGACACCCCGCGGGGCAACGCCGCGGCCTACTACCCGGAGACCAACCCGCTGGTCCCGCTCGACTCGGTGGCCAAGGAGTCCAACACCCCGGTGTCCAAGGCGGTGGTCATCCGACTCGAACCGGCTTGAGCGCTCCCCTACGAGAAAAGAATCCCCGCCCGGATGATCCGGGCGGGGATTCTTTTCTCGTCCTCAGGAGATGGAAAGCCTGTCAGGCGCTCTTGTCGCGACGCTCGTCGCTCGACGGCTTGCGCGGGACGATGGTCGGCAGCACGTTGTCGCGCACCGTCTCACCGGTCACCACGACCTTGGCGACGTCGTCGCGGCTCGGGATGTCGTACATCACCGGCAGCAGGACCTCTTCCATGATCGCGCGCAGACCGCGGGCGCCCGTGCCGCGGTGGATCGCCTGGTCGGCGACCGCCTCAAGGGCATCCTGGGTGAACTCGAGTTCCACGCCGTCCATCTCGAACAGGCGGGTGTACTGCTTCACGAGTGCGTTCTTCGGCTCCGACAGGATCGCCACCAGCGACTTCTTGTCGAGGTTGGTCACCGAGGCGACGACCGGGAGACGGCCGATGAACTCGGGGATGAGACCGAACTTGATCAGGTCCTCCGGCATGACGTCGGCGAACTGGTCGGTGGTGTCGATGTCGTCCTTGCCCTTGACCTCGTTGCCGAAGCCGAGGCCGCGCTTGCCGATCCGCTCGGAGACGATCTTCTCCAGACCGGCGAATGCACCCGCCACGATGAACAGGACGTTCGTGGTGTCGATCTGGATGAACTCCTGATGGGGATGCTTGCGCCCGCCCTGCGGCGGGACCGACGCCTGGGTGCCCTCGAGGATCTTCAGCAGCGCCTGCTGGACACCCTCGCCGGACACGTCGCGGGTGATCGACGGGTTCTCGCTCTTGCGGGCGATCTTGTCGACCTCGTCGATGTAGATGATGCCCGTCTCGGCGCGCTTGACGTCGTAGTCGGCGGCCTGGATCAGCTTCAGCAGGATGTTCTCGACGTCCTCGCCCACGTACCCGGCCTCGGTCAGCGCAGTGGCGTCGGCGATCGCGAACGGCACGTTGAGCATCTTGGCCAGGGTCTGGGCGAGGTAGGTCTTGCCGCAACCGGTCGGGCCGAGCATCAGGATGTTCGACTTCGCCAGTTCCACGGTCTCACCCGTGCGGGCGTCCTTCTTCTCGCCCGCCTGGATGCGCTTGTAGTGGTTGTAGACCGCCACCGCGAGGGTGCGCTTCGCCTTGTCCTGCCCGATGACGTACTTCTCCAGGAAGTCCCGGATCTCCGCGGGCTTGGGGAGTTCGTCGAGCTTGACGTCGCCGTTCTCGGCGAGCTCTTCCTCGATGATCTCGTTGCAGAGGTCGATGCACTCATCGCAGATGTACACGCCTGGACCGGCGATGAGCTTCTTCACCTGCTTCTGGCTCTTGCCGCAGAAAGAGCACTTCAGCAGGTCGCCGCCATCTCCGATTCGTGCCATCTCGCGTTGTACCTACTTCCTCGTTGCCGGACTGTGGTGTCTCGTCCGTCCGTCGCGTCGCACGCAGGCGGGCACGAGTCGACTGATCGACATCCCTGTGCCCGGTAACCCGACGGTACCCGCGCGTCGCCCGAACTTCGACCGATAAGGCCAAATGTCGCGAGGAGATTTCCCGAGGGGTTTCCCCGCGACGAGCTGAACTCGTTTGTGACGAGGGTCAGGACTTCCTCATCGACTTCTTGCGGTACTCGAAGACCTCGTCGACGATTCCGTATTCCTTGGCCGCCTCGGCGGTCAGGATGTTGTCGCGGTCGGTGTCCTTGCGGATCTTCTCCTTGGGCTGACCGGTGTGCTTGGAGAGGATCTCGTCGAGACGATCGCGGATGCGCTCGATCTCGGCGGCCTGGATCTCGAGGTCGGAGACCTGGCCCTGGTAGGCGCCGCCGGTGCGGGGCTGGTGGATCAGCACGGTCGCGTTCGGCAGTGCCGCGCGCTTGCCCGGGGTTCCGCCGGCGAGCAGGATCGCAGCGGCCGACGCGGCCTCACCCAGGCAGACGGTCACGATGTCGCAGTGGACGTACTGCATCGTGTCGTAGATGGCGAGCATGTCGGGCACGCTGCCGCCGGGCGAGTTGATGTACATCGTGATGTCGCGATCGGGGTCCTGCGACTCGAGCACGAGCAGCTGGGCCATGACGTCGTTGGACACCACCTGGTCGATGGGCGTGCCGACGAAGACGATGCGCTCCTCGAACAGCTTGGCGTACGGGTCGTACTGCCGCTGCCCGTTGGGGGTGTGCTCGATGAACTGCGGCAGGATGTAGCGCGCCTCGATGTTCTTGAGCGCCAACGCCGACGCGGGGATACCGGCGGCGACCTCGGCGGGCAGTCCGTCGAGCGAGAAGGAGTTGGTCATCTGTTGCTCCAATGAGTAGAGGGTGGCTCGGAGGTGGCTGGTCGGGCGATCCGCGGGATCACTGCCCCGCGCGGGTGATCACCTTGTCGACGAAGCCGTACTCGAGGGCCTCCTGCGCGGTGAACCACTTGTCGCGGTCGGCGTCGCGCTCGATCTTCTCGAGCGGCTGACCGCTGAACTCGGCGTTGAGCCGGTTCATCTCCTTCTTGGTGAGCGCGAACTGCTCGGCCTGGATGGCGATGTCGGCCGCGGTGCCGCCGATGCCGGCCGAGGGCTGATGCATCATGATGCGCGCGTGCGGCAGGGCGTGACGCTTGCCCTTGGTGCCGGCGGCGAGGAGGAACTGCCCCATCGACGCCGCCATGCCCATCGCGTAGGTCGCGACGTCGCACTCGGCGAGCTGCATGGTGTCGAAGATGGCCATGCCCGCGGTGACCGAGCCACCGGGCGAGTTGATGTAGAGGTGGATGTCCTTGCTCGGATCCTCGGCGGCGAGCAACAGGATCTGGGCGCAGAGCCGGTTGGCGATGTCGTCATCGACCTGGGTGCCCAGGAAGATGATGCGTTCGCGCAGCAGACGCTCGAACACCGAGTCGGTCAGGTTCAACCCAGCCACACCCGAACTCATCGAGGGTGTGTGGATGGTCGGCTCACTCACGGATTCCTACCTTTGCCTTGTTGTCATGACCTGCGCGCGTCCCGCCGGCGAAGCCGACCGGGCGTCGCGCATGTTCCGATCTGTCTGATGACGTCCTCACCGACACTAGTCAATCCCCCGCCGCCGGCACCGCCGAGGACACGTGTATTCGCTGAGAGCAGAACAGGTCACGTCGGCGAAGCGTCGATGCACTCGAGCGCATCCGGGACGGGCAGACCCCGGCATCGACGCCGATCGCCGGCCCCCTGCGTGCGGGGACCGGCGATCGGTTCGTGCGGTGCGGGCCGAACGTCGGAGCGGGGCGCCGACGTCAGCGGCGGGACTCAGTCCTCCGAGTCGGCGGCCTCGTCGGCGTCGGCGTCATCGTCGTTGCCGCCGAAGAACTCGGCGGTGTCGACGGCCGCGCCGTTGCTGTCGGTGACCGTCACCTGGCCGACGATCGCGGCCAGCGACTTGCCCCGGCGGACGTCGGCGTAGACGGCGCCGACCTGGTTGGCCTGGGTCAGCTGCTGGATGAACTCCTGCGGCGGCATGCCGTAGCGCTGCGCGGTGAACAAGATCTGCTGGGTCAGCTCGTCCTGGCTGACCTGGGTGTCCTGCTGGTCGGCGATGGCATCGAGGAGCAGCTGCTGCTTGACCGACTTCTCGGCCTCCTCGCGGGTCTCGGCGTCCCACTCCTCGCGGGTCTTGCCCTGCGCCTCGAGGAACTTGGCGACCTGCTCGTCGTCGTGGCCGAGCGCGTGGATGATCTGGTGCTGCTGGCCCTCGATCTCCTCCTCGACGATCTTCTCCGGCAGCGGGATCTCGATCTTGGCGAGCAGCTCGTCGAGGACGGCGTCGCGGATCTTGTTGGCCTGCTCGAGCTTCTTGGACTGCTCGACGCGCTCGCGGAGGCTGTTGCGCAGCTCCTCGACGGTGTCGAACTCGCTGGCCATCTGGGCGAACTCGTCGTCGACCTCGGGCAGCTCGCGCTCCTTGACCGACTGCACGGTCACCTTGACCACGGCCTCCTCGCCGGCGTGCTCACCGGCGACGAGCTTTGTGGTGAACTCCTTGGTCTCGCCGGCCTTCAGACCGATGAGCGCCTCGTCGAGGCCGTCCACGAGCTGACCGGAGCCGACCTCGTGCGACAGGCCCTCGGTGCTGGCCTCCTCGACCGGCTTGCCGTCGACGGTGGCCTCGAGGTCGATGGACACGAAGTCGCCGTTCTCGATGCCGCGCTCGACGCCCTTGAGGGTGCCGAAGCGCGCCCGCAGGTTCTCGAGCTGGGCGTCGACGTCGGCCTCGTCGATCTCGATGGCGTCGACGGTGACCGACAGGGTCGAGTAGTCCGGGAGCTCGATCTCGGGACGGACGTCGACCTCTGCGGTGAAGCTGATGGTCTCGCCGTACTTCAGCTCACCGAGGTCGATCTCCGGCTGGCCGATGGCCTTGGTCTCGGTCTCGGCGACCGCCTCGGAGTACTTGGCGGGAAGGGCGTCGTTGACGACCTGCGCCAGGATCGCGTCGCGACCGACGCGGGCCTCGATCAACTTGGCGGGCGCCTTGCCCGGCCGGAACCCGGGGATCCGGATCTGCTGGGCCAACGACCGGTAGGCCCGGTCGAAGTCTGCCGACAGCTCCTCGAACGGGACCTCGACGTTGAGCTTCACTCGCGTCGGGGTGAGTTGCTCGACAGTGCTCTTCACGCCTGCTCCTTATATCTGCGTCTGATGAAAAGTTCGGTTTCGGTGGATGTGCTCCCGTGACCCGTGACGGTCACAACCGACGAGTCGGGATGACAGGATTTGAACCTGCGACCCTCCGCTCCCAAAGCGGATGCGCTACCAAGCTGCGCCACATCCCGCGGTCCTGGAGGTCGCGGCGAGGCCGTTGGCGGCCGACCGCACATCAGGGCCAACAGGAGATAGTACGTGGCCCCGGCGTCGGCGTGACGCACGGGTGCCCCGGACCCCACCGGGCACCGAACCCGGCCCCGACGCGCCCACCCCGATTTAGAAATCCGACGCGACTTTATGTACAGTTTCTGAACGCAAGCGCCGCGCGGGACAACCGCGGGTCGTGAGCACGCGGGTGTAGCTCAATGGTAGAGCCCTAGTCTTCCAAACTAGCTACGCGGGTTCGATTCCCGTCACCCGCTCTGACGCGAGAGGCGAGGGTCGACGGCGACCCTCGCCTCTCGTCTTTTCATCCGGGTGTGACGTCGATCCCCCGACGGCACCCCTCCCTCACTCCGGGATGAACGGGACATACGGCACGTACGGGTCATAGGGGACGTACGGGTCATAGGGGACGTACGGATCCCAGTACGGTTCTTCGTAGATGTATTCGGTCTTGGGTCCCGTCGACGTCGGTCCCGTCGTCGCAGGACCCGGGGACTCATCCCCCGGCCCCGTCGATATGACCGGCGGCGGGCACGGGGCCACCTGCCCGTTGGCGATGGGCATCGTGCAGGAGCCCTCCGCATGGGCGACCCCCACGCCACCGACGAGAACCCCCAGGGCGAACATCGTCGTTAGAGCCATCCTCTTCATCGGTTCTTCCGTTCCGTAGTCGGTTGTGAACGCCGACCCCGGCAGCCCCCCGACCCGAGACGCGCAGCACGTGCCCCACCACTGTCGCGTTCGGCGTCGGTTCCACTCTGCCCCTGATCAGACCCCCTGCGGCCTGCGTTTTCCGAGCTGCAATACCCCTGTGACGCAAACCACACAGGCGTACCCTGGAGTCATGTCCTCCACCTACAGCAAGACCCAGCGCAAGTGTCAGTCATGCGGCGCGCCCCTCTACGTCCGCCGCGATGTCGTCGAGTCCGAGACCGGGCTCGGCCGAGTCGATGTCATGCTCGTCTGCCGCGACGAGACGTGTGCGGAACCGGCACGCCACCTCCGCACCGAACACCTGCAACCCGCCTGAGCAAACCCCTCCCGACTGGGACAAGTGATCCTGTTGTCGAGTCCGCCTCCGCGGGCGAGGATGTAAGCAGATGAGATGACGGCGCCCTTCCCAACCCGTTCTGTGACTACGATCACAGGAGTCGCCTGCGGCGCGCCCACCTCGGGTTTTTGCCACGCCGCACCCGACGTTCGAGATCGTGTCGGGTGAGCCGTCCCGGCATTCCTTGGCCCCCAGGCAACGGTTGTGTAACGATGGGATCGCGCTTCAGGTGATGCGCGAGATATTCATCGACCCGAAGGTACGACCTGTGCTGACCAGAAAAGCTCCGACCTCGCGGACTGCAGGCCGACGCTCGACCCGACGCCTCGCCGGCGTCGCCGCGGGCGTGCTGACCATGGCTCTCGCCCTCCCCGGCGTCGCGAACGCCGCTCCGGTCACGGTGATCCCGGGCCTTCCGCCCGTCGAGATCCCGAACATCCCCGGACTGCCGACCCCGCCTGCCCCGTCGACCCCGGAGACCCCGCAGCCTCCGTCGACGAGCAAGACGCCGGAGAAGCCGGCCGAGCCGGCCATGCCGAACGTCAAGACCTCCACGGGCTACGTCGCGCTCGCCGACGACAAGGCCCACACCATCTGGTGGTGGAAGGACGGCGAGATCGTCAAGAAGATGCCGATCTCGATGGGCTCGGACAAGCATCCGACCCCGAACGGCGTCTACCACACCAAGGAGAAGTACCGCGACATGTACATGGACTCGTCCACGTACGGCGTCCCGGTCGACTCCGCAGAGGGCTACCGAACCTACGTCGAGTACGCGACCCGCATGTCCTGGGACGGCATCTTCATCCACGCCGCCCCGTGGTCGGTCGAGCAGCAGGGCGTGAGCAACGTCAGCCACGGCTGCATCAACGTCTCGACCGAGAACGGCAAGTGGGTGTACGACAACATCCCGCGCGGCACCCCGATCGTGGTGCGCGGCACCATCGGCGGGCAGTACACCGGCGACTAGTCGCACCTCGACAAAGATCATCGGCGCAGGGCCGGTCACCAGCAGGTGGCCGGTCCTGCGCCTTTCGACGTGCCGCCCAACCCGATGTGGTCAGCCGATCACGCCGCCCCGGGCCGTGGGCGGGAGCCGTCGACCGAGGTGTCCGCGGCGGTGAAGGTCGCCCGGACCTGTAACCAGTGGGCGACCACCTGGCATCCGGTCGTCGCCGGATCGGTCACCGAGTCCCGGCGGTACGGCTCGTGCCCATACGAGGTGTGGCGTCCGCCCGGAGCGTTGACCCAACTCCGTCCGGCGAACCGCAGCGCGCCCGGGAGGTAGCAGCGGATCTCCCACCAGGCCGACGCGAGGCGCCCGACGTCGCGACGCCACTGCGACGGCCGCACGGCGGTGCGGTCGGCATTCTGCAGGTCGTTGCGACGAAGGGTTTCCCAGGCGCTTCGCAACCAGCGACCGGCGGTTCCCGCCGCCATGGCGCGGGTGAGGTCCGCGATGTCACGCACGAGCGAGTCGGGCCGGGCGTTGCAGATCATGTCGTCCGGGGCGCCGACCCAGATCACCGGTATGCCGGGCGGGAGCGGCTGCCCCGGCCCCGCGACACCCCACCCGTCGCAACCGGGCACCGCGCCCGGAGGCTGATGGGGGTCGGCGACGAAGCCGATCCCGAGGATGCGCCCCAGCACGTCGTCCCCGCGCTCGGCCAGGGCGGCGAGCGCCGTTCGGATGACCACCGCCCCCTGCGAATAGCCGACCAGCGCAACAGTTCCCGCCGAGACCTCAAGGAGGCTCGCGAGCCGGGCGGCACCGATCGCCACGCTGTCGGCGAAGCTCATCCCGCCGGGTTCGGGCGCGGGTCCGTAGCTGGCCGGATAGCCCACCCAGCGACAGGCGAACCGCTCGTCGAGGACGTCGGCGACCCCGGACAGCAACCCGGTGACCTCGGTCCGGCGGTCGCCGAGGTGGGACTCACCGGTCCCGCCGACGACGAACACGGTGACGGCGGGCGAGGCGGGACGGGCATGCTCGAAGGTCGGTCTCACCCGCCCCATGGTCCACGGCGCAGGTGAGAGTCCACCCGCACCGCGGCTGTGGTTTGGCTGAGAGCTCGGCGGCGACGCGACCGGCGGTGCGTGCTCAGGTCTGGCAGACCGGGCACCAATAGAGCTTGCGGGCCTCGAGCTCGGTCATCATGACCGGCGTCCCGCAGATCCGGCACGGCTCACCTGCGCGCCGGTACACATAGGTGCGGGGACGGTCCGGGGCGTAGGCCGGCGCGCCGTGATCGTCCTCCGGACGCACCACGTGGATACGCCCTCTCCGCACGCCCACCTTCATCAGCCCGACCAGGTCCTGCCAGAGCGCGTCGAACTCCTCGCGCGCCATCCGCCGACCGGCGCGCATCGGGTCGATGCCGGCCCGGAACAGGATCTCCGCGCGGTAGACGTTGCCGACCCCGGCGACCGCCTTCTGGTCCATGAGCAGGGCGCCGATGGGACGCGCCGACCGAGCGATCGACGCCCAGGCCCGGTCGGGATCGGCGTCGCGCCGCAACGGGTCCGGCCCGAGACGTGCGATGAGTGCCTCGAGATCGGCGGGCCCGTAGATCTCACAGGCCGTGGGGCCGCGCAGGTCGGCGGCCGCCTCCTCGGTGGCGATCCGCATCCGCACCTGGCCGATCGGTTCCGGGATCGGTGCGGTCAGTTCGGTGAAGGCGCCGTACAGGCCGAGGTGGATGTGCACCATCCGTTCGGTGTCACCGTCGCGGTATCGGTGGACGAGATGCTTCCCCCACGCCTCGGCGGCGTGGAACGTCATGCCGTCGACCGCGGCCGCACCGTCGGCGAACCGCCCCTGGGGACTGCTCACGCGAACGCGCTGCCCACCGAAGACTCGCTGCTGCCGGCGGGCGAGCCGGTGCAGCGTGTGGCCCTCGGGCACCGATCAGGCCGGAGGCTGCGGAACCTCGGGGGCGACGCCGGTGCGCTCGTACTCGGCGAGGATGTCGATGCGGCGCTGATGGCGCTCCTCGTTCGACCACGGGGTGGACAGGAACGCGTCGACGATGGCGAGGGCCTCCTCGGTGGAGTGCATGCGGCCGCCGATGCCGATCAGCTGTGCGTTGTTGTGCTGGCGTGCGAGCTGTGCGGTCTCGACGCTCCAGGCGAGCGCGCAGCGGGCGCCGGGGACCTTGTTGGCCGCGATCTGCTCGCCGTTGCCGCTGCCGCCGAGCACGATGCCCAGGCTGCCCGGGTCGGCGACCGTCCGGGTGGCCGCGTCGATGCAGAACGCCGGGTAGTCGTCGGCGGCGTCGTAGACGTGGGCGCCGCAGTCCACCACCTCGTGGCCGTTCGCCCTCAGATGGTCGGCGATCTGGTTCTTGAGTTCGAATCCGGCATGGTCGGCACCGAGGTAGACACGCATGGCTCGACTATAGATTGGGCCCGTGGACTCTCCTGCGCCCATCCCCCGACCCGAGACGAACCCGATCCCGAACGTGCCAGGGGTCGCCGACCCGCTCCCCTCCGGGCCGCCCGACCCCACGCGCCGCTGGCTGCGCGCGGCACGGTATGCCGCGCGTCCGCAGCTGCATCCGTGGGAGATCCCGGCGCTCGTGATCGTCATCGCCACCACCGTGGTGGGTTACGCGGTGATCATCGCGCTGGTCGCTCTGGGCACGCTCCACGAGTACCTGCTCGGCGTACTCGCCTTTCCCGCGCTGCTCTTCGTCATCCGCGGCATCACCTACGCGCAGCCCCGGGTCAACGGGGTCCAGATGACGCCGACCCAGTTCCCCGAGGGCTACCGGATGCTCGTCGAGGCCGCCGCGCGATTCGGCCTGGAGTACGTGCCCGACGCGTACGTGGTCCTGGGCAACGGTCAGATCAACGCGTTCGCCTCCGGGCACGGCTTCCGCCGGTTCGTGGTCGTCTACTCCGACCTGTTCGAGATCGGCGGCGCGGCACGGGATCCCGAGGCGCTGGAGTTCGTCATCGCCCACGAGGTCGGCCACATCGCGGCCGGCCACACCTCGTACTGGCGCCAGCTCACGACCGTGTTCGGCATGAGCATCCCGATCCTCGGCGGCGCGCTGTCACGCGCGCAGGAGTACACCGCCGACAACTACGGCTACTACGCGCGCCCGTCGGGGGCGCCCGGTGCGATCGGGGTCCTCGCCGCCGGCAAGTACATGCTGTCCGCGGTCGACTTCGACGAGTTCGCCGACCGCGCGACCCACGAGCGCGGATTCTTCGTGCACCTGGTCAACCTGCTGTCGACCCATCCGGTCCTCACCTGGCGGGCCGCGGCGCTGCGGGACCGCACCCGCGCCGGGGCGATGTGGCTGCGCCCCCGGCGGATCGTGCGGGGCGTCGGCAGCGGGAATGTGGTCGACGTTCCCCAGCCGCCGCATCCGGCCGCGGTCACACCGGGTTCCCTCCCGAACGGACTCGAGGCCCCGCCCAGATTCTGAGCGGGCCCTCGACTCGTGATCGGCGTTGGCCGTCAGTCGAATCGGGGCCCTTCGGTGCGGGTTCGCTTGAGTTCGTAGAAGTGCGGGTACGACGCCAGGGCGAGGGCGCCGTCCCAGACCTTGCCCGCGTCCTCGCCGCGGGGGATGCGCGACAGCACCGGGCCGAAGAAGGCGACGCCGTTCACGTGGATCGTCGGCGTGCCCACGTCGTCGCCCACCTTGTCCATACCCTCGTGGTGGCTCCGGCGGATCGCCTCGTCGAACTCCTCGGAGTCGGCGGCCTCGGCGAGTTTCGCGTCGAGGCCGAGTTCGGCGAGCGCACCGGCGATCACCTCGTCGAAGTCCTTGACACCCTCGTTGTGGATCCGCGTGCCCATCGCGGTGTAGAGCGGCGCGAGGATCTCCTCGCCCTTCTGCGCGGCCGCCGCGGCGATGACGCGCACCGGGCGCCAGGCCCCGGCCAGCGCCTCCCGGTACTCCTCGGGGATCTCCTTGCCCTCGTTGAGCACCGCGAGACTCATGATGTGGAAGTTCACGTCGATCGGGCGGACCTTCTCGGCCTCGAGGATCCACCGCGAGGTGATCCAGCACCACGGGCACAACGGGTCGAACCAGAAATCGACACGGTCTCTTGCGGCCTGCTCTGACATCGTCGTCCTCTCGAGAGTGTGTGCGAACCGGTCGTGCCGCCACGGCCCGACCGGGTTGTGCGGCGCGATTTCCGAACCTACTCCGCGCCGCGTGTCACCGAGGGTCAACACCGGATCGAGCGGAGGTGTTCCCGTGAACCCGGGCCGCCGTCTCCGCAGGTGACTTCGAACGTGCGACAGAAAAACGACGGAATCGGCGTTAACGTCGAACACGAGCACCAGTGACTCGTCCACGCGTCCGGAGGTAGGCCATGTCCGCGAACCGGGGTCAGCGCGCCGACCAGATCATCAGGGCGGCCACCGAGTTGTTCACCGCGTCCGGCTACCGCAACGTGGGCATCGAACAGATCGGCGCCGCGGTGGGGTTGACCGGACCCGCGGTCTATCGCCACTTCGACGACAAGCACGACATCCTCGTGCAGGCGCTGCGGTCGCAGGTCGACCTCGTCGGCCGGCTGCACGCGGAGGCCGAGACCCTGGGCCGCACACCGGAGGAGGCCCTGGGCCTGTTCCTCGACGGCCTCGGCGACCTGACCGCGAACCACGACGTCGCCATCCTGTGGCGCCGCGAGCAGCAGCACCTCCACCCCGAGCAGTTCGCGGAGATGCTCGGCCACTTCGTCGCCTACAGCGACTACATCGCGGACAAGATCGCCGTGCTCCGGCCGGAGCTCTCCCACGACGACGCACGCTTCCTCGGATTCGCGGTGCTGTCGGTGTACTCCAACACCACCGGGACCCGCGGCCGGATGACGCCCGCGCGGCTGATGCAGATCCAGCGGGCGGTCGCGCGGTCGGTGATCGGGTGCGCGCTGCCCGAGGCCGATTCGGCCCGTATCGACGACACCTCGCGCCCGGGGCACGCCCGGCGCCCAGCCGGACGCCGGGAACGCATCCTCGACGCCGCGTCGAATCTCTTCGCGCAGCGCGGTTTCCACGACGTCCGCATCGACGACATCGCCCATGCCGCCGGCATCTCGGTCGCCACCTTCTATCACCTGGTGCCCGGGAAGACCGAGATCCTCGAGGCGATCCTGGTCCGCGGACTGGAGGGTGCGCTCTACACCTTCACCGACGCCCTGGCGCGATCGGCCCCGGGTGAGGAGCTCGACACCCTCGTCGACTGCCACGTGCGTCAGGTGCTGGGCGTCCACGGACGGCTCGTCCCGATCTACTCCCGCGACATCGTCTACCTGCCCGCCGACGTCCAGGAGCTGCTCGCGACGGGACGACGCGAGATCATGGACGAGTGGGTGGCGGCCCTGCGCGGTCGCGTTCCGTCGCTGTCCAAGGACGACGCCGATGCGCTGGCGAACCTCTATGTCGGCGTGGTCGGCGACGTCATCGGCGCTCCCGATCTGCGCGCCCGTCCACACATCGCGGCGGACCTGATCGCGCTGGCGAACGCGATCCTGCTGCCCGACGAGCTCGTCCACCGGCGCTGAGACGGGCCGCGTGCGGCAACCGTCGATAAGCTGGCCGGGTGACTGCTCCGAACCTCACCAGAGACCAGGCCCGCGAACGCGCCGCGATCGTCGACGTGTCGAACTACCAGATCGAACTCGACCTCACCGACGGGAACGGCGCACCGGGCACCACGACGTTCCGCTCCACGACGACGGTCACGTTCACCGCGACCGAGGGTGCCGAGACCTTCATCGACCTCGTCGCCCCGACGCTGCACTCCGCGACGCTCAACGGCGTCGAACTCGACGTCTCCGACTTCGACGAGTCCAAGGGCATCACCCTGCCCGGGCTGAAGTCCGAGAACACGCTGACCGTGGTCGCCGACTGCGCGTACTCCAACACCGGTGAGGGGCTGCATCGCTTCGTCGACCCGACCGACGACGCGGTGTACCTGTACTCGCAGTTCGAGACCGCCGACGCCAAGCGGATGTTCGCCTGCTTCGACCAGCCCGACCTCAAGGCCACCTACACCCTGACGGTGACGGCGCCGGAGGACTGGAAGGTCATCTCGAACGCGGCGCACGTGGAGAACGCCGCCGCCGAGCCGGGGGTCCACCGCTTCCGCGAGACGGCGCCGATGTCGACCTACCTCGTCGCCCTGATCGCCGGCCCGTACGCCGAGTGGACCGACGTCTACTCCGACGAGCACGGCGACATCCCGCTGGGCATCTACTGCCGCGCCTCGCTGGCGGAGTTCATGGACGCCGAGCGTCTCTTCACCGAGACCAAGCAGGGATTCGCGTTCTACCACAAGAACTTCGGCATCCCCTACGCCTTCGGCAAGTACGACCAGCTCTTCGTCCCCGAGTTCAACGCGGGTGCGATGGAGAACGCCGGCGCGGTGACCTTCCTCGAGGACTACGTCTTCCGCTCCCGCGTCACCAAGTACCTGTACGAGCGTCGCGCCGAGACGGTGCTGCACGAGATGGCGCACATGTGGTTCGGCGACCTGGTCACCATGCAGTGGTGGGATGACCTGTGGCTCAACGAGTCCTTCGCGACCTTCGCGTCGGTGCTGTGCCAGTCGGAGGCCACCGAGTACACCAACGCGTGGACGACCTTCGCCAACGTCGAGAAGTCCTGGGCCTACCGGCAGGACCAGCTGCCGTCGACCCACCCGGTCGCCGCCGACATCCCCGACATCGCCGCGGTCGAGGTCAACTTCGACGGCATCACCTACGCCAAGGGCGCCTCGGTCCTCAAGCAGCTCGTCGCCTACGTCGGCCTCGAGGACTTCCTCGCCGGCCTGCGCGAGTACTTCGCCGCACACCGCTTCGGCAACGCGACCTTCTCCGATCTGCTCGGCGCGCTGGAGCGCTCGTCCGGCCGGGATCTGTCCGACTGGGGCGACCAGTGGCTGCGGACCACCGGCATCAATGTGATGCGTCCGGACTTCGAGGTCGACGACTCGGGCGCCTTCACCCGCTTCACCATCGTCCAGGACGGTGCCGCCCCGGGCGCCGGCGAGACCCGTGTCCACCGCCTTCGCGTCGGCATCTACGCCGACAACGGCTCCGGGCGCATCGAGCAGACCCACAGCGTCGAGCTCGACGTCGAGGGCGAGCGCACCGACGTCGCCGATCTCGTCGGCGTCAACCGCGGCGATCTGGTCCTCCTCAACGACGGCGACCTGACCTACGCCTCGATCCGCCTCGACCCGCAGTCGCTGGCGACCGCGACCGCCCGGATCGCCGACATCACCGATTCCATGCCGCGCACGCTCGTGTGGTCTGCGGCCTGGGAGATGACGCGTCAGGCCGAGATGCGGGCACGCGACTTCGTCGAACTCGTGCAGCGCGGGATCGCCGCGGAGACCGAGATCGGCGTCGTCCAGCGCGTGCTGATGCAGGCCACCACCGCGATCGAGTCCTACGCCGATCCCGGGTGGGCCGACCGCGTCGGCCGTCCCGGGTTCAGCTCCCGCCTGCTGGAGCTGGCACGCGGCGCCGAGGCGGGCTCCGACCATCAGCTGGCCTTCGTCAACACCTGGCTGGCAGGCCGCCTGAACGACGACCAGGTCGACGTCGCACGTTCGTTGCTCAACGGCACCGACCCGGCCGAGGTCGGTCTCGACGGACTGTCGGTGGACACCGATCTGCGCTGGAAGCTGGTGCGTGCCCTCGCAACCGCGGGGGCCATCGACCCGGATCCGGCCTCGACCCCGACCATCGATGCCGAGGCCGAGCGCGACAACACGGCCACCGGCACCCGTCAGGCGGCCGCCGCCCGGACCGCCCGTCCCCTGCCCGAGGCCAAGGCGGCGGCGTGGAAACAGGCGATCGAGGACGACACCGCGTCGAACATCTTCACCCGCACGATGATCGAGGGCTTCGCCCGGCCGGGCCAGGGCGAGCTGCTCGAACCCTACGTGGCGAAGTACTTCGAGGCCGTCCCCGAGGTCTGGGCACGTCGGTCCAGCGAGGTCGCCCAGACGGTCGTCGTCGGCCTGTACCCGAACTGGGCGCTGACACAGCGCGCGCTGGACCTCGCCGACGAGTTCCTCGCCGCCGACCACCCGCCGGCCCTCAAGCGCCTGATCTCGGAGGGCCGCGACGGCGTGGCCCGATCCATGCGGGCGCGCGAGTTCGACGCGCAGCACCAGTAGTCCGGGCACACCTCCGTGGTGCCGGTGGCGGTCAGCGACGCCGCCACCGGTACCGCACCTGCGGGCGACCGGCCGAACCGTACTGGGTGTCGCGGTCGACGACGCGATCCTCGGCCAGCCGTTCCAGGTGGCGCCAAGCGGTGACGCGCGAGGTCCCGACGGCACGCGCGACCTCCGAGGCGGTGAGACCGTCCGCGCTGTCGCGCACCGCGCGCCCCACCGCATCCCGGGTCTCCGCCGCTGCCCCGGCAGCGGTCGACCGCCGCGAGTCCCCGGTGCGCAACTCCGCGAGCGCGCGGTCGACGTCGCGCTGGCTGACCGCATCGGTGTCGGCTGCGAGCGCCTCCCGATAGCGCAGATACTGCTCGATCTTCTCCCGGAACGCCGCGAACGTGAACGGCTTCAGCAGATAGAGGAGCACTCCGCGCGACATCGCGTCGCGCACGCTCTGCAGGTCCCGCTGCGCGGTGATCGCGATCATGTCGGGGGCGGGGCGGACACCGGACAACGCGCCGGCGAGATCGAGCCCGCGGGCGTCGGGAAGCCCGAGGTCGAGCAACACGAGGTCGACCCGTCCCCCACGTGCGACGCGCATCGCCTCCTGAGCGGTGACGACCACGTCCACGACCTCGAAACCGCCGATCCGGCCGAGGTATTCGCGATGCGCCTGCGCGATGACCGGTTCGTCCTCGACGATGAGCACCCGGATCAACTCGTCGCCCCGAGACCTTCGCGATCGGCCCGGACGCGGACCGTCACCACCGAGCCGTAGGTGTTCGCCGCGGTCAGCGTCCCACGATGCCGCGCGACCACCTGGGCGACGAGAGCCAGTCCCAGGCCCCGGCCGGCCTCGTCGCCGCCGGTCTTGGTGGAGTATCCGCGGGTGGTCGCCCGGTCGAACGTCTCCGGGTCCATGCCGGGCCCGCTGTCGGCGACGACGATCTCCAGCGCCCGGTGGTCCCCGACGATGCCCACCTCCACCCACGGGTCCGCCGGATCGCATGCCTCCATGGCGTTGTCGACGAGATTGCCCACGACGGTGATCATCTCACCGGGCGAGAGGATCTGGGTCGCTTCGTCGCTGACCTGCGACTCCTCGGTCAGCGAGAAGGCGATGCCCCGCTCGGCCGCCTGTGCGCTCTTGCCGAGCAGCAGCGCCACCAGAGCGGGTTCGGCCACCACCGCCGTCATCCGGTCGATCAGGTGTTGGGAGAGTTCGAGTTCCGTGGTCGCGAGGCGGACCGCCTCCTCCGGACGCCCCATCTCGACCAGCGCCACCAGGGTGTGCAACCTGTTCGCCGACTCATGCGCCTGCGAGCGCAACGCCTCGGCGAACCTGGTCATCGAATCCAGTTCGCCCAGCGTCTCGGCCAGTTCGGTCCGGTCGCGGACGGTGACGACGGCGGAGCCGCGTCTACCGGAGACCGGCGACCTGCTGACCAGCAGGACGCGGCCTCCCTCCACGTACAGTTCGTCGGTCACCGCATCACCGGCGGCGAGCAGGTCGGGCAATTCGGTTGCGGGAGTGCCGGTTCCGACACCCAGGAGCCGATGCGCCTCGTCGTTCACCAAGGCGGCCCGGCCGTCCTCGACCACCACGAGGCCCTCGCGCACCGCCCGGAGCACCGCGTCGTGATGGTCGTACATGAGTCGCAGCTCGTCCGGCGCCAGACCGCCGGTCTGACGCATCAACCGCCTCCGGATCCACCACACCCCGCCGCCTGCGGTGAGCAGCGCGGCCCCGGCGGTGAGCACGATCGGCGGCAGCCGGCCCCACCACCCTGACGACAGCGACTCCTGGGTGATGCCGGCGGCGACCATGCCGACGATCCGGCCGTCCGGACCGCGGACCGGCGCGATCGTGCGGATGGAGGGACCCAGGGTTCCGGTGTAGGTCTCGGTCGAGACCTCGCCGCGCAGCGCCGCGCCGATGCCGCCGAGGTACGGCTCGCCGATGCGCTCCGGGTCGGTGTGGGTATATCGCGTCCGGTCGGGCCCCAGCACGGTGATGAACGCGATCCCGGTCTGGTGCCTGACCCGCTCGGTGACCGGCTGGAGGACGGCGCTCGGATCGGGCGAGGCGAGCGCCTGCGCGGTCGACGGTGACTCCGCGAGCCCCACCGCGATCCCGGTGACCTCGGCCCGCGCGGCGCGGTCGCCGTCCACGCGGGCGTCGAGCGCGGCGAGGGCGCTGCCGGCGACGACGACCACCGCGACCACGGCCAGCATCAGCGCGGCCACCTGACCGGCAAGCGTCCGCGGATACCACCGCATGCCTCGACCCCCGCTCATGTTTCGGTCGGTCCCGTTGCGGTCATTTCCCGCTACGCGTGAACGTAATGAACAGAACCGTGACGGCCGTCACCGCGCAGGTCCACAATCCTAGTCACCGACGACACCCGGCCAGATGTCCCCGCACGGGGGCGTCCCGGCGCATGAGGAGTAGCAGAGCTGATGAACGTCGACGCCAGACCCGGTGACACCCCGGCCGACCAGCCCGACCCCCGGCACGACGCACCGGCCGAGGAGTATGTGCCGCCCAAGCCGAAGCGCGACCGCACGCACTGGCTCTACATCGCGGTCATCGTCGCGGTGATCGCGGGCGTGGTGGTGGGCCTCGTCGCGCCGGAGACCGGCAAGAGCCTGGGCTGGTTGGGCACCACCTTCGTCGGGCTGATCAAGATGATGATCGCACCGGTCATCTTCTGCACGATCGTGTTGGGCATCGGCTCGGTCCGCAAGGCCGCGACGGTCGGCAAGGTCGGCGGCCTGGCGTTCGCCTACTTCCTCGTCATGTCCACCGTGGCGCTGGGCATCGGACTGGTCGTCGGCAACGTCATCAGTCCCGGTACGGGACTGGACATCTCGTCGACGTCCGGCGAGGGCGCGAAGCTGGCCGACACGGCCCACGAGGCCGGCGGCACCATCGAGTTCATCCAGGGCATCATCCCCACGTCGCTGGTGTCGGCGCTCACCGACGGCAGCGTGTTGCAGGCGCTGTTCGTGGCGCTGCTGGTGGGCTTCGCGATCCAGGCGCTCGGACGCACCGGCGATCCGATCCTGCGCACGGTGTCCTACCTGCAGAAGCTGGTCTTCAAGATCCTCACCATGGTCCTGTGGGTGGCCCCGATCGGCGCGTTCGGGGCCATCGCCAACGTCGTCGGTCAGACCGGCTGGGCCGCCGTGGGACAGCTCGCCACCCTCATGCTGGCCTTCTACCTGACGTGTCTGGTCTTCGTGTTCGGCGTCCTGGGGGCGATGCTGCGGGTGATCGCCGGGGTGTCCATCTTCCGGCTGGTCCGCTACCTCGCCCGCGAGTACCTGCTGATCTTCGCCACCTCGTCGTCGGAGTCGGCGCTCCCCCGCCTCATCGCGAAACTGGAGCACCTCGGCGTGCAGAAGACGACCGTCGGCGTGGTCGTGCCGACCGGGTACTCGTTCAACCTCGACGGCACCGCGATCTACCTGACCATGGCCTCGCTGTTCATCGCCGACGCCATGGGCGACCCGCTGTCGGTGGGCGAGCAGATCGGGCTCCTGGCGTTCATGATCATCGCCTCCAAGGGCGCCGCCGGCGTCAGCGGGGCCGGGCTGGCGACACTTGCCGCGGGCCTGCAGGCACACCGGCCCGAGATGCTCGACGGCGTCGGCGTGATCGTCGGCATCGACCGGTTCATGTCGGAGGCACGCGCCGTCACGAACTTCTCCGGGAACGCCGTCGCGACCCTGCTCGTCGGTTCCTGGACCAAGACGATGGACAAGGACCGGATCGACGAGGTGCTGTCGGGTCGCGACCCGTTCGACGAGTCGAACATGGTCGACGACGACCCCCACCCCATCACCTCCGCCGAACCGGAGAAACTGCCGGCCGGCCGCTGAGCGGGCCTCGCACGGTCATCTCTGGCATGATGAGGGGTGCCCCGTGATTCATCGCATCGGCGATCCAGTCTCTCGTGACGCGCCCGGTCTGACGTAACGACCGATCCCTGACGGCGTACCCGGCAACAATCAGAAGGCCAGAGGTACGCACTCTTGTCCCTTGCATCGGTGTCGCGTCCGCGCGACACATCGACGACGTTCACCAGCTCCTACACGGAGCTGGCCGCCGAGGTCCGGGCGTCCGGGCTGCTCGATCGGCGCCGCGGCTCCTACATCGCCCGCATCACCCTGACGGTTCTCGCGTTCGTCGGGGCCTGGACCGCGGTGATCCTGCTCGGCGACACGTGGTGGCAGCTCCTGCCCGCCGTCGCGCTCGCGATCATCAGCACCCAGTTCGGGTTCCTCGGCCACGACGGCGCACACCGCCAGATGTTCTCCTCGACGGCTGCCAACGAATGGGCCGCCCGCCTGCTCGCCGGTGCCGGTGCGGGTCTGTCGCTGCACTGGTGGCGCCACAAGCACAACCGCCACCACAAGGGGCCGAACCAGATCGGCGTCGACCCGGACATCGCAGACGGTCCGATCGCCTTCACACCGCAGACCGCTTCGAGGCGCTCGGGCGTGTACGGGTGGTTCACCCGGCATCAGGGCTGGTTCTTCGTTCCGTTGCTGACCCTCGAGGGCGCCGCGCTCCACGTGGCGAGCCTTCAAGGCCTCGCGGCGCGGACACCCGTGCCGCATCGCGCGGTCGAGACGTCGCTGATCGTCCTCCGACTCACCGCCGGGTTCGTGATCCCGTTCCTGGTGATGTCACCCGCGCAGGCGGTGGCGTTCGTCGTCGTCCAGCTCGGCGTCTTCGGGTTGCTGCTCGGCGGGTCGTTCGCCCCCAACCACAAGGGCATGCCGCTCGTGCCGAAGGACATGCGGGTCGACTTCCTCCGTCGACAGGTGCTGATGTCGCGCAACATCCGCGGCGGCCGGTTCACCGACTTCATGATGGGTGGGCTCAACTACCAGATCGAACACCACCTCTTCCCGAGCATGCCGCGCGCCAACCTCGCGAAGGTCCGCCCGCTCGTCCGCGCACACTGCGCACGCCACGGGGTGACCTACACCGAGACGTCGCTGCTCGGTTCGTACGGAATCGTCATCCGGTACCTCAACCAGGTCGGGCTCGGCGACCGCGATCCGTTCACCTGCCCGCTCGTGCGCATGTACCGCTGACCCGCGGGCTCTCCGGCGTCCCCGACCGGCGAGGACCCCGACCGGCGACACGAAAGGGGCCGCCCCACCACGTGGGTGGAGCGGCCCCTTTCGGAACTCTGGGCCGAGGGGTCAGTTCGCCGCGGCGGCGGTGGACATCACGCGCAGCGCGGCGATCAGGCCGTCGATCAGGTTGCCCTGACGGAAGGCGCTCACCGCGGCGGTGACACCGAGCGCTGCGACACGGTCGTTGACGCGGCTCGACACCTCCTTGCCGGAGACGATGACGACGTCGCGGGTGTTCGGCGAGACGGCGATCAGCGTGCCGTATGCCGGTTCGGGGGCCTTCGCGAGGATCTGGCGGGCGCTGGCCTCGAGATCGTCGCCGGCGAGGTCGCCGATGTAGACCGAGAAGCGCACGAGGGCCTTCTCGCTGGCGGCCTTCAGCGTGTCGTCGAGAGCGATGAGCTCCTTCTTGCTGAAGGGCGGGGTCGACGGGGCGTCACCCGGGAAGCGGGCCGCCGAGATGCGTCCGCTGTTGGTGATGACAGTGCCCTCGGGCAGCTCGGCCGCCGACCGGGCCGCGACCTCTGCACTCACGTTCGCGTGCGAAACCTCACCACTTGCCACTTGCCGTGCTCCCATCCAGATCGCCGGGTTCCACATGTCGCGGAAGTGCCATCGGCTCGATGTCGGTGGCACTGAAGAGAAGCGGATCGCGCTCCCACCGCTGGTCGAGGGTGTACTCCTTGACCTCCGGGTACTTGACCCCGCCGGAGAACACCATCGAGACGATGCAGAGCACGACGAAGAGCACCGTCACGATCGTGACTGGCACTCCGATGGGGACGATCAGGCTGTCGATGTCCATGTCACCCTTTCGATGGTCGCGCCGGACCCGCCCGGTTGTCGGCGCAGGTCATCGTTCATCAATCTAGCCCACAACACCGCGCCCGGTGCACCGACCCCTACAGCGCGTCGTAGACGGTCCCGATGTGGTTTGTCCGACCTCATGCCGCCCCGGCGCCCATGTATCGGATCCACGCCGGGTCGATGTCCTCGACGGCTGCCAACAGCCCCCAGTGCCGGCCCTTCGGCGCGGCCGGGCGGGTCCGCAGGGTCCACCCCAGTTCACTGAGCAGGCGGTCGGCCTTGCGGTGGTTGCAGGAGGCGCAGCTGGCGACGCAGTTCTCCCAGGTGTGGGCGCCGCCGCGGCTGCGCGGCACCACATGGTCGATGGTGGTGGCGGGCCTGCCGCAGTACCCGCAGCGGAACCGGTCGCGGCGCATGAGTCCGGCCCTCGTGAGCGGCACCGACGCGCGGTACGGGACGCGCACGTACTGACGTAACCGGATGACGGTGGGCACCGGGACCGCGGTGGCCGCCGAGCGCAGCGCCTCGCCCGACTCGTCGGCGTGGACCAGGTCGGCCCGCCCGCGCAGCATCAGCACCACCGCGCGCCGGATCGTGACCGCGCTCAGGGGCTCATAGGTGGCGTTGAGGAGCAGCACCCGGCGGCGTGCCCACGTCCGCGGAGCGTGCTCGGCCTCCGGATCGGACGAATCCGGACCGTGCAGATGTGTCACCTGATGTGTCTTGCTGTGTGATCGGTGTGTCATCCGACCTCCCGACGGGACTGTCTTGCAACAGGCTGACCAGCACAGTTCACCACGGAGGCCGATTTCGCGCAGCAGAAATCGCCCGGCACGACGCAGGCCACGTTGAGGCCCCGGCACCGCGTGAGGACAATGGCGGCTGTGACCGGCAACAGCTCCCAGACCCAGCCGCCCCGCAGCTTCTACGAGGAGATCGGCGGGGCCGAGACGTTCCGTCGGCTCACCGAGGTGTTCTACGCCGAGGTGGCCAAGGACGAGGTGCTGCGGCCGCTGTACCCGGAAGAGGACCTCGGCCCCGCCGAGCGACGCCTGCGGATGTTCCTCGAGCAGTACTGGGGCGGGCCGCGCACCTACTCCGAGGAGCGCGGACACCCCCGACTGCGTATGCGCCACCACCCGTACCGCATCGGCCCGATCGAGCGCGACGCGTGGCTGCGGTGCATGCACACCGCGATCGCCGCGATCGACGACGAGACGCTCGATCCCCCGCACCGGCAGGCCCTCGTCGACTACATGGAGATGGCCGCGCAGTCGATGATGAACTCCCCCATCTGAGCTCGCCGTCCCGGTTCTCCGGGGACGACGACCTCCGGGGTGTCCTCGCCGAACAGCGGGCGATTCGCGTCCCGAACGGACGACACGCCGACGACGCGCCGATTGACCTGTGTATCCGGCGGTGAACACCGTTAGGGCAGAATGACCACGGTGAGCGATGAGACACGAGATGTTGTCCCCGCCGAGCCATCTGACGGGGGTCAGCCCGACGGCGCACACACCGACGTAGCGGGCACGCCGGTCTCTGAGCACGACTCGGACGCCGACGAGGCCGCGAACGGTCCGGCGGCCGAGGACGTCCCGGCCGCCGACACCGCGGGTGAGCAGTCCGGGGCCACGCTCGAGACCGCCGGACAGGACACTTCCGACGCCCCCGCCGACGCGGATGACGACGCGGCCGGCGACATCACCGGCGCTGCCGCCGACGACGCCGTCGAGGCGGACTCCGCGCCGGCCGATCTCGCATCCGACGACAACCTGTCGACCCCGGCGTATCCCGCGGCCGACGACAGCGAGTTCACGCCGGTCGACGAGGCAGCGGTCGACGCCTCCGGCGACGCCGCCACACCCGAGACGACCACTCTCGACACCGTTTCGGGCGACACCGTCGCCCTCGAGCGCGATGCTCCGGAAGCCGACGCGCTCGACGACGAGGCGATCGAGGCCGACCTCGACGCCGCCGGCGACCCCGGGCCCGACGCCGCAGTCGCCGGCACCGACCATGCCGACACAGGCGATTTCGGCACAGGAGATCTCGGCACCGCTCACGCAGGCACCGACCTCCCCGGCCCCGCAACGGATGCCGCGATCGTTCCCGCCCCTCGCGTCGCCGGGCAGCTCGATCCGCGCGACGACACCTGGTGGAAGTCCGCGGTGTTCTACCAGATCTACCCCCGGTCGTTCGCGGATTCGAACGGCGACGGCGTGGGCGACCTCAACGGTGTCATCCAGCGGCTCGGTTACCTCGAACTCCTCGGTGTCGACGCGATCTGGCTGAGCCCGATCATGCGCTCACCGATGGCCGATCACGGCTACGACGTGTCCGACCCGCGCGACATCGACCCGCTCTTCGGCGATCTCGAGACCTTCGACACCCTCATCGCCGAGGCCCACGACCGCGACATCCGCGTCACGATGGACCTGGTCCCCAACCACACCAGCGATCAGCACGAGTGGTTCCGCGCCGCGCTGGCCGCCGGGCCGGGTAGCCCGGAACGGGAGCGCTACATCTTCCGCGACGGACGCGGGGAGAACGGCGACGAGCCGCCGAACAACTGGCACAGCATCTTCGGCGGACCGGCCTGGACGCGGGTGACCGAGCCCGACGGCTCCCCCGGCCAGTGGTACCTGCACATCTTCGCCCCCGAGCAACCCGACCTCAACTGGGAGAACCCGGAGGTCTGGGCGGATCTGGAGCAGACGCTGCGCTTCTGGCTCGACCGGGGCGTGGACGGATTCCGCATCGACGTCGCGCACGGGATGGCCAAGCCGGCCGACCTGCCCGACATGGATCTGTCGAATGCGGTGCTGCTGAGCAACGACGACGACGATCCGCGGTTCAACAACTATGCGGTTCACGACATCCACCGCAAGATCCGCGCGGTCCTCGACGAGTACCCGGGCGCGGCGAATGTCGGCGAGATCTGGGTGGACGACAACGAGCGGTTCGCCGAGTACCTGCGACCCGACGAGCTGCACCTGGGCTTCAACTTCCGCCTGGCCAAGGCGCCGTTCGAGGCCGGTGCGATCCGCGAGGCCATCGAGAACTCACTCGACGCCGTCCTGTCGGTCTCGGGCACTCCCACGTGGACCCTCTCCAATCACGATGTGGCGCGGGAGGTCACCCGCTACGCGCCCGTGGATCCCGCGACCGGCGAACTCGACCTGGAACGCGGCACACGTCGCGCTCGGGCGATGATCGTCGTCGAGATGGCGCTGCCCGGCACGGTCTTCGTCTACAACGGCGCCGAACTCGGCCTGCCGAACGTCGACGACCTGCCCGACGAGGCGTTGCAGGATCCGGTGTGGGAGCGGTCGGGTCACACCGAACGCGGGCGCGACGGCTGCCGTGTCCCGATCCCGTGGCAGGGCACCGAGCCGCCCTTCGGCTTCAGCACCTCCCCCGACACCTGGTTGCCCATTCCCGAGTCCTGGCGGTCACTGACCGTCGAGTCCCAGCTCGAGGATGTCGGCTCCATGCTGTCGCTGTACCGGGCGGCCATCGAACTGCGTTTCCGGCGTCCGGAATTCGCAGGCGACCGGGTCGAGTGGTACGGAGCCCCCGAGGGTTGCCTCGCCTTCCGTCGCGACGAGGGGCTCCTCGTATGCGCGCTCAACGCAGGCGAGGAACCGGTGCCGCTGCCCCCGGGCGAGCTGCTGCTGATCAGTTCGCCGCTCGTCGACGGGATGCTGGCCCCGGATTCGGCCGCCTGGCTGGTCTGAGTCGTTCAGAGCACCGTCACCGCGAGATCGCGGTGACGCCGCTGGTAGATCGATCCGAACCGGGCGTCGATGCGGATCCATGCCGCGGACAAGCGGATCCGGACCGGCTCGGCCTCGTCGATCAGCTCGGTCGGCGAGGTCTCGGTCACCGCCCGGCCGTCGCGGTCGCGGATGAAACCCATTGCGGTGAGGGCGAAGACGGAGCGCATCGTGACACCGGCCGTCAGCGTGCCGTCCTCTGAACCGACCTCGAGGACGTCCTGGTCGAGAAGCCCGGTCGCAGGTCCGTGGGCGCTTCCCTGCTCGCGCGCGACCCGTGCGCCCTCCCTGGCGAGTTCGACGATGCTGCGCGCCGGGACGTCGTCGACGTGGCGATAGCCGACCGTCGTGGGAAGCGCTCCGCGCCAGGCGCTGTCGAGCGAGAATCCCGGATCGACCGGCTCCCCCGGCGCCGACGCGCTGAGCGCGGTGTACAACGTCGTCGCATCGCAGACGAGATCGGCGGGAGCCACCCGGCCGGTGACCGCCCGGGTCGCGAGCACCTCGAAACCGGTGTGGGTCCACAGTGCGAGCAGCCCGTCGGGACGCGAGGCGACGCGCACGACCGCGGCGTCGTCGAGGCGTCGGGCGTGGGCGAGGAAGGCCGAGGCGTTGCCCCGGTCCGAGGCGGCGATCTCGACGAAACGTTCCATCAGCGCACCGAGCCCGCGCCGTCGGCGTCCCGCCGGAACGAGCCCAGATACTCCTTCTGCTCCGGGGTGAGCCGGGTGACGCGCTGCGCGTCGACGTCGAAGGCGACCAGCTGCGTGCGGGCGACCACCGCCGGCTTGGAGTCCGGCGCCGCACCGGCCGCGCGCACCTCGTAGCCGACGGTGAAATCGACGGCACGCAGACGCTCGACGTACATCGTGACCTTCAGCGGGCCCTCGGAGTGGCGCAGTTGAGCCTGGTACCGCACGTGCAGGTCGGCGACCAGGCACCCGTCGCGCAGCGGCGCGGTCGGGCGTCCGTCGAGGAAGAGCCACGGGATGCGGGCCTCTTCGAGCAGGGTGACCATGCGGGCGTGGTTGATGTGCTGGTAGACGTCCATGTCCGACCAGCGCACCGGGACCTCGACCACGTAGCCGTCGGCGGTGGCGATTCCGGAATCCTCGTTGAGCACGGTCCCAACCCTACGCACCGGCGCGGCGGGTGCGGGCGCGGCCGCCGCGCCGGTGCCGCTATGCGGGCGCGATCTCGACGGGCAGCCCGTTGAGGACCGCGGTGCCCGAGAGCGGGTCGAGTCGCGACCCGTCGTTGAGGGCGTTCACATTGACCCCGGGGTCGTCGGCGGCGACGGCCAGTCGCGTTGCGGCGTCGTCGTGTCCCCACCCGTGGGGCAGGGACACCACCCCGGGCCGGATGTCGTCGGTGATCTCCACCGGGACCGTCAGCGCGCCGCCCGGCCCGCGGACGGTCGCCATCCCGTCGACGCCCAGCCGCGCCGCATCCTGCGGATGCATCTGCAGGGTGCAGCGGTTGGTGCCGCCGCGCAGGGCGGGCAGGTTGTGCATCCAGCTGTTGTTGGAGCGCAGGTGCCGCCGCCCGACCAGCAGCAACGACCCCGGCTCGGTCCCCGACCCCGAGTCGACGGCGCCCCGCAGGCGCGCGAGGTCGCCGACGAGCGGATCGGGTGCCAGCTCGACCTTCCCGGAGGCCGTCCGCAGGATGCCGGGCAGCCGCGGCCGCATGGGTCCGAGGTCGATGCCGTGCGGCGCGGCGAGCACGTCGGCGAACGTCAGCCCGTCACGTGCGCCGAAGGCGTCCCCGTAGGCCCCGAGCCGCAGCATCATGTCCAGCCGCCGCCGGTGTCCCGGCGCGTCGGGAAGCATGCCGACCAGTTCGTCGACGTCGCGACCGGCGACCGGGGAATGCGGATCGCGGACCTCCTTCGCGAGGGTCGCGGCGATGACCTGTTCGTCGACGAGGCCGGGGTCGGCGTCGACGCCCACTCCGGAGAGTCCCAGGATCAGCCGGGCGACGATCCCGATCTCGTCGGGCCGTCCGTCCGGCAGCGGCAGCACCGGCGGCGAGTACCGGACCGTCGCGCGCACCGCGAGGTTGTTGAGGACAGCGTCGAAGTGCGGGCTCTGCGACGGTCGGGGCGGCGGCAGGATTACGTCGGCGTGGCGGGTGGTCTCGTTGAGATACGGGTCGATGCAGACGACGAGCTCGGCGGCGTCGAGTGCCGCGGCCAGTCGCGCCCCGTCGGGAGCCGACAGCACCGGATTGCCCGCGACGGTGACCAGCGCGTGCAGCCGCCCCTCGCCCGTGGTCTCCAACTCCTCGGCCATCGCGACCGCCGGCAGCTCCCCCGCCACCTCCGGGTGACCCGACACCCGGCTGCGCCACCGTCCGGTGCGGAATCCCTTGCCGGGCCGGGGCGGTCGCGGCGCAGGAGCGGTGGGCGCGGTCGGGAACATCACCCCGCCCGGCCGGTCCAGGTTGCCGGTGAGGATGTTCACCACGTCGATCAGCCAGCAGCCCAGGGTGCCGAACTCGACGGTGCTGGTGCCCATCCGCCCATAGACCGCCGCGGTCGGCGCCCCCGCGATGTCCCGGGCGAGCCGGCGGATCTCGCCGGCGGGAACATCGCAGTACGCCGCCACCCGTTCCGGAGTGAGATCGGCTATCTCCCTGCGTAATTCGTCGCCGCCGAGGACGAACTCGCCGATGCCGCCGAGATCGTCGGCGACGAGTCCCTCCTCGAACAGGCCTGCCACGACGGCGGCCAGGAGCGCGGCGTCGGTTCCCGGTCGCGGTGCGATGTGGGTGTCGGCGAGGCGTGCGGTCCGGGTGCGTGCCGGGTCGATCACCGTGAGCCGACCGCCGCGATGCCGCAGTGCGTTGAGCTTGCCCGGGAAGTCGGCGGCCGTGGTCATGCTGCCGTTGGAGACGACGGGGTTGGCGCCGATGACGACGAGGTGGTCGGTGCGGTCGACGTCGGGCACGGCGAATGTCCCGGCGTGGCCGAAGAGGTACCCGACCGCGGCCTGTTTGGGCATCTGGTCGAGCGTGCCGGCGGAGAAGACGTTGCGGGTGCCGAGCGCTCGCGCGAGCATCGGCGCGTACATCGTGCCGGCCAGGGTGTGCGCCGACGGGTTGCCGAGGTAGAGGCCGACCGCCGATCCGCCGTGGGTGTCGATCACGACACGCAGCCGATCGACCACCAGCGCCAGCGCCTCGTCCCAGCCGGTTTCGACGAAGACGCCGTCGCGTCTGACCAGCGGCATCTCGAGCCGATCCGGGTCGTTGTCCAGTTGCGGGAACGTCGCGCCCTTCGGGCAGATGTATCCGTGGCTGAACACGTCCTCGGCGTCGCCGCGGGCGCCGGTGACGTGTTCGCCGTGCCCGCCGGGTCGCCGATCGACGACGAGGGTCAGCCCGCAGGTCGCCTCGCACAGCGGACAGATCCTCGGGGCGGTGCGCGGGGTCATGGGTCCAGGCTAGGACGCCGGGGCCGTGCGCATGGTCGATTCGCCCATGCGGCGACATGCATCCGGCGCCCCGGGATACCGGACGACAACCGAGACGGCTCCGGCGTCAGCGGATCACGCTGCGCAGCTGGCGCGCCGCCACGGAGAGCGTGGCGAGGTCGAGTGTGCCGGTCTCCTCGATCTCCTGCAGCACGCCCCGCACACGGCTGAGCCGACTGGCCTGCGAGGCCTCCCACTCCGCGATCTTGTCCCCGGTCGGCTCGTCGGGTTCGCTGACCTCGAGGATCTTGAGCGTCAGCGCCCGCAGCGCACCGTGCATGTCGTCGCGCAACGCGAGCCGGGCCAGTGCGTGCCAGCGGTCGCCGTACTCGAGTTCGGACACCGCGGTGAGCAGCTCCTCGAGGCCGAAGTGCTCCATCACCGCGAAGTACAGTTCCCCGACCTCCTCGGGGTCGCGTTCGGCGATGTCGGAGGCGTCGATGATGTCGAGCAGGCAGAATCGGTGCAGGCTCCCGGCGACGTCGTGCGCGAGGTCGTGCGGCACGCCCTTCTCGATGTATCCCTCGGCCCGGTCGGCGACGTCGCGCCGCGAACTCTCCCCGTACCACTGCTCGGCGACGCTGCTCAGGTGCCGGACCCGCTCGGCGTAGCGCGTGATCTCGGCGGCCAGCGCGAGCGGCTGCGGGCGGAAGGCCAGCAACCACCTCGACACCCGGAAGAGCAGCCGACGCGCGTAGAGCATCATCTCGTCGACGACCGCCACCGGCGCCGGCGCGTGCCGGATTCTCTCGAAGAGCTCGGTGGTGCCGAAGATCTCGGCGGCCACCACGTAGGCGCGCACGCCCTCCTCGGTCGTGCAGCCGCTCCCTTCGCCCAACCGGAACAGATGGGTGACACCCGCCCGGTCGACGACCTCGTTGACCAGGGAGGTCGCCACGATCTCGCGCCGCAGCCGGTGTCCGGCGATGGCGTCGGCGAACCGCTCGCGCAACGCCTGCGGGAAGTACCCGGCGACCCGCGGCGCGAAGACGTCGTTGTCGGGCAGGTCGGAGTCGAGCAGGTCCGCTTTCGCCTGCAGCTTCACATGCGCCATCAGGGTCGCGAACTCGGGCGAGGTGAGGCCGCGGTGCAGGTCCGAGGCGACCCGCTTGCGCAGCTCCCGCGGCGTCGGCAGCGCCTCGAGTCTCAGGTCGACGCCGCGTTCGCGGGAGAGGAACTGCAGCATGCTGGCGTGCACCTCCACGCGGTCGAGCTCGAAGGCGCGGCAGAAACCCAGCTCGGAGTTCTGGGAGATGTTGTCCGCGAGAACGAGATCGGCGACCTCGTCGGTCATCGACTCCAGCAGGGGGTCGCGTTCCTCGGGCGCGAGCTCGCCGGTGGAGACCGCCGAGTCGAGCACGATCTTGATGTTGACCTCGTGGTCGGAGCAGTCGACGCCCGCCGAGTTGTCGAGGGCGTCGGTGTTGATCCGGCCGCCCGCGAGGTCGAACTCGATCCGCCCGCGCTCGGTGACGCCGAGGTTGCCGCCCTCGCCGATCACCTTGGCCCGCACCTGGTTTCCGTCGACGCGGATCGCGTCGTTCGACTTGTCGCCCACCTCGGCGTTCGACTCGGTCGACGCCTTCACGTACGTGCCGATGCCCCCGTTCCACAACAGGTCCACCGGCGCGAGGAGGATGGCGCGGATCAGTTCCGGCGGCGACATCTCGTCGACCCCGTCCTCGATGCCGAGCGCGGCGGCCATCTGCGGGCTGATCGGGATCGATTTGCGTTCCCGCGACCACACCCCGCCGCCCGGGCTGATGAGCTCGGCGTCGTAGTCGGCCCACGACGACCGCGGCAACTCGAACAGCCGCCGCCGCTCGGCGTAGGAGCGTGCCGCGTCGGGTTCCGGGTCGACGAAGATGTGCCGGTGGTCGAAGGCCGCGACGAGTCGGATGTGCTCGCTGAGCAGCATCCCGTTTCCGAAGACGTCGCCGCTCATGTCGCCGATGCCGACGACGGTGAAGTCCTGCGACTGGGTGTCGACGCCCATCTCGCGGAAGTGCCGTTTCACCGACTCCCAGGCGCCGCGCGCGGTGATGCCCATCGCCTTGTGGTCGTAGCCCGCCGAACCGCCGGAGGCGAAGGCGTCGCCCAGCCAGAATCCGTAGGACATCGCCACCTCGTTGGCGATGTCGGAGAACGACGCGGTGCCCTTGTCGGCCGCGACCACCAGGTAGGTGTCGTCGGCGTCTCGACGCACGACGCCGCGGGCGCCGACGACCTCGCCGGTCGCGCGGTCGATGTTGTCGGTGATGTCGAGGAGCCCGGCGATGAACTGGCGGTAGCAGGCGATGCCCTCGGTCCGCTGGGCGTCGCGGTCTCTCGCCGGGTCGCCGGTGGCCGCCGGCGGTCGTTTGACGACGAATCCGCCCTTGGCGCCGAGCGGCACGATGACCGCGTTCTTGACGGCCTGCGCCTTGACCAGGCCGAGGACCTCGGTGCGGAAGTCCTCCCTGCGGTCCGACCAGCGCAGACCTCCGCGGGCCACCGCGCCGAAACGCAGGTGCACGCCCTCGACTCGCGGCGAGTAGACGAAGATCTCGTGCAGCGGGCGCGGTTGGGGCGTCTGCGGGATCTCGCGGGGACGCAGCTTGAACGACATGACCGGACGGAAGTCCCCGGTCGTGTCGTCGGTGACGAAGTAGTTGGTGCGGGAGGTGGCCTCGATGACCGCGGCGAACGCCGACACGATGCGGTCGGCGTCGAGGTTGAGCACGGCCCCGATGTCGGCGTGGAGGTGCTCTCGGGCCCGCGTGCGCCGTTCCTCGTCGGCCGATGCGGGGTCGAAGGAGGCGACGAAGAGCTCCACGAGTCCGCGCGCGATCGACCGGTGCTGTCCGAGCACGGTCGCGACATGACTTGTGCTGTAGGAGAATCCGCACTGCCTGAGGTACTGGCCGTAGGCCCGCAGCATGGCCGCCGACCGCCAGTCCAGACCGCAGCGGATGATCAGTTCGTTGTAGGCGTCGACCTCGGCGGCGCCGGCCCAGATCTGTCGGAACGCCATGGTGAACCGCTCGTCGAGGTCATCGGAATGGTCGGCGTCGACCGACATCCCCTCGGCGAGCTGAACCCCGAATTCATATGCCCAGCACGGTGTTCCGTCTGCTCGGTGGATGTCGTAGGGATGTTCGTCGAGGACCTCGAGACCGAGACTGTGCAACACCGGCAGCACATCGGTGAGGGTCGCGGACTCCCCGCACAGATAGAGCGTGAATCGCCATCGCGATCGTTCGGCCGGCTCGACGTCGCCGGTGTCGACCTCCTCGAGGGTCACGTCGATGTCGCCGGGTTCGAGGGCGACGACCCGGATCAGGTCGTCCACCGCCTGCCGCGGCCCGCGGAGCTCCTTGTAGTCGGCCGACAACGAGGACAGCTGTCGCAGGATGAGGTCCGGTCCCCCGGCCACCCGTCGCGGCAGGTCCTCGATGCCGGTGACGATCTCGCGGACCCGTTCGTCCCAGCTGCGGATCGCGGCGGCGAGCTTCGCCTGCAGCCGGGCGTGCCCCGGCGACCCCGTTTCGAGAGAACCGAGCCGCTCGGCGGATTCGGGATCGACGCAGACCATGACCTGCAGCAGCGCGAGCGGCGTCTCGCTGATCCGTGCGGTGTACTCGACCGCGGTTCCGTTCAGCTCTTCGCGCAGCACCCGCTGCAGGGCGAGGCGCGTCTGCGTGTTGTAGCGGTCCCGGGGAAGGTAGATCAGGGCGATCGCCGAGCGGTTGTCGACGGTCGTGCGCACGAACAGGCGCAGTGAACGGGTGGACACCGCGTCGAGCATCTCGCGGATGCGCCGGGCGAGTTCGTCGGTGGAGGTGGCGAACATCTCGACCAGCGGATAGGTCTGCAGGAGCTCGATCATCGACTGCCCGACGTAGGAGCCCTCCTCGACCCCGGAGCGGACGAGCACGTCGTGCACCCTGGTGCGCAGCACCGGGACGTCGAGCACGGTCTGGTGCAGTCCCGCGGAGGTCAGGGTGCCGAGGAAGCGATGCTCGCCGTCGTAGTTGCCGTGACTGTCGAACGTCGGGATCTGCAGCAGGACAGGGAAGTTCGATCTCTGGATGCCGGTGACCAGGAACACCCGGCCGGCCCGCGGCAGTAGCGGCGGAGCCGTGATCGGCGGGAAGTCGCGGTTGACCGCGTCCGAACGCCAGACCCCGAGTCGTTCGTCGGCGTCCGCGGGTCCGTCCGGTCCCACGCGGGTGTAGGCGAACAGGTGGAAGTGGTTGCCCGCGAACCATTCGAGAAGTTTGCCGTACTCGTACCGGTCGGTGTTGCGGATGCCGGTCGACTCCCGCATCGGGGCGACAGACATCTCGGTGGCGGCCGTCGTCATGCGGGCCTTCATGCGTGAGGTGTCCCGATCGACATCGGCGACGCGGGCTACGACGTCGACGAGATCGGCCCGCAGCCGCTGCGGGTCGACCCCGTGCAGACCTGCATGGGTGCCGACGAAGATCCAGGACTCCCAGACCGCGCCGTCCACATCGTCGACGGTCTCGATCTGCCCGTCGGCGTCCCGGCGGACCGGCATCACCGGGTGGTCCATCCGCTCGACCGAGAGATCGTGGGCCTCGACGATCGCCAGGACCGCCTCGACCATCATCGGCATGTCGTCGTTGACGACGACGATCTCGACCGAGTCGGACTCGCCGACGGTCACGTCGACGATGATCTCCCCGGGACCGCGGCGTCCCGCCGTCGGGAGGTGACGCACCACCTGCCCGGCAGCGCTCTCGATCGCCGAGCCTTCGGCCCGGGACCTGAAGTAGTGCTTCACCGCGTCCGGCACGAGTGACGTCACATCGCCGATGCTAGTCACCCGTGCCGGACGGGGTGGGCATTAGTCGCGGGTGAGTTTGCGGTGGGTCACCCGGTGCGGTCGAGCGGCATCGGGGCCGAGTCGCTCGACCTTGTTGGCCTCGTACGCCTCGAAGTTGCCCTCGAACCAGAACCACTTGCCCTCTTCGACGTTGCCCTCCCACGCGAGGATGTGGGTACAGGTGCGGTCGAGGAACCAGCGATCGTGGCTGATCACGACGGCGCAGCCGGGGAACTTCTCCAGGGCGTTCTCCAGCGAGCCGAGGGTCTCGACGTCGAGGTCGTTGGTCGGCTCGTCGAGCAGGATCAGGTTGCCGCCCTCCTTGAGGGTCAGCGCCAGGTTGAGTCGGTTGCGCTCACCGCCGGAGAGCACACCGGCCGGCTTCTGCTGGTCGGGGCCCTTGAACCCGAAGGCGCTGACGTAGGCGCGCGACGGCATCTCGTTCTGGCCGACCTCGATGTAGTCGAGCCCGTCGGAGACGACCTCCCACACGGTCTTGTTGGGGTCGATGTTCGCGCGGTTCTGGTCGACGTAGCTGAGCTTGACCGTCTCGCCGATCTTCACGGTGCCCGAGTCGGGCTCCTCGAGACCGACGATGGTCTTGAACAGCGTGGTCTTGCCGACGCCGTTGGGACCGATCACGCCGACGATGCCGTTGCGCGGCAGAGTGAACGACAGGTCCTTGATCAGGACGCGGCCGTCGAAGCCCTTGTCGAGGTGCTCGACCTCGACCACGACGTTGCCCAGACGCGGCGGCGTCGGGATCTGGATCTCCTCGAAGTCGAGCTTGCGCGTCTTCTCCGCCTCGGCGGCCATCTCCTCGTAGCGGGCGAGGCGGGCCTTGTTCTTGGTCTGGCGGGCCTTGGCGCCCGAGCGGACCCAGGCGAGCTCCTCCTTGAGGCGCTTCTGCAGCTTCTGGTCCTTCTTGCCCTGGACCTCGAGACGCTCGGCCTTCTTCTCCAGGTAGGTCGAGTAGTTGCCCTGGTACGGGTGCAGCTTGCCGCGGTCGACCTCGCAGATCCACTCGGCCACGTGGTCGAGGAAGTACCGGTCGTGCGTCACGGCGAGGACTGCGCCCGGGTACGAGGCGAGGAACTGCTCGAGCCACAGCACCGACTCGGCGTCGAGGTGGTTGGTCGGCTCGTCGAGGAGCAGCAGGTCCGGCTTGCTCAGCAGCAGCTTGCACAGCGCGACGCGGCGGCGCTCACCACCGGACAGGTGGGTGACCGGGGAGTCGCCGGGCGGGCAACGCAGCGCGTCCATGGCCTGCTCGAGCTGCGAGTCCAGGTCCCACGCGTCCGCGTTGTCGAGGTCCTCCTGGAGCTTGCCCATCTCCTCCATGAGCTCGTCGGAGTAGTCGGTGGCGAGCTTCTCGGCGATCTCGTTGAAGCGGTCGAGCTTCACCTTGATCTCGCCCATGCCCTCTTCGACGTTCTCCTTGACCGTCTTCTCCTCGTTGAGGGGCGGCTCCTGCAGGAGGATGCCGACGGTGGCCTCGGGGTCGAGGAACGCCTCGCCGTTCGACGGCTGGTCGAGGCCGGCCATGATTTTGAGGATCGACGACTTGCCGGCGCCGTTCGGACCCACGACGCCGATCTTGGCCCCGGGGAAGAAGGACATGGTGACGTTGTCCAGGATGACCTTGTCGCCGTGCGCCTTGCGCACGTTCTTCATCGTGTAGATGAACTCGCCCACGAAAAACTCCTTCGGTCCTGCGATGCCGGTGGATGTCAGCAGATGCTCGACTGCGCGCTCGGCCGGCGCGCATACATGGACTCCAGCCTAGTGGTGTCCGCAGTCGGGTCGGTCGCCCGGTGACCGGACGCCTCGTGCAGGCACCCGATCAGCACGTCGGAGCGCGTCCCGTCGCCTGCCGCGGCAGCCCGGTGCGGGGCGTGCGACGTCGATGTTCGCCTGCTCGCGGCCCCCGGGACGCCCGCCACGTGTGATTCGCACAACCCAACGGCGACCGGTGGCGGGAAATTCCCGGGCGCAGCGCATCGCCCGGACCATGCGCTGCCCGGCATCACGTCCGCGATCGCGTCGACGCGCGGCGCCGACGGCCGCAACCACAGGCAACGGGCGCAGCCGGACCGAAGGAACTGTTCAGGCCGCGGAGGGGGTGTCGGCGGTGTGCTCCGCCGCCGGACGTTCCTCGAGACGACGCTCGGCTGCCCGCGACCCGGACCTCAGTCCCTCGGCCTTCGGCAGTTCGGACTTCAGCACCTCGGACCGGGGTGTCCCGCGATAGGTGACGATGCACCGGCTCAGGTCCAGCCCCACCGAGATCGCGGTCATCTCCAGGTCGGACCGGCGCGACCCGTCGGGCATCGGGTACTCGTTGGTCTTGATCTGACCGTGCGCGATGATCGGACGCCCCTTGGCCACGGCGAGCCCGACACCGGCGAGAAGCCGGCGCCAGCAGCTGATCGTCAGGTAGAGCTTCGGGCCGTCGACCCACTCCCCGGTGCGCTTGTCGATGCGCCGTGAATTGGACGCCACGCGAAAGGAGATCACGTCCTCCCCGGTGGTGGTCTGGCGGCGGCGCGGCTCGGACACGACGGTCCCGATGACGGTGGTGAAGGTCTCGTACATACTCGTCTCCTCCTGGTCGGCCACGAGGTGGTGTGGCCGCATCAGCATCACCCCCGTCGCGCGGTACAACCGGCGTCGTGATCGGGATGTGGAGAACTCCGGGCCGTTACCCACAGATCTGCGGGCGGATCGAGACATCCGTTCCCGAGCTCGCGCCATGCGGATGCGAAAGGTCCTGCCCGGCCTGAGCCCGGCGGGGTTCAGCTGCGCTTGTTGAGCTCGCGCAGCATGTCGTTGTAGCTTTCCAGCTCCGAGTCGTGGTCGCGCTCGGCGTTGCGGTCGTAGCGGCGCGCCTGACGGGTGTCGCTCTTCTGCCACTGCACCAGCAGCGCCAGCATGATGACCACCAGCGGGATCTCGCCCGCGGCCCAGGCGATTCCGCCGCCGACGCGCTGGTCGGCGAACAGGTCGTAGTTCCACGGCAGTTGGAGTCCGCGGTAGTAGGACTCGGCGATCACCGCAGAGGTCATCATCAGGGCAATGCCGAAGAAGGCGTGAAACGGCAACGACCCCAGCACGATTCCGAGTTTCGCCGGCGGCGCCACGTTGCGCGGCGCGGGGTCGATGCCGATGACGAGCCAGTAGAACAGGTAGCCGCTCAGCAAGAAGTGCAGGTTCATCAGCAGGTGCGCGGCGTGGTATTGCACAACCGCCTCGTAGACACCGCCGAGGTAGAGGATGTAGAAGCTGCCGACGAACATCACCGACGCGAACAGCGGATGGGTGATGAACTTCGAGTACCCCGAATGCACCCCGGTCTGAATCCACTCGCGCGGACCCGGCGGGTTCCCGCGACCCGCGGGCGGCAGGGCACGCAGGGCGAGGGTCACCGGGCCGCCGAGGATCAGCAGCACCGGGATCATCATCGACATCAGCATGTGCGAGATCATGTGCACGCTGAACATCGCCGGCGCGTAGCGTCCCAGGCCCGACGACGTGGCCAGGAGCAGCAGCAGGCATCCGAGCAGGAAGGCGAAGGTGCGGCCGACCGGCCAGTCGTCGCCGCGCCGCCGTAGCCGGATGACACCGCGCAGGTAGACCACCGCCAGGACGATCGCGGCGGTGCCGAAGATCAGGTCGAAGCGCCAGTCGGTGAGGAACCGGACGAAGGTGGGCGGACCGGCGAGGTCGTAGCCGATCGCGTTCTTCGTCGTGGAGATCTCCGAGGTGTCGATCAGCGGCGGCGGGGTCCGGCTCAGACCGACCGCGAGACCGAACGTCGCCGCGAAGACCATCAGTTCGACCAGCCCGAACCGGACGAACAGCGAGGGACGCTCCTCGGACTCGAGCTGGGCGATGGTCACGCGACGATGCCATGCGCCGAGCGCGCCGAGGACGGCCAGCGCGACGATCTTGCCCACGACGAGTCGGCCGTACGTGTCGTCGAACAGCTCGCCGATGGGCACGCGGACCAGTGCATTGATCACCCCGCTCGCCCCGACGACGAGAATGCACCAGAACGCGACACGCGAGAAGCGCCGAACCGCCAGCGCCCGCCACTTCCCCGACGAGAGCGCGTAGACGACGACCGCGGCGAGCCCGCCGAGCCACAGCGTCGCACCGACGATGTGCAGGATGAGGCTGTTGGTGGCGACGTCGTGGTCGCCGCCGGCCGACGAGTGTCCGGCCAGCGCGGACGGCATCAGGCTGAGGACGACGAACCCGATGACGATGGTCGTCAGGCCCCATTTGAGGATGATCCGCGCGACCATCGCCGCGACCAGGGCGAACACCGCGGTCCAGAACCAGGTGCGCACCTCGGCGACCTGGCCGTAGGCCGTCATCAGGTTCTTCGGCAGGATCGCCTCCGACAACGGCGAACCGCTGACCTCCGACGCGGCCAGGGGCATCAACAGCACGGCGCACACAGACCACACCAGCGACGCCGTCGCGGCGATCCTGATCGCGCGGTAACCGCCGACGTCGAGCACGTGGTCGGTTTGCGGCGGCACGAAGAACGCGGCGAACACCGCCGACCCGAGAGCGATCGCGGCCGCGAACTCGCCGATCGCGGTGAGCATCGGCAGTCCGTAGGTGGTGATCGGGCCGGGGTCGGGAACGCCGGTGAGCTTCAGCGCCGTGGCCGCCGAGATCGCGGTGACGGCGACCGCGATGACCGCAGCGAGCCACCCGCCTGCCCACAGGATCGCGGTGACGACGCCGCGCGGCTCGTTCATCGCGTCGCGTTGCTGATCAGCGGGGGCGGACGTCGACGTGCGGGTCATTCCTCAACTGTAGGTCCGGCGCCCGCCCACACCGCTGCCGACCTGCTGCGGCCGTGGCGTGCGGCACATCCGCGGGACGGGCGGACCGATGTCGTAGACTCCTTGTGCTCGACGCCACGACGCGTCGGCAAGCCTCCGTAGCTCAGCTGGATAGAGCAAGGGCCTTCTAATCCCTAGGTCGCAGGTTCGAGTCCTGCCGGGGGCGCCGCGTGCGCCGGGTCGGTTCCTCCGACCCCGCCCCGTTCTTCCTTTCGGCCGACTCGTTTCCCAACCGCCGATCCCATTCGCGTGAAAGGAACCGGTCGAGCGTGACCAGATGCACAGCTCGGTCACGCTCGAGATCTTCAGGCCGGCGTCTGCCCTCTCAGATCCCGAACGGCTCCGCGTACCTCACCATCCCCGCCGGGATCGGGCTCCCGTCCAGGCTGAGCACCATCAGCGACTCGGCCGGCACCTCGATACTCAGCCGCACCCCGTGGTCGACGGCGCGCGCGAAGCCGAACCTCGGGTAGTAACCGGCGTGACCGAGCACCACGACGGCGCTCTCCCCCTTGGCCCGCGCGGCCTCGAGGACCGCGGTGATCGCGACCGACCCGGCACCCGTCCGCTGATGCGCGCCGAGCACGGCACACGGCGCCAGACACAGCGCGGGAACGTCGTCGATGTGGCATCGGGTCAGCAGCGCGTATCCGACCGGAAGGCCGATGGCGGTGTCGTCGGCGGGCACGGCCACCATCGACAACCCGTCGATCCAGGCCGGGTCCGCACGCAGCGCATCGACGAGGTCGGCCTCCTCCGAGGTGTCGAACGCGTCGAGATTGATCTCGCGCACCCGCCCGATGTCATCGGGCCGCTCGGGCCGCGCGTGCCATTGCGACCGCATCTGTCTCCATGACTCCGGCCGGGTCATGAGCACCTCCCTCACTGCGGCACCGGGCCCACCGTAACCGCACCATCCCGCTGACTGCGACGGCTTTTCGGAAACGGTCCACGGAACCGGGAGCGCGTCCGGTGCGTCCAAACCGAGCACCACCGCTCGGTGGGCAGCAGCGTCTGGAGGACCATGTCACACCCTCTCCCACTCTCTTACCGCATGTCCCTGCAGTACCGGCTCAGCGATGAATACCGCACGGAGAAAACGACTTTCGGCGTGACTCCGGCAGACATAGATTCGATCGTGAGGTCGTGGAGCAGCAACGCCGTGGCCGTGCACGCGATCGACGTCGAGCCCCTGTCCGCCGCCCACGGACCCTCGAGTCGAGTGGCCCGCGCCCTGAACGCCGCCGCCGGCCCGGCGGAACGTGCGCTCGCCTCCGTCGGCACCCGGTTGACCGACCTGAGCGCGGCACTCACACGCTTCAGGGCCGACGCCGTGTCCAGCGACACGAAGGCGGCCACGGCGTTCGACGCCCTGCGAGATCGCTGATGCGCCCGACCATCCCGGCACTGCTGAAATGGCAGCCGCAGACGTTCGCCGACGCCGGTACCTGCGCGTCCGAGGCGGCCGAGGCCCTCGACACCGCCGTCGGCAGAGCCGTGACGGCCTTCGACTCGGCGAGGTCCTGGCGCGGGCTCACCCACGCCGCGGCGCAGCGGCGCGTCGGCGAGGAACACGACCACGCCGACGAGGTCCGCAACGTCCTGCAGATGATCGCCGACGAGGCGTCCGACGCGGCGGTCGCTCTCACGCATGCGCGCGACCACGCACTCCGCCTTCTCGACACCGCCACCGACGGCGGGTTCCGGATCGCCGAGGACGCCACGGTGACCCACCCCGACCCCGACCGCGCCGCATCGGCCGCCGATCTCACCGGGCAGATCACCGCCGCACTCTCCACCATCGACGAACTCGACGAGCTCTACGGGACGCGGCTGGACGGCTACACCGCCGACCTGGCGTCGATGATCGACGGCCAGCCGGACGTCACGCTGCCGGGCGGCACGATGATGGACCCCGACGATGCGGTCATGATGCTCCGCTCGCTCACCGAGTCGCAGATCCGCGATGTCCTCGAGAAGATGAGTCCCGCCGACGTCAGGCGCCTCGTCCAGGCGAATCCCCATGTGATGGGCAATCTTCCGGGTGTGCCGTTCGAGTGGCGCATCCCGGCCAACGAGGTCAACATCCGCAATGCCCTCGCCGAGGAGATCCGCGCCGGTCGCGGTCAGGGCCGCCGCGCCCGAACCCTGCGCGAGATGCTCGAGCCCGTTGCCGACCCGACGAACCCGAACCCCGCCGCAGGCGACGACGGCCTCGTCGAGCGGCAGTTCATCACCTTCGTGAACACGCCCCGCGGCCGCATGGTCGAGATGGTCGGAACCCTGCGACGCAACACCCGCAACGTCGCGGTGTATGTGCCGGGCACCGGGACGAACATGGACTCGGCCGGCGGTGACAACCGGCGCGCCGCCGCCGAGCTCGCGGCCCAGACCGACGGCCCGGTGTTCCTCTACCTCGACGGCGACCTCCCGCAGGATCTCGTCGCCGCCACGAGCACCGGGTACGCCGCCGAGATGGCCCCGCGGTTGGCGGTCTTCGGCCACGAACTCGACGCCGAGCTCGCCGAGCACGCCCCGGCGGCGAAGAGCACGTTCATCGGCCACTCATACGGCGGATCGGTGGTCGGAACCGCCGAACAACTGGGGCTGGCGCCCGACCGCGTCATCTACGCGTCCGCGGCGGGCACCGGCATCCTGGATCTCCCGCACCCGGCGGGAGTCGATCGGTACGCACTCACCTTCCCGGGAGATCCCATCCATATCTCCCAGCTCCTGCCCTTCAACCCGCACGGCGCCGATCCCGACACCACGGCCGACGTCACCCGATTGGCGACCGGCACTGTCGAGATCGACGGCAAGACCTACGTCGGCGGACTCAAGACCCATGGCGGCTACTGGAACGATCCGGACTCGACCGCCTTCCAGAACATGGTCAAGGTCATCACCGGCGAGGAACCGGTTCTCCACGGCAGAGACAGACCCTCGATGCCGAGTCTCCCGACACCACCGCCGGCGCCGCCGTGGTGGACCCGCCTGTTCGACGACGCCGGTCCTCCGGGGCCGCTCCCCGACATCCCGTTGCCGAGGGTCCCGGGTCTCCCGAGGCTTCCGATACCCCTTCCGATACCCGATGTACCCCTGCGGCTGCCGCGGTGACGGGACGGCTCGCTCCCGGTGCTCAGTGGGCCTCGGGAACCTCGCGCCGCTCGTCGGGGACCGCCGTTCCGCGCCACCCGCCGATGACACGCATGCTGTGGTAGATCACGAGGGCCGCCACCGACCCGAGCGAGATGCCGGCGAACACGAGATCGCCGATCTGCCATGTGTAGTCGGCGATACCGATGATGAGCGGGATGGCCGCGGTGAACTGGTTGATCGGCTTGGAGAAGTCGACCTTGTTGCTCACCCAGATCTGCACGCCGATGATGCCCACGAGGCCGTACAGCGCGGTGGTCACGCCACCGAGGACGCCAGGCGGGATCGCGGCGATGACCGCGCCGACCTTCGGCGACAGGCCGAGCAGGATCGCGGCGGCGCCGGCGATCCAGTAGGCGGCGGTCGAGTACACCTTGGTCGCCGACATCACGCCGATGTTCTCGGCGTAGGTGGTCGTCGCCGAGCCGCCGCCACTGCCGGCGAGCACGGTCGCCAGTCCGTCGGCGGCGATGGCGCGACCCATGACGTCGTCGTAGTCCTTGCCGGTCATCATCGCCACCGACTTGACGTGGCCGATGTTCTCCACGACGAGGACCAGCACCACCGGCAGGAACAGCGGCAGGACGCCGAGCTCGAAGGTCGGGGTCTGGAAGTCGGGCAAGCCGATCCATGCGGCGCCGGCGATGCCCGAGGTGTCGATGTAGTCGTTGTCGGGGTCGATCCAGTCGAGCACCACCGCCAGCAGGTACCCGAAGACGACGCTGACGAAGATCGCGAGCCTGCCCAGCAGCCCGCGGAACAGCACCGCCGACGCGACGAGCAGGACCAGGACGATCGTCGCCAGCACCGGGTCTGCCACGAAGTTGTTCTTCGCTGCGGGTGCGAGGTTGAGACCGATCAGCGCGACGATCGTGCCGGTGACCACCGGCGGCATCAGCACCTCGATCCACCGGACCCCCGCGAAGTGGCAGATCAGGCCGATGACGACCAGGAGCGCGCCGACGGCCACCAGGCCGCCGAGCGCCGAGGACGCTCCGTCGGAGGCCACCGCCGCCGTGACCGGCGCGATGATCGCGAAACTCGAGCCGAGGTAACTGGGCAGGCGGTTCTTGGTGATCAGCAGGAACAGGATCGTGCCGATGCCGGAGAACAGCAGCGTCGTCGACGGCGGGAACCCGGTGAGCACCGGGACGAGGAAGGTGGCGCCGAACATCGCGATCACATGCTGCAATCCGATGCTCGCGGTCCGCGGCCAGGTCAGTCGCTCTTCCGGAGCGACAACGGTGTTGGTGGTGAGTGTCCAGGACAGGAAGTTCCGGGAGCCCTTCTCCGGTTCGGTCATGCCGAACAGTCTGCGACACCGGCCTGCGCGCCGCGCGGCGGCTCACCCTTCCGGCACGGCGTGCTGCACAAATCCATATGCAACAAGAGTTATATACACCTTGTTGCATAGTGCGCTGTTGCAGTGTTAGCGTGCCCACATGGCGCTCGAACACGCGATCCTGGTCTCGCTGGCGGAGCGACCGGGCACGGGCTACGAGATCGGCCAACAGTTCGACCGGTCGATCGGCTACTTCTGGTCGGCCACCCACCAGCAGATCTATCGCACGCTGAAGAAGCTCCTCGACGACGGACTCGTCAGCGTCGAGTCGATCAGCCAGGACGGCCGGCCGGACAAGAAGGTCTACACGATCTCCGACGCCGGTCGAGAAGCCCTGGCCGAGTGGGCGATGAGCCCCACTCCCCTGCAGCCCCTGCGCAGCGACATCGGGGTCAAACTGCGCGCCGCCGAGTTCGGCGACCTCGCCGCGATCATCGGCGAACTGAAGGCACACCGCGACGCCCACGTCGCCCAACTGAAGTTGTACGAGGGATTCCAGGCCGAGTACTACCCCGAGCCCGAGTCCCTCACCGGCCGCAAGCTGCACCAGTACCTGGTGTTGCGCGGCGGCATCCTACAAGAGCAGGGCTACATCGAATGGTGCGACGAGGTCATCCCGGCCCTCGAGCGCGAACTCGCCGGTGGCTGAACACCATCCGAACCCGAACTCCCCTCAGATTGACCGTCTCACCGAACGTCCCGACGACAACCAGATGAAAGGTCGCGTCATGTCAGCCCACACGGCACAACCCAATCCGCACTATCCGCACCTGTTCACGCCGCTGCAGATCGGCGGGATGACCATCGAGAACCGCCTGGTGATGGGCTCCATGCACACCGGCCTCGAAGACCGACTCTGGGACACCGACAAGCTCGCCGCATACTTTGCCGAGCGCGCGAAAGGCGGTGCGGGACTGATCATCACGGGCGGTTTCGGCACCAGCCGCACCGGTTTGCTCGCGTTCGCCGGCGGCAAGATGACCAACGCCCTCGACTGGCGGCGCCACCAGCGTGTCACCAAGGCGGTCCACGACGAGGGCGGCAAGATCGCGATGCAGCTCATCCACGCCGGCCGCTACGGGTACACCCCGTTCAAGGTCGCGCCGGGCACCGAGCCGTCGCCGATCCACCCGTTCAAGCACCTGAAGATGACCGAGCCGATCATCTGGCACGTCATCAAGTCGTTCGGCCACTCGGCCAAGCTGGCCCGCAAGGCCGGATACGACGCCATCGAGATCATGGGCGGCGAGGGATACCTCATCAACCAGTTCCTCTGCCCGCACACCAACGACCGCACCGACAAGTGGGGCGGCAACACCGAGAACCGGCAGCGTTTCCTGGTGGAGGTCATCAAGGAGATCCGCCGCCAGGTCCCACGCGACTTCCCGGTCATCCTGCGCCAGTCGGTCGCCGACCTCATCCGCAACGGTCAGACCTGGGACGAGATCGCGCTGATGGCCCGCAAGGCCGAGGAGTTCGGCGTCGACGCCATCAACACCGACATCGGCTGGCACGAGGCCCAGGTCCCGACCATCGTCACCTCGGTCCCCCGCGGCGCGTTCGTGAAGTTCACCGAGCGTCTGCGCGACGAGGTGTCGATCCCCCTGATCGCGGCCAACCGCATCAACACCCCGGAGTTCGCCGAGGAGATCCTCGCCAACGGCCGGGTCGACGCCATCCAGATGGCGCGTCCGTTCCTCGCCGACCCGTACCTGGCGAACAAGGCCCGCGAGGGTCGCGCCGACGAGATCAACACCTGCATCGGCTGCAACCAGGCCTGCCTCGACCACGCCTTCGTCGGCAAGAAGGTCTCGTGCCTGGTGAATCCGCGCGCGGGCCGCGAGACCACCCTGGTCCTCAGCCCGACCCGCAAGGCCAAGCGCGTCGCGGTCGTCGGCGCCGGCCCGGCGGGTCTGTCGGCGGCGGTCTCGGCCGCCGAGCGCGGCCACAAGGTCACTCTCTTCGAGGGAGGAGACAGCATCGGCGGCCAGTTCTCCATCGCCGCCCGCATCCCGGGCAAGGAGGAGTTCAACGAGACCATCCGCTACTTCACCCGCAGGATCGAGGTCCTCGGCATCGACCTGCGGCTGAACACCCGCGTCGACGCCGACACCCTGATCGCGGAGAAGTTCGACGACGTGATCGTCGCGACCGGCGTGGTGCCGCGCATCCCGGATTTCCCCGGCGTCGACCATCCGATGGTCATGTCCTACGCCGACGCCGTCCTCGGGCACCGCGAGATCGGCAAGCGCGTCGCCGTCATCGGCGCCGGCGGCATCGGCTTCGACGTCAGCGAGTTCCTCGTCACCGACGAGTCCCCGACGCTGAACCTGAAGGAATGGGAACAGGAATGGGGCGTCACCGACGACCCGGAGAAGCCCGGCTACGTCACCAAGCCGCGCCCGCTGCCGCCCGCCCGCCAGGTCTACATGGTGCAGCGCAAGCCCGGTAAGCAGGGCAAGTCCCTCGGCAAGACCACCGGGTGGGTCCACCGGGCGACGATGAAGATGAAGGGCGTCGAGCAGATCAGCGGCGCGACCTACGACAAGATCGACGACCAGGGCCTGCACCTGAGCTTCCGCGACGACGAGGGCAACGTGACCGAGACCCGCCTCCTCGAGGTCGACAACGTGGTCATCTGCGCCGGCCAGGAGTCGGTGCGCGACCTCGTCGATCCGCTGACCCTCGCGGGCGTGACGACCCACGTCATCGGCGGCGCCGACTACGCGGGCGAACTCGACGCCAAGCGGGCCATCCGACAGGGCACCGAGGTGGCCGCCGGGATCGACTGACCGCTCGGTCATCTCACCCCACTCGCGTCACCGCCGTTGCGTCCCGACTCCTCCACGGACCCGGACGCAACGGCGGTTACGATTGCGCACATGCCGGTACCGCCGCCTTCTGAAAACGCCCGCGCCGTCGTCACCGGGGCCTCCTCCGGCATCGGACGCGAGCTCGCCCGGGTCCTCGCCGCCCGCGGCCATTCGGTCATCCTCGTCGCCCGCCGCGGCGAACTCCTCGAAGAACTCGCCGTCGAACTGCGCAGCAACCACGACGTCGCCGTCGAGGTCCGCGCGGTCGATCTGTCCGACCCCGCCAGGGTCGAGGTCCTCGCCGCCGAGTTCGCCGGACGCGAGATCTCGGTCCTGTGCAACAACGCCGGCATCGCCACCTTCGGGCCGGTCGCCGAACTCGACCCCGACTACGAGCGCGCCCAGGTCCGGCTGAACGTCAACGCCGTTCACGATCTGACGCTCGCGGTGCTCCCGCAGATGGTCGAGCGCGGCGCCGGCGGCATCCTGATGGTCGGTTCGGCCGCGGGCAACATGCCGATCCCCAACAACGCGACGTATGCGGCGTCGAAGGCCTTCGTCAACACGTTCAGCGAGTCGCTCCGTGGTGAGGTCTCCGGTCAGGGCGTGCACGTCACGCTGCTGGCCCCCGGCCCGGTGCGCACCCACACCCCGTCGCCCGAGGAGGCCTCGATCGTCGACAAGGTGGTGCCCGACTTCCTGTGGCACAGCTCGGCGAAGGTGGCCGAGATGAGCCTGGATGCGTTGGAGCACAACAAGATGCGCATCGTGCCCGGCACTCTGTCGAAGGCGATGTCGGTGGCCGGCGGCTACACCCCGCGCGCCATCGTGGCGCCGATCGTCGGCGGCTTCTACAAGAAGTTCAGCGCCGAGTGACGATCCGACACCGCGCCGGGTGAGCGCTCACGAAGCCCACACCGCCGGCGCGCTCACCGCTTCCGGCGACGCCCCGTCCCGAAGATCGCCCGGCTGAACTCCCGACCGGCGGCGCTGGCCGCCGACCGCAGGAAGCTCTGCATCGGCTTGCTCGTGAGCACCTCGGTGAGGATGCCGGGCTCCTCCGGAGCGGGCTTCGGCGCCCTCGGGGCGGGAGCGGGCGCCGGTGCAGGAACGGGGATGGGCGCGGGCGCCGGGGTATCGGCGTCCTCGCCCGGGGACAGGGTGTTCGCGGCGAGTTTCTCGTAGGCGGACTCGCGGTCGATCGTCTGCCCGTACTTCGCGTACAGCGGGCTCGCCTTGGCGGCCGCGGTGATCGCCTCGTCGCCGATCGCCTCCATCGACGAACGCGGTGCGCGGACCACGGTCCACGCGACCGGCGTCGGCGAGCCCTTCTCCGACAGCACCGTCACGACGGCCTCGCCGGTGCCCAGCGAGGTCAGCACCTGCTCGAGCTTGTAGACCTCGGAGACCGGATAGGTCTTGACCGTCTTCTTCAGCGCCTTCTGGTCGTCGGGGGTGAAGGCGCGCAACGCGTGCTGAATTCGTGCGCCGAGTTGCGAGAGCACCTCGTTGGGGATGTCGGTGGGCAGCTGCGAGCAGAAGAACACACCCACGCCCTTCGAGCGGATCAGTTTCACCGTCTGCTCCACCTGGTCGACGAACGCCTTCGACGCGTCGTCGAACAGCACGTGCGACTCGTCGAAGATGAAGACGAGCTTGGGCTTGTCGAGGTCGCCGACCTCGGGCAGGTACTGGAACAGATCGGCGAGAATCCACATCAGGAACGTGGAGAACAGCACCGGGCGCGCGGACTGCGCGCCGAGCTCGAAGAGGGTGACGATGCCGCGGCCGTCCGGGGCGAGGCGGATGAGGTCGGCGGGCTCGATCTCTGGCTCGCCGAAGAACGTGTCGCCGCCGTCGGCCTCGAGGTTGGTCAGGGCCCGCAGGATGACCCCGGCCGTCTGCCGCGAGACGCCGCCGATGTTCTTCAGCTCCTCCTTGCCCTCGTCACTGGTGAGGAACGCGATGACCGACCGCAGGTCCTTCAGGTCGAGCAGCGGCAGCCCCTTCTTGTCGGCCCAGTGGAAGATGAGTCCGAGGGTGGATTCCTGCGTGGCGTTGAGGCCGAGCACCTTGGAGAGCAGGATCGGCCCGAACGACGTGATCGTCGCGCGGATGGGTACGCCGATGCCGGTCGAGCCGAGCGAGACGAACTCCACCGGGTACGACGTGGGCTGCCAGTCATCGCCGGTCTGCTGTGACCGTTCGACGATCTTGTCGTTGCTGCTGCCCGGCCGGCTCAGTCCCGACAGGTCGCCCTTGATGTCGGCCATGACCACCGGCACGCCGTTCGCGGAGAGCTGCTCGGCCAGCAGCTGCAGGGTCTTGGTCTTGCCGGTGCCGGTGGCGCCCGCGACGAGTCCGTGCCGGTTCATCATCGCGAGCGGGATGCGCACGGCGGCGGCGGGATCGACCTGGCCGTCCACCGACACCGATCCGAGTTCCAGTGAGGTCGAGGTGAAGGCGTAGCCGGCGGCGATGGACTGGGCAGGGCTGAGGGCTTCGGTCACGTGGACACGATAGCCCGCGAGGTGCCCACGGGTTCGGCTCCGCGGCGGTCATGTCGCGCCGCGTTGGCTAAGGTTGTCGGGTGCAGGACAAACTGGTGTGGATCGATTGCGAGATGACCGGACTGCGACTCGAATCGGACAAACTGATCGAGATCGCGGCGCTGGTCACCGACGGTGACCTGAACATCCTGGGTGACGGCGTGGACGTCGTCATCCACGCCGACGACGAGGCGCTCGCCGCGATGCCGGACGTGGTCAAGAAGATGCACGCCGATTCCGGGCTCACCGAAGAGGTGCGCAGGTCGACGGTCACCCTGGCCGAGGCGGAGAAGATGGTGCTCGACTACATCCGCAAGCACGTGACGACGCCCGGCGCCGTCCCGCTTGCCGGTAACTCGATCGCCACCGACCGCAACTTCATCGCCCGCGACATGCCCGAACTCGACGCATACCTGCACTACCGCATGGTCGACGTCAGCTCGATCAAGGAGCTGTGCCGCCGCTGGTACCCGCGCATCTACTTCGGTCAACCGGAGAAGGGGCTGGCCCACCGAGCACTCGCCGACATCCGCGAGTCGATCCGCGAGCTGCGCTACTACCGGGAAGCCGCGTTCGTGCCCTCCCCCGGGCCTGGCACCGATGCCCTCGCCAAGATCGTCGAGAAGCTCGGACCCGCCTGAGAAATGGCAGGTCAGAATACCGATTGGTGTTCCGGGGCATCTACCCGCTAGAGTGTTCATGGCTCTGAGGCCAGGAGCGAAAGCCCGGGTCGAAGACGCCGATGGTGGATGTAGTTCAGTTGGTAGAGCACCAGGTTGTGATCCTGGCTGTCGCGGGTTCGAGTCCCGTCATCCACCCCTTGATGAGTGGGAGGTCGCACACGCGGCCTCCCACTTCTGGTTTCCGGGCCGACCGCTTCGCGCTCAATACATCCATCCGGGCCTGACGACCCGGGAACCGATGTCGCACGCGACACCGATCCGGATCGTCGACCTCGATCGGTGTCGCCGCCTCGGAACCGTGTCGCCCGCGACATCGATCCGGCCCAACGGACGATGTTGCCGAATGCGTCACCGCGCACACGCCACCGGCTCGACAGCAGCGATCCCGTTGCGCCTGAGACCGGTTCGCGGGCACAGACGCAACGGGATCGCCGCCGCTGCTCGGCTACTCGTCTTCGGAGGAGTCCGGCGAGGAGTCGTCCGAACTCGACCGCGACTCCTCCTCCGGGGTCGGCACCGGTTCCGGGTCCTCGGCCCCCTCGTCCCCGGCGGCGGGCGCCACCTCGGACGGCGCTGCGGCTCGGGGCTCACTCGTCTGAGGTGTCTCGACGACCGGCACGGGCGAACTGGTCGTCGTGGTGACGGGCACCGTGGGTTCCGGCAAGACGAACCTGAATCCCGCTGTGCCCGAGGGCTTCCAGATCGCCTTGCCCGCCACGCTCGGGGCCGTGAACGTCACCCACCCGGTGTAGGTGCGCCCCGGCTCCAGCTCGTCGGGCAGCTGCGGCGACGGACCGCCCGACGCCCGGCCGGCATCCTGTTCCACTCCCCCGACGATCGCACCGAAGTCCTTCCACGAGACAGACGACAACCGTTGGCCTCCGCCGGCATCGGACGTCGTGATCGACATCTTCACCGCCACCGTCGCGGGCGCACCCTCCGACGGGGCATCGGACTCTACCTGTTGGATCGTCGCCGAGCCGAGGTCGGTGCCGTCGCTCGCCACGATCGGGAAGCGACTGCCCACGTCGACGTCCGACGGTGTTGTCGGCCCCCGCCCGGCCACCGGGGCGTCGGCGGACGTGCTCTCGGAAGCACTTGCCGGGGAGGAACTCTCGGACTCCTCCGAGGATGAGGCCCCCGAGCTCTCGGACTCGGAACCCTCCGCGCTCTTCGACGCCGAGCTCGTCGAAGACGAACTCTCGACAGAGCGGGATGGCGAGGCACTTTCCGAGTCCGGCGCCAGTCGGGCCATCGCCATCCGCGACGCGGGAAGTGTGGTGTCTGAGTCCACCGCCGGCAGCTATCGACCGATGCCGCACTCGGCGCGGACCAGCTGCATCGACACGGTCCAGAAGCTCACGTGCGGCCACAAGGCGGATTGGATGTCGATGTCGAGGACCAGGGTGGAGACGGCGTAGTCCGGTTCCTGCCGCACGATGCTGCGCAGCGTGCCCGCCACGGCAGGCCGACCGCGTCGTCATCGATGACGACCTCTTGGTTCGCCTGCGGCACGGAGTAGTAGTTGTTGGAGCCGATCCCGATCTCACATCCGACCACTTTCATGCCGAGCATTAGAAACCAATATCTACGCCCTGATACGCGTTTGGCGGGAAATCCGGGTGCCGACCCCCCCGAGAAGCACTTCGCCACCCCAGAACAGCAGCGGACACCGTTGGCTCGCAATACTTCTCGACATCGCAGCATCGCCCGTGACCACGGTGGGACAAGCGACCAGGTGCGATGAACATCACCGCCGAGGCTCGATCAGAGGTCGAGGTGCGCGGATCGGGTTGCGTGGCGATCGGACAGCGAAGCGAACGCCCGCGGGGTGATGATCACCACCCCGCGGGCGTCATGAGTCGTGCGGCGGCCGTCCGGGCAGATCGCCCTCAGGACCGAGGCGCCGGGATGTCCAGTCCCAGGTCGAGCACGGTGACCGAGTGGGTCAGCGCGCCCACGGCGAGATAGTCGACGCCGGTGCGGGCGTAGTCCTCGGCCATGTCGAGAGAGAGGCCGCCCGAGCTCTCCAGCTTCGTCTGCGGCGAGCGCGTGTTGCGACGCTGCACCGCGATCTGGGTCTCCCACGGCTCGAAGTTGTCGAGGAGCACGAGTTGCGGCTCGAGCGGCAGCACCTCGTCGAGCTGGGCGAGCGAGTCCACCTCGACCTCGACGGGCAGGCCCGGGGCGGCCGTGCGGACCGCCTCGAGGGCGGCCGCGACCGAGCCGGCCGCGACCACGTGGTTGTCCTTGATCAGTGCGGCGTCGCCCAGGCCCATCCGGTGGTTGACTCCCCCACCTGCGCGGACCGCGTACTTCTGCAGCACGCGCAGACCGGGCAGGGTCTTGCGGGAGTCCCGGATTCTCGCCGGGTATCCGGCCACCGCGTCGACCCAGGTCCGGGTGGCGGTCGCGATGCCGGACAGGTGGCAGATGAGATTGAGCGCGGTGCGCTCAGCGGTCAGCAGCGCCGCCGTCGGGGCGTGGACGCGGAGGACCACGTCACCGGGTTCGACGACGGTCCCGTCGGCGACGGCCTCGGTCACCTCGAACTCGCCGGCTCCGATGACCTCGTCGAACACCGCGATCACCACCGGCACGCCGGCGATGACGCCGTGTGCGCGGCTGACGATCGCGGCGTCGACGACTGCTCCCGCGGGGACGGTTGCGGCCGTGGTGACATCGGGCCCGTACCGCAGGTCCTCGTCGAGTGCGGTCCGGATGAGCGCCCGGATCTCGTCGTCGACGACGAGTTCGAGCGCCCCGCCGGCCGCCTCCTGTCCGACGAATCCGTCGCTCACCGTGTCTGCTCTCCCGAGGGTCACTCGCCCGAGCCCGGGTTGCCGATCGCGATCATGCGCTCGACGCTCTTGCGGGCCTTGTCGGCGACGTCGGCGTCGACGAACACCTCGTCGCGTCCCTCGCGCAGGCAGCGCAGCAGCGCGGCCGGCGTGATCATCTTCATGTACGGGCAGGACGCGCGGTCGTTGACGGCCTGGAAGTCGACGCCGGGCGCGGCCTTGCGCAGCTGGTGCAGCATGCCGACCTCGGTGGCGACGAGAACCTGCTTGGCGCCGGTCTCCCGGGCGGCGTCGAGCATGCCGCCGGTCGAGAGGATCTTGACCCGGTCGGAGGGCACCGCGCCCTCACCGGCCAGGTAGAGCGCCGAGGTGGCACAGCCGCATTCGGGGTGGATGAACAGGTCGGCGTCCGGGTGCGAGGCGGCCTGGTCGGCGAGCTCGTCGCCGTTGATGCCGGCGTGCACGTGGCACTCGCCCGCCCAGATGTGGATGTTGTCGCGACCGGTCTCGCGCTTGACGTGTGCGCCGAGGAACTGGTCGGGCAGGAACAGCACGTCCCGGTCGGGGTCGATCGAGGCGACCACGTCGACGGCGTTCGACGAGGTGCAGCAGATGTCGGTCAGGCCCTTCACCTCGGCGGTGGTGTTCACGTACGACACCACGATCGCGTCGGGGAACTCGGCCTTCCAGGCGCGCAGCTCGTCGGCGGTGATCGAGTCGGCGAGCGAGCACCCGGCGCGCTCGTCCGGGATCAGGACGCGCTTCTCGGGGCTGAGGATCTTGGCGGTCTCGGCCATGAAGTGGACGCCGCAGAAGATGATCTCGTCGGAGTCGACCTCGGCGGCGATGCGCGAGAGCGCGAGCGAGTCACCGACGTGGTCGGCGACGTCCTGAATGGCCGGCAGTTGGTAGTTGTGCGCGAGCAGCGTCGCGTTGCGGGCGCGGGCGAGGCGTCGGACCTCGTCCGCCCACTCCTGGGTCGGCTCGACGCCGGCGTAGCCGCCGGGAGCGTCGTACCACTCGGCATCGAGGAGTCCGGTCGCGGTGACGGCCGCCGGACGATCACTGGTGATGCTCATTGCCACTCCTCTGGCTCCCCGACGCACGCTCCGCCGGGTCGTCGGTTCCCCGGATCACGGGCCGTGTGTCCGAGGCAGGTTTTCGACTCATGGTCGAAAACGCTATGCATCGTAACATTCGCCACACCGGGCCTATTCCCGCCGCCCCACGCGGGACGGGGCACGTCATTCACGCATCAGGGCGTCGGATGGCAGTCGAAGACGAGGACTGCGGCGTCATCCCGCGCGAGCAACCTCTTCACCGACGAGAACGACGGCCAGATCGTCGAGGGACGTCTCCAGCGAGCGCGCGAGCGCCGCGATCGTCGCGAATGCCGGGGTGGGCATACGACCCGTCTCGATCTTGCGGAGCGTCTCCGGCGAGATCCCCGCATGTACGGCGACCTCGGCCAGCGGGCGCTCGCCGCGGAGTTCACGCAACCGGGCACCCAACCGGCGTCCGGCGGCGATCTGCTCGGGAGTCAACGGGTTGCGGACCATGGGCAGATCCTATCCGATGCGGTATGAATATACCGGTACGCCCCGGTATTTCTATACCGGGATTCATCTGCCGATGATCGACGCAGCCACCGAAGGGAACCCGAGAACATGGTCGAGCTCAAGACACCGTCAGAGGTGGAGGCGATGGCGGTCACCGGCGCGTTCATCGCCGAACTCCTCGCCGACCTCGCCGAACGCGCCGACGTCGGTGTCAACCTGCTCGACCTCGAGCAGCGCGCCCGCGAGATGATCGCCGAGCGCGGCGCCGAGTCCTGCTACTGGGACTACGCACCGTCCTTCGGCAACGGCCCGTTCCGCAACGTCATCTGCCTGTCGGTCAACGACGCGGTACTGCACGGGCTCCCCCACGACTACGTGCTCGCCGACGGCGACCTGCTGTCGATGGACATCGCGGTCTCCATCGACGGCTGGGTGGCCGACTCCGCGCGCAGCGTCATCGTCGGCACGCCCCGCCCCGAGGACCAGCGCCTGGTCGCCGCCACCGAGGAGGCGCTGCGCGCGGCGATCGACGCGGCCCGGCCCGGGGCCCGCTTGGGCGACATCTCCGCAGCGATCGGCGCCGTCGCGAAGTCACGCGGGTACCGGGTCAACACCGAGTTCGGCGGGCACGGACTCGGCCGGACCATGCACGAGGACCCGCACGTGCCGAACATCGGCAGGCCCGGACGCGGGATGAAGCTGCGGCCGGGACTGACCCTGGCGCTCGAACCGTGGTTCACGCTGGGTACCGAACGCATCAAGTTCGACGCCGACGGCTGGACCATCCGGTCGTTCGACGGTTCGCGCGGCGCCCACAGCGAGCACACGATCGCGATCACCGACGGCGAGGCGCGCGTGCTCACCGCACGACCCGCCTGACGGGGCGGGCGCCGCGTCGGATCGTTCCTGCGTCGCGGACACGTGCCGGGGCCATACAATCACCGCATGCCAGCCGCCGGGACCGACTCCTCCTCCACCGACGGCCCCTCCTCCGGTGGGCCCCACGCCGATACGCACCCGGCCGACGAGCGCGGCGCCGGTCTGCGGGTCGAGGTGCTGCCCGTCGTCTTCCAGGTCCGCACGCCGGCCGACGCCGATGCCGCGCACCCGGTGCTGAGCGTCCTGCTCTCGGAGGTCCCTGCCGGGCGGTGGTCGTTGCCCCGCGGCGACGTCGCCGACGACGAGAACCTGTCGGCCAGCGCACGCCGCCTCGTCACCGAGACGATGGGCGTCCGCGACGTCGCCCATCTCGAACAGCTGTCGGTGTTCTCCGACCCTCATCGGGTTCCCGGTATCCGCACGATCGCCTCGAGCTACCTGGGGCTCGTTCCGTCCGACGCGTCGTCCGGCCTTCCCGGCGGCGCCGGCTGGTTTGCCGTCGACGCCCTCCCCGAGGTCGTGTTCGACCACGCCGCGATCATCGAGACGGCCCGGCACCGGCTCGCCGCGAAACTCTCGTACACGAACATCGCTTTCGCCCTCGCGCCCAAACGTTTTCCGATGTCGGAGCTGTCGGAGATCTACTGCGCGGCGCTGGGCTACCCGGTCGACACCACGAACCTGTTGCGCATCCTGAGCCGACGCGCCGTGGTGGTGTCCACCGGCACCGTCGGCAAGACCGGCCGTGCCGGTGGTCGCCCGCCGGCGCTGTACGCCTTCGCCGACAACGAATTGCGCGTCACAGACGAGTTCGCGACGCTGCGTCCCCCGATGTGAGTTCTGCTCCGGCCGGCTCGGCGAACGGGTCGTCGGGCAGGTCTCCGACGCCGAGATCGGCCGTGCGCGCGGACAACACACACACCAGGTAGACGATCGCGAAGGCGAACGGCGCGCAGATGAGGAGAATCCACGGGGAGCTGTAGCCGGCACTGGTTCCGCCCTCGAGCCACAACTCGGGAGCGACCTCGTACACCGACGAGACCGGCAACGCGGTCACGTCGTCGTCGAATCGCACGCCCGCCAGCCACATCCCGGTCTCGGCCGCGACCGCGGAACCGGCCACCGTGCCGAGGACCGGCACGAGGAAGCCGACCACGCCGCGCCAGGCCCGCACCGCGATCCACACGACGAGAGCCGCGGCCGCGCCGTAGCCGAACATGGTGAGGGCGAAGGCGGCGACGCCGCCGAAGTCGGTGGTGACCAGCTCGGGGGTGAGCCCACGGACGACCACGCCGGTGGTCGGCGGGGTGAGCACACCCCAGACCATGCCGGCTATGGCGCCCATCAGCACCACCGCCACGGTCATGGCGACCAGCACCGATACCGGGCGTTCGACGCGCGGGGTCACCGGCGGCCCAACTCGGCGGAGTCGACCGTGCCGTGGCGGGAGCACCGTGCGCTCCAACCGTCGGGACGGACCTGCACCACCATGCGCCGCCCGCATTGTCCGCAGAAGCGCGGCGGTTCCAGGCCCAGGCGCGCGGCGGGCGGGATCGCGTCGGGCGACTGCAGTTCCAGTTCGATACCCGTGTACACGCCGTACCTACACGGTTCGGCGAGCGGGCCCGGGACGGTGTCGATCATGAGAGAACACGCTACCGATCGTCGCGAGGGTCGACGTCAGATCGTGTCGTTCAACGACTTGATCGGCATCGACAGGTCGTTCAGCAGGTCGAGATCGTCCTCGGCCGGCCGCCCCAGCGTCGTCAGGTAGTTGCCGACGATCACGGCGTTGATACCACCGAGGATGCCCTGCTTGGCCCCGAGGTCGCCCAGGGTGATCTCGCGGCCGCCGGCGAAGCGCAGGATGGTGCGCGGAAGTGCGAGGCGGAACGCGGCGACGGCCTTCAGCGCCTCGGTGGCGGGCAGCACGTCGAGATCCCCGAACGGCGTGCCGGGACGGGGGTTGAGGAAGTTCAGCGGCACCTCGTCCGGCTCGAGTTGGGCCAGCTCCGCGGCGAACTCGGCGCGCTGCTCGAGCGTCTCGCCCATGCCGAGGATGCCGCCGCAGCACACCTCCATACCGGCCTCGCGGACCATCCGCAGCGTGTCCCAGCGCTCCTCCCAGGTGTGGGTGGTCACGACGTTCGGGAAGTGGCTGCGCGCGGTCTCCAGGTTGTGGTTGTAGCGGTGCACGCCCATGTCGCGCAGCTGGTCGACCTGCTCCTGGGTGAGCATGCCCAGGCTACAGGCGATCTGGATGTCGACCTCGTTGCGGATCGCCTCGATGCCCGCGGCGACCTGGCTCAACAGCCGCTTGTCGGGGCCGCGGACCGCGGCGACGATGCAGAACTCGGTGGCACCGGTCTTGGCGGTCTGCTTGGCCGCCTCGACCAGGGACGGGATGTCGATCCACGCGCTGCGCACCGGGGAGGCGAACAGGCCGGACTGCGAACAGAAGTGGCAGTCCTCCGGGCATCCGCCGGTCTTGAGCGAGATGATGCCCTCGACCTCGACCTCGGGCCCGCACCACCGCATCCGGACGTCGTGGGCCAGCTGCAGCAGCTCGGTGAGACGGTCGTCGGGCAGGCGCAGGACGGTGAGCACCTGCTCCTCGGTGAGGGCCTCGCCGCGCTCGAGCACCTGCTCGCGGGCGATCGCGAGGATGTCGTCGGACGCCCGGACGTCGCGGGCTGCGTCAACGGTTGCCTGGGTCACTGGTGGAACTCCTTGCTGGTGATCCGGCGAAAGTGCCGGTGCGGTAGAGATTTTCAGGTCCGGATGAGCTGTCCCGGCAGGTCTGCGGGGGCGGCGGGTTCGGGGCGGACGGCTACCGGGCGGAGACCGTCGAGCCACTCTGGGTCGAACCAGGTGGGTGCGAGACGGCCGAACCCCGCGGGGTCGAGCTCGCCGGCACCGGCGGGCAGCACCCCGACCACCGGCACGCCGGTCACCCGCGGCAGGTCGTCGCGGTTGCACCGCATGGCGAGATCGGGCTCCTCCGGCCACCACCCGATCACCAGGCCCGCCGGGCGCAGGCCACGGGCGCGGATGGCGTCGACGGTCAGCTCGGCATGGTTGAGCGCACCGAGGCCGGGGTTCACGACGACGAGCACGCCGTCGGCCGTTTCCGGGGCCAGGACCGGGCCCGCGACGTCGAGCAGGGTCGCGGTCTCCCCCAGCCGGACCATGACCCCGCCCGCACCCTCGACCAGGGTCAGCTCGTAAGTGCTTGCGAGGCGGTCGATCTCGCCGGCGATCACGGCGGGATCGGCGAACGGCAGCCCCGCTCGGCGTGCCGCGGTGTCGGGCGCGAGGGGCTCCGGATAGCGATAGCACTCGACGGTCGTGACCGGGCCGGCGAGACGGGCGACCTCGGCGAGGTCACCGGGTTCGCCCGGGGCGACCCCGGTCTGGACGGGCTTGCACACGGCCACCGTGGTCGGCGCACCCGCCCGCGCGGCGGCCGCCAGTGCCGCGGTCGCCACGGTCTTGCCGACGTCGGTCGAGGTGCCGGTGATCGCGAGGACGCGTCCGCGCGCGGTCATCGCACCCCCACCTGTCGCAGCGCCTCGTCGACGACCCCGGCGACGTGGTCGAGGGTCGCGGTGTCGAGGTCGGCGCGCACCGTGATGCGCAACCGCGAGGTTCCCGGCGGCACCGACGGCGGACGGAAGCATCCGACGAGCACGCCGCGGTCGCGGCATGCGGCCGCGGCGGCCACGGCGCGTTGCGGGTCGCCGACGATGATCGAGATGACCGCGGCCTGCGGTTCCTCCGCCCCACAGGCCCTGGCCAGGTGACGGGCGTTGGCGCGCAGCCGGTCCGGCAGATCCGGGTTCGCCCGCAATACGCCGAGCGCGGCGCGCGCGGCGCCCACGGCCGCCGGGTTGAGCCCGGTGTCGAAGATGAACGTGCGCGCGCAGTCGACGAGGTGCGACCGCAGCAGACCAGTGCCGAGCACCACCCCGCCCTGCGACCCCAGCGACTTGGACAGCACCGAGGTGACCACCAGGTCGGGCGCGCCGGAGAGTCCGTGCTCGGCGACGATGCCCCGACCACCGGGCCCGCGCACGCCGACCGCGTGCGCCTCGTCGACGAGAAGCACCGCGCCGTGGGCGCGAGCGGCGGCGTAGAGGTCGGCGATCGGGGCGGGTTCGCCGTCGATGCTGTAGACGGAGTCGGTGACGACGAGCGCACGCTGTTCGGTCCGATCGGCGAGAGCGGCGCGCACCGCCTCGTGATCGCCGCGGTCGACGACGACCACCCGCGCGCGGGAGAGCCGGCACCCGTCGATCAGCGACGCGTGGCTGCCGGTGTCGCTGACGATCAGGTCGCCGCGCCCCGCGAGTGCGGTGACGGCGCCGATGTTGGCCAGGAAACCGGACGAGAAGACCAGCGCCGCCTCGAACCCGAGGAAGTCGGCCAGCTCGTTCTCGAGGTCGACGTGGGCCTGCGTCGTGCCGACCACCAGTCGCGACGCGGTCGAACCGCCACCCCACCGCCGGGCGGCATCCCGCGCCCCGGCGATGACGTCCGGGTGGGCCGAGAGGCCGAGGTAGTCGTTCGAGCCGAGGTTGATCTCCGCGGCGCCGTCCCGCCGGACATGGGGGTCGCGATGGAGACCGGCCGCCGCGCGGTCGCGGGCCGCCCCGGCGAGCCAGGCGAGGCCGACCTCGCCCGTGGCATCCGGTCCCGTGCCGGGGCCGCCTGGGGCGAACGGCCGATCCGATGCGAGCGTCATGACCGAGCTCCCACGAGTTCGACCGTGGCACAGGAGGTCTCGTGGAGCGTGGCGTGCACCGCGGCATGGATTCCGGCGACGATGAGATCGACGTCGTCGGGTGCGCAGACGAACGGCGGCATCGTGTAGACGAGGTTGCGGAACGGCCTGAGCCAGGCCCCGGCGTCGACGGCGGCCTCGGTGGCGGCCGACATGTCCACCGGGCGGTCGAGTTCGACCACACCGATCGCGCCCTTCACCCGCATGTCGACGACGCCGTCCACCTCGCGAAGGGGCGCGAGTCCGCCGGCGAGTCGCGCCTCGATCTCGGCGACCCGCGAGGCCCAGGGCGTCTCCAGCAGCAGTTCGATGGCGGCGACGGCCACCGCGCACGCCAGCGGATTGGCCATGAAGGTCGGTCCGTGGGCGAGGCCGCCGGCCTCCCCGGCGCTGATGACCTCGGCGACGCGCGTCGTGCACAGCGTCGCGGCGAGCGTCAGGTATCCGCCGGTGAGGGCCTTGCCGACGCACATGACGTCGGGTGCGACCCGTGCCGAGTCGGCGGCGAAAAGCGTTCCGGTGCGGCCGAATCCGGTGGCGATCTCGTCGAAGATCAGCAGCACGTCGTGACGGTCGCAGATGTCGCGGAGCGCAGACAGGTATGCGGGGTCGTGGAAGCGCATGCCCCCGGCGCCCTGGACCACCGGCTCGACGATGACCGCGGCGAGTTCGTCACGGTGCTCGGCGACCGCGGCGTCGAGCATCGCCACGTACCCGGCGTCGAAGTCGGCGGGCGGGGCGTCGACGAAAACCTGCTCGGCGAGGACCTTCGTCCACATCGAGTGCATGCCGCCCTCGGGGTCGCAGACGCTCATCGGGGTGAACGTGTCGCCGTGGTAGCCGCCGCGCCAGGTCAGCAACCGGGTGCGCCGCGACTGCCCGCGACTGCGCCAGTACTGCAACGCCATCTTGACCGCGACCTCCACCGAGACCGAGCCGGAGTCGCAGAAGAAGACCTTCTGCAGGGGTTCCGGGGTGAGCTCGACGAGCAGTCGGGCGAGCCGGGCGGCCGGTTCGTGGGTCAGGCCGCCGAACATCACGTGCGACATCCGGCCGAGCTGGACGGCGGCCGCGGCGTCGAGACGCGGGTGCCGGTAGCCGTGGATCGCCGCCCACCACGAGCTCATGCCGTCGACCACCGTCCGGCCGTCGGCGAGTTCGAGGCGGACCCCCGACGCGGAAGCCACGATGAGCGGGCGGGTCGCGGCGGGCAGTGCGCCATACGGGTGCCAGATGTGGTCGGCGTCGACACGGCTGATCTCCGCGTGGTCCACGACGAACGTCTCCTCACTCTCCCCCTGCGCGTGTGGACGGCATCACCTGTACACCGTCCAGGTGTCCTGGACACCGTACAGGCAACTCCTGGACGATGTACAGGCGACACGGGCGGACACCGACCGAGACCTGGCCGAGGGGACGCGGCCGCCGGCCGTGCGGGCGGCGGTCACTACGCTGACCTCGATGAGCAACAGCCGCACCGACGTCCTCCGCGCAGCCCGCGACATCCTCCGCGAGCACAGCCTGGCCGACCTGTCGATGCGCCGCCTGGCCGCCGAGCTCGGGGTCAGCCCCAACGCCCTGTACTGGCACTTCCCCAACAAGCAGACGCTGCTCGCCGCGCTCGCCGACGACATCCTCGGCGCGGTGGCGATCCCGCCCGCCGACCTGCCCTGGGACGAACGACTGAACCTGCTGGCCACCGGTATGCGCGCGGCGCTGCTCGACGTGCCCGACAGCGCCGAGGTCGTCTCGTCGAGCTGGGCCAGCGGGCTGTCCACGAAGGCCATCGCCGCCGACATCGCCGCCGCCGCGCACACCGGCGGGCTGTCCCTCCGCGACGCCGAGGCGGTGAGCACCGCGATCTGCCAGCTCGTCATCGGCCTGACCATCGAAGAGCAGACCCGGGCCCAGATGGAGCGACTCGGGGTGATCGGGCCGTCCGGGCGCGACTTCGGCGGCGAGTTCGCCGACGGGCTCGAGATCATCCTCGACGGCGCGCGCACCCGCCGCCGCTCGTAGGCCCCCGACCGGCGGTGACCCATCCCACCCGGGTGTCGGGACCGGCGAGTCGGGTTTTCACAGATTCGGCGGGTACATTGCTACCCGGCCGAAACCGTTCCCGACCCGAAAGAGTCCCGCGTGGCATCGACGACCCGAGTAGTGGCGCCGGAGTCGGCCCCCTCGACGCCGACGACGCCTGCCTACCGCACCGACCTCGACGGTCTGCGCGGCATCGCCATCACCCTCGTGGCCTGCTTCCACGTGTGGTTCGGCAAGGTCTCCGGCGGCGTGGACGTCTTCCTCACCCTGTCGGGCTACTTCTTCATCGGGTCACTCCTGCGGCATGCGATCTACGCCCAGAAGCCGCACGTCACCTTCCGCGACACCCTCAACCCGTGGCCGCGGCTCAAGCGACTGCTCCGACGACTCCTGCCGGCGCTGATCACCGTGCTGCTCGCCGTGACGGTGCTGACGGTGCTGATCCTGCCCGACACCCGCTGGGCCAACATCGGCCACGAGATCGTGGCCAGCGCGCTGTACTACCAGAACTGGTACCTCGCCGAGAACTCCCAGGACTACCTGGCCGCAAGCTCGGCGAACAGCCCCCTGCAGCACATCTGGTCGATGTCCATGCAGGGGCAGTTCTTCGTCCTGACGCTGGTCGTCGCGCTGCTCTTCGCGGGTCTTCTGAAGCTGCTCGCGAAGGCCGTCCGCCCGTTCGCCGATCCGCGCGTGATCAAGGTCCTGGTCTTCGCGGCGGTCCTCGTCGTCGCCCTCGGGTCGTTCTGGTGGGCGCACCGCGGCATGGCGATCAACCAGCCGTACAACTACTACTCGACGATCTCGCGACTGTGGGAGCCGCTCGTCGGCGGTCTGCTCGCGATCTGGCTGCCGTCCCTCAGGGTCCCCAACTGGGTGCGCAACCTCGCCACGGTCGGGGCCCTCGGGCTGATCATCAGCTGCGGCTGGTGGATCGACGGCGTCAACGAGTACCCGGGCCCGATGGCGCTGTTCCCGGTAGGCGCGACGCTGGTGATCATCTGGGCGGGCGCGACCGCGCTGCAGCGGCCCGCCCACGGCGCACACGCCGCGCCCGACGTCATGCCGGTCGCCAACCGCGCGCTGGCCTCCACCTGGCCGGTGTGGCTGGGCACGATCGCCTACTCGCTGTACCTGTGGCACTGGCCGCTGCTCATCTTCTACCTGACCTGGCGCGACAAGAACCACGCGAACTTCATCGAGGGCGTCGGCATCCTCGCGGTGTCCATCGGGCTGGCGTGGCTCACCAAGCGCTACATCGAGGACCCGTTGCGTGAGGGCGACCGCTCGGCGCTGGCGCACGGAGACCGGCAGGGCCGTTCGCGGTGGTTGTCCTACACCTCGGTGGTGACCGCGATCCTCGTCGCGGGAACGGTCGTCGCGGGTGTCGGGATCAAGCTGTGGGAGCGGCACGTCGACAACATCGTCGTCGACACCAAGAATCTCGACCCGCGCCTCTACCCCGGCGCCCGGGCCCTCCTCGAGGGGTGGCCCGTGCCGGCCGTGGACCCGCAGCCGTCGGCGCTCGAGGTGATCCAGGACTTCCCCGAGACGTCCACCGACGGCTTCATGAGCGACTTCACCGACAACGAGATCCACGTCGGCGTCTACGGCGATCCCAACGCGACGCGCACGATCGCCCTCGCCGGCGGCTCACACGCCGAGATGTGGATCTCGGCGCTCGACACCCTCGGCAAGCGCAACGGCTTCAAGGTCAAGACGTACCTGAAGATGGGCTGCCCGTTGTCGACGAACAAGGTCCCCAAGCAGCGCGGGGTGCCCTACCCCGAGTGCTACGACTGGGGTCAGCGCGTCATCGAGGAGATCATCGCCGACAAGCCCGACGCGGTCTTCACCAACTCGACGCGCCCGCGCGACTACAAGCCGGGTGACTGGGTTCCGCCGGACTACGTCCCGATCTTCGACCGGTTCCTCGACGCCGGGATCCCGGTGTTCGGCATGCGGGACACCCCGTGGCCGAAGAACGCCAAGGGGACGATCGACACGCCCATCTGCCTCGCCGACGGTGGCGACGCGGAGAGCTGCGGCTCCCGGCGCGCGGCCGTCCTGGCACCCGAGGACCCCGCTCTCGAACTGGCCGCGACCCGACCGGACTTCCACCCGCTGGACATGTCCAAGGGCATCTGCACCGACGATTTCTGTCCGGCCATCGTCGGCAACATCACCGTCTACAAGGACCCGCACCACCTGAGCGCGACCTTCGTCCGCAGCCTCATCGACGAGCTGGGGCGCCAGATGGCGCTCGCCATCCCGTGGGCCGGCCCCGACGTACCCTGACCTGCCCATTCACCACCGCACACAATCCTTGCGGCCGTAACGCGGACTGCCGCGGGGCAAATCTCTCCGAGATGACCGCCCGGCCCGACCCGACTAGGGTCGGTGCATGACGTCGTCAGGAAGCCGGGCATGACCGTATCGCCGACCCCGGAGCAGCAGGCGCCGGACTCCGATGATCCCGGCGCGGGCGCCCCGTCACCAGGAGGCTCCTCATCCGGTGACACCGTGGCGGGCGACACCGCCGCCGGTGGCACCGTGGCGCCCGCGGTGCCGATGCCGGACGACCCGATCCAGGCCGACGCCCTGGTCGAACCCGAGCCGGCGCCGATACCGGTCTGGCCGGGCACGCCGTATCCGCTCGGCGCCACCTACGACGGCGCCGGCACCAACTTCTCGCTGTTCTCCGAGGTCGCCGAGGCCGTCGAGCTCTGCTTGATCGACCGGGACGGCAAGGAACGCCGCATCCGCCTCGACGAGGTCGACGGCTACTGCTGGCACTGCTACCTGCCCAACATCGGGCCCGGACAGTTCTACGGGTACCGCGTGTACGGCCCCTACGATCCCTCGCGCGGACTGCGATGCGATCCGAGCAAGCTGCTCCTCGACCCGTACGGCAAGGCCTTCTACGGCGACTTCGACGGCGACGCCGCGCTGTTCTCCTATCGCCTGCCGGATGCCGGGGCAGACGAGGTCGCAGGCGACGGGTCCCCCGATTCCGGGGACGCCGCCGGGGCGTCGGCCGCGCCGGATCAGGCCGAGGGCGCCTCGCCGGAGTCCACCGGCGTGGACGGGTCCCCTGACGCGACCGCGGATGCCGAGGGAGCAGAGAGCGCAGACGAGCCCGAGGACTCCGGGGAACCCGCGGCCGGGCCGGAGCCGGACCAGGCACCCCACGACTCCCCGCCGGTCGCCGGATCGTCGGACGACCTGCCGGGACTCGACTCGCTCGGGCACACCATGGTGTCGGTGGTCATCAACCCCTACTTCGACTGGCAGAACGACCGCTCCCCGAACCGCCCGTACCACAAGACGGTCATCTACGAGGCCCACGTCAAGGGCATGACCATGACGCATCCCGCTGTGCCCGAGCACCTCCGGGGCACCTACGCCGGGCTTTGCCACCCGGTGATCATCGAACACCTGAAGTCGCTGGGCGTCACCGCCATCGAGCTGATGCCGGTCCACCAGTTCATGCAGGACTTCGTGCTCCGCGACCAGGGCCTGCGAAACTACTGGGGCTACAACACCTTCGGGTTCTTCGCGCCGCACATCGAGTACTCGTCGAACCCCGACCAGCCGGCCAGCGCGGTGACCGAGTTCAAGGCCATGGTGCGCGAGTTCCACAACGCCGGCATCGAGGTGATCCTCGACGTGGTCTACAACCACACCGCCGAGGGCAATCACCTCGGCCCGACCGTGTGCTTCCGGGGCATCGACAACGCCGCGTACTACCGCCTCGTCGACGACGATCCCGCCATGTACATGGACTACACCGGCACCGGCAACAGCCTCAACGGCCGGCATCCGCACACCCTGCAGCTGATCATGGACTCGCTGCGGTACTGGATTCTCGAGATGCACGTCGACGGCTTCCGCTTCGACCTCGCCTCCACCCTGGCCCGCGAGTTGCACGACGTGGACCGCCTCTCGGCGTTCTTCGATCTGGTGCAACAGGACCCGGTGGTCAGCCAGGTCAAGCTCATCGCCGAACCGTGGGACATCGGCGAGGGCGGCTACCAGGTCGGCAACTTCCCTCCCCTCTGGACCGAGTGGAACGGCAAGTACCGCGACACCGTCCGCGACTACTGGCGCGGCGAGCCGGCGACGCTGGGCGAGTTCGCCTCCCGCCTCACCGGGTCGTCGGATCTCTACGAGGCGACCGGGCGCCGGCCGCTGGCCAGCATCAACTTCGTCACCGCCCACGACGGGTTCACGCTGCGCGACCTGGTGTCCTACAACGAGAAGCACAACGAGGCCAACGGCGAGGACAACCGGGACGGCGAGAGCCACAACCGATCCTGGAACTGCGGGGTCGAGGGCCCCACCGACGATCCCGAGATCAACGAGCTGCGCGCCCGCCAGCAACGCAACATCCTGGCCACGCTGTTCCTGTCGCAGGGCACCCCGATGCTGGCGCACGGCGACGAGATCGGCCGGACCCAGCACGGCAACAACAACGTCTACTGCCAGGACAACGAACTGTCCTGGATGGACTGGTCCCTCGCCGAGGAGAACGCCGACCTGCTCGAGTTCACCCGCACGGCGATCGCGTTGCGCACCGCGCACCCGGTGTTCCGGCGGCGTCGCTTCTTCGCGGGCAAGCCCATTCGCTGGGGTACCCAGGCCCTCGACATCGCCTGGCTCACCCCCGCCGGGGTCGAGATGACCACGGCGGACTGGGACAGCGGATTCGGCAAGAGCCTGGCCGTGTTCCTCAACGGCCACGGTCTCGAGGAGAAGGACGAGCGGGGCGAACGGGTGGTCGACGACTCGTTCTTCATCTGCTTCAACGCCCACTATGAGCCGATCGACTTCACCCTCCCGCCCGATTCCTACGGCCTGGAATGGGTCGGCGAACTCGACACCACGTGTCCCACGGGCGATTCGGAGCTGACCGCGTCCGCGGGCGACACCGTGACGGTCGGCGGCCGGGCCGTCCTCGTCCTGCGGAAGACCACGTAGGCCCATGGGCACCCGACCGGGGCGGCCGGAACCGCGCGCGACCTACCGCTTCCAGGTGAACGCCGACTTCACCTTCGCCGACGTCGTCTCCACCCTGGACCATCTCGTCGAGCTCGGGGTCAGTCACGTGTACCTGTCCCCCATCGGCACCGCCGCCACCGGCTCCACGCACGGCTACGACTGGCTGCCACCGCCGACGGTCTCCGACATCCTCGGCGGGCTCGACGGCCTGCGCGAATTGCGCAGGGCCGCAACCGAACGCGGGCTCGGACTCATCATCGACATCGTGCCCAACCACACCGGCGTCGCCGACGCGCTCGCCAACCCGTGGTTCGCCGACCTGCTGCGCCACGGACCGCATTCGCAGTACGCGTCGTTCTTCGACGTGGACTTCTCCGCGGACAACGGCGCCGGCGGCAGGATCGCCCTGCCCGTCGTCGCGGCCGACGGCGACCTGGGTCCGCTCACGATCGACCGGCACGGCAACCTGCGCTACTACGACCACTCCTTCCCCGTCGCCCCGGGCACCGGGGACGGCACCCCCGCGGAAATCCATGCGCGCCAGCACTACAAGCTCGTGCCCTGGAACAGCGGCCTGATCGGGTACCGCCGCTTCTTCACCGTCAACGAACTCGCCGCACTCCGCCAGGAGGACCCGGTCGTCTACGACGCCACGCACCAGTGGCTGCGGGATCTGGCCGCCGAGGACCTGATCGACGGTGTTCGCGTCGATCATCCGGACGGCCTGTGGGACCCGCAGCACTATCTGCAGCGGCTGCGCTCCGACATGGGTGACGACCGATTGATCTACATCGAGAAGATCCTCGCGCCCGACGAACCGCTCGAACCGAGCCTGCCGGTCGAGGGCACCACCGGGTACGACCAGATGCGCGTCATCGACGGCCTCTTCGTCGCCCCCTCGGGGGTCGTCCAGCTGACCGAGCTGCACGAGCACCTCACCGGCGAGACCGGCGACGGGCGCTGGATCGAGGCGATGGAGCACCGGCAGAAGCTGACCACGCTGCGCGAATCCTTCCCCACCGAGCTCCGGCGACTCGTCCGCACCATCACCCACGCCGATCCCGCCGCCGACTCCGAGGCGATCGCCGAGGCGTGCGGGGAGCTCATCGCCGCACTCGGGGTCTACCGCGCCGACTATCCGTCGCTGCGGTCACGGTTGGAGACGGCCGCGGTGAAGATCGCCGCGGAGCGGCCGGAGCTGACGCGGGCGCTCGGCGCCGTCGTCCGAGCGACGCGCAGTCCGGGCGCCGCGAGTTCGCGACTCGCGCAGACCTGCGGCGCCGTCACCGCGAAAAGCGTCGAGGACAGCCTCTTCTACCGCACCGCGCGCCTGGTGTCCGCTCAGGAGGTGGGCGGCGACCCGGCGAATCCCGCGTTGTCGGTGGCCGACTTCCACGAGCACAACGAGGCGCGAGCCCGCCTGTGGCCGCTGGCGATGACCGCGACCTCCACACACGACACCAAACGCGGCGAGGACGTCCGCGCCCGGATCGCCCTGCTCTCGCAGGTCCCCGAGCGGTGGTCGCTGCTCATCGAGAAGGTGTGGCTGAACACCGAGATCCCCGACGGCCTGACCGCATACTTCCTGCTGCAGAACATCTTCGGGGTCTGGCCGACGGACGGTATCGTCACCGACGAGCTGCGCACCCGCCTGGTCGAATACGCGCGCAAGGCGTGCCGCGAGGCCGGGCTGCACACCTCCTGGACCGAGATCGACGAGGAGTTCGAGGTCTCGGTCGAACGCTGGATCGACGAAGTCACCACCACCCCGGTCGCGGCCGCCGTCACCGAGCTGGTCCGCCGCGTCACCCCTGCGTGGGAACAAGAAGCCCTGGCGCGCAAGGCGATCGCCATCCTCGGACCAGGTGTCCCCGACATCTACCAGGGCACCGAGTGGTGGGAGGACTCCCTCGTCGATCCCGACAACCGGCGGCCGGTCGACTTCAGCCGCCCGCCGGACCACCCGAAGACCGCGATGGTCCGGAACGCCCTGCGTGTGCGGGCCGAGCATCCCGAGGCCTTCGGCCCGTCCGGCACCTACACCGGCCTACCCGTCGACGGCGCCGCACACGACCACGGCGTCGCCTTCGCCCGCGGCACCGGCGAGTGCGCGTCGGTCGTGGTCATCACCGCGCGCTTCACCCACAGCCTGGACCCGGTCTCCGCGGCGGCGACGACGATCGAGCTGCCGGCCGGCCGGTGGCGCGACGTGCGCGGCGGGGCCATCCACGAGGGAACCGTCGATCTGCACACCGCGCGCGCCGGACATCCGGTGGCGATCCTGGTGCGGGACTGAACGGTCCGCCGACAGCTCGACGGACACAAGAAATCCGGCTGCGTTTGTCCCGGGATTCGGGGCCGGCGCAACCGGATCTCTTCGCGCCTGGTCCTAGCCTCCCGGCTGCGGCGCTGGGGCCGGCTGGTTCTGCTGCGGCGCACCACCGCCGGGGAGCGACTGCGACGGGTCGATCTGGCCGCTCGGGGCGCCGGGCGGGCCGTCGACCTTGGACACCAGCCACTTGCCGTCTTCCTTGGCCAGGTCGAGTCGGAACACCATGAGACTGGTCCCGCCGGTCGGCAGTTTCACGCTGCGGCCGGTGACCTCGGCCATCACCACCGTCTTGGCGGTGTCGGTGCTGACCGTCTCCACCGCGACGACGTTGATCTTCGAGGTCACCTCGATCTTGAGCGCCTCGACGTTCTGCTCGGTGTCGTCGCGCTCCTGCTCCAGCCGCTTGCGCAGCTCGCCGGTCGAGAGTGGTCCGAGCAGCTCCTTGGAGTTTCCGGCGTTCTCGGCGTTGAGCGTCGTCACCAGCTTGCCGACGAAGTCGGCGGACGCGGTCTTCGCGTCGGCGAACGCGTCGGCCTCGCGCTGCAGTGTGAAGGTCCGCCAGCCGAGGAACCCGACGGCGGCGATCAGCGCGATCACCAGCAGCGCCCCGACGGCGCGCCGGATGCCGCGTGCGGTGATGGTGACCGCGAACTCCTTGTCGCCGGAGGCGGTGTCGTCGGAACCGCGTGACTCCACGGTTCTCGTCGACGACGCCGTGGTCTTCTCGGCGGCGCTCTGCTTCGGCCCCGATGCGGACCGGCGGGCGGTCTTGCCGCGCGGCGCCGCGGGCTTGTCGAGGCTCACCTTCGCGTCGGAGGCGTCCGAGCCGTCCGTGGCCGGAGTCTCCGCGCCGGCCTCGTCGACGCCGCTGTCCGCGGTCACCTCCGGGGTCTCGAGATCGGCGTTCTCTCGGTCGTTTTCATGGTCTGTCATCTACAGGTCACGCAACTTGTCTTCGTCGGGTGTCGAGTCGTCATTTGTCGAGCGGCACCGTGCGCGCGTTCGGGTCGTAGCCCGGCGGCGGTCCGGCGGTGTCGTCGCCCGGCGGTCGTGGTGCGTTGGCCGAGCCGCGGATCTGCTGGTTGGGATCCTCGGTCACACAGTACAGATTGACCGGGACCGCCAATTCGAGGATCTGGGTCGGCCGGCGCGGCGTGACCGGGTAGTTGCAGGCCGGGCGCGGGTACACCGAACCGAAGGCCCACGACGCGCCGTCGTGGAACATGGCGAGGCTCTTGATGCTGGCGTCGCGGATCGACGGCAGCAGCACCGCCAGCGCCGGGGCGCGCAGTGCGCCCTGCTCGGCGATGTCGAGGAACTGCTTCATCACGTTGGTCACCGGATCGGTGAGTTGGTTGATCGATCCGGCGAGGCTCGTCATCTGCGACGGTCCGCGGTCGAGGAGCGTGCGCAGTTCCTTGTCCGCGGCGGCCGCGGCGTTGATCAGGTCACTCAGCGACGAGACGGTGTCGCCGAAGTCGGGCTGGATCTGCGAGGTCGTCTCGAAGATCGTGCCGGCGTTCTTGATCAGGCGCGTGGTCTCCGGCAGCGCGGTGTAGAGCTTGGCGAAGATCGTTCCGCCCGAGTCGAACAGGACCTTGAGGTCGTTGTTGCCGTCGTCGGTGTTCAGCGCGATCCGCAGGTTGTCGACGGCCGACCGCAGCTGCTCGGCGTCGATCTCCTGGATCAGTTCCAGCGAGGACTCGAGCAGATCCGGGAACGGCGTGGTGACCTCGGTCTGCGCCGGACCGATGCGATCGCCGTCTTTCAGGTACGGCCCGTCGTTGGTGGTCGGCTGGAAGTCGACGTACTGCTCGCCCGCCGCGGACAACCCCAGTGCCGCGACCTTGGAATTACGGTTGATCTTGTACCGCGAGTCGATGGAGACCTTCACGGTCACCGACTCAGGTTGCACCTGCAGCGACTCGACGTCGCCGATCTTGGCTCCGCGCAACGTGACACCCGAGGTGTCCTGCAGGCCGCCGGAGATCGGGAAGTCGATGGTCACCGAGTACTTGCTCTCCAGCGGCCGCCAGCTCAGCGCCCCCATCGACAGGTAGGCAAGGCCGACGAACATCACCACGACGAGCGCGATGTTGCCGAACAGCACCGAGTGCTTGCGCAGGAAACCGACCACGCCGCTCATCCGCAGCACCCCCTGGTTCCGGTCAGCCGGGCGAGCAACCGGGCGACGGTCTGTTGGAGCGCCTCCGAACCGCGGTCGATGTCGGACGCCTCGGGAAGCCTGCTCGCCGAGTCGAATCCGACGCCCGGGTTCAGCCAGTAGACCTTCGCCGACAGGGCCGCCGCGCTACCCGGCGTGGACTTGGCCCACTTGGGCACCAGCACGTGCAGGTTGTCGGCGAGCGAGCCCAACGGGCCCGCCGCCTGCCGCAGCCCGGCGAGCACCGTGTTCAGGTGCTCGAGCATCTCGACCAGATCGTCCTGGTCGGTGTCGAGGAAATCGTTGGTCGCCGCGGTGACCGTCTGGGTCTTGTCCAGCGTCGTGAGGATCGACCCGATCTGCGAGTTCAACGACTCCAGGGCGGGACCGAGCTTGTTGATCGACGCCATGATCTGGGCGCGTCCGGCCGCGAGCTCGCCGGTGAAGACCCGGGTGGTCTCCAGCGAGCGGTCCACGCGGCCGGCGTTCTGGTTGAGCTTGCGGATACCGGTCGTCAGTCCGTTGATGGCTCCGCTCAGGTCCGACGGATTCGTCGCGACGGCCTTGCTCAGCTCCGTCAGGACGATGGTCAGCGAGTTGAGCGAACCGCTGTCGACGACACCGGACATGCTGATGAGCAGATCCTCGACGGTGGACGCCGCGGAGGTGGGACCGGTCAGGGTGTCCCCGTTGCCCATGTAGCCATCGGGAGCATCGGGCGGCGGCAGCAGCGCGACGAACACGTCGCCGAGCGGGGTCGCCTGGCGCAGTTCGGCGCCGGTGCCGACCGGCAGGCGCGCGTCCTTGCTGACGTCCATCGTCACCACGGCCTTGTAGTCCTTGGCGCTGATGGTGTCGACCTGCCCGACGTCCATGCCGTTGAGCTTCACCTTCGCCCGGCTCGGCAGGTTCAGGGCGTTGTCGAAGTTCGCGGTGATCCGGATGGATTCCCCGATGCCGCCCGGCGCGGGCAGCGGGATCTGCTCGACGGTGAGCCCGGGCAGCATGCCGCAGCCGGTGAGGCCCATGAGCGCGGCCGTCAGCAGCGCGAGGACGCTCCCCCGGCGCACCCGGGTCCGCCGGGGCGTGGTCTCACGGCGCCCGATGTGCAGGGAATGCCTTGTCGCCGCCCTCATTTGACCAGCTCCCACATGGCCGAGTAGATGCCCAGGTCGGGACCGAAATCCTTCAGCTTGCCCGTGCGGCAGCCGTCCTTCTGCAGGTTGATCGCCTCACAGAACTTGGCGAGCAGCTCGTTGTCCACCAGCGACTTGTCGAGCAGCACCTGGACTCGCCACGCGCCCTGCTCGGCGGAGATCGAGTTGCTCAGGTTCTGGAACAGCAGCGGCGCCACGTCGATCGTCTCGACCACCTGACGCGAGTAGTCGCTCAGGTTCGCGGTCAACGCCGCGAGGCGGTCGAAGGACACCGAGATCGTGTTGGTGTTGCCGCGCAGGAACTCGGTCGTGTTCTGCAGGGTCTGGTTGAGGTTGCGCAGGGTCGCGACCAGACCGGGCGACTGCTGCCCCAGCAGTTCCGACACCTCGTTGACCGACTTCGAGAACGCCGTCATCTTCGGGTAGTTCTTCACCAGTGTGGTGGTCAGTCCCTCGATGGTCTCGATGACGTCGACGAGCGCATCGCTGTTGCCGGATACCACCTCCGACGCCTCGCCCAGCTGCTCGAGGGCGGCACGGATCTCCTCGCCGTTGCCGTCGGCGATCCCCGCGGTGATGTCGATCATGTCGGCCAGCGGGGCCGGGCCGCCCTTCGGTCCCTTCAGCGCGACGACGAGCCCGTCGATGGCGTCGAAGAGTTCCCCGATCGAGACCGGCGCCTTCGTCTCCTGGATGACGCTGCCGTTCTCGAGCTTCGGACCCTCCTGGTAGACGGGGCTCAGCTCGACGTGCCGGGTGGTGACGATCGAGGTGTTCACGATCGCGGCGGTCGCGTCGGCCGGGACCGGGATGTCGGAGTCGATGGTCATGGTGACCTTGACCCGATCGCCCTGCGGCTCCACGGAGGTCACCTGTCCGACCGGCATGCCCAGCACCGAGACGTCGTTGGTCTCGTACAGGCCGGCGACGTTGTCGAAGTAGGCGGTCACCTCGATCGCCTGACCGAACGCGGCCTTCCAGCTGCCCGGGATCATCGAGCATCCCGAGAGTCCGACGACGGCGAGCAGGGCGATGCCCGCCAGCAGCGTCGAGCGACGCAGTTTCGTCATGCTCAGCATCCGTCCACCACCTTGGCAAGGCAGAGCCAGTTGTCCGGGAAGATGCCCCACGGCAGGTAGCTGTTCGCGTAGGGGCCGTCGCCGATCACGTTGTTGGTCAGGCGCGCGGTCACCGGCAGGATCTCCAGCAGCTTGCGGAGATTGTTGCGGTTCTTCTCCAGGCCCTGGGTGATCGTGTTGAGGTTGGCCATGATCGGGGCGAACTGGTTCGCGTTCTCCCCGGCGACCGCGCTGGCCTGTTCGGTCAGCTCGGCGATGCCGTCGAGCAGTCGGGTCACCAGTTGTTCGCGCGCCACGATCTTCTGGGTCAGCTCACGGCCCTGACCGACGATCACGGCGAGCTGTGCCTGGTTGTCGTTGACGATGTTCGTGATCGTCTTGGTGTCCTCGATCAGCTGGTTGAGCTGGTCCTTGCGCTGGGTGATGACCTCCGACATCTGGGTCAGCGCCTCGAAGGTCGGCTTGGTTATCGCCGGGACACCCGACATCTGCGAGTTGAGCTCGTCGATGCTCTCCGCGAGCGTCTTGTCGTCGATGCCGGTGAGGATCGGCGCACCCTCCTCGATCGTCTGGTTCAGGTCGTAGGGCACCGCGGTGTTCTCGATGTGCCCGTCCTTGATGCCCTCGTCCGATCGGCCCAGCGACACATCGACATAGCGCTGACCGAGGAGCGTCGACATCTTGATCTCCGCCGATCCGTCGGACTTGACGTGCACGTCGTCGTCGACCTTCATCGTGACCGCCACGTGGTCGCCGGCGAGCTTGGTCTCGGTGACCTCGCCGACGTCGACGCCGGCGACGCGGACCTTGTCGCCGGGGCGGATGCCACCGGCCTGGGCGAAATCGGCGGTGAGGGTCTGCTTGCCGAGATGCGCCTCGGCGAGCGCGGTCACGCCGAGCAGCAGCGCGACGATGACGACCGCGCCGATGACGCCGGTCCAGACCCGGGAGTTGCTGCGGAAGCTCTTGCGAAACCAGCTCATCGGCACACCACCGAGTGGTTGGTGCCGCCGATCTTGTTGAAGATCCCCGGCGGCAGCAGCACGTCGCCGATCGCGACGTCGAGGTCGCAGGCGTAGATGTTCAGGTAGGCGCCCTCGCCGAGCACCAGCGGGAAGTGCCCGAGGAAGACCGGTGCGTCGACGGCCATCCGGTCGAGCTTCGCGCCGTTGGCGATGAGCGTGTTGGTGGCGATCCGCCCGTTGGTGGCGGCGGCGGCCAGGCTGTCCCGGCTGCGGCTCAGGACGTCGGCGAATCCGCTTGCGGTCCGGCCGATGTCGGTGACGGCGCTGCCGAAGGCCGCCGAGTTCGCGTTGAGGTTCTCGATGAGGTTGCCCATCGATTCGATCACCGTTCCGAACTGGTCGCCCTGACGGGACAGGTCGCGCATCACGGTGCTCAGGTTGTCGATGATCGCGCCGATCACCACGTCGCGGTTGGCGGTGTCCTCGGCGAGCCGGCCGACCTCGGCGACGGTCCTGGTCAGCGCCACCGTGTTGTCGGGGTCGTTGAAGACCTCGATCAGGCCCTGCGACAACGCGTTCACCTGGTCGGCGTCGAGGGTCTCGAACACCGGCTGGAAACCGCCGAGCAACTTGGTGACGTCGTAGGAGTCCTCCGACGGCATCTCCAGCGTCGAGCCCGGCTTCAGCGGCTCGCTCGGCTTGCCGTCGACGAGGGTCAGGTTGAGGTACCGCTGGCCGATCAGGTTCTGGTAGCGGATCGCCGCCCGGGTGTTGGTGTAGACCTGCTGATCGGTCTGCACCTCGAATTCCACCCGGGCACGGTCGCCGTCGAGGTCGATCTTGTCGACGCGGCCGACGCGGACGCCGGCCATGCGGACGTCGTCACCCGTGGCTAGGCCCGAGGCATCGTCGAAGAAGGCGGTGTAGTTGTTCGTCGACCCCGACACCGACCGTTCCAGGGTCGAGAAGATCACATAGGTCACGAGCAACGCGAGAACAGCGAAGATCGAGAAGCCGATCAGCGGTTTGCGGATCGAACCCGAGGCCGAGCTCATCGTCCCCCTCCCTGCCCGGGCGCGGCGGCGTCACTTGCTTCGATGGACTGGACCAGCGGCCCCAGCATGATCGTGTCGGCCGCCGACGGCGTGCGGCGCAGCACCGCGCCGAGAGTCTTGTTGTCCGAATCGGTGGTCACCATGCCGACCGGCCGGTTCCGGCGCATCCCGTCGGACGGGTAGATCTGCAACGGACCCGACATCGTCGGTCCGGTGCCGGTACCGGGCCCCACACATCCCGGTCCGCGCAGCTGCCCGTACGGCCCGCCGTCGTAGACCGGGCAGTTCTGCCGCTTGTACTGCACGAAGGCGCCGAAACTGACGCCGATGTTCAGCTGCACGTGGCCGTTGGTGCCGGTGAAGACCGTCAGCACGCGCGCGGCGAGCTTGTTCAGCGCGACGATCGCCTCCGGCAGCGAGTTCGGTTCCAGCACCGTGGCGCCCAGCATGCGGTTGAGGTCGGAGATCAGGCGCTGGCCGCCGTTGCCGTTGCGCGCGAACATCAGCTGCGTCTGGTCGAGCAGACCCTGGGTGCCCGACAGCAGTGCGGCGAGGTCTCGCTGCTTCTCGGCGAGCGTCACCGACGGGATCACGCTGCGCCCCAGGGCGTCGAGCAGCTCCGGCGCCGACTGGGCGAGGCCGCTCAGCGAGCGGTCGAAGTTGTCGAAGCCCGGCGGGGCGCCGGCCGGGAACTGCGCGTTGATCGAGTCGAAGTAGTTGCGGAGGATGCCCACGAACGAGCCGAACACCGAGCCGCCGCCCTTGAGCGCACCGGCGATGGTCCCGAGCACCTCGGCGAGATCCTCCGGCGGCACCGCGTCGAGCAGGCGGTTCAGCTCGTTCTGCGCGTCCTGCAGCTTGATGGTCTCCAGCGACGTGTCGGCCGGGATGACGGCGCCGTTCGACAGGCGCTCGGTGCCGGGGTCGGCGGGGCGCACCAGCTCGACGGAGTTGACGCCGAACAGGTTCGACGGCACGGTCCGCGCCGTCACCGACGCCGGGATCCCCTCGGCCTGCTTCGGTGTGATGTCGATCTTGACCTGCTTGACGACCTTCGCGGCGTCCTCCCGGCTGTCCTCGTCGACCGAGATCGACTCGACCGACCCGACGATCAGGCCGTTGTAGCGGACGTCGGCGCCGGGGGTCAGGCCGTCGCCGACGTCGACGAGGTCGGCGGTCACGGCGACCGTCTTGGTGAAGTCGCCCTGGTAGCGCATGAACAACAGGACGAAGACCACGAGCAGGACGAGCACGAAGGCGATCCCCCGCAGCACGTACTGCGTCATCGAGGGATTGCGTCCGTCGGTTGCGATGTTCACCGGATCCCCCTCATCCCGAGATCTGGATTCCGGGCGAGGTGCCCCAGAAGACGAGCGTCATGATCAGGTTCGCGAACACGATGACGATGATCGCGAGTCGGATTGCGTGTCCGGCGGCAACTCCCACACCTTCGGGCCCCCCAGCGGCGAAGTATCCGTAGTAGCACTGGATGAACGTCGTCAGCAGTACGAAGACGATCACCTTGATGAACGAGAACACCATGTCCCACGACAGGATGAACGAATGGAAGTAGTACAGGTAGGTGCCCGCGCCCTGCCCGCTCTGGAGCATGAACATGACCTCGCACGCGAGGTAGTTCGCGGCGAGTGACACCGAATAGAGCGGGATGATCGCGAGCACCGCGGCGCACATGCGCGTGGTCACCAGGTACGGCAGCGGCCGGATCGCGATGGCCTCGAGCGCGTCGATCTCCTCGGCGATGCGCATCGAACCCAGCTGGGCGGTGAACCGGCACCCGGACTGCGCGGTGAATGCGGTCGCGGCGAGCAGCGGCGCGATCTCGCGGGTCGTCGCGAACGCCGACAGGCCGCCGGTCACCGGCGACATGCCGAGCAGGTTGAGTGCCGTGTACCCCTCGATGCCGACGGTCGCCCCGCCCATCACGCCGAGGATCACCATGACGCCGACGGTTCCGCCGCCGACGACGATCGCGCCGTTGCCCCAGGCGACGTCCGACAACAGACGCCACACCTCCGAGCTGTACTGCCGGAAGGCCAGCGGGACGGCGCCGATCGACCTGACCAGGAACGTGATCAGGTGGCCCATCGCCGCGAGGCCGTTGCGCGGCGCGTGATAGACGACCTTGGCGGCCGCCTCGACCGGCTTCAGGACCGGTGGCACATACCGTGACGCGGTCATCTCACACCACCTTCGCCGGGAAGAGGATCGCGAACAGCTGCGTCAGGATGACGTTCACGGTGAACAGCAACAGCACCGAGTTCACCACCGCCGCGTTCACCGAGTTGGCCACGCCGGCCGGACCGCCCTTCGTCGACAGGCCGCGATCGCAGGCGACGATCGCCACGATCGCGCCGAATATGACGGCCTTGGCCAGCGCGAACATCAGGTCGGACGTCGTCGCGAAGGACGCAAAGGTGCCCGTATAGCTACCGGGGGTGCCGCCCTGGAAGTAGACGTTGAAGACGTAGCCGGTGATGAAGCCGACGAAGCAGACGAAGCCGCAGAGCAGGAAGCTGACCACCATCGTGGCGAGCAGGCGCGGCGAGATGAGACGTTCGATGGGGTTGACGCCCATCACCTTCATCGCGTCGATCTCGTCGCGGATCGTGCGGGAGCCGAGGTCGGCCGCGATGGCCGAGCCGACCGCGCCGGCGAGCAACAGCGAGGTGACCAGGGGCGCGCCCTGACGGATGACGCCGAGGCCGGTGGCCGCGCCCGAGAACGAGGTCGCGCCGACCTGACCGGCGATGTTCGACACCTGGATCGAGACGATGACGCCGATCGGGATGGCGACCAGCAGCGTCGGGAAGACCGAGGTCGAGGCCATGAACGCGCACTGGCGGACGAACTCGCCGAAGGGGAAGCGCCGCTTGGCGATGTCGGCGAAGAGCGTGCGGAACACCTCGACGAACATGCCCAGCTGTCGTCCGAAGGTGTCGAACGAGGCCACGACGTGCTTGTCGAACCACGCGCGAAGCGCATTCGGCCTCTTCCGGCCGACCTCCTCCTGCTCAGAGGTCACAGCGTCTGTGCTCAATCCCTACCCTTGCGTCTCGGCTTACCCCGTTCACCGGCCGTGTCAGGCCATGATGTCCGCGAGGACCACTTCGTCCTCGCGCACACTGTCCGGCGTATCTGCTCGACGTGCCCCCGACGGGCATGAGCGTCGCCGTAATATCCCCCGCTTTCGCGTCTCAGTTGTGTGTGGGGTCACAGTAGCGCCGGTCTGCGCGGGAGTCGGGTTCGACATACCGTGCACGAATGGGCGTAGGCGACCGTGAGTCCCCCGGTGTGGAGAAGACCCTAACCTGGACGATCGACCAGCGACGGGCGAAACTGCCCCTTCGCTCCGATCTCGAGCCGTTCGTCCCGCCTCGGGGCGTCGACGAGGTCCGGGTGTGGGCGCCGGGCGCCGCGTCGGTGGCACTCGCCGTCGCCACCGGCCCCGACTCCCCGACGTCGTCGTACCCGATGCGCCGGCAGCCCGACGGGTGGTGGCTACCCGACGGCGTCCCCGACGGAATCGGCGCCGTGCCCGTCTCCGAACTCCGGTACGGCTTGTCGATCGACGGCGGCGCGGTCCGGCCCGATCCCCGCTCGGTCCGCCAGCCCGAGGGCGTCCACGGACTGTCCGCGTTGTTCACCGTCGACGAGTCGACGTGGACCGACGACTCGTGGGGCGGCGCCGACGTGCGCGGCGCGATCGTCTACGAACTGCACGTCGGCACCTTCACCCCCGCCGGGACGCTCGACTCGGCGATCGCGCGCCTCGACCACCTCGTCGACCTCGGCGTCGACTTCGTCGAGCTCATGCCGGTCAACGCCTTCAACGGAGCCCACAACTGGGGGTACGACGGGGTCGGCTGGTACGCGGTGCACGAGGCCTACGGCGGCCCGGCCGCGCTCGCCCGATTCGTCGACGCCTGTCACGCCCGCGACCTCGGCGTGGTGCTCGACGTCGTCTACAACCACCTCGGCCCATCGGGCAATTACCTACCGGAGTTCGGGCCGTACCTGTCCACCGGCACGACGTCGTGGGGCTCGTCGGTCAACCTCGACGGTCCCGACTCCGACGAGGTGCGCGCATTCATCGCCGGGACCGCGCTTCGGTGGTTCACCGAGTTCCACGTCGACGCGCTGCGGCTCGACGCCGTGCACGCGCTGCACGACGAACGCGCCGTCCACGTCCTCGAGGAACTCGCCGCCGCCACCGATGCGCTGGCGGCCCGGCTCGGGCGGCCGCTGTCGCTGATCGCCGAGAGCGACCTCAACAACCCGCGGCTGGTCATGTCGCGCGCCGACGGCGGATACGGACTCACCGCGCAGTGGGACGACGACATCCACCACGCGATCCACGCCTTCGTCTCCGGCGAGCGACAGGGCTATTACGCCGATTTCGGCAGCGCCGAGTGCCTGGCGAAGGTGCTCACCGGAGGGTTCTTCCACGACGGCACGTACTCGTCGTTCCGGCGGCGCAACCACGGCCGGCCGATCCCCACCGACCTGGTGCCGGCCTCGTCGTTGCTCGCCTTCACCTGCAACCACGACCAGATCGGCAACCGCGCGGTCGGCGACCGGCCGTCGGAGTACCTCGACGGCGGGCAGCTGGCGATCAAGGCGGCGCTGGTGCTGCTGTCCCCCTTCACCCCCATGCTGTTCATGGGCGAGGAGTGGGGCGCGCGAACGCCGTTCCAGTACTTCACCTCCCACCCGGAACCGGATCTCGGCCGCGCCACCGCCGAGGGCCGCAAGTCGGAGTTCGCCGAGCACGGGTGGGATCGCGACGACGTCCCCGATCCGCAGGCCCCGGAGACCTTCACCCGGTCGAAACTGGACTGGTCGGAACCCGACGGTCCCGAGCACGCCCGTCTCCTCGACTTCTACCGCTCCCTCATCGCGCTGCGGAAGGTCGAACCGGCCCTGCACGATCCGGCATTCGACTCCGTGGCCGCCGAATTCGATTCGGACGCGGGCTGGTTCGCGATGCGTCGCGGCGACTGGTGGGTGTTCGTCGTCCCGGGTGAGGACCCGGTTGCGCTCCCCCGCCGCGTCGACGTCCGGCTCGCCTGGGAACCGCCGGCGCCGGACGGGATCTCGCCGGGACACAACGTGATCGTCGGAGTGGCGGCGGATTGACCGCCCGGGGCCGCGCCCGCCGCGGCTTCGGGTTCACGACATCGCCTGGCAGCGCTCAGGTCAGGTATTCGTAGGCGGGCGACCCGGGTTCGAGACGCTCGCAGTGCAGCCGCGAGTGCGCCATCCGGTCGAGCAGCGCACCGAGGTCCTCCGGCCGGCCGAGCTCGATGCCGACGAGCGCGGCCCCGGTTTCCCGGTTGTTGCGCTTGACGTACTCGAACAGCGTGATGTCGTCGTCGGGTCCGAGGACCTCGTCGAGGAAGCGACGCAGTGCGCCGGGCTCCTGCGGGAAGTCGACGAGGAAGTAGTGCTTGAGCCCGCGGTGGACCAGGGAGCGCTCGATGATCTCGCCGTAGCGGGACACGTCGTTGTTGCCGCCGGAGATCAGGCACACCACGGTGGCGCCGGCGGGCAGGTCGAGCTTGTCGAGCGCGGTGACCGCGAGCGCGCCCGCGGGTTCGGCGATGATGCCCTCGTTCTGGTAGAGCTCGAGCATCGCCGAGCAGATCGCGCCCTCGTCGACGTGCAGGATGTGCGCCGAACCCGGCTTCGGGGAGATCCGCTCGTCGGGAACGATTCGGGTCTGCGGGGCGTCGGTGATCGACGCGAGGATCGGGTGGTCGCTCACCGAGGCGCCGAGGTCGGCCATCACGCGATGCCCGATCGTCCCGATCCGCTTGACCGCCGCGCCGTCGACGAACGGGTCGATCGCGTCGAGCGTGACGGGTCCGCCGTCGACGAGGGCCGCGGTCAGCGACACCGCGCCGGTCGGCTCGACGCCCACGATCGACACCTCCTCGGAGATCCCGCGCAGGTAGGTGGCCATCCCCGCGAGGCAGCCGCCGCCCCCGACCGGAGCCACCACGACGTCGGGCACGCGGCCGAGCTGTTCGACGATCTCGCGCGCGATGGTGCCCTGACCGGCCGCCGTCCGCGGGTCGTCGAAGGCGTGGATCCAGGTGGAGCCGGTGCTCATCACATCGGCCTGCGCGGCCGCCGCGGCGGCGTCGTAGGTCTCGCCGATGGCCTTGAGCTCGACGTATTCGCCGCCGTGCCAGAGGATCCGGTCGCGCTTCTGCTTCGGCGTCGTCGTCGGCACGTAGATGCGGCCGTGCACCTTCATCGACTTGCACGCGAAGGCGACGCCCTGGGCGTGGTTGCCGGCGCTGGCGGCCACGACTCCGCGCGCGAGCTCCTCGTCGGTGAGCTGGGCCATGACGTTGTAGGCACCGCGCAGTTTGTACGAACGGACCGCCTGCAGGTCCTCGCGCTTGAGGTAGATCTCCGCGCCCGACGCCGACAGCCGAGGGCACTGGTCGAGCGGGGTCCGGGCCACCGCCGGGGCGATTCGGGTCGACGCCGCCTCGATGCTGTCGACCGACAGCGTCGAACCGTGGGCAGGGGCCTGGGCGTCGTGCGTGTTCACGAAGTCCATGTTCTCACTGCGCTCTCGGCGGATTTCTGACCGGGTGCGCGCAGGACGGAGGTCCACATGTGCTCACGAGGTGTTCCGGGTGCGCCGGTTGGGTACCCGGGCGGAGCCACCCCGACCGAGCCCACCCCCACCGAGCCCACCCCGCCTGAGCCCACCCGCCGCCACGGCGAGGACGGTGCCCACGACCCGCGATCTGTAGGAGCAGCCATGAGAAGCCTGCGCATCCCGTCCCGCACGAAGGTCGTCGCCGCCGCGGCGGCCATGGCGGTCGCCGCCGGACTCGTGAGCGCGATCGGCACCGCGCCCGCAGGCGCCGCCCCCTCGTGCCCCGGCGCAGCGCCCGCACGTCTCGTGGGCTCGATCCCCGGGGCCGCGCTCGAAGGCCTGACGGTCGATGCGTCGGGCCGTCTGTACACCACCGACCTGATCTCCGGGCGGGTGTTCCGGTTGTCCCGGCCGGGTGCGCCGGCGGTCCCGATCGCCCGGGTCCCCGACGGCGGCGCGGGTGCGCTCGCCTGGACCCCGGACGGCACCTTGCTCGTCGGCTACGGCGCCGATCCGCGGGTGATCGCCGGGGACGTGCTCCGGCACGCGTCCATCGGGCGCCTCGACGTCGGCACCCGCGCGTTCCGCCCCTGGGTGAGCGGGCTGTCGGCCGCAAACGGAATGGACGTCTCGGCACGGGGAAATGTCTATGCCACCAACGACTTCGGCAATCTCATCGGTCGGGTCGCCCCGGGCGGCTCGGTGAATGCGGCATGGGGATCGCTGCCGAGCGCGAACGGCGCGGTCCTCGGCCGCGACGACAACTGGTTGTACGTCTCGCGCACCTTCGTGAACCCCGGCGTCAGCCGCATATCGACGACGAACCCGCGCACTGTGCAGAGCCTGCTGAGCGTCGGCGCGGCGTCGACTCCCGACGGCCTGACGCTGGACTCGCGGGACCGCCCGATCGTTCCGTTCAACGCCACCGGCGAGATCGTGCGGATCTCCTCACCGGGACGCCTTTGCGTGCTCGCGAGCGGACTGCCGACGTCGAGCGTGGTCTCCTACGGCCGTGGCACGCAGGGCTTCTCGGCGGGAAGGCTGTTCCGCGTCGGCTTCGACGGCCGGATCTACGAGATCCCGGGCGGATTCGACCGGGGCGCCACGGCCGCGTTTCCCGCCAGGTAGCGTTCGCCCCACCACACGGCGAGCACGACGACCGCCGACACCCAGGCCGAGGCCTGCGGCGAGCCGAAGATCACCAGCGTCGCCAGCGCGGCGACCACGCCCGCCAGAACGGCGTGTGCCTTGTGGGCCGGCCAGCGGACCCCGAACACCTCGACCGTGGCGCGGGCGCGACGGGCCGGTCGGTACGCGTTGGTGCCGATCATCGTGGTCATCAGCGAACACACTCCCCTCGCCGGGCACGTCCTTCATGGTCGTGGCCACGAGTATAGCGCTCGGCGAAGGAAAAGTTTCGGTCTACCGAAAACTTCGGTGACGGACTGCCGATCAGCTCAGACAGCTCGGTCCGAGCAGCGCCTTGAGATCGCCCATCAGCGCGGAGCTCGGAGCCACGCGCAACGACTCGGTCAGCTTCAGCTGGGTCTGTTTCTTGTCGCTGACGAGAGTGACGTGGACGTCGGCCATGCCCGGGTGACGGGTCAGCACCTGCTTGAGCGCCTGGACCCGGTCGGGCGTGCACAACCGCGCCGACAGCGTCAGCGACACCGGCTTGGTGGCGCCGGCGGTCTCGAGGTCCGGGACCGCGAGATCGTTGGCGCTGATCATCATGCTGTCCTCACGCATGTTCACGCGCGCCTTGATGAGCACGATGTTGTCGGCCACGATGTCCATGCCGTAGGCCATGTAGGCGCGCGGGAAGAAGTAGACCTCCACGCCGCCGACCATGTCCTCGAGGGTCACCGCCGCCCACGGCTCGCCCTTCTTGTTCACGCGGCGGGTCACCGACGAGATGATGCCGCCGATGGTGATCTGCGCTCCGTCGGAGATGTTGCCCTCGAGCAGCTGCGTGATCGAGGTGTCGGTGTGCGCCGCGATGGCGTGCTCGACGCCGGCCAGCGGATGCCCGGACACGTAGAGGCCCAGCATCTCCCGCTCGATGGCGAGCTTGTGCTTGGTGTCCCACTCCTCCTCGGGGATCTTGACCGCGAAGACCTCGGCCAGCCCCAGGTCGGCGGCCTCGTCGTCGCCGCCCCCGCCGAAGAGGTCGAACTGGCCGATCGCCTCGGCCTTCTTGGTGCCGAGCACCGACTCGACGGCCTCGCCGTGGACGAGGAACAGACCCTTGCGCGGATGGCCGAGCGAGTCGAAGGCCCCGGCCTTGATGAGCGATTCCGTCACCTTCTTGTTGCAGGCGGTGACGTCGATCTTGCTGAGGTAGTCCGAGAAGCTGGTGAACTTCCCCTTCTCCTCGCGCGACCTGATGATCGAGTCGACGACGCCCGAACCGACGTTGCGGATCGCGGCGAGGCCGAAGCGGATGTCGGCTCCGACCGCGGCGAAGTTGGGCTGGGACTCGTTGACGTCGGGCGGGAGCACCGTGATGCCGAGCTTGCGGCAGTCGGCGAGGTAGATGGCGGCCTTGTCCTTGTCGTCGCCGACGGAGGTGAGCAGGCCCGCCATGTACTCGGCCGGGTAGTTGGCCTTGAGATAGGCGGTCCAGAACGACACCAGGCCGTAGCCCGCGGCGTGCGACTTGTTGAACGCGTATCCGGCGAAGGGCAGCACGGTGTCCCACAGCGCGGTGATCGCCTCTTGGGAGAAGCCGTTCTGGCGCATGCCCTCTGCGAAGCCGTCGTAGGCCTCGTCGAGGATCTCCTTCTTCTTCTTGCCCATCGCGCGACGCAGCAGGTCTGCTTGTCCGAGCGAGTAGCCGGCGACCTTCTGGGCGATCTGCATGATCTGCTCTTGGTAGACGATCAGACCGTAGGTCTCGGAGAGGATCTCCTTGAGCGGCTCCTCCAGCTCCGGATGGATCGGCCGGATCTCCTGGAGACCGTTCTTGCGCTTGGCGTAGTCGGTGTGGGCGTTCACGCCCATCGGACCCGGGCGATACAGCGCCAGGACGGCGACGATGTCCTCGAATCCCGTGGGCTGCATCATCTTCAGCAGCTCGCGCATGGCCGCGCCGTCGAGCTGGAACACGCCGAGCGTGTCGCCGCGCGCCAGCAACTCGTAGGTCTTCGGGTCGTCGAGCGGCAGCTCGTCGAGGTTGAGGTCGATGCCGCGGTTCTGCTTGATGTTCTCCAGGGCGTCACCGATGACGGTGAGGTTGCGCAGGCCCAGGAAGTCCATCTTCAGCAGGCCGATGGCCTCACACGACGGGTAGTCCCAGCCGGTGATGATCGCGCCGTCCTGGGCGCGCTTCCACACCGGGATCGCGTCGGTCAGCGGCTCGCTCGACATGATCACCGCACACGCGTGCACACCGGCGTTGCGGATCAGGCCCTCGAGACCGAGTGCGGTGTCGTAGATCTTCTTGACGTCCGGATCGGTCTCGATGAGCGTGCGGACCTCGGCGGCCTCGCCATAGCGCTCGTGCTCGGGATTGGTGATGCCCCAGACCGGGATGTCCTTGGCCATGATGGGCGGCGGCAGCGCCTTGGTGATGCGGTCGGCGATCGCGAAGCCGGGCTGGCCGAACTGGACCCGGGCGGAGTCCTTGATGGCGGCCTTGGTCTTGATGGTGCCGAACGTGATGACCTGGGCGACCTTGTCCTTGCCCCAGCGCTCGGTGGCGTAGCGGACCATCTCGCCGCGCCGGCGATCGTCGAAGTCGATGTCGATGTCGGGCATCGACACGCGTTCGGGGTTGAGGAATCGCTCGAACAGCAGTCCGTGCGGGATCGGGTCGATGTTGGTGATGCCCAGGGCCCAGGCGACGAGCGAGCCGGCCGCCGAACCACGGCCCGGGCCGACGCGGATGCCGACCTCCTGGGCGTGGCGGATCAGGTCGCCGACCACGAGGAAGTAGGCCGGGAAGCCCATCTGGATGATGACGTCGAGCTCGTAGTTGGCGCGCTCGAGGTACTCGCGCGGAACCTCGCGACCCGGGAAGCGACGCTCACGCAGGCCGCGCAGGACCTCCTTGCGCAGGAAGGTCTCCTGCGACTCCCCCTCGGGCACGGGAAAGATCGGCATCCGGTCGCGGTGGGTGAAGACGTCCTTGTAGGACTGGACGCGCTCGGCGATCTCGAGCGTCGTGTCGCAGGCGCCGGGCACCACCGAGTCCCACTGCTGCCGCATCTCCTCGGCCGACTTCAGGTAGTAGCCGTCGCCGTCGAACTTGAAGCGCGTCGGGTCGGAGAGGGTCTTGCCGGTCTGCACGCACAGCAGCGCCTCGTGCGCGGCGGCATCCTCCTTGACGACGTAGTGGCAGTCGTTGGTGACGACCGGCTTGATGCCGAGCTTGCGGCCGATCTCGAGCAGGCCGTCGCGGACGCGGCGCTCGATCTCGAGGCCGTGCTCCATCAGCTCGAGGTAGAAGTTGTCCTTGCCGAAGATGTCCTGCCACTTGGCGGCCGCCTCGAGGGCCTCGCGGTCGTGACCGAGGCGCAGGCGCGTCTGGACCTCGCCCGACGGACAGCCGGTGGTCGCGATGATGCCCTCGGCGTACTCGGCGATCAGCTCGGCGTCCATACGCGCCCACTTGCCGAGCTGCCCCTCGATGGAGGCGAGCGAGGACAGCTTGAACAGGTTGCGCAGACCGGTCGCGTTCTCGGCGACCATCGTCATATGGGTGTAGGCGCCCGAACCCGACACGTCGTCGGACTTCTGCTCGCGGGTGCCCCACTGGACGCGCTTGGTGTCGAAGCGCGAGCCCGGCGCGATGTAGGCCTCGATGCCGATGATCGGCTTGATGTCGTTCTTGATCGCCGTGTTGTAGAACTCGCTGGCGCCGAACATGTTTCCGTGGTCGGTCATGCCGATCGCGGTCATCCCCAGCCGTTTGGCCTCGGCGAACAGCGGTGACACCTTGGCCGCACCGTCGAGCATGGAGTACTCGGTGTGGTTGTGCAGGTGTACGAACGAGCCCGTCACTGTGCCTCTTCTGATCGTGTGCCGTCTGCGGTGGATTCCGGTCCACTCTAGGCGCGTCCACCGACACCCACCCGGAGGCTCTCCGGGCAGTGACGAATGGGACAGCTGTGGCGGTGTCGGGCCTCGCCGACCCCGTCCGGCGCGCCCGAGGTCACCGGTTCGCGGGTCGGGTCTAGGTGTCGCGCAGGACGTCGAGCGCGTGCTGCAGGTCCGCCGGGTACGACGAGGTGAACTCGACCATGCGGCCGTCGGCGGGATGGGCGAACCTCAGCGCCCGCGCGTGCAGCCACTGCCGCTCGAGGCCGAGCTTCTTGGCGAGCACCGGGTCGGCGCCGTAGGTCTGGTCGCCGCAACACGGATGGTGCAGGGCCGAGAAGTGGACGCGGATCTGATGGGTGCGCCCGGTCTCGAGGTGGACGTCGAGCAGTGACGCGGCCGCGAACATCTCGAGCGTGTCGTAGTGGGTGACGCTCGGCTTCCCGTTGGCGGTGACGGCGAACTTCCAGTCCGCGCCGCGGTGGCGGCCGATCGGCGCGTCGATGGTGCCCGAGGGCGGGTCGAGGTGTCCCTGCACCAGCGCGTGATAGCGCTTGTCGACCGTGCGTTCCTTGAACGCGCGCTTGAGCAGCGTGTAGGCGCGCTCGGACGCGGCCACGACCATGACGCCGGAGGTGCCGACGTCGAGGCGGTGCACGATGCCCTGGCGTTCGTGGGCGCCGGAGGTCGAGATGCGGAAGCCGGCGGCCGCGAGTGCCCCGATCACGGTGGGGCCGGTCCAGCCGAGCGAGGGATGCGCGGCGACGCCGACCGGCTTGTCGACGACGACGATGTCGGAGTCGTGGTAGATGACGTCGAGGTTCTCCACCGGCGTCGGCTCGATGCGCAGCGGCTCGTCCGGCTCGGGCAGCGTCACGTGGAGAAGGCTGCCCGCCGCGAGCTTGTGCGACTTGCCGACCGGCACCCCGTCGACGAGCACGTCGCCGTCCTCGGCGAGAGCGGCGACCACGGTGCGCGACAGTCCGAGGATGCGCGACACCCCGGCGTCGACGCGCATGCCGTCGAGGCCGTTCGGGACCGGCAGGACACGTGACTCACGCATCGGCGCCACCTCCGCGTCCGCTCGTGCCGGTCTGCTCGTCCGGGGTGTCCGTCGCGGGAGCCGTCACTCCCCCGTCCTTCTCTTCGATCGCGTCCTTCTCGTCGATGACTGCATCCTCGTGGTCCGTGCCGGCGCCGGGGCCGGTGTCGTCGGGTGAATCGTGGTCGTGGCGGGCCGCCCAACCGCTGCGGGTGCCGTCGTAGTCGAAGCCGAGTCCCGACAGGACGACGAGCAGGACTGCGCCGCACACCACCGCCGAGTCGGCCACGTTGAACACCGGCCACCAGCCGACGGAGATGAAGTCGACGACGTGCCCCTGGAAGGGCTTCGGAGCGCGGAAGATGCGGTCGATCAGGTTGCCGATGGCGCCGCCGAGGACGAGCGCCAGGCCGATCGCCCACCACCAGGACCTCAGCCGGCTGCTGTAGCGGATGATGACCGCGACCACGACCAGTGCGATGACCGACAGCACCCAGGTGTACCCCGAGGCGAGCGAGAACGCGGCTCCGCTGTTGCGGACCAGGCGCAGGGTGACCACGTCGCCGATGATCTCGACGGGTCGCTGCGGGTCCAGGGTCGCGACCACGATCGTCTTCGTCAGCAGGTCGAGACCGATCACCACGAGCGCGACGCCGAGCACCGCGAGCGTCGTCTTGGCGAACCGCCGTCCGTTCTCGGACTCGGTCAGGGGTTGGTCAGCCACAGGGTCATTGTCCACGACCGGTGGAATACGCTGGCTACCCGTGTCCACGCATGCTCGTCTCCGCCGTTCCGTCATCTCGTCGTGCGCCGCGGTCGCGGCGGTGTCCGTGCTGGTCGCGGGGTGTTCGTCGGACTCCGGCGAGGCCGCGTCGAGTTCGACGGCAGCCGGCGGCTGCGTGACCGGCTCGCCGTCCCGGGACGCCGGCGCCGCACCGCTGCCGATCGCGCCGGCGACGGTCACCCTGGTCGACCCGGGTGCCGGTGACCGGCGGGTGGCCGCCGCCCGCCCCGACCTCGGGTCGGCGCAGCAGGTGACGCTGGTGACCACGTCGCGGGTCGAGTCGCCGGGGTCGGCGGAGGCACAGACCGTCGAGACGCCGCTGACCGCGCGGTTCGTGTGCGACCAGCAGTCCGAGGTGGAATTCGACCTCGCGAGCGTCACCTCCCCCGACCCGCGACTGAACACCTCGCTGGAGGCCATGGCCGGGACGAGGGGCGGTCTGACGCTCGGCGCCGGCCTGGCCCCCGTCACGGTGCGGCTCGCGCCGCCCGAGGACGCCGGCGAAGAGGCCCGGCTGGCCGTCGAACAGTCGATCGTCACCGCACTGAACACCACCATCGCCCTGCCCACCGAACCCATCGGGGTGGGTGCGCGGTGGCGCACCGAGCGCACCATCTCGGCCGCGGCGACGGTCACCCAGACCGTCGACGCCCGGCTCGCGGCCTGGGACGGGGACAAGCTGACCATCCAGTTCTCCGCCGAGGAGACGCCGGTGAACTCGGTGTTCGCGATCCCCGGCGGCACCGACACCCTCACCATCAGCAGGTTCAGCTACGAGGGCGGCGGGACCGTCGAGGTGGACCTGGCCCGCGGGCTCCCGGTCGGCGGCGAGCTGATCTACACCGGGGCGCGCGAGCTGGTCGGCGCCGATCCCGCCCGCCCCCTGGTACAGAAAACCGGGCTGACCGTCACCTGGCGGTGACGGCCGGCCCGGCTCCTGCGAAGTCCGGCGATCAGCCGTTCAGTTGTCGGCCTTCTTCGAGCTGGTGGCACCGCCTGCCGGGGTGCACATCGCGCTCTCGACCTGGTACAGGCCGAGCAGGTTGCAGACGGTCTGGTTCGAGAGCTTCCAGCGACCCTTGTCAAAGACGATGGTCGCCTCGGCGTTGGCGGGCGGGTTGCCCGCGGTCTCGATGCGGACCTTCACGTTGGCCTTCTTCGGGCCGTTGGTGATGACCGGGTTGACGAGGGACCACTTGACGTCGGGGTTGTCCTCGCGCGCCTTGACCAGCTCGTCGAAGATCTCCGGGTCCTTCTCCGAGCCCTGGACGAGGTCGGTCTTGTCCTTGGCGGGGATCTTCGGGTCGACGGCGGTGTCGACGAGCTCGTTGAGCGCGGCGATCGACGGCGGCTTGCTGCCGTTGGTGATCTCGGACTCGTTGTCGCCCGCGGCACCCGACGCGTTCGCGGCGGCCGTGCTGGTCAGCGTCGGCGCGGGCGGGGCGTCATCGTCGCTGCCGCCGCATGCGGCGACGCCGGTCATCATTGCAGCCGCGATCATGGTCGCGCCGAGAAACTTCCGATACTTCAAGGATCTCCCTCACTGTGTCTGTGGACTCCGGGCGCGCGACGAGGCGCCGGCCCGTGTCGTCGGTGGGTCTGCCGGGGTCTCCCCCGGTGACAGCCCTCACCACTATGCCAAACGAAGCTGAGTGTTCCCGGGTCCACCACGACGCGCCCCGGGTCGGGTCGGCCACCGAGCCGGCCCGGCGCCCGATCGTCGAGGTGCTTGACGCGGTCCCGGCCGACCGTGAGGCTTGACCACCATGGCGGCATCTGAGGCATCCGGACCGACCGTACTCATCAGCACCGGCGGGACGATCGCCGCGCGCACGACCGCCGACGGCGCGGTCCCGGCCCTCGCGCCCGGCGACCTGCTGTCGGCGACGGGCGGCGAGGCACCCACCGGCCCGGTCCGAACCGTCGACCTCATGTCGGTCGACAGTTCGGCCATGACGGTGGCGGACCAGTTCGCGGTGGTGCGGGCGATCGCCGAGGCCCTCGCCGACCCGACGGTCGCCGGCGTGGTGGTGACGCACGGCACCGACACCATGGAGGAGACGGCCTTCCTGGCGGATCTGTACTGCACCGACGACCGGCCGGTGGTGTTCACCGGCGCTCAGCTGCCTGCCGACCATCCCGACGCCGACGGGCCGTCGAACCTCGCCGCGGCACTCGCGACGGTCCACGATCCGGCCGCGCGCGGGCGCGGGGTGCTGGTGGTGGCCGGCGGCCGGACCCTCCCCGCGCGGGGATTGTTCAAGGTCTCCACCGTCGATCCGCTGGCCTTCGACTCGGTACGCACCGACCTGCCGCGACCCGTCCTCGACGAGATACCGGTCGGCCGCACCGCACGGGTGGACATGTTCGCGCTCTATCCCGGGGTGTCGCCGGGGCTGATCGCCGCGGCGGTCGCGCAGAACGCCGCCGGGATCGTGCTCGCCGCAACGGGTTCGGGCAACACGCATCCGGACATCGTCGCCGAGGTCTCGCTCGCCGTCACCCACGGCGTCACCGTGGTCGTGACGAGCCGGGTGCCCTACGGCGAGGTCACCGCCACCTACGGCGGCGGGGGCGGCGCCGTCGACCTGAGTCGCGCCGGTGCGATCGTCTCACCGTGGTTGCGGGCGCCGCAGGCGCGCATGGCGCTGATCGCCCTGCTCACCGCACGGGCGGAGCCGGAGACCGTCGCCGGGTTCTTCCACGCCTCCGGGTTCTTCCACGCCTCCGGGGCCTGACCGCAGAGCCGCACGCACCGGGCGTTTCACACGCCGGCGTCGTCGTCCTCGGCGCCGAGGTCCCACTCGAGGCTGTCGAGCGGATCGGCAGGACGCAGGTCGGGGTCGTCGACGGCGAAGGTCCGGGTGCGCCCGGGGCCGGTGGTGCGCGTCTCGAATCGGACCGTGACCACCCCGTGCCCGCTCCCCTGCACCCAGCCGTGCCCGTACTCCGGGTGCCGCACGTCGGCCCCGGGCGCGAACGGGACCCGACGTGCGGGATCCCCGCCGGGGGCGAAGCGCACCGGCTCGGGCGAGGAGACATCGGCGGTCGGATCATGCACGGTCTCCGACACCTCGACGACCTCACCCGATCCCGAATCCCCCGCCGAGGGGGCGTCGGTCGCGGTGTCGTGATGGGTCAGCTCGTCGCCGGCGGGGCCGAGGTCGTCGAAGAGCGCATACTGCTGCACCGCGGTGAGTCCTGAGAATCCCACTCCCACAAGGCGGATCGCGCCCACCGAACGCGGGTCGAGGGCGAGGCGCTGGGCGGTGCGTTCGAGGTCGTCGAAGTCGGTCGTGGCCGCCGCGGTGGTGGCCGACCGGGTGAGGATCGACATGTCGGATCGTTTGAGCTTCAGCACCACGGTCCGGGCGCCGCGACCGTCCTTGAGCAGGCGGCGATGCGCATCGCTCGCCGCGCGGCGGATGGCCTTGCGCAGTTCGTCGAGTTCGACGATGTCCTCCGCGAAGGTCGACTCGGCGCTGATCTGCTTGGCCGATGCGCGTTCGGTGACCGGCCGGTCGTCGATGCCCTGGGCGAGACGATGCAGCGCGGGCCCGACGGTGCCGCCGAGGACCGACGCCACCTCGACCGTCGACATCGCCGCGAGATCGCCGATGGTGTTGATCCCCAACCGCGCCAGTCGGTCTCCCGACACCGGCCCGATCCCCCACAGTTTGCGGACGGGCAGCCCGTGGAGGAACTCCAGCTGACCCGACGGCGGGATCACCATCACGCCATCGGGTTTCGCCATGCCCGACGCGATCTTGGCGAGCTGCTTGCCGCTGCCGACCCCGACCGACGCGGCGAGTCCCACCTCGGAACGGATGCGCCCCCGGAGATCCTCGGCGAAGGCGCGGGCGTCGGCGACCGTCGCGCCGACGAGTTCGGCGGGTTCGGCGAAGGCCTCGTCGAAGGAGAGCGTCTCGATGACCGGGACCGCTTGGCGCAGAATGCGGAAGACGCGTTTGCTGACGGTGCCGTAGACGACCCCGCGCGGCGGGACCACGACCCCGGTGGGGCCGATGAGGCGTCGGGCCTGATGCATCGGCATCGCCGACCTCGCACCGAAGACGCGGGCCTCGTAACTGGCTCCGGCGACCACTCCCCGGCCGCCCGAGCCGCCGACGAGAACGGGTCGCCCCCGCAACGTGGGCCGGGTGAGTTGCTCGACCGACGCGAAGAACGCGTCCATGTCGAGGTGCAGGACCCACCGCGAGCTGCGTTCGGCGTCGTGCCCGGTCGGCACCGCCCCACCCGGACCGGTACCCGAGACCCACCGCTGCGGTACGGAGGAACCGTCCGCAGTCGTCGGTTCGGGGGCCGGGCTCACCACCCGTCCGAGTCTAGTGACGGGCGGGTCGAGCGGACGGCCACCTACTCTGTGTGACCGACGGCGAAGACCGGGATCGACGCGGCGTGCCGGACGAGCTCGTCGTCGGTCGGCTTGGCCGACAGCCCCTCGGGCAGGAACCGGCCCACCTCCCAGCCCCACTTGCGCAGGTACTCGGCGATGATCGGCGGGCGCAGCGCGGGATCGAGTTCGGCGAGCGCCACCGTGCGGCGACGGCGCCCGCGCCGGAGTTCGACGGTTCCGGCGACCCGCGCATTGCGCGCCCACTGGGTGTTGCCCCGCGGCGAGACCAGGTACTCCCGGCCGTCGAGGCGCAGCAGGTTGACCGGGACGGTCTGCGGCTTCCCGGTGCGCCGGCCGGCCACGGTGAGGTTCTGCGCCCCGGCGAGGTTGACGCCGTGGTCGGCAAGCCAGCGGACGACCCGGTTGAAAGTGGCGTCGGCGCCTTCGGGGGCGCGGTAGTGGGTGGCGGTGGCGGTCATCTTCGGGAGCCTTTCTCTGCTGATCACATTTCGAGAGCACCGCTCTCGTTTCTGAGTGTGCACGACCACGCCCCACAAATCAAGAGCACCGCTCTCGAAATGTGCGAGGATCGGATCATGGCCAGAGGCAGCCGCGCGGAGAACCGCGCGAAGATGACCGAGGAGATCCGCCGGCTGGGTCGCGAACACCTCGCCACCCACGGGGCCGCCGGGCTCTCGCTCCGTGCGATCGCGCGCGAGATGGGCGTGGTGTCATCGGCGGTGTACCGCTACGTCCCGAGCCGCGACGAGCTGCTGACGATGCTCCTCGTCGAGGCGTACAACGACGTGGCCGATGCGATCGAGGCGGCGGTGGGCTCCGTCGAGGAGGCCCATCGGCGACAGCGACTGCTCCTCGCCGGGGAGACGGCGAGAAGATGGGCGCTCGACGAGCCGGCCCGCTGGGCGTTGCTCTACGGCAGCCCGGTCCCCGGCTATTCCGCGCCCGGCGAGCAGACGACCGGGCCGGGCACGCGCGTCCCCGGACTGCTTCTGCGCGAATGCGCGGCGGCACACGCAGAAGGCCTGCTGCGCGACGACCTGCCCACTCCGCCGGACGACGTCGCCGCCGACATGGCCGCGATCCGCGACGAGTTCGGGCTCGACGCCCCGGCGTCGGTCCTCGCCGCGTCGACGACGCTGTGGGCGGTCATGGTGGGGGCGATCGGCCTCGAGACCTTCGGCCAGTACGGCAAGGACACCTTCGCCCATCCGGGGGCGTTGTTCCGGATGCAGATGGAGATGACGCTGTCGGGACTGTTCCGGACCTGACTCCCCCGGCGGCGCTCGTACTCGGCGACCGCGGACCCACCCCTCCCGCGGAGGGGACCTACCGCGCGATCACCCGTGGCCGGTCGATGCGGGCGAGCTTGTCCGGGTTGCGCATGGCGTAGATCTGCTGGATCACGCCGTCGACGATGTGCAGGGTGAACGTGCCGGCGAGCTCGCCGTCGACGTAGATCGCGACGCCGGGCTGGTTGTTGAACACCGCGGGTTCGAGGCGGTAATCCATGTCCTTGCCGAGCCGGACGAAACCGGCCAGCAGATGCGCCACCGCGAGCGCACCGCGGACCGGGCGACGCACGGCCATCACCTTGCCGTCGCTGTCGGCGGTGAACTCGACCTCGGGCGCGAGCAACTCGAGAAGCCTTTCCACGTCCCCGGATTCGGCCGCGGCGAGGAACGCGTCGACTGCGGCGGCGGCCCGTTCGGAGTCCACCGGGTCGTACCGGGGACGACGCGCCTCGACGTGGTTGCGGGCCCGGTGCCCGATCTGGCGGACCGTCGCCGGCGCCCTGTCCAGCATGTCCGCGATCTCGGTGTAGGAGAACCCGAACACCTCCCGCAGCACGAACACCGCGCGCTCGTCCGGGCTGAGCGATTCCAGGACGATCAGCATCGCCGTCGACACCGACTCGCGAGCACCACGTCGTCGACGAGGTCCCGCTCGTCGAGCAGGATCGGCTCGGGCAGCCACGGCCCGACGTAGTCCTCGCGGCGTCGTGTCCGCGACCGCAGCACGTTGAGCGCCTGGCGCGTCACGATCTTCGCGAGGTACGCCTTCGTGTCGTCGACGGCGGTGTCGTCGACCTCCGCCCACCGCAGGTAGCTGTCCTGCAGCACGTCGTCGGCGTCGGCGGCGGTCCCGACGATCTCGTAGGCCACGGTGAACAGCAGCGGCCGCAGCTCGGCGAAACGAGCTGCGCGACGGTCGGATTCGCTGCTGTTCACCGGAGCAACACCTCTCGTCGGCGAGCCGGTCACTGCAGGACCGCCTCACGCTCGGCGGTCGCCTCGCGGTTGCGCGGCCAGCTGAAGGTTCCGGGTCGCGCGGCCTCGCGGCGGATGTTCCACACGATACCGCGGCACACCGTCTCCTTGGCCAGGGCGGCGAGGCGGCCGGTCACGACCGCACGGGCAGGCGAGTCGTCGCGCCGGGTGAACTGCAGGGTGGCCGCGTGACGGCCGATGCTGGTGCACTGGGCGACGAAGCCCTGGTCCACCGGCTTCGGGGAGTCGCCGGCGATCCGCGCCAGGACGGCCTCGGCCGCCTGCACACCCAACGGTTGCGCCGCCTGGCAGCTCATCCTCAGCGGGATCCCGGCGACGGCGACCGCGTCGCCCGCCCCGACGATCCGCTCGTCGTCGACGCTGTTCAGGTTCTCGTCGGTCCGCAGGCGGCCGATCCCGTCGGTGGTCAGCCCGCTGTCGGCGGCCAGTTCCGGGGCGACGAACCCGGTGGCGAACACCGTTGCCGCACTGGGCAACACCCGCTCGTGTCCGTCCATCTCGACGGTCACCTGCGTGGCCTGCACCCGGGTGACGCGCGCTTCGGCGAGAACGTCGACGCCGAGCCGCGCCAGCTGGCGTAGGGTGGCCCGCCGCCCCCGTTCCCCCACCGACGGGGCCAGGACGCCGCCGCCGACGAGCGTGACCGCCAAGCCGCGGTCGGCGAACTCTCCCGCGAGCTCGACGCCCGTGAGTCCGCCGCCGACGACGACCACCGGGGCACCGCTGTCCAGGGTGTCGAGACGCTCCCGGAGTCGTTGCGCCGCCGCCCAGTCCGAGGCCGACAGAGCGTGGTCGGCCGCGCCGGGGATCTCCGGCAGGCGATTCCGGCTGCCGATGGCGTAGATCAGGTGGTCATAGTCGAGGTGCTTGCCCGACGCCAGATGGACACGCCGCGCCGCGGCCTCGATGCGGACGGCGGTGTCGACGACGACGTCGATGCCGTCGCCGAGCACGGCGTCGAACCCGACCTGCGGGTCACCGGTCCGTGCGACGAACTGGTGCAGCCGGATCCGGTGCACGAAGAACGGCTGGGGATTGACGACCGTGACGTCGACATCGGGCTTGCGACGCAGCCGGTTGGCCGCCATCGCGCCGGCGTAGCCGCCGCCGAGGACGACGACGCGGGTAGGGGCGATCGTGGTGATGTCGGATGTGTTCATCGTTCTGCCTTCCGTCGGTGTTCGAGGTGGTCATCCTCGAGACACCGACGGGAGGCAGAACGTGACAGCTGTCGCGAACTCGCCGGTCAGCCGACCTTCGCGACATCGGCGGTGACGCCGTCACCGAGTTCGATGGCGCCCGGCCCGCCGTCGGCGACGACGTCGAACTCGATCGCCAGGACCTCACCGGCGATGAGGTCGGAGTGGGTCCGCGCCCACTCGAGACGCTCGGCGGGGACCACCAGCCGCACGGTGATGCGGTCGGAGACGTCGAGGTCCAGGTTGCGGCGCGCGTCCTGGAGCTCGCGCACCCGGTCCTTGGCCCAGCCCTCGGCCTCGAGCTCCGGCGTGACGTTGGTGTCGAGGACGACCAGACCCTTGCCACCGGGCAGCTCGGCGGTGGAATCGGGTTCGACGGCCACGAGCTTGCGGGTGTACTCGGAGTCGAGGAGCTCGATGCCGTCGGCGACGACGACCTCGTTGCCCTCGGCGTCGGTCCGCACCTCCCAGTTACCCGACTTCACGGCCTTGATCGCACGCTGGACGTCCTTGCCCAGGCGCGGGCCGGCGGCACGTGCGTTGACCGCGATCTCGTAGCGGCCGTACTCGCTGGCGTCGGTGGCGAGCGTGACGGACTTGACGTTCATCTCGTCCTTGACCAGGTCGACGTACGGCTCGAGAGCGGCCGCGGTCGGCGACGCGACGGTCAGGCCGGGCAGCGGCAGGCGCACGCGCAGCTTGTTGGCCTTGCGGACGCTCGATGCCACCGAGCACACCGCCTGCACCTCGTCCATCGCGGCGACCAGATCGGCGTCGGCCGGCAGCTCGTCGGCGGTCGGCCAGTCGGTCAGGTGCACCGAACGCTCGCCGGTGAGGCCGCGCCAGATGGCCTCGGTGGCCAGCGGCAGCAGCGGCGACGCCAGGCGGCAGGCCACCTCGAGCACCGTGTACAGCGTGTCGAAGGCGTCGGTGTCGGCGTCCTGACCGGCCCAGAAGCGGGCGCGCGAACGGCGCACGTACCAGTTGGTCAGCGACTCGACGAACTCGCGGAACGACTCGCAGGCACCGGCGATGTCGTAGGTGTCGAGCGCCTCGGTCATCGCATCCCGCGTGGAGGCGAGCTTGGCGAGGATGTAGCGGTCGAGCACGTGCTGCGAGTCGGTCCGCCACGTCGCCGGGCGCTCCGCGTACAGCTGCAGGAAGCTGTAGGCGTTCCACAGCGGCAGCAGCGCCTGGCGCACCCCCTCGCGGATGCCGCGTTCGGTCACCACGAGATTGCCGCCGCGCAGGATCGGCGAGGCCATCAGGAACCAGCGCATCGCGTCGGAGCCGTCGCGGTCGAAGACCTCGTTGACATCCGGGTAGTTGCGCTTGGACTTGGACATCTTCTGCCCGTCGTCACCGAGCACGATGCCGTGTGCGGCAACGGTCTTGAACGCCGGGCGGTCGAACAGCGCGGTCGCGAGCACGTGCAGCGTGTAGAACCAGCCGCGGGTCTGGCCGTTGTACTCGACGATGAAGTCGCCGGGGTTGTGCGGCGGCGCGTCGGCCGAGTCCCCCCCGTCCGAGAGAACACCGTCGAACCACTCCCGGTTCTCGAACGGGTAGTGCACCTGGGCGTAGGGCATCGACCCGGACTCGAACCAGCAGTCGAGGACCTCGGGCACGCGACGCATGGTCGACTTCCCGGTCGGGTCGTCGGGATTCGGCCGGGTCAGCTCGTCGATGTACGGGCGGTGCAGGTTGTCCGGCCGCACCCCGAAGTCGCGCTCGAGCTCGTCGAGCGAACCGTAGACGTCGATGCGCGGGTACTCCGGGTCGTCGGAGATCCACACCGGGATCGGCGCGCCCCAATACCGGTTGCGGCTGATGTTCCAGTCGCGGGCGCCCTCGAGCCACTTGCCGAACTGGCCGTCGCGGATGTGCTCGGGCACCCACGTGATCTGCTTGTTCAGCTCGACCATGCGATCGCGGAACTTGGTGACGGCGACGAACCACGACGGCACCGCCATGTAGATCAGCGGCTGCCCCGACCGCCACGAGTGCGGGTAGGAGTGCTCGATGGTCTCGTGGCGCAGGATGCGCCCGGCCGCCTTGAGGTCCTTGATGATGACCGGGTTGGCGTCGAAGACCATCAGGCCCTCGTACGGCGGGACCTGCGAGGTGAAGCGGCCGCCCGGATCGAGCGGCTGCACGACCTCGATCCCGTAGGAGGTAGCGAGCTCCATGTCCTCCTCGCCGAAGGCCGGCGCGAGGTGGACGACGCCGGTGCCGCTGTCGGTGGTGACGTAGTCGCCGAGCAGCACACGGTGCGCGTTCGGGTGCCCGAGGAAGAAGTCGAACGGCGGTGTGTAGGAGAGGTTCTCGAGTTCCTTGCCGAGGTGGGTGCCGAGCACCTCCGGATCCGCGATCTCCTTGGAGTACGCGCCGAGCAGGGCTTCGGCGAGCAGGTACTCCTGCCCGTCGGCGGCCTTGACGTGGACGTAGGTGACCTCGGGATTGACCGCGATCGCGAGGTTCGACGGCAGCGTCCAGGGCGTGGTGGTCCAGATCAGGGCGTTGACGCCGTCGAGCGACGACAGCGGCCCCTCGGGCACCCGCAACGGCATCCGCACGGTGACCGCCGGGTCCTGCCGCATGCGGTAGGCGTCGTCGAGCTTGGACTCCTGGTTGGACAGCGGGGTCTGCTCGTACCAGCTGTACGGCAGCACGCGGTAACCCTGGTAGATCAGGCCCTTGTCGTAGAGGGCCTTGAACGCCCACATGACCGACTCCATGAAGTCGAGGTCGAGCGTCTTGTAGTCGTTGTCGAAGTCGACCCAGCGGGCCTGACGGGTGACGTAGTCGCGCCATTCGCCGGTGTAGCGGAGAACCGAGTCGCGGCAGTACTCGTTGAACTTCTCCATGCCCATCTTCTCGATCTCCGACTTGTCGGTGATCCCGAGCTGGCGCTCGGCCTCGAGTTCTGCGGGCAGACCGTGTGTGTCCCAACCGAATCGGCGTTCGACCTTCTTGCCGCGCATGGTCTGGTAGCGCGGCACGACATCCTTGACGTAGCCGGTCAGCAGGTGCCCGTAGTGCGGCAGGCCGTTGGCGAAGGGCGGCCCGTCGTAGAAGACGAACTCCTCGGCGTCGGCGCGGTTGGCGATCGATGCGGCGAAGGTGCCGTCGGACTCCCAGTAGTCGAGAACCTTCTGCTCGACGAAGGGGAAATGGGGGGCGCCGCGCCCTGTCCCACCCGTCATGTCGACCTTGGGGTACGCACGCCCGGTCTCGGTGGTGCCCGGCTCGCCGGCGCCCTTGTCGTTCGTGTCCGCCACGGCTCGTCTCCTCGTGCCTGGATGTCTGTCACCTTCGGCACGGGGACGCACACCTGACGGCATACGCGGTACCACCCCGCTTGCGTCGGGAACCCGACGCCTCTCAGGGACCGCGCGGAGACTCCGTACGGTCCGGTGGCTGTGACGGGCCACGCCCGCCCGGTTCTACTGGGAGCGCCGCCGAATCGGTGCTGCTCTGTTCTTCCGGGTGCTCCCCGGTGATGGCCGGATCAACGCGTCAACCAGTGTAACGACGCCTCGCCCGCACAATCCAATCGGTGTCGGATGCGCGGGCGAGGCGTCGTCGGTGTTCTGTTCTGCGGCTCGGACGTGCCGCACCGGCACGTCGGGGCGCGGTGGTCCTCGAGTCGTGGTCCTCGAGTCGCGTCAATCCTCGAGCGGGGGCTTCCAGTTCGGGTCCAGCGGATCGAAGTCCGGACGACGCCGGCGGCCCGACGGCGGGCCGGCCTGCTCGCCGCCCTGCGACGGGACTCCCCCGCCCTGCGGATCCGGTGCCGGTCGCGGAGCGGGGCCGGACTGCGGAGCGGGGCCGGATTGCGAACCGGGACCCGGCTGCGCCGGCGGACCGAAACGCTGCGGGCCAGACGGTCCCGGCCCGGGCTGTGCAGACCCGGGACGCGGTGCGCCGGCCCCTTGCTGCGGACCGCCCCCGGCACTCCGGTACTGCGGGGAGGACAGCGGTCCCGTGGAGGGGGCGCCGAGATCGGCGTCGCCACCCACGGAACGCAGGTAGTCCTCGTAGGTGCCCTCGCGGCGCTCCGGTGCCGGACGCACCGGACCGGACGGCGACTGCGGGCCCGGCCTGTCGACCGGATCCGCCATACCGGGCTGGAAGGGCGGCGGCTGGTACGGGGCCGACCCGGCGGGGGCGTTCGGCTCGAATCCGCGGGTCGGCGGCTCGGACCGGGGAGCCTCGATAGGAGCGCGGCCGGTCGGACTCGGATCGACCCGACCGCCCGTCTCACCGACAGCGGACTCCGTCGAGGCGGCGTCGGCGTCCTCGGGGAAGTCGTCGAACGCTTCGTCCTCGTCGTCGGCACGCGCGGCGCCCGGGACCAAGTCCTCCAGTGATCGGGTGTTCTCCCGTCCACGGGAGGCGAACACGTCGACCAGCAGGAAGCCGAGTCCCAGGAGACAGATGACGATACAGGCGACGGCGAGCCACACGGTCCCGGTGACGAGACCGAGGATGAGCAGCACGAACCCCACGAGGGTCGCGCCCAGGGCCAAGGTCAGCACATCACCAGCCTAGGGTGCATGACCACCTACCGGGGTCAGCTCGGCGAATAGCTGCTGAAGCCGCCGCTGCCGGGATCGTTCGAGAACGACTGGTCGGGGCGTCCACCCTCCACCGGGGCAGCACTTCCGCGCTGCTGCAGCTCCTCGAGCTGCGACTCCAGGTAGGTCTTCAGGCGGGTGCGGTATTCACGCTCGAACGTCTTGAGCTGTTCGATGCGGCCTTCGAGGACACCGCGCTGCTGGTTGATGGTGCCCATGATCTCGCTGTGCTTGCGCTCGGCATCGGCCTGCAGGGCGTCGGCACGCTCCTGTGCCTGCCGCAGCTGCGCCTCCGAGCGGGTCTGCGCGTCGGCCAGGATGGCCTCGGAGCGCTGACGGGCGTCGGCGAGCATCGCGTCGGACTTGGCCTGGGCCTCGGACACGAGGGTGTCGGCACGGGTCTGCGCGTCGGAGAGAAGCGCATCGGCGTCGGCACGGGCGCTGCTGGTCAGACGGTCCGCGGTGTCCTGCGCCAGGGCGAGGACGCGGGCGGCGCGCACGTTGGCGTCGTCGTTGGACGGCGCGGCGGCCGGGGCCTCCTGGGCCGGGGCCTTGGCGAAGATCTGGGTGCGCTCCTCCGAAGCGGGCGCACCGGCTCCGGAGCGGGCATCGGCGAGCTCACCCTCGAGCTCCTCGACCCGCTGCTTCAGGTCGGTGTTCTCTTCGATGAGCCGGGCGAGCTCCGCCTCGACGAAATCGAGGAACTGATCGACCTCATCCTCGTTGTAGCCGCGCTTACCGATCGGCGGTTTGCTGAACGCGACGTTGTGCACATCAGCTGGAGTCAGCCGCATGTCGGTTCCCCTCGTGTCTGTGGTGAAGCTTGTGTTCAGTTGGCGTACCGTCCAACCCCGATCGCCCGACCTGAGTCGTTCGACCAATACAGGTTGTCACTAACTATTCATACCAGTCAAAAACTGTAACTGGCGTCCAATCCTGTCACATGCGAACCGCGGGTCGCACCCCCTTGTTCTCACCGGGGAGTTCGAAGGGCGAGACGGAGGCGATCACCAACGGTAGTCGATCGCCGTTCCTCAAGGTACCCGGCCGAACCGGGCATGGGCCCGCAGCCCGGCCGGGTGTCGGCCGGGCGGATGAACCAACCACGGGATGTCCCGGGCGGCGCGTCTTCGGCCCGTTTGGCGGGATCGGCCGGCAGCTCGCGAGGGCCGGTCGGTCAGCGGCCGGCGAACCCGCCCACCACGTTCATCGCGATGATGACCACCAGCATGACGATCATCAGGGACAGGTCGAGCCGGATCGGACCCAACGGGATCGGCGGGAGGACGCGCCGCAGGGCCTTGATCGGAGGATCGGTCACCGTGAACACCGACTCGATGATCACGACCGCCACCCCGGTGGGGCGCCAGTCGCGGGCGAACGTGCGCACCAACTCGACGACGAGGCGTCCGAGGAGCAGCAACCAGAAGACCAACAGGACGTAATACAAGACGCCCAACAGAATCGCAGCCACGCGTCAAGACTGCCTGAAGATCACCGGCGAGTGCGAACCGAGGGTGCCCACGCCGGTCAGGCGTGGTTGTAGAAGCCGGTCTCGGCGATCTTGCGACGGTCCTCGGGCGAGACGTCGATGTCGGCCGGCGACAGCAGGAACACCTTGGTGGCGACCTTGTCGAAGGAACCGCGCAGCGCGAAGGCCAGTCCGGCGGCGAAGTCGACGAGACGCTTGGCGTCGTCGTTGCTCATGTCGACGAGGTCCATGATGACCGGGTTGCCGTCGCGGAAGCGCTCGCCGATCGTGCGGGCCTCGCTGTAGTCCGACGGGCGGAGCGTGGTGATCTTCTGCAACGGACCCTCCGGGAAGACGCGCTCGAAGTCGCGGTGTTCGGCGACCGGACGCGACGACGCGGCGCGGATGGCGGCACTCGACGAACGCTGCAGCGGCTCGAGACGACCCGAGGGACGCATCGGGGCCTCCGAGACGGGACGTGGTGCGGCGTAGGCGAATTCGGGCGCGAAGTCACCGGCCATCTCGTACGCGGGCTCGAAGCGGTCGTCGTAGGCCATCTCGTCGCGGTAGCCGGCCGAGGACTCGTAGCCGGCGTCGTACGACGAGTCGCCGTAGTACTCGTCGCGGTACACACGCTCACGCGACGCCGGACGGTGCGAGGGTGCCGCCTCCTCGAGGTAGTCGTCCTCGTACTCGCTGGGCGGCACCATGCCGAAGTATGCCTTGAACTTCTGCATCGTGGTCATGAGCGGCCTCTCTGTCGTGCGTCGCCGGTGTGCAGCCGTGCCGGATGGTGCTTCTGATGTCATTTGAGCTTGTTGTGTCACTTGGTTCTGCTGTTACCAATGTGATTACTGAGAGAGTAGCGGCCGCTCGCCCATGATCGCGGTTCCGACACGCACGCATGTCGAGCCTGCTGCGACCGCGATCTCCATGTCGCCGCTCATCCCTGCCGAAAGCTCGGCCGCGTCGGGGTACCTGTCGCGAAAAGCGGTGTGGATACGGGCCGTTTCGGCCATCCAGTGCTCCGGCTCGCCGTGCAGCGGGGCGATCACCATCAGGCCGCGCAGACTCAGGGCATCGGCCGCGCAGATCCGATCGGCGAGCGCTGACAACTCCGCCTCCACGACGCCGCCGCGTTGCGGATCGCCGTCGAGGCTCACCTGCAGCAGCACGCCGAGCGGGTCGGTCCGCTCCCCCTCGTCGAGCGCGGCGCGGGCCGCGCGGTCGAGGGCGTCGGCGACCTTCGGGCGGTCCACCGAGTGCACCGTCCGGGCCCAGCGCGCGATCGAGCGCGCCTTCTTGGACTGGACGGTGCCGATCATGTCGAACGCGGGCGCGTCACCCGGATCGGCCGGATGCCAGTCCGCGAGCACCTCGGCGACCTTGCGGCCGGCCTCCGGCTCGCGCGACTCGCCGAACTCGCACACGCCCAGCGAGAGCAGCCGGCGCACGTCGTCGGCCGGGAAGAACTTGGTGACCACCAGCAGCGTGCACGAGCCGGCCGGCCGGTCCGCGGCGGCGAGCGCCGCGTCGAGCCGGTCGCGGACCGCCTGCAGGCGCTCGGACAGTTCGGCGGTACGGGCATCGGGTGAATCGTTCATGTCCCTGATCATTCTCCGCTGTGACAAAGGTTTTCGAGGGCGTTTCGCCCGGGCGTCAGCGCCCGTCGGGTTCGCTCTCGTCCATCCAGATCACCGAGGCCAGCCGGCCGGTCGGTGCGCCACGGCGGTGGCTGAAGAGGTCGGGATCGGAGATCGTGCAGCGGGGGTCGACCGCCACCGCGGCGACGCCGGCCTCGAGGAGCTGGCGCCGCAGCCCGGCACGAAGGTCGAGGCCCGTCGTCCCCTTCCGGGTGCGCGACGCCGAACCCGGCAGATGCCTCTCCACGTCGGCCTGCATGTCCGGCGGCACCTCGTAGTGCTCGCCGCTCGCGGCCGGCCCGAGGAACGCGCCGATGCGTTCGATCTTCGCCCCGAGCTCGACCATGACGCGCAAGGTCTCCGGGACGATGCCGATCCGGGCGCCCACGCGTCCGGCGTGGACGCCGGCGATGACACCCGCCTCGTCGTCGCTGAGGAGCACCGGCACGCAGTCCGCCGACAACACCGCGAGCGCGAGCCCCGGGGTGGCCGTGACGAGCGCGTCGGTCGCCGGGACCGCGCCCTGCACCGGACCGTCGACGACGGTCACGTTGCGGCTGTGGATCTGCTCCATCCAGACGACCGAGGACTCCTCGAGCCCGATCTGCTCGGCGAGCCGTTTCCGGTTGGCGGCCACCGCGGCGGGGTCGTCTCCGACGTGGTCACCGAGATTGAACGAGTCATACGGTGCCACCGAGACGCCGCCGGCACGCGTGGTGACGACGCGACGTACCCGCATCGCGGGTCAGCGCTTCATGAAGGACGGCACGTCGACGTCGTCGTCGTCGAGATGCACGGTGTTGCGGCGCGGCGGCTCGGGCTCGCGGTCGGAGCCGAACGGGTCGCCCGAGCTCTTCGGCATCTCGCCGAACAGCGGGTCGTTCTTCGGCGGGGCCGACACGGCGCCGGCCTGGCCCGCGGCCACGCCCGAACGCCCGGCGGCGGCCGGGGTGTCGGTGCGCTTGCGCGGCGCGCCGCCGTCGAAGCCGGCCGCGATGACGGTCACGCGGACCTCGTCGCCGAGGTTGTCGTCGATCACGGTGCCGAAGATGATGTTGGCGTCCTCGTGTGCGGCCTCCTGCACCTGGGTGGCCGCGTTGTGGATCTCGAACAGGCCGAGGTCGCTGCCGCCGGCGATCGAGATCAGCACGCCGCGCGCGCCCTCCATCGAGGCCTCGAGCAGCGGCGAGTTGATCGCCGCCTCGGCGGCCTTCTTGGCCCGGTCCTCGCCGCGGGCCGAACCGATGCCCATCAGAGCGCTGCCGGCATCGCTCATGACGCCCTTGACGTCGGCGAAGTCGACGTTGATCAGGCCCGGCGTGGTGATCAGGTCGGTGATGCCCTGCACGCCGTTGAGCAGCACCTCGTCGGCACTGCGGAAGGCGTCCATGAGGCTGACGTTGGCGTCGCCGAGCTGCAGCAGGCGGTCGTTCGGGATGACGATCAGGGTGTCGCACGACTCGCGCAGCGCGGCGATGCCGGCCTCGGCCTGGTTGCCGCGACGCTTGCCCTCGAAGGAGAACGGCCGCGTGACGACGCCGACGGTCAGCGCGCCGAGCTTGCGCGCGATCTGCGCGACGACAGGTGCGCCGCCGGTGCCGGTGCCGCCTCCCTCGCCCGCGGTCACGAAGACCATGTCGGCGCCCTTGAGGAGCTCCTCGATCTCGTCGCGCGCGTCCTCGGCGGCGCGACGGCCGACCTCGGGGTCGGCGCCGGCGCCCAGGCCGCGGGTGGAGTCACGGCCCACGTCGAGCTTGACGTCGGCGTCGCTCATCAGCAGGGCCTGCGCGTCGGTGTTGATCGCGATGAACTCGACTCCCTTGAGCCCCTGCTCGATCATGCGGTTGACGGCATTCACGCCGCCGCCGCCGATGCCGACGACCTTGATGACGGCCAGGTAGTTGTGCGGTGGCGTCATGCGCTCGCCTTCCTCGTAATGGGTCGTGCTCGATGTTTCGGTGCCGGTGCCGCGGCGTGAACGGCGGGTTCACCGCCTGCCGGACCCCGTCTCGGGTGTCGACAAAACCCTAAACCTGAACCATAGATTTAGAGTTATGTCAAGTGGTTGGTGATAGAGACGCTATGCACCGCGGGCCCCGGTATCCAGATTCACGCCCGGCGTGTCGGCAAGTCGCGGTGCGAAATTCCCGCAGTCGCGTGCGATCCCGGGAAAACGTGAGGTCAGCGGCGACCCACGGCGGCCGTGATCACTTGTAGGAGGGGAATTCCGGACTCGTGACGTTGTACTCCTTGGCCTCACGTCTCAACAGGTAGGTGAGAGTTCTGGCCTTGTCCGCCCCGCGGTCGGCGTCTCCCCAGATGACCCGCCGGTTCTCGGTGAGGATGAACGTGATGTCCACCGGGGACCGCGCACTGACCCGGATCACCTGTTCCCGCAACGGATCCGGCAGCCCGGCGACCGCCGTGATCGCCTCCCGGGTGGTCGGGTCGGCCGGTCCGGGGTTGGGCGTCTCGAGAACGGGGAGCTTGAGGACCTCGGGCGGCACGCCCTGGGTCTTGTCGTAGTGCAGGAACGACACTCCCGACCGGTCGAGGACGTGGACCTCGTCGCCGGACTTCACGATCACCGTCGGCACGCGTTCGGTGACGGTGATCCGCAACGTCGACGGGTAGGCGCGCTGCACGCGCACGGACTCGACGGTCGGGATGGTCGCGATCCGCTGGGCGACCGCCTTGGTGTCGACCTGCAGCAGCGGCGTCCCGTGCGGGACCGCCGCCGCGCGCAGGATCTCGTCGGTCGGCACCGAACCGCTCTCCCGGATGTCGGTGCTCCGCACCGACATCAGCGGTGTCAGATAGGCGATCAGGACCAGGCCCACCCCCGCGGCGACGACCATCAGCGTGCCGAGCAGCAGGCGCGACCGGCGGCGGGTGGGCCAGCCGATCACGACACCCGTCCCGTGAGGTCGCCGGCGTGATCGCCGGTCCCCTCACCCGATTCCCGGGCACCGAGCGCGGCGAGGATCTCCGGCCCCTGCATGGTGATGTCGCCGGCCCCGAGCGTGAGGACGACGTCGCCGGGCCGGGCGAGCCCGGCCACCTGGTCGGCGAGCCGGGACAGATCCGGGGCGAACAGCGCCGGGGAGGTCAGCTTGTCGGCGATCGTCCGGCCGCTCACGCCGGGGATCGGCTCCTCGCGCGCCCCGTAGACGTCGGCGACCACCACCGCGTCCGCGAGGTCGAGGGCGGCGGCGAACTCGTCGGCGAACTCGACCGTCCGCGAGTACAGGTGCGGCTGGAAGACGGCGATGACGCGACCGCGGGTACCGTCCGGGCCGCCCCGCGCGGCCAGCATCGCCTGCGCCGCGGTCAGCACCGACCGCACCTCGGTCGGGTGATGGGCGTAGTCGTCGATGACCTCCACCCCGCCGCGGCGGCCGCGGTACTCGAACCTGCGGTGCACGCCGCCGAAGGCCCCGATGCCGGTCAGGATGCGGTCGAGGGTCTCGGCGCGCCGTGCCTCCGAGGCGCCGGTGACCCGCACGGCACCGATGATCGCGGCGATCGCGTTGAGCGCCATGTGTTCTCCCGGCAGCGGGAGGACCAGCTCGCGCTCCACCGGCGTCGTGCCCGCGGCGACCGGGGCGTCGAAGCGGACACGGGCCGCTCCCCCGCTCCCGTGGGCCTCCCAGGACAGGAGCGTCGCAGCGTTGGGCACGCCGGGCGCGAGGTCGGCGTGGGTTCCGCGACCGTAACCGAGCACGGTGACACCGCGGTCGGCGAGCGTCGCGGACACCCGGCCGGCGAGCGCCGCCGAGCCCGGGTCGTCGAGGCAGACGATCAGCGTGCCGCCGCTGCGGATGTGTCCGGTGAAGTCGTCGAACACCTGCACGTAGGCCTCGACCGACCCGAAGAAGTCCAGGTGGTCGGATTCGATGTTGGTCACCGCCACGACGTCGGCGGTGTACTCGAGCAGCGAACCGTCGCTCTCGTCGGCCTCGGCGACGAACACCGGGTCGCCGCCGTGGTGGGCGTTGGTGCCGGACTCGTTGAGCTCGCCGCCGATGGCGAAGGACGGGTCGCTGCCGGCGTGCTGCAGGACCACGACGGACATCGAGGTCGTCGACGTCTTGCCGTGGGTCCCGGCGATCAGCAGGGTCCGCTGCCCCTCCATCAGCTGTGCCAGCACCCGGGGCCGCAGCAGGATCGGGATCCCCCGGGACCGGGCCGCCACCAACTCGGGGTTGGTCTTGGGGATCGCCGCGTGCGTGGTCACGACCACCGACGGGCCGCCGGGGATCTGGTCGAGGGCGGAGGGATCGTGCCCCACCTGGACGCGCGCCCCGCGGGTGCGGAGTTCGAGGATGGCGCGGCTGTTCTTGGCGTCGGAGCCGGACACCTGGCCGCCGCGCGCCAGCAGGATGCGTGCGAGTCCGGACATCCCCGCGCCGCCGATGCCGACCATGTGCACCCGGGACAGCTCCGGGGGCAGCTCCCCGCCGGTCGTGTTGCTCATGTCGTCACCTCCCGCGTCGTGTCCCGACCCGTTGTCGTCTGCCGCGTCACCGATCTCACCGCCACGTCTGCCCGTCACCGCCGCCGTGCCGATCGCCGCGAGGCCCCACCGGTGTTCGCGCGGTGGTCGCGCGCGAGCTCGAGAGCGGCCTCCGCCACCACCGCGGCCGCGTCCCGATGCCCGGTCCCGGCTGCGGCCGCCGACATCTTCTGCAGTCGTTCGGAATCCTGCAGGAGCGCGATCACCTCGCGCTCGACGTATTCCGCATCCACCTCGGAGTCCTCGACGAGCAACCCGCCGCCCGCCTCGACGACCGGCCGCGCGTTGAGTCGCTGCTCGCCGTTGCCGTGCGGCAGCGGGACGTAGATCGCCGGCAGCCCGGTCGCCGAGACCTCGGCGACCGTCATCGCGCCGGACCGGCACATCACCAAGTCGGCGGCGGCGTAGGCGAGATCCATCCGCTTGAGGTAGCTGACCGCGCGGTACGGCGGCGCGCCGTCGACCGCCACCGGGTCGATCGAGTTCTTGGGGCCGTAGGCGTGGAGGACGCCGATACCGGCCTTGCCCAGGGCCTCGGCGGCGCCGGAGACGGCCGCGTTGAGACGCTGGGCGCCCTGCGAACCGCCGAACACCAGCAGCGTCGGGGCGTGCTCGTCGAGCCCGAAGTAGTGGCGCGCCTTCGCTCGCAGCGCGGGCCGGTCGAGTTCGGTGAGGGCACCCCGGACCGGCATGCCGACGACGGTCGCGTCGAGACCGGAACCCTCGACCGCGGCCAGGATGCGGTCGGCGAATCGCGCGCCGACCTTGTTCGCGATGCCGGCCGAGGCATTGGCCTCGTGGATCACGATGGGGACGCGGCGACGGCCGCGCAGGTGCATGCGGGCGGCGAGGTAGGCCGGGACCGACACATAGCCGCCGAAACCGATCACGACGTCGGCGTCGACGTCGGCGAGGACCTTGCGCGTCGCCGCGACCGAGGACACCAGCCTGCCCGGCGTCTTCGCGAGCTCGACCCCGGGCTTGCGGGGCAGCGGGACCGGCGGGATCAGCCGGAGGTCGTAGCCACGCTCGGGGACGAGGTCGACCTCGAGCCCGCGCCTGGTGCCGAGAGCGGTGACGCGTGCGGTCGGGTCGAGGCGCCGGATGGCGTCGGCCACGGCGAGCGCGGGTTCGATGTGCCCGGCCGTGCCGCCACCGGCGACCACGACCGACAGGCCTCGCCCGTTCGGCGTTCCGGTCTTATCAGATTGTCCTGCAGCCGAACTCACCGGCGTCGTCACTCCATCCCCAGCCACTGTGCACGTCTGTCCCGCCTTCGTCAGCGGCGTCCCGCGCGGCCGTGGGACGACCTGCCGCGCCCGGGATCGGCGGACCGCGACGTACGCGGCTGGTGCGCGCCCGCCCGCCATCCCGGGGACGCCGAGCCACGCATGGCGCCGGCGGCGGGATACCCGCCACGGTAGTCGACGCCGGTGCGGGCCGTCGGCGCAGGTCGTGTGCGCCCGCCCACACCCGGGTGCCGCGTCGATGCGCGTCGCCCGTACGCCGGATCCGGCGCCTTCGCGCCCGTCACGTCCTG
>NZ_BAOQ01000002.1 GCF_000344155.1 Gordonia paraffinivorans NBRC 108238 | reverse complement strand
CCCAATCGTCGAATACGGGGCCTTTCTCATATCCCCACCACACCCGATCGTCAGTGGGCGGTTGCGTCTCGTCTGTCGAACGACGATGTCCGAACCGCCGGCACACGGGCGGATGAGAAATGCCCCGCGACCATCCGGTCGCGGGGCATTTCTCGTTTGCGCTGCCGGCTGCTGTCAGCTCAGGTGGTGGACCTCGCCGAGTCCGTAGACCGGGGTGTCGAGCCCCTCGTACCTGGCCTTCAGCTGGAGAGCGAGATACAGCGAATAGTGGCGGGACTGATGGAGATTTCCGCCGTGGAACCACAATCCGGGTTGCTGCGTGGGCTTCCACATGTTGCGCAGTTCGCCTTCCCACGGACCCGGGTCCTTGGTGGTGTCGGAGCCCAGTCCCCAGACCTTTCCGACCCGGTCGGCGACCTCCTGCCCCATCAGATCGGCGGCCCAACCGTTCATGGAGCCGAACCCGGTGGCATACACGACGACATCGGCCTCGAGTTCCGTGCCGTCGGCGAGGACGACCGTGTTCTCGGTCAGGTGGTCGAGTTGGCCCTGCACGAGCTTGATCGTCCCGTTCGCGATCAGTTCGCTGGCGCCCACGTCGATGTAGTAGCCGGAGCCGCGACGGAGGTACTTCATGAACAGGCCGGAGTCGTCGTCGCCGAAGTCGAGCTTGAAGCCGGCCTTCTCCAGGCGATCGTAGAAGTCCTTGTCCTTCTCACGGATCTGGTCGTAGATCGGGATCTGGAACTCGTGCATGATCCGGTACGGCAGGGACGCGAGCGTGAGATCCGCCTTCTTCGTGGTCATCCCGGACTGTACGGCCTCCTCGCTGTAGAGGCCGCCGAGGGCGATCTCCCGGAATGAGTCGGACCTCACGATGTGTGTCGACGATCGCTGGACCATCGTGGTGTCGATGCCGTTGTCGACGAGGGCCTTGCAGATGTCGTGCGCGGAGTTGTTGGAACCGATCACCACGACCTTCTTGCCGGCGTAGTCGTCGGGGCCGGGATGTTGACTCGAGTGGTGCTGCTCGCCGGCGAAGACGTCCTGACCGGGCACCGTCGGGATGTTGGGCTTGCCCGACATGCCGGTCGCGAGGACCAGCTGGGTCGGATAGAGGGTCATCCGCTCACCGTCTCGGTCGATCTCGACGGTCCATCGGCCCGCGGTCTCGTCGTAGGCCGCCGACAAGCACGTCGTCCTCGACCAGTACGGCACCTCCATGACCTTCGTGTAGAACTCCAGCCAGTCGCCGATCTTGTCCTTGGGCGCGAACACCGGCCAGTTGTCCGGGAAGGGCAGGTAGGGGAGGTGGTCGTACCAGACCGGGTCGTGCAGGCACAGCGACTTGTACCGCTTGCGCCACTGGTCGCCCGGGCGGTCGTGGCGGTCGACGACGATCGAGGGAACACCGAGTTGACGCAGGCGCGCGCCGAGGGCGATCCCGCCCTGGCCACCACCGATCACGAGGACGTAGGGTTGCGTCCCACGCCCGAGGTCGCGTTCCTCGTCGGCCTTCTTCTCTGCCCACGAGCGGGTGTCGGGGTCGGAACCGTGCACGGCTCCGAGCGGTCGGGTCGCACCCCGTTTCTCCTCGAAGCCCTTGAGCTCCTGCATGGTCGTCAACAGGGTCCACGCCTTGTCGACCCCGTTGTCGTCCGGGCGGATCCGGACGTGGCCCTCGCAGCGTCCGACCGCGGTCTCGAACGAGATGAACGCCGATGCCACGTCGTCGCCGTCGTCGGTGGCCGGTTCGGTGGTGCCGAAACCCGAGGGGCGGGTGTCGGCGAGTCGGGCGGTGAGCATGTCGGAGATCTGCTCGTGGCCCTCGACGGTCTTGATGTTCCAGGTGAACGCGGTGAGGTCGCGCCAGTAGCTGTCGGTGAGGAATGCGTTTGTCGCACGTCCGATGTCGAGGGTGGCGAGCGCCGTCTCGAACTCCTCCAGCCAGGCGTCGATCCGCTGTTGCGGGGTGCGTCCGGTGGTGACCACCGGTTCCAGCGTCTGGGTCATTGACTCTCCTCATCTCGGTGGTGCCTGCTTCCATTGCGTCGAGAGTGACGCGCACCACAATCTCGTGTGCCCAGCAGACGCCCCGTGAGCCGGTGGCGGCAAGGGTTGCAACCCGTTGCGAGGCCGGGGCGCATTGCCCCGGGTCTGTGACCTGACGCACAATCGTGGAGATGACGATTTCCGATCAGGCGCCCGAGCTGGAGCCGGCGGTACAGGCGGGTGACGATCCCCGGGAGTTCGCCCACGTCCTGTCCGCCGTGCACGACGCGGCGATGTCGGGCGGCCGGATGCCTGCTCGGCCGCGCCCGGTGATCGACGACTCGTGGCAGCGCCTCCGTGCGGTCGGGCTCGATCCGGATACCGACTGCGGCGCCGACCGCCTCCTGGAGTTCGACGAACTCGAGGAGCGCCGCCGCCGGTCGGGCCTCGCGGAGGTCGTCGAGGACCTGTCACGCAACCTCGACTCGCTCATCGACGGCGGCGACAACATCCTCGTCATCGCCGACGCCGCCGGCCGCGTCCTCTGGCGCAGCGGATCGCCACGGGTGCTCACCCGCGCGGATCAACTGGGCTTCATCGAGGGGGCGGACTGGGCCGAGAACTCGGTCGGAACCAACGCGATCGGCACGGCGCTGGTGTCGGGGCGCTCCATCCAGGTGTTCTCCGCGGAGCACTTCGTCCGCAGCCACCACTCGTGGACGTGCACGGGTGCCCCGATCCGCGACCCACGCACCGGGGACGTCCTGGGCGTGGTCGACGTGTCCGGCCCCGCGGCGACGATCCACCCGACGACGCTGGCCCTGGTTCATGCGGTGGCCCGGCTCGCCGAGTCGCAGTTGCGCGAGCAACACCACCGGCGTCTGGACTGTCTGCGAGCGGTGGCCGCACCGATCCTCGCCCGGTCGCCGGGCCCGGCCCTCGCCGTGGACGTCGACGGCTGGGTGGCGGCGGTCGATGCGGTGTCGCCGCGGCCGCGTCTGCTGTTGCCGCGGGGAGTGGGACCGGGACGGCGGTTCTTCGGCACGCTCGGCGAATGCGACGTCGAGGCCCTTCCGGGTGGATGGCTGGTGCGCGTCGCGGAGTCGACAGGGATGTCGACGACCCGCGTCGTCCTGCGGACGATCACGACCGCGGCGGGAGCCGAATGCGTCGAGGTGGCCGTCGAGGGACCGAGCGGCGGATGGACGCACCGGTGCTCGCCTCGTCACGGCGAGATCCTCTCCTTCCTCGCACGCAACCGCGACGGGGCCACCGCGGCCCGGTTGTCGACACACCTGTTCGGCGTCGACGACCGTACGGTCACGGTCCGCGCCGAGATGTCGCGCCTGCGCAAACGATTCGGTGGCCTGCTGATGACGGGACCGTATCGTTTCGCCGACGGGGTCGACGTGCAGGCGCGCTGACCGGCGCCGGGCAACACCGGTGTCACTCGGGTTCGGCCAGTACGAGGCCGTGGTCGAAGGCGTAGACGATCGCGGCCGCCCGGTCCCGCAGGTCGAGCTTGGTGAAGATGTGGTTGATGTGGCTCTTCACCGTCACCTGCGAGATCCCCAGCGCTGCACCGATCTCCGCGTTGGTCAGGCCGCGTGCGACGAGTCGTAGCACGTCGGTCTCCCGATCGGTCAGTTCCGGCGCGACCTCGGTCCGCGCGCGGCCCGCCCGGCGAAAACCGTTGAGCACCCGACCGGTCACCGCCGGATCGAGGAAGGCTCCGTCCCGGACCACCGCGCGCACCGCCCAGATCAGCGCCTCGGCAGGGGAGTCCTTCAGGATGAAGCCCGCGGCGCCGGCGCGGAGGGCGCCCGACAGCAGGTCATCGTCGTCGAATGTGGTGAGTACGAGCACCGGCGGTGGCTCGCGCAGCGTCCGCACCAGCGAGGTGGCCGTGATGCCGTCGACGTCGCGCATCCGCAGGTCCATCACCACGATGTCCGGTCGGTGTTCGGACACGCACGGCAGCACCTCCGAGCCGTCGGCGCATTCGCCGACGATCTCGAAGCCGTCGCGGGGTCGCAGGATGCGGCGCAGGCCGGTGCGGATCAGTTCCTGGTCGTCGACGAGCACCACGCGGATGGGGGCGGCGGGTGCATCGGTGGGAGCGGTCGTGGTCACAGCCGTGCCCCGTCCCGCTGTGGCGACGGCGCGCAGGTGTCGAGACGGGCCGGCAGCGTGGCGCGCACGGTCCAGGTGCCGCGGCCGTGCTCGGTCTCGAGATGTCCGCCGAGAAGTGCCGCCCGCTGTGTCATGCCGGCGATGCCGGTGCCGTCGTGCCGGCGGGGCCGGGAACCCGTGACGGGGTTGGAGACGACGATCGTGACCGGGTCACCGGCCGCGACCGACACCGATGCGCGCTTGGCCTCCGAATGTTTGACGACGTTGGCCAGCGATTCCTGGGCGATCCGGTACAGAGCGGCCGACACCGGTTCGGGCAGTGCGGCGAGGTCGCCGTCGATACGAGACGAGATGTGGACGCCGGCCTTCCGGTAGTCGTCGAGCAGTGCCCCGAGGTCTCCGGCACCCGGCGGGGGCGCCGTCGGCTTCCGGTTCTCTTCCGCGCCGAGGACGTGCACGATGCTGCGGATCTCGGTCATCGCCTGCCGCCCCTGGCGCTCGGCATCCGACAACGCCTCGACGGCCTCGTCGACGTCGCGGTCCTGCTCGAGTGCGCGTCGCGCGCCGGTCACGTTGAGCATGGTGATCGACAGCGAGTGGGCGATGACGTCGTGGATCTCGCGGGCTATGCGGCGTCGCTCGTCGCTCGCGGCCCGGTCGGCGCGTTCCCGCAGGATGCGGTCGCGGTTGTCGGCGAGTCGCTTCTGTATCAGCACCATGTAACCGACGAGCCATCCGCACGCGACACCGAGCGCGTAGAGCGCAGGCGATTCGAGGCCGCCGAACACCCCGAACACCACCAGCACGCCGATGGCCGCAGCGGTCACCACCAGACCGGTGCGCAGTGGGTACATCGCCGCGCCGATGGCGGCCATCAAGACCAGCTGCAGCGGGGCGGCGTCGGTGTGCACCGGCACCATCAGGAAGCACACGGTGCTCGTGATGACACCGAAGCAGGCATACGACGACGGCGGCAGCGACAGGTCGAGCACGAGGGTGATGAGTGCGAAGACCAGACCGGCGATCACCCATCCGAGTGCGCCGTCGGCGGAGTGGCGTTGCAGCGCGGAGACCGCGGTCACGAGAGCGCTCGCCGACAGGATGACCGCCGGGTACAGCGGTGGGTAGTCCCCACCGGCGCGTTCGACCCGTCGGCGCAGATCGGCTGTGAAGCCCGTCACCGTTCCAGGATAGGTCCGCCGCGATGGCGCGGACCTCCGTCCGCCGGTGGATTCCCGTCTCCACCCCAGGGTGGAAACGGGGTCGTCCCGCGGCATGGCGATTCGGCGCCTTCCTCTCCATAGCGTTGTGACCAGCACGTTTTCCAGTCGAGGAGAGGACGAGACGATGAGGGGAATTCTGGGGCCTCGCGGCGTGCGGTGGGTCGCGTCGACGGCACCGACACACATGGACGGCATCTCGGGCGGGCGACCGGTGGTCGTCGGTATCTCCGGCAGCGAGTCCTCGCGCCGGGCGCTCAAGGCGGTGGTGCGGGCGGGCGGCCCGGATCTGGTCCTGGTGTGCGCGTACGCGCGTCGCCGCGAGGAGGCGGCCGGTGGGTTCGCCGACGTGCTCAAGGACGAGGCCTACCTGGTGACCGGCCGGGCGGTGGTGGACGAGCACCTGCGGACCGCGCGCGAGCTCGCGCTGTGGCTCGGCGCGCGGTCGGTGCTCACGCGCTCCGAGGTCGGGAACCCCTCGACGGTTCTGTGCGACGCCGCGCGAGACGTGAACGCCGGCGCCGTCGTCGTCGGCACCTCCTCCGGGCGACCCGGCTGGGCGGCGCGCAGCCTCGCCCGTCGGCTCGACGAGGACGTCGAACTGCTCGTCACCGACGGGGTCGTCGCGCACCGGCGTCGCGCCGCCGTTGCGCGGACCGACGTGCGGGGCGTCCGGTGGGCCGAGCCATTCGTCCTGCCCGAGAAGGGGTTTGCGCCACGGTGAGGTCCTGACACCACGGTGGGCCGTCGGTGACCCGCGGTGTCGACGACAGGGTCGTGTCGGCACCTGCCGGAAGGCGGCACGCGGTCGATCCCCTCCGTGGAGATCGTTGTCCACGTCCTCGTCCACGGGGTCCGACGACCGCTCGTCGCGCGGGATCGACCGCTCGCCGCTTCTGACCGGTTCGGATTGGGTGGTGACCATCACATCGCTAACCTCTAAGAACGGCAGGGCACGGTGGTGCCCGATTGTGCGCTGGTTGACGTCGAAAGGATGGCCACGATGGGCCGGTACAGCGAAGCATTCACCCGAGCAGCGGAAGATCGTGAAGGCTTCTGGCTCGAGGCCGCGCAGGCCGTCGACTGGACCACTCCGCCGACCCGGGCCCTCGACGACTCGAACGCGCCGTTCTACCGGTGGTTCCCCGACGCCGCCCTCAACACCTCCGTGAACGCCCTCGACCGTCACGTCGAAGCGGGGCACGGGGATCGCAGCGCGCTCATCTGGGACTCGGCGATGGTCGGCCAGGTGCGCCGCTACACCTACGCCGAACTGCTCGACGAGGTCTCGCGTTTCGCCGGCGTGCTCGCCTCGCGCGGCATCACCGCCGGCGACCGCGTCATCATCTACATGCCGATGATCCCCGAGGCCGCCGTCGCGATGCTCGCGTGCGCCCGCATCGGCGCCGTGCACTCGGTGGTGTTCGGCGGCTTCGCCGCACCGGAGCTCGCCGCCCGTATCGACGACGCCGAGCCGGTCGCCGTCGTCACCGCATCGGGTGGCCTCGAACCCGGTCGAACCGTCGAGTACTTGCCGATGGTGGCCAAGGCACTCGAGATCTCGACGGCCGCGCCGGGCACCGTCATCGTGAAGAACCGCCCCGAGATCACCGGTGACGCCTCGGAGCACGACGGCTGGCTGGACTGGGACGAGGCGATGGCCGGTGCCTCGCCGGCCGACCCGGTGTCGGTGGCCGCGACCGACCCGCTCTACATCCTCTACACGTCGGGCACGACCGGTAAGCCGAAGGGCGTGGTCCGCGACAACGGCGGTCACGCGGTCGCGCTGACCTGGTCGATGAAGAACATCTACGACATCTCCGCCGGCGACGTCTGGTGGACTGCCTCCGACGTCGGCTGGGTCGTCGGCCATTCCTACATCGTGTACGCGCCGCTCATGGTGGGCGCGACCACGGTGATGTACGAGGGCAAGCCCGTCGGCACCCCCGACGCCGGCGCCTTCTGGCGGGTCATCTCCGACCACGGAGTGAAGGCGCTGTTCACCGCTCCCACGGCGATCCGCGCGGTCCGCAAGGCCGACCCCGACGCCGCCGAGCTCGCCAAGTACGACATCTCGACCCTGCAGACGCTGTTCGCGGCCGGCGAGCGTCTCGATCCGGACACCTTCACCTGGGCGTCGGAGATCCTGAACGTACCTGTCGTGGACCACTGGTGGCAGACCGAGACGGGCTGGGCCATCGCCGCGAATCTCCGTGGCCTGGAGCCGATGCCGATCAAGGCAGGCTCGCCGACCGTCCCTGTTCCCGGCTATCAGGTGGGTGTCGTCGCCGCCGACGGCAATCCGGTCCCCGCCGGCGAAGAGGGCAGCATCGTCATCAAGCTGCCGTTGCCGCCCGGCACCCTCGCCGGCCTCTGGCGCGACGAGGAGCGCTACCGCAAGTCCTACCTCGACGCCTTCGACGGCTACTACCTGACCGGTGACTCGGGGTACATCGACTCCGACGGCTACGTCTTCGTCCTCGGCCGTTCCGACGACGTGATCAACGTTGCCGGACACCGGCTTTCGACCGGCAGCATCGAGGCGGTCGTGGCCTCGCACGCGGCCGTCGCCGAATGCGCGGTCATCGGCATCCACGACGATCTCAAGGGCCAGCGCCCGAGCGGGTACGTGGTCCTCAAGTCGGGTGTCGACATCGACGCCGAGACATTGCGCAGCGAGCTCGTCGCGAAGGTGCGCGAGGAGATCGGCGCGGTCGCCACGTTCCGCGACGTCACCGTCGTGCCTGCCCTGCCCAAGACGAGGTCGGGCAAGATCCTGCGCAAGACCATGCGGCAGATCGCCGACCACGAGGAGTACACGGTCCCGTCGACCATCGAGGACCCGGACGTCCTGACGGCGCTCGCCGAACAGCTGAGGGGCTGACCGGCCTGCCACCATGAACGACCGCATCGTCCGCCTGGCGATCGCCGTCGTCCCGTTCGTCGGGATCGTCGGCACGCTGGTGGCGACGCTGGTCGACGCCCTCATTCGGGGCGGGGATCTCGGTCGCGACCTGCTCGAGAACTCCGTGCTGTGGATGATCGGCGTCCAGGGGTGGATGACCGGCTGCGGGCACATGTTCTTCGGAGAGCCCGTCGCCGAGTCGATCGGCTGGCCGGAGAAGACGCCGTGGCAGTGGGAGGTGGGCCTGGCGAGCCTGGCCACCGGCCTGCTCGGGGTCATGGCGTCGGGCTTCGGCGACGAGTTCACCCTGGCCACGATCATCGCGTTCTCGGTGTTCTATCTCGGGGCCGCCGTCGGTCGTCTCCGGGAGATGGTGACGGAGCGCAACTTCGCACCGGGCAACGCCGGGCCGATCTTCTTCTTCGACGTGATCGTGCCGGTGTACCTGATCGTGCTCTACAACGTCGTCGTCTAAGGCGTCCTCGTGTGGTAGGCCGACGCATGCCGGGGCGGCGTGTAGGACACTGGCCGGGTGAGCCCTGATCCGCACGGTGAACTCCCCGTCGACCCGGACACCCGACCCCTGCACTTCCGGAGACACGCCCTGCTGTGGGTGTTCGCCGGAGGCCTGCTCGGTACGGGCGCGCGGTACTGGGCGGAGGAGGCGTTCCCGGCGTCGGAAGGCCACTGGCCCTGGGCGACCTTCGCGGTCAACGTCATCGGCGCCTTCGTCCTCGGCGTGCTGCTGGAACTGCTGGCGCGACTCGGTCGGGACGAGGGGTGGCGCCAGCGGGTGCGGTTGTTCGGCGGCACCGGGATCTGCGGCGCGCTGACCACCTACAGCGCATTCGCGCTGGAGGTCGCCGAACTGTCCCGGGCGTCGGCCGTCCTGACCGCGATGGCCTACGCCCTGGTGAGCGTCGTGGCAGGAATCGGCGCGGCGTGGTGCGGGATCGCCTGTGCGTCCGCGGTCGACGGCCGGCGCGGGGCGGGCGCATGATCGCCCTCGCCGTGATGGCCGCCGGCGGATTCGGCGCGGTGGCGAGGTTCGTCGTCGACGGCGCGGTGAGGTCCCGGTGGCCGGGCGTGACGCCGTGGGGCACCTTCGTGATCAACGTGACCGGGTCCGCGGTGCTCGGCATCGTCGCGGGACTGGTGATCTTCCACGCGGCGCCGCACGGGTTGCAGGTGATCGTCGGAACCGGGTTCTGCGGCGGCTACACCACTTTCAGCACCGCGGGCTTCGAGACGGTCCGGCTGGCGCAGAAGGGGGAGCGCCTGCGGTCCGCGGCGTACGCCGTCGGGACCCTGGCGGCCTCGGTCGCCGCCTGCGCGGTCGGGACGGCGTTGGCGTATGTGTTCTGAGAACGACCGGACGCGAACATGATTCGGCCCCCGCCATCAGGACGATGACGGGGGCCGAACCCTGTGAGAGGTGCAGTTCCTCACTTCAGCTCGGCGCTGCTCTTGTTGAGTACGCGGCGGGCGATGATGAGGTTCTGGATCTGCTGGGTGCCCTCGAAGATGTCGAGGATCTTGGCGTCACGGGCCCACTTCTCGACGAGCAGGCGCTCCGAGTAACCGAACGTGCCCAGCAGTTCGACGACCTTGTTGGTGATGTCGTTGACGACGCGGCCGGCCTTGGCCTTCGACATCGACGCCTCGGTCGAGTTCGGCTGCTTGTTGTCGGCCATCCACGCGGCGCGCATCGTCAGCAGGTAGGCCGCCTCGAAATCGGACTCCATGCGGATGAATTCGGCTGCGGCGGCGTGCTGGTCGGCGGCCGGACGGTCGTAGTCGACCTCGATGCCCGCCTCGTCGAGCACCCGGCGCAACTCCTCGAGCGCGGCGCGCGCGACACCCACGGCCATGCCCGCGACGAGGGGCCGCGTGTTGTCGAAGGTCTGCATGACCCCGCCGAAGCCCTTCTTGGTGTCCACCTCGGGCGAGCCGAGGAGGTTGTCCTTCGGGATGCGGCAGTTGTCGAAGCGGATGACCGCGGTGTCGGAGACGCGGATGCCCAGCTTGTGTTCCAGGCGAACGACTTCCACGCCCGGATGGTCGCGCGGGACGACGAAGGACTTGATGGCGGCGCGGCCGAGGCTCTTGTCCACGGTCGCCCACACCACGATGTGGGTGGCGCGGGAACCGGCCGTCACGAAGATCTTCTCGCCGTTGATGACGTATTCGTCGCCGTCGAGGGTCGCGGTGGTCGAGACCGCCGCCGAGTCGGAGCCGAAGCTCGGCTCGGTGATGGCCATCGCGGCCCACACCTTGCCGAACCGCTCGAGCTGCTCGTCGGTCGCGACCGCGGCGATCGCCGAGTTGCCCAGGCCCTGATAGGGAATGGAGAGCATGAGGCCGACGTCGCCCCACGAGGTCTCCATGACGTTGAGGACCGACTGCATGTTGCCGCCGTTGACGACGGCGCCCTCGCCCTCGGGCTTGGCCTTCTTCTGGCTGCGGCCGCCGTCGGCGCCCGCGCCGGCCTGGCCGGTCTCGGCGAGACCGTCGTACAGGCTGGCCAGGGTGTCGAGCTCGACCGGGTAATCGTGTTCGCGCAGATCGTATTTGCGCGAGATCGGGCGGAAGATCTCCGCCGCCGCCTGATGCGCCTGGTCGATCGTGACGTGCAGCTTCTTCGGCAGTTCGAGATTGATGCTCATGTCAGGGTTTCCTTCGGTCCGCGCGGCCTAGAGGACGACGATGCCTTCGCCGATGCCGGCGCCGCGGAGGTCGCGGTACCAGCGCTCGACCGGGTGTTCCTTGGTGAAGCCGTGGCCGCCGAGGAGCTGGATGCCGTCGAGGCCGATCTGCAGGCCCTTGTCGATGGTCAGCTTGCGGGCGAGGGCGGCCTCGCGGGCGAAGCTCAGGCCCTGCTCGGCGCGGGCGGCGCCGCGGAGGGTCACCAGGCGGATCGAGTCGAGCTCGGTGGCCATGTTGGCGACCATGAAGGCCACCGCCTGGCGGTTGGAGATCGGCTCGCCGAACGCCTCGCGCTCGTTGACGTAGGGGATCACGTAGTCGAGGACCGCGCGTCCGGTGCCGGCGGCCAGGGCCGACCAACCCAGGCGCGACAGGCGGACCACGTCGCGATAGGCGGCGTGTGCGGCGTCGGCGTCACCGGCGAGCAGCGCGCTCTCCGGGACCGCGACGTCCTGCAGCAGCAGGCGGCCCATGCCGGCGGCGCGCACGCCCATGCCGGGGTCGGCCTCCACGATCAGGCCCTTGGTGTCGGATTCGACGATGAACAGGGCGGGCTTGCCGTCGAGCTGGGCGCCGACGACGAACAGCTCCGACGACCCGGCGGCCGGGACGAAGGACTTCACGCCGTTGAGGCGGTAGCCGCTCGGCACGCGGGTGGCCTTGGTGCTCAGGTCGAAGGCGTCGAACAGCGGCTTCGGCTCGGCGACGACGACCGCCGACTGCGGCACGTTCTCGCCGGCGAAGTCGGGCAGGTAGGTGCGCTGCTGCTCGTCGGTGCCGAAGTTGGTCAGGGTGGTGGCGACACCGCTCGGCGCGAGCAGCGGGATCGCGAGGCCCATGTCGCCGTAGGCCATCGCCTCGGCGACCAGGGCGTTGGTGACCACGCCGCGCTCGCTGGCCGCGCCCTCGAACTCCTCGGGCACGTTGATCATCGTGATGCCGAGCTCGGCGGAGCGCTTCACGAGATCCTCGGGCGCCGCGGCGTTCTCGTCGGCGTCGTGGGCGGCCGGGCGCAGGATCTCGACGGCGAACTCCTTCACCGTCTCGGCGATCATCTGCTGCTCGTCGTCGGGGGTGAGGTTGAAGTAGTCCTTGGGCGCGGTGGTGAGCCGCTTGGCCTCACCCGAACCGCCCTGGACGGCCTTGAACGCGCGGTTGGCGGCGCCGAGGGTCTGGAACCCGGTCTTGGTCGCCTGGTAGGCGACCCGGTTGATCGGCTCGCGGATCTTGTACTTCTCGGCGAACTCCGAGCCCGTCACCGTGGTCAGCACGCGCATCGCGGTGCCGATGAAGTTGCGGGGATGGGGGTTGCGGCCGACTGCGGAGGTGTCGCGCGGTTCGGTGTGAGTTGTCATGATCACCAGCCGTTTCTTCCAGTCGCCCCGGTCGGGGCCTCTGCACGTTGTGGACCGATCTTACTCGGTAGTAAGAACAGACCTTACTCGGTGGTAAGAAGTTTGTCACGCAGTTGTCCGGCGCCCGTCGCCGAGGGGCGCGTTAGGCTGGCCGGGTGACCGTCGAACACCAGGCCGACCTGCGCTTATCGTCCGCCTCCGCGGCGGGCGCCGCGGTCGTGGGGATCGTCGGCGCCGCGGCCCTCGGGGCGGCCGGCATCCTCACGCCGTCGGGCATCGAGTCCGGACCGGGGATGTGCCCGTTCGCGATGATCACCGGCCTGCCGTGTCCGGGCTGCGGACTGACCCGCAGCTGGGTGGCGTTCATGCACGGCGACGTCGCCGCCGCATTCGGGTTCAACCTCTTCGGTCCGGTCCTGCTCGTGCTGACCGCGGTCACCGCGCTGCTCGCGTTCGCGACGCTGGCCAGGCGGCGCCGGTCCCCGCTGTCCGGCTGGCGCGACGTCGTCGTCGGACCGGTGGGCGCGGTCTTCCTCGCCGTCTGGATCGGCTACGGACTCTTCCGACTCGCCGACGCCGCCGCGGGATGGGGGATCTTCCCGATCGTGGTGTGAAGCGGGCAGAGTGGAACCATGCAGATCACCCACTTCGGCCATTCATGCCTGCTCGTCGAGATCGACGGGACCAAGGTGCTGTTCGATCCGGGGAACTTCTCGCACGGGTTCGAGGGCATCGACGGCCTCGACGCGATCCTCATCACCCATCAGCACCCGGACCACTGCGACATCGCGAAGCTGCCCGACCTCGTGGCGGCCAACCCGGACGCGGTCCTCTACGCCGATCCCCAGACCACCGCGCAACTCAACGCCGACGACGTGGCGGGCCGGTGGACGGCGGCGCACAGCGGCGGACAGGTCGAGATCGGTTCGCTCACCGCGCGTTTCACCGGCGGTCGGCACGCGGTGATCCACCCCGAGATCCCGGTCGTCGACAACGTCGCCTACATCCTCGGCACCGCCGAGCAACCCGGCCGCTTCATGCACCCGGGCGACTCCTTCTACATCCCGTTCGAGAAGATCGACGTCCTCGCGCTGCCGTCGGCCGCGCCCTGGATGAAGATCAGCGAATCCGTGGACTACCTGCGGGCGATGGCCCCGCGCGTGGCCGTGCCGATCCACCAGGCGATCCTGTCCGACGCCGGCACCGGCATCCACTACGGCCGACTGTCGGAGATGAAGGACGACGCAACGGAGTTCAAGGTGTTGGCGAAGGAGAGCGGCACCGAGGTCTAGGCGGCCACGGCGCGGTTCACGGGCGCAGCGCCGCCAGCACCTCGTCGTGCAGCAGGCCGTTGGTGGCGACGGCGCTGCCGCCGCCGGGGCCGGGCGTGCCGTCGAGTGCGGTGAACCGACCACCGGCCTCGCGGACGAGGATGTCGAGGGCGGCGAGGTCCCACAGCGACACCTCGGGTTCGGCGGCGACGTCGACCGCGCCCTCGGCGACGAGGCAGTAGTTGAAGAAGTCGCCGTAGCCGCGGACGCGCCACACGCGATCGGTCAGGTCGACGAACTGCTCGCGGATGCCGCGGTCCTTCCACCCGGACAGGCTGGAGAAGGCCAGGCTCGACGAGGCGAGGTCGGCGACACCGGACACCGAGATCTCGCGGGCGTCCTCGTCGTCGAAGTGGGTGTGGGCGCCGAGGCCGGCGGCCGCCCACCAGCGCCGCCGCAGCGCCGGTGCCGACACCACGCCGACGGTCGGGACGCCGTCGACCAGCAGCGCGATCAGGGTCGCCCAGACGGGGACCCCGCGCACGAAGTTCTTGGTCCCGTCGATCGGGTCGACGACCCACTGACGGCCCGACAGCGTCGCGTCGCCGCCGAACTCCTCGCCGAGGACGGTGTCGTCGGGACGGCGGGCCGCGAGACGATCGCGGATCATGCGCTCGCACGCCAGGTCGGCGTCGGAGACGGGCGTCAGGTCGGGCTTGCTGTCCACCCTCAGGTCCACGGCCCCGAACCGCTCGGTGGTCAGGGCGTCGGCGGACTCGGCCAGCGACAGCGCGAGTTCGAGGTCGTCCTCGAGGGCCTGGCGGGCCCGGTCGTCGGGGGTGCTGGCTGCTTTCGAACCGGAGTCGGCGGACATGCCCGGTAGGGTAGCCCTCATGGTGCTGACCGTGGTGTTCACCCTGCTGTTGGCCGCGCTCGTGGTGGCGCTGGTCGTGCAGTGGCAGCGTGGCCGCAACCCCCAGGGACTCTCGGCCGCGAAGGCCTCGCAATACGTGCAGGGCACGCTCACGGTCGTCGGCGTCTCCGACACCGAGGTCGACCCGCAGGCCGCCGCCGACAAGGACGGCCGGCGGTTCTGCACCATCACCGGCACCATCGTCGGACCCGAGACCAACCCCACCGACGTCTACGGCACGCTCGTGCTCGGACAGGGCGATCAGTGGCCGAAGGTCGGCGACGACCTGCCGGTGATCTACAAGCCGCACAAGGCCGTCACGTCGTGGCAGTTCGGCGTCCTGCCCGACCCGGAACCGCCGGTCGATCTCGGCAAGCACTGACCGCCGGCGCGGGTCGCCCGGCTTGTCGGTGCCCGACGCTGTCTGACCCGGCCCACGGTCGGTACTCTGGATGATTGTGCATCCCGACGTGACCGCAGACCTCGAAGCCCTCGACGCCACCCTGACCACCGTGGAGAAGGTGCTGGACCTCGATGAGTTGCGTCGTCGCATCGACGAGCTCGAGATGCAGGCCTCCGATCCCGACCTGTGGAACGACCAGGACCACGCCCAGAAGGTCACCAGCGAGCTCTCCCACGCCCAGTCCGAGCTGCGCAAGGTCACCGAGCTGCGCCAGCGTCTCGAGGACCTGCCCGTGCACTACGAGCTCGCCGAGGCCGAGGAGGGCGAGGACCGGGCCGCCGCACTCGCCGACGCCGACGCCGAGCGGGCCAGCCTCCGCGCCGACATCGAGGCCATGGAGGTCAAGACGATGCTGGCCGGCGAGTACGACTCCCGCGAGGCCGTGGTGAACATCCGCGCCGGCGCCGGTGGCGTCGACGCCGCGGACTGGGCCCAGATGCTCATGCGCATGTACATCCGCTGGGCCGAGAAGCACGACTACGGCGTCGAGGTCTACGACACGTCCTACGCCGAGGAGGCCGGCCTCAAGTCCGCCACATTCGCGATCAAGGCGCCGTACATGTACGGCACGCTGTCGGTCGAGCAGGGCACCCACCGCCTCGTGCGCATCAGCCCCTTCGACAACCAGAGCCGCCGCCAGACCTCGTTCGCCGAGGTCGAGGTGCTGCCGGTCGTCGAGCAGACCGACCACATCGACATCGACGAGAACGACCTCAAGGTCGACGTCTACCGGTCGTCGGGTCCGGGCGGCCAGTCGGTCAACACCACCGACTCGGCGGTGCGCCTGACCCACATCCCGACCGGCATCGTGGTGACCTGTCAGAACGAGAAGAGCCAGCTGCAGAACAAGGCGTCGGCGATGCGCGTGCTGCAGGCCAAGCTCCTCGAGCGCAAGCGCCAGGAGGAGCGGGCCGAGATGGACGCGCTCAAGGGCGACGGCGGGTCGAGCTGGGGCAACCAGATGCGGTCCTACGTGCTGCACCCCTACCAGATGGTCAAGGACCTGCGGACCGGCGTCGAGGACAACAACCCGGCCGCCGTCCTCGACGGTGACATCGACAAGTTCATCGAGGCCGGCATCCGCTGGCGGATGGCGTCCGCGCAGGCGTGATGCTCCAGCCGGGAACCGCGCTGCCCGCCCTGCTGTTGGCTGCGGACGGGCCGGCGAGCTCGACCGAGGTCCTCATCGGCCGGGTGTACGTGTGGCTGGCGACCAACGGCCTGGAGATCGTCTGCTGGGTCCTCGGGGCGGTCCTGCTCGCCCGGCTCATCAGGTGGTTCGCAGCGAAGTACGCCAATCGGCTGGAGTCGAAGTTCACCACCAGTGACCTGATCGTCCAGACCGAGGACGCGAAGCATCGTCGTGCGCTGGTCGACGTGATGGCGTGGACGCTGATCGTCGCGATCGCGATCATCGTCGTCATCCACATCCTCGGCGTCGTCGGGATTCCGCTCAGCGGGCTCACCGGACCGACCGCGGTGATCGGTGCGGCACTCGGCTTCGGCGCGCAGCGCATCGTGCAGGACATCCTCGCCGGCTTCTTCGTCGTCGCCGAGAAGCAATACGGGTACGGCGACGTGGTCGACCTGACCGTCACCGGCAACGGCTCGGCCCAGGGCACCGTCGAGGACGTGACCCTGCGGGTCACCAAACTGCGCACCAGCGAGGGCGAGGTCATCACCGTCCCGAACGGCCAGATCATCAAGGCCACCAACCTGTCGAAGGACTGGGCGCGCGCGGTCGTCGACGTGCCGGTGCCGGCCGAGGCCGACATCGGGCTGGTCAACGACACCCTCGACCGGGTCGGCCGCGAGTTCTACGAGATCCCGCGCTGGCACGACCTGCTGCTCGACGCCCCGTCGTCGCTGGGCGTCATCAGCCTGGAACTGGACTCGATCACGGTGCGCATGGTCACGCGGACGCTACCCGGAAAGCAGTTCGAGGTGGGTCGTGCGCTGCGCGTGCACATCATCCGCGCTCTTGCCCGGGAGGGCATCATCGTGCCGGCGGGCCGCGAGGTGCAGGCGGCCGGCGGACCGCCGACGACCTTCGCCGACCAGGGCGGACGAGACCGATCCCGAGACGAGGACGAGTGATGGCAGACTCCGATCAACCCGGCTCCGGGGCATCGGATTCGCAGGAGTCCGGTCCCGCGCAGCAGTCCGGTTCGCGGCAGCCGAAGCCGCAGAATCGGTCCGGTTCTCGACGGCCTTCGGGCTCGTCGTCGGGGACCGATTCCGGTTCGCGGCTGCGCCGGCTGCGGTGGAAGAAGTACGTCGGCAACACCACGATCCGCGTGAGCAGCGTCGTCTTGTTGGTGGTGTTCATCGCCTGCTGCCTGCTCTACGGCTACACCTCCCAGCGGTACGGCGTCGTCTCGCCGGAGCAGCCGCGTCCGGCCCCGCGGACGACGCAGTACACCCCCGAACCCACCTACGAGCGACTCCCGGAGACCTCGACCACCGTGCCGAGCACGTCGGCCGAATCGAGCGAGTCGCAGTTCCCTCTTCCGGGCGAACCCGGCTCACCGGGCACCGGGCAGCCGGGGGAGTCCTCGGGTCGGGGCCGGTCGTCGGACGGTGGGCCGACCACCGACGCGCCCACGATCCCCGGTCTGCCGGGCGTGGAGATCCCGCGCTTCGGCGCACCGACGCAGACGACGCCGGTTCCGACACGCTGACCCGGGGACATCTGCGCTGGTCGGTGACCTCGCAGAAGGCGGGTGTCGCGCCTGAACGGACTCTCAGGCGGCGTCGTTACACTGGCTCATCGTGATCAAGCTGGAGAACGTCACGATGCAGTACAAGGCATCCTCTCGGCCGGCTCTGAAGGATTTGAGCTTCGAGATCGACAAGGGGGAGTTCGCGTTTCTCATCGGGCCGTCCGGATCGGGCAAGTCGACGTTCTTCCGGCTGCTGCTCAAAGAGGACCGGCCGACGAGCGGGGACATCTGGCTCGGTGAGTTCCACGTCAACAAGCTGAAGGCCCGCGAGGTCCCCAAGCTGCGTCAGTCGATCGGCTGCGTGTTCCAGGACTTCCGACTGCTGCAGAAGAAGACCGTCGCCGAGAACGTCGCCTTCGCGCTCGAGGTGATCGGCCGGCCGCGGTCGACGATTCAGCGCGTCGTGCCCGAGGTGCTCGAGTACGTCGGACTCGAGGGCAAGCACGACCGCATGCCCAACGAGCTGTCCGGTGGCGAGATGCAGCGCGTCGCCATCGCCCGCGCGATCGTCAACCGGCCGCTGGTGCTGCTGGCCGACGAGCCGACCGGAAACCTCGACCCGGAGACCAGCGAGGAGATCGTGGACGTCCTCGACCGCGTCAACCGGCGCGGCACCACGGTCATCATGGCCACCCACGACCGCCACATCGTCGACGCGATGCGTCGCCGGGTCCTCGAGTTCGACAACGGGCAGCTCGTCCGCAACGACCAGCAGGGTGTGTACGGGATCGGCTGACGCCTGCCCCGCCACCGCATCCCACGATTCCCAAGGACGTCTGAGCAAGCATGCGAGCGCATTTCATCATCACCGAGGTCCTCACCGGACTTCGTCGCAACGCGACCATGACCATCGCGATGATCATCACCACGGCGATCACGCTGGGCATGTTCGGCGGCGGCCTGCTGGTGATCCAGATGGCCGAGAAGAGCCAGAAGATCTTCCTCGACCGGGTCGAGATGGAGTTCTACATCAACCCCGAGGTCACCGAGCGCGACCCGCAGTGCGAATCCGACCCGTGCGCGCAGCTGCGGCGCGGCCTCGAGAACGAGGCGGGCGTGACGTCGGTGACCTACATCGACAAGGACGAGGCGTACAAGCGCGCCAAGGAGATCTTCGCCAACAACCCCGACCTCGCCGAGAACATCGTCGAGGGAACGCTTCCCGCGTCGCTGCGGGTGCGGGTGTCCGACCCGGCGCAGTTCGACGTCGTCCTCAACGAGTACTCCAACCGCAAGGACCTCGGCGTCGACGCCTTCAAGGACGACCGAAAACTGGTGCAACGGATCTTCAGCGTGCTCGACGGGGTGCGCAACGCGACGTTCGCGATCGCCTCGGTCCTCGCGGTCGCCGCGATCCTGTTGATCATCAACACCGTTCAGATCGCGGCGTTCACCAGACGGACCGAGGTCTCGATCATGCGCCTGGTGGGCGCGACGCGGTGGTACACGCAGTTGCCGTTCCTGCTCGAGGCGGTGGTGTCGGCCCTTGTCGGTGCGCTACTGGCGATCGGCGGCCTGCTGCTGGCGAAGAAATTCTTCTTCGACACCGCGCTCAAGGAGCTGTACGGTGTGAGCTTCTTCGCCCGCATCGAACTGGCCGACGTGCTGTTCGTCGCCCCGTGGCTGATCCTCGGAGGCATCGTGCTGGCCGGTGCGACGGCGTACATCACCCTGCGGGTGTACGTCCGGGAGTGACCCGGACGATCATGCGCCGCGGGGGCGCTGGGATGATGGTGGACGGCAACTCGACGAGGAGGTGAGTGGTGCCCAGGGAAAAGGGCCGCAACGTGATTGCGACGAACCGCAAGGCGCGGCACAACTACACCATCCTCGACGTCTACGAGGCAGGCATCGTGCTGGTCGGCACCGAGGTCAAGAGCCTCCGCGCCGGCAAGGCGTCGCTGGTGGACGCGTTCGCGACCATCGAGGACGGCGAGGTGTGGCTGCACGCCCTGCACATCGCCGAATACGGCCACGGCTCGTGGACCAACCACAACGTGCGGCGCAAGCGGAAGCTGCTGCTGCACCGCCGCGAGATCGACACCCTGATCGGCAAGCTCCGCGACGGCAACCTCACCCTGGTCCCGCTCTCGATGTACTTCAGCGACGGCCGGGTGAAGGTCGAGTTGGCGCTGGCCCGCGGCAAGCAGGCCCACGACAAGCGTCAGGACATCGCCCGGCGCACCGCGCAGCGGGAGGTCGAGCGCGAGGTCGGCCGCCGCGTGAAGGGCATGTGACCGGGGTCGCGCGGTCCGTCGCGGAAACGGGAATGATCCCGTGCGGCGGTGTTGTTACACTGGGTGTTCGTCGGCCGAAAGGTCGGCGGGCAACACCTATCTCGGGGCTGATCGGTTTCGACTACGTGCGTCGAGGTAGGGGAAGCGTGTCGGTGCAGGCTGGAGACCACCGTGAGCGTCGCAGCAACCAATTAAGCGCCGATTCCAATCAGCGCGACTACGCCCTCGCTGCCTGATCAGCGACGGCTAGTCTGTCGGCCCGGGTTGTGTTCCCGAACCCGGTCGCCGGCATCATCTTCAGGGAACTCACCGTCCTCGCCGGTCGCGGGGGAGGACGGGACAACCAACAGCGACTGGGATCGTCATCTCGGCTTGTCCGCGTGACCGGGAGATCCAAGTAGAGACATAGCGGACTGCACACGGAGAAGCCCTACCAACACGACGGAGGACCCGGGTTCAATTCCCGGCAGCTCCACCGCAGAAGGCGCCCCATCTGGTTTCAGGTGGGGCGCCTTTTCTCTGTCCGGCGGGAAGATCGCCGGGCCGGATCAGCTGGGCTGCGACTGCTGCTGGGTGGTGGGCTGCTGGCCCGGCGCCTGCTGGCCCGGCGCCTGCTGGTCGGTGCCCTGGCGGTCGGGTGCCTGGTTGCGCGGGCCGCGGTTCTGGTCCCGGCCGTCCCACGGTCCGGGGAGGGCGGGCCGCCCCTGACCGTCACCGCCGGGGCCGCCACGGAAGTGCCCGCGCGGACCGTCGCCGGGATGCTCGCCGAACATGGGACGGTCATGACTCCACCCGGCGTGGCGCCTCGGGTGATCGGAGGTCTCGTCTCCCGTGATGTACCCGGCGCCGAACCCGAGCGCGCCGGCGACGATGGCGATGCCGACACCGCAGGCGACGAGCACCGGGGTCTTGGACTTCGCGGGCGTGGTCGTCTGCGCCGGGGCTGCGCCCGCGGGATCACCGGCAGCAGGGCCGCCAGCCGGGGCATCGGCGACGGGCGCGACGTACGGCGCGGCTGTGGGGGCGGCCGTCTGCTCGGTGGGCTGCTCGGCCATCCGTTCGGTGGGCTGCTCGGCGAGCGGCTCGGTCGGCCGGTCGGCGGGGCCGTTCGGGTTCTCCGGGTTCGTATTCTCGGGCGTCGTGTTCATGCTCCACTTCCGTTGGCTGTCGCGAATGTCCGGGCCGTCGGCCCGGGAAGCGAACGCCATGGTGCCCACGGACTCTGGAACGGGCCTGCCCGCCGGCTGTACATCTCCTGGGAACGCCACGGCGCGGGTCCGCGGTGACCCTGACGCCCGCGAGCGCTCAGCCCGCGGCGGCGTCGGCCAGGGCGCGCTCTCGGTGCCGGCGTCGCTTGCCGATGACACCGTGCGTCGGGCTGAACAGGAAGACGAGCAGGAACGCGATGCCCTGCACCAGGACGACCATCCCGCCCGGCGACGTGTCCTGGTAGTAGGAGACGTACAGGCCGATGACACCGCACACCGCGGAGACGGCCGGCGCAATGATGAGCATCCGGCTGAACCGATCGGTCAGCAGCTGCGCGGTCGCCCCGGGAATGATCAGCATCGCGACCACCAGCACGATGCCGACCACCTGCAGCGCGGTCACCGCGGTCAGGGCGAGCAACGCGAGGAGGGCCGCGCCGAGCATCCGGGGGCTGAGTCCGATCGCGAACGCATGCGTGGGGTCGAAGGCGTACAGCGTGAAGTCGCGTCGTTTCAGCAGCAGGATGGCGGCGACGATCGCGCCCAGCACCGCGATCTGCACCAGGTCCGAGGTCGAGACGCCGAGCAGGTTGCCGAAGACGATGTGGTTGAGGTCGGTCTGGCTCGGGGTCACCGAGATGAGCACCAGGCCGAGTGCGAACAGCGTCGTGAAGACGATGCCGATGGCGGCGTCCTCCTTCACCCGGCTGCCGTCGCGGACCGCGCCGATCATCGCCACCGCGAGGAAGCCGAAGACGACGGCGCCCACCGCGAACGGGATCCCGGCGATGTAGGCGAGGACGACGCCGGGCAGCACCGCGTGGGAGACTGCGTCGCCCATCAGCGACCACCCGATCAGCACCAGCCAGCACGACAGCAGGGCGCACACCACCGACGAGATCAGCGTCGCCCACAGCGCGCGGGTCATGAAGGCATAGGCGAACGGGTCGAGGAGGAGGTCGACGAACGCGGTCACGAGGAAGCCTCCTCCCGTCGCTCACGGCTGGCCTCGAGCGGATCGAGCCCGAAGGCGCGGACCAGGTTCTCGGTGGTGATGACCTCTGTCGGATCGCCCTGCGCGACGACGCGTCGCATCAGCAGGATCGCCTCGTCGGCGAGTTCGGGCAGCACCGCCAGGTCGTGCGTGGAGATCAGGATCGTCACCCCGGAGTCGGCGAGTCCCCGCAGCAGGGTGGTGATCGTCGCCTCGGTGCGCTTGTCGACCCCGGCGAACGGTTCGTCGAGCAGCAGGATCGACGCCTCCTGCGCGATGCCGCGCGCGACGAACGCGCGTTTGCGCTGGCCACCGGACAGCTGCCCGATCTGGCGGTCGGCGTACTCGGTGAGTTCGACGCGCGCGAGCGCCTCGTCGACGGCAGCGTGGTCGGCCTTCTTCGGCCGCCGGGTGAAACCGAGACGCCCGTAGCGGCCGGTCATCACGACCTCGCGCACCGACATCGGGAACGACCAGTCGATGTCCTCGGACTGCGGCACGTACCCGACCAGGCCGGCCTTGCGTGCCGCCGCCGGCGACCGGCCCGCCAGGCTCACCGACCCGGTAGTGGGGGAGACCGTTCCGACGATGGTCTTGAACAGGGTGGACTTGCCCGAACCGTTCATGCCGACGAGCGCGCAGATGCGGCCGGTCGGGACGCGCACGGTGGCGTGGTCGAGCGCGAGGATGCGGCCGTAGCGCACCGTCACGTCGTCGACCTCGATGGCGTGCGAGGCGATCATCGCTTGTCTCCCGTCAGTCCGGTGACGATGGTCCGGACGTCGTGGCGGATCAGGTCGAGGTAGGTGGGCACCGGGCCGTCGGCCTGCGACAGGGAGTCGACGTAGAGCTTGCCGCCGAACCGCGCGCCCGTCGCGGCGACGACCTGCTGCATGGCGTCGTCGGAGACCGTCGACTCGCAGAAGACGGCGGGGACCCGGTTCCTCTTCACGAAGTCGATGACCTCGGCGACCTGCTGCGGGGTGGCCTGCTGCTCGGCGTTGACCGGCCAGAGGTAGCGCTCGGTGAGGCCGGCGTCGCGGGCGAGGTAGGAGAAGGCGCCCTCGCAGGTGACGAGCGCGCGTTCGTTCGGCGGGAGCCGGTCGAGCGCCGACACCAGGTGGGTCTGCACCTGGTGCAGCTGCTCCTTGTACGCGGCGCCGTTGGCGGCGAACACCTCCGCACCCTCCGGGTCGAGGTCGGTGAAGGCCCGTACCAGGTTGTCGACGTAGATCCCGACGTTCACCGGACTCATCCATGCGTGCGGATTCGGCTTGCCCGCATACGCATCCGCAGTGATGTCGATGGGCTCGACACCCTCACTGGCGACGACGTGTTCGACGTCGAGGTCGTCGACGAACCGTCCGAACCACCCCTCGAGGTTCAGACCGTTGTCGACGACCAGCGACGCCGTCGCGGTGCGCCGGACATCGCCCGGGCTGGGCTCGTAGCCGTGGATCTCCGCACCGGGTCTGGTCAGCGACTCGACCCGGAGACGGTCGCCGGCGACGTTGGACGCGATGTCGGCGAGCACCGTGAACGTCGTCAGGACCACCTTCTCGTCGGGCAGTCGGCTCGACAGCGTGCAACCCGAGACCACGACCAGCGCAGCGAGCAGCGCTGCGATGGGCGCGCACCATCGCGTGGCATGTTTTTCGGGCATACCGACACCCTAGTTTCGGTAGTCCGAACTTTCCAGTGCGGCACGTAAGAACCCGGGCAGGCGCAGGTCCGGTGGTCGCAGGTGTGTTGCGGCGCCACGCGACGTTCGTTCCTGCGGTGCTGCTCCTTCCCGCTCGTTGGATCGAATTTCCGGGAAGGAGGCGGCCGCGCGGGAAACCGCAGCGCGCGAATCCGCCGAGCGGAAACCCGGCGCGCGCGACCCGTCAGATGACCCCGGATGCCCTCAGCTCGTCGATCTCCGCGGCCGACAAGCCGAGCAGGCCGCCGTAGACGGCGTCGTTGTCGCAGCCCGGCGCGGGCGGCCCGGCCCGGCGGATTCCGCCGGGGGTGTCGCTGAACTGGGGGACGACGCCCGGCCCGAGAACGGTGCGATGGGCGCGTTCGTCGTAGTGCTCGGCGATCATGCCCCGGGCCCGCAGGTGCGGGTCGGCGACCACCTCGCGGACCGTGTTGACGGGTCCGACGACGACACCGGCCTCGCTGAGGATCTCGGTGAGCTTGTCCGCGGAGTGCTGGGACGACCATTCGCCGATGAGCGCGTCGAGCTCGTCCTGGTTGCGGCCGCGCGCGGCGTGGTCGGCGAAGCGCTCGTCGGTGGCGAGCTCGGGCTGTCCCATCGCCTGGCACAGGCGGGCGAACACCGAGTCCTGGTTCGCCGCGATGATCACGTGGGTGCCGTCGGCGGTGGGGTAGAGGTTCGACGGTGCGATGCCGTCGAGTCGCGTGCCCGACGGCCCGCGGACGACGCCGCCCACGTCGTAGTCGGGGATTGTCGATTCCTGAACCGCCACACAGGATTCGATGAGCGAGGTGTCGACGACCTGCCCCTTGCCGGTCACTGTCCGCCGGTACAGCGCGGCGAGGGCGCCCTGGGCGGCGAACATGCCGGCGAGGGTGTCGCCGAGCGAGAGCGCCAGCCGCGGCGGGAGCTGGCCCGGGTAGCCGTTGAGGTGCCGCAGGCCGCTGGCGGCCTCGGCGACCGACGCGTATCCGGCGCGGGAGGCGTCGGGTCCGGTCTGTCCGTAGCCCGACACGCGCACGACGATGATCCCCGGGTTGCGCTCGGACAGCTCGTCGGGGCCGATGCCGAGACGCTCGAGGGTTCCGGGGCGGAAGTTCTCGACGATGATGTCGGCCCGCTCGGCGAGTTGCAGGAAGATCTCGCGGCCCCGGTCGCTGCGCAGGTCGAGGGTGATCGCCTTCTTGTTGCGCCCGTGGACCGTCCAGTAGAAGCGGTGACCGTCGACCTCGGCCTGGCCCCACGTGCGGATCGGATCCGGCTTGCCGGGCGGCTCGATCTTGATGACGTCGGCGCCCATGTCGCCGAGGAGGCGGGCAGCATGCGGCCCCGCGATGAGAGTGCCCAGCTCGAGCACGGTGACGCCGTCGAGCGGGCCCGTCGGGGCCGTCGACTCGGCGGACGCCGGCGCAACGGTGTTGTCGGTCATGGTCCAACAGTGTGGCCGGTCACAGCGCGCGCGCCAAGACGGCGGGCCGGAACCGGATGAAACGAATTGCCCCAGACGTTCCATTGGAGTGGGTTTCGGGCTATGGTGTGTGCCGTCGCACACACCACTGGGGAGGTCTGAATGGTAGATCACGCGCCGGGTACGGGGCTGCTGCCCGACATCCGATTGACCGACATGCTCGCGGGGGGTCGCGTCCCTGCGAAAGGACGTCGGTTCCATCCTGCGTGTGCTGCCGGAGATGCTGCCCAAGCCGCCGACCACGAAGATGTCGATCGGCAAGCGGTTCCAGCAGGCGGTCGACAAGTACCCCGACCGCGCCTTCCTGCGGTTCGAGGGCGAGTCGATCACCTACCGGGAGGCCAACGCCCGGGCGAATCGTCTCGCGGACTTCCTCATCCGCGAGGGCATCGGCAAGGGCGACGTGGTCGGGGTGCTGTCGAAGAACCATCCCGACGTCGTGATCGCCATGCTGGGCATCGTCAAGACCGGCGCGATCTGCGGCATGATCAACTTCCACCAGCGCGGCGCCGTCCTCGAGCACAGCCTCGGCCTGATCGGTGCCAAGATCATTCTCTACCAGGAGGATCTGGTGGAGGCCCTGGACTCGGTGCCCGACAGCGCCCGTCCGGCAAAGGAATTCACCTTCGAGGAGCTGCCGAGGCTGACCGCGACCTGCTCGCCGGTCAACCCGGCGACGACCGAGACCGTCGAGCTCGGGTCGACCGCGATCTACATCTTCACCTCCGGCACCACCGGATATCCCAAGGCCAGCAAGCTCAGTCACTATCGCTGGCTGGTGGCGATGAACGGCATCGGCGGTCTCGGCATCCGCCTGCGCAGTGACGACGTGATGTACACGGCGCTGCCCTTCTACCACAACAACGCGCTCACGATCTCGCTGTCGTCGGTGCTGGCGTCGGGAGCCTGCCTGGCCATCGGCAAGCACTTCTCTGCATCGCGGTTCTTCGACGAGCTCATCGAGAACGAGGCCACCGCCTTCAGCTACATCGGCGAGCTCTGCCGGTATCTCCTCGCGCAGCCGCCCAAGCCGACCGACCGCGCGCACAAGATCCGCCTGGCCGTCGGCAACGGTCTGCGCCCGGACATCTGGGACGACTTCACGCAGCGGTTCGGCATCGAACGCATCGTCGAGTTGTATGCGGCCAGTGAGGCCAACATCGGCTTCGTCAACGTCTTCGGGCTGTCGAAGACCGCGGGCTTCTCGCCGCTGCCGTACATGGTCGTCGAGTACGACGAGGAGACCGGCGAGCCGCTGCGCGGGCCTGACGGCCGAGTGCGCAAGGTCGGCAAGGGCGGCACCGGACTGCTTCTGGCGCAGATCAATTCGCGAGTGCCGTTCGACGGCTACACCGATCCCGCGGCCACCGAGAAGAAGATCGTCCGCGACGCGCGCAAGAAGGGCGACGCCTGGTTCAACAGCGGTGACGTGGTGCGCGACCAGGGCTTCTCCCACATCGGGTTCGTCGACCGCATCGGCGACACGTTCCGCTGGAAGGGCGAGAACGTCGCCACCACCGAGGTGGAGGCGGTCCTCGACGCGCACGACTCCGTCGAGGAGGCCGTCGTCTTTGGCGTCCCGATCCCCGGCGTCGACGGGAAGGCCGGCATGGCGGCGGTCAGCCTGAAGGACGGCGAGACCTTCGACCCCGCCGGTTTCGCGGCCCACGTTCGCGACGGCCTGCCCGCCTACGCGGTGCCGCTGTTCGTGCGGCTCGTCGACCACCTCGAGCACACGTCGACGTTCAAGAACATGCGCACCGACCTGCGCAAGCAGGCCTACACCGAGACCGGCGACGACCCGGTGTACGTGCTCTCGGGCGACACCTACGTCGAGTTCTACCCGGAGTTCGTCGAGGAGCTGTCCGGGGTCCGGCGATCGGCGTGAGCGGTGGCCCGACGTGGTGGCGGTGTCAGCCGCTCACCACGTCGTAGACCGCTTCGGCCGGCGCGGCCAGGAGGCGGTCGGCCATCTCCTGCTTGAGATCGGTCAGGCGAGCCTCCTTCTCGGCGGTGCGCTCCGGCTGCCGGGCCAGCGCGATGAACTCGTCGGTCACGAACCCCTCGCGGATCTCCAGCCGGACGTGCCGATCGCGGTACGACAGTTCGAAGACGTAGCGCTCGAGCGTCGCGCCGCGATCGTTGCGCTCCAGCGCAGGGTCGACGGTGAACCGGTTCTCGGTCACCGCGCGGGTGACCATCTCGAAGGTGTCCCGCACACCGGGGCCGGTGTGCGCAGTGGCCACGACGATCTCGCGACGCTCGACCGCGCCGGGTTCGCCCAGCAGGGGCAGAGCCCGTTCGAGCACCTTGAAGGCGTGCGCGACGCCGCCGGGGAAGCCGGGGCCGTGGTACCGGGTCACGTCATCGATGGTGTACGAGAACCGGGTTCCCTGATCGGTGACGGTGAGCGCGTTCATGCGATGGACTCCTTCGTGGTGCGTGCCGCCGGGGACCGGAGGCGTCGGCCAGCGGAGTCTACTTGCGGCGCACAGCGGACAGGCGTTCGCCCACGAAGTCGAGTGCGCTCTTCTGCCAGAGCAGGACGTGGTCGAGCATCGCGTGATCGCCGTCGGGCACGTTGACGAACTCCGCGTCGACGCCGCGGGCCCGGAGTTCGTCGATGCCCTTGCGGGTCCGCGTGGCGAAGGTGCGTTCGTCGGCGTCCCCGTGGATCGCGACGACGCGGGCGCCGGGGTGGATGTGCCGCCAGTCGGCGAACTGCCACCACGGGGCGAGCGCCAGCACCCCGATCACGCGACGGTCGGCGGCGAGCTGCGCGGCGACCCGGCCGCCCATCGAATGCCCGATCGTCACCACGGGCGCCCCGGGATGGCGGCTGCACAGCTCCTCGAGCGCGGCGCGGGCGGGCGCCATCGGGCTGGCGTCGTCCCCGTTCCAGCCGTACACCTCGTACCGCACCTGGTGGACGCGCACGGACCGGCCGTAGCGGGCCTGCAGCGACCAGGTGAACGGGTACATCCGCAGCGCCGACCCCTGGCGCGGGCTGAACGGCCGGCGGCTGTGGTCGGTGCCGCCTGGCAGCACCAGGACGATCAGCCCGGGAGAGGTGCGGCCGGGGGAGAGCAGTCCGGCGACCGGTCTATGCAGGGGCGGAATCGGCATGGTCGGGCAGGCCTCCGGCGGGTCGTGGACGATCGTTTCCACCCTAACGATCCGGGCGGCGTCGATGGAGCGCGCACGACGCCGTCCCCGCCGACGACGGGGATGTTCTCGGTCGGCGAGCGAATTCCGCGCGGAGTGGCAGAATCGGCCACATGGCACATCCGCGCGCCGGTCAACCGGCTCTGCCCGAAGACCTCATCGACGTCGACGCACTCGAGCGTGCCTACTACGAGAACGTCCCCGACCCGTCGAACCCGTTGCAGCAGGTGGTGTTCGGGACCTCGGGGCATCGTGGTTCCAGCCTCGACACCGCGTTCAACGAAGCCCACATCGTCGCGACGACCCAGGCGATCGTCGAGTATCGGCGGAACGCCGGGATCACCGGACCGCTGTTCATCGGGTTCGACACCCATGCGTTGTCGATCCCCGCGTGGCGGTCGGCGCTCGAGGTCCTCGCGGGCAACGAGGTCACGGTCCTCACCGCCGAGGACGACTCCTTCACCCCGACACCGGCGGTCAGTCGCGCGATCCTCACCTTCAACAAGGACAACCCGGGGGTGCAGTCCGACGGCATCGTCGTGACGCCGTCGCACAACCCGCCGCGCGACGGCGGGTTCAAGTACAACCCGCCGTCGGGCGGTCCGGCCGACACCTCGATCACCTCGGTGATCGCCGCACGGGCGAACGAACTGCTCGCGCAGGATCTGCAGGGGGTCAAGCGGATTCCGTTCGAGCAGGCTCGCGCGAGTGAGTACGTGAAGGATTATTCGTTCCTGCGCAACTACATCGACGGTCTCGGCGACGTCGTCGACCTGACGGCCATCCGCGACTCCGGGATCAGCATCGGCGCCGATCCGCTCGGCGGTGCGTCGGTCGGGTACTGGGCGGCCGTCGCCTCGCGTCACGGCCTCGAGCACCTGACGGTCGTCAACCCGGCCGTCGATCCCACGTTCTCTTTCATGACCCTCGACACCGACGGCAAGATCCGGATGGACTGCTCGTCGCCCGATGCGATGGCCTCGCTGATCTCGGCGCGCGACTCCTACGACGTGGCGACCGGCAACGACGCCGACTCCGATCGCCACGGCATCGTCACACCCGACGCCGGGCTGATGAACCCGAACCACTTCCTCGCCGTCGCCATCGACTACCTGTTCACCCACCGGCCGCAGTGGGCCGAGACCGCGGCGGTCGGAAAGACGCTCGTGTCGTCGTCGTTGATCGACCGCGTGGTCGCCGGCCTGGGCCGGCCGCTGCTCGAGGTGCCGGTCGGCTTCAAGTGGTTCGTCGACGGACTGCTGTCGGGGCGGGTGGCCTTCGGCGGCGAGGAGAGCGCCGGGGCGTCGTTCCTGATGTTCGACGGCAGCCCGTGGTCGACCGACAAGGACGGCATCATCATGGCGCTGCTGGCCGCGGAGATCCTCGCGGTGACCGGCAAGACCCCGTCGCAGCGATACGCCGAACTCGCCGACCGATACGGCGAGACGTCCTACGCGCGCATCGACGCGCCGGCCACGCGGGAGCAGAAGGCGGTGCTGTCGAAGCTCTCGCCCGAGCGGGTCGAGGCCACCGAGCTGGCCGGCGAGCCGATCACCGCGATCATGACGAACGCCCCCGGCAACGGGGCGCCGATCGGCGGGCTGAAGGTGACCACCGAGAACGCGTGGTTCGCCGCCCGGCCGTCGGGGACCGAGGACGTCTACAAGATCTACGCCGAGTCCTTCAAGGGCCCGGAGCACCTCGCGCAGGTGCAGCAGGAAGCCCAGCAGGTGGTCGACGCCGCTCTCGGCGGCTGAGCGTCGTGTCGCAACTGTGACCGTCGAGGCGCAGAACGGCGCGTGAAGGGGGCCTTCTCCTCAGCGATTTATCAGTGCGCCGCGGATATTGTCGACGTGTGAGTCAGAAGCGTAAGTCGGGAGCATCGGTGCCCCGAACCACCAAGTCGAAGTATCAGCCCAGTGCGCCGTCGAGCACGATGACCTACGTGCTGGGAGGTGTGGCGCTGCTGGTGGTGGCCGCCCTGGTCATCGGCGGCATCTGGTGGAGCAAGAGGGACAAGGGGGAGGCCGACCAGTCGGCGCTCGCGGCCAGCTCGACGATGATCGTCGGTCCGGAGAACGCGCCGCTGATCGACATCTTCGAGGACCCGATGTGCCCGGTCTGCAAGGTCTTCGAGCAGCAGTCGGGCGCGGCGATCACCGCCGCCGTGAAGGAGGGCAAGCTCCGCGTCCGCTACCACACCCTCAACTTCCTGAACTCGCAGTCGGGCCCGGGCGACTACAGCTCGCGTGCCGCCGGCGCGCTCACGTGCGTTGCGCAGGAGCGCAACACCGACCTGTTCCTGCGGTTCCACAGTGCTCTCTTCGCGGCGCAGCCGCCGGAGGGCAGCGGCAACATCACCAGCCCCGAGCTGGCGCGGATGGCGACCGAACAGGGCGCGACCCCGGCGACCGCCAAGTGCATCACCGACAACGAGAAGGTCGCCGAGGCGGAGGCCAACGCCGAGAAGTCGAGCGAGGAGCTGTCCAAGGCCAACAACGGCCGGGTCGGCACCCCGACGGTCCTCCACGACGGCAAGCCCGTGCAGAACCTCTCCGGCAACGCCTGGCTGGACGAGATCCTGGACGCCAAGAACTGAGATCCGTGGGGAACCGGGCCCACGAAAGGGCCCGGTTCCTGCGGATTTGGTTGCAGGAACCCCGGTGGTGTAACTTTCTCAGTGCCCTTGAGACAGGGCGGAACAAAAGAACACGGGGCTATGGCGCAGCTGGTAGCGCACCACACTGGCAGTGTGGGGGTCAGGGGTTCGAGTCCCCTTAGCTCCACTCGACGACGAAGCCCGTTCCGGATCACCGGAACGGGCTTCGTCGTTCTGTTCCCCGATGGTGCCAATGGATTCCTGATTCACCGCCGGACTTCGATTAGCAATAGCAAACCTAATTTCCATTTGCATAGGCTTGCCTTATTTAGTGTAAGCTCCCCTAACTGTCACGAATGTCCATTTGGGAAGTCGTGGTGGTGGAGAACTGCGCCCCACGTCTCCCGCCCTGTCAGTCCTGGAGAACAGATGAGCCCCCGTCCCCGTCCGTCCACCCCGGCGCATCTGACGCGCCGCGACATGCTGCGCTCGATGGGGGTCGCGGCGCTCGCTCTCGGTGCCCTGGGCGTCACCGCGTGCTCCAACCGCGAAGTGGTGTCCGACGCCGCCGACTCCAGCGCGACGGGTGGTCCGATCACGGTGGTCGACCAGTATCAGAACACCCTCACCTTCGACACCCCGGTCGGGCGCATCGCGTCGACGATCATCCCCGTCCCGTCGATGATCATCGGTTCGGATCAGTCGACCGCCCGGAACGTCGGTGTCAACCAGGTCGCGATCTCGATGGCGTCGAAGGGCATGCTGGGCACGATGTTCCCGGCGTTCCTCGACACCCCGGTGGTCGCCGGAAACGACTTCGTGCCGAACGTCGAACACATCCTGAGCCTGAACCCCGACGTCGTGATCCAGTGGGGCGACAAGGGGGACGACATCGTCGCGCCGCTGCGCAACGCCGGCCTCAAGGTGCTGCTGCTCAAGTACGGCACCCAGGAGGATCTCGAGGCCTGGATCTCGATCTTCGGCGAGCTGCTGGGCAAGAAGGAACAGGCCGACGCCGTTCTCGCGACCATGGCCGCCGACCGCAAGACGGTGGAGAAGGCCGCGGCCGCACACGCTTCCGAGGCCCCGCGGGTCCTGTACATGTACAACGCGCCGGAGATCAAGGTGGGCGCCGACAACAGCTACATGGACTTCTGGATCCGTCTGGGCGGCGGCAAGAACGTCGCATCGGGCGCGGGCAGCGGTTCGAGCTTCGCCGTCACTCGTGAGCAGGTGCTGAACTGGGATCCCGAGATCGTGATCCTCGGCAACTTCGAGCCGACGTCGCCCGAGGACATGTACGCCGATCCCCGGTGGTCGTCGTTGTCGGCGGTGAAGAACAAGCGCGTCTACAAGGCACCGCTCGGCGGCTTCTCCTGGGACCCGCCGTGCTACGAGTCCAATCTGATGTGGCTGTGGGTCAACTCGGTGTTCTTCCCCGATGTCCGCCACGACCTGCGCGGACGAATCCAGGAGACGTACAAGAAGCTGTACGCCTACGACGTGTCCGCCGCCGACATCGATCGCATCCTGCATGTTCCGGCCAACGGGGTCAGCGCGAATTATGACGCCTTCCGTGCGTGACGAGCCGGTCGTCGTCGCCGAGCCGGAGAATGCACACGCCTCCAAGCGCATCCTGGTGGCGCTGGTCCTGACCATCGGGATCGTGGCCGTCGGCCTGATCTCCCTCTCCGTCGGCCGGTACACCGTGCCGGTCAACGAGGTCGCCCGAATCCTCGTCAACGAGGTGATCGAGCTGCCCCGTACGTGGACCGAGGCCGAGTCGAATGTCGTCCTGGGAGTTCGGCTTCCGCGAATCCTGCTGGCGATGCTCGTCGGCGGCGGCCTGGCGCTCGGCGGTGCGGCGCTGCAGGCGGCGTTCCGCAACCCGCTGGTGAGCCCGCAGATCCTCGGGGTGTCGTCGGGTGCGTCCTTCGGCGGCGTGCTGGCGTTGCTGTTCGGTCTCGGCTCGGCATTCCTCGTCGGCGGGGCGTTCCTCTTCGGCCTCGTCGCACTCGGCGTGGTGCTGTTGATCGGACGCACCCGCGCGGGCGGTCCGATCCTGACGATCGTGCTCGGCGGCGTGGTGACCAGTGCCTTCTTCTCCGCGCTGGTCTCGTTCATCACCTATGTCGCCGACCCGTACACGACGCTGCCGTCGATCGTGTTCTGGCTCATGGGATCTCTCGCCACCGCGGACATGGGGAAGGTGCTGCTGGCCGCGATCCCGATCCTGTCCGGGGCGGCGGTGCTCATCGGTCTGCGCTGGCGGATCAACATCCTCTCGCTGGGCGACGAGGACGCGACCGCGCTCGGACTGAAGCCCGGACGGTTGCGGGTGGTGCTGCTGACGATGGTGGCGTTCATGACCGCAGGCGCCGTGGCGGTCTCGGGGGTCATCGGCTGGGTGGGCCTGGTCGTCCCCCACATCGCGAGATTGTGGGTCGGTCCGGACCACCGGATCTCCATGCCGACGACGTTCTTCCTCGGCGCCATCTACCTGACGCTCATCGACACGTTGTCGCGCACGGTCAGCGCCGGCGAGATCCCGCTCGGAATCCTGACCGCCATCATCGGCGCTCCGGTGTTCGTCATCCTCCTGAGTCGATCGCGCAGACAGGCTTTCATCGATGGTTGAGTACACAGGCCTCGAATTGAGGGACGCAGGCTTCCGCTATCCGCGATGCGACTGGGTCTTCCGTCGCGCGAACCTCCGCGTCGACGGCGGGATCACGTCGATCCTGGGTCCCAACGGGCAGGGCAAGACGACGCTGCTGCGGTGCATCGCGGGATTGACCCGACTGTCGGAGGGCACGGTCCATCACGACGCCGCGATCGGGTACGTCCCGCAGGCCAGCGCGTCGAACTTCGCCTACACGGTGTTCGACATGGTCCTCATGGGGCGGGCCAAGAAGGTCTCGGCGTTCTCCACTCCGGGCCGGACCGACATCGCGCGCACCCGCGAGACCCTCGAGCGCGTCGGCATCGCCGACCTGGCCTCGCGCAGCTTCGCCGAATTGTCCGGCGGGCAGCGGCAACTCGTGCTGATCGCCCGCGCGCTGGCCTCCGACTGCAACTTCCTGATCCTCGACGAGCCGGTCTCGGCCCTGGACCTGCGGAACCAGGCCCGGGTGCTGGAACTGCTGCGGAACCTCGCCGCCGACGGGATGGGAATCCTGCTCACCACGCATCACCCCGACCACGTCCTGCACCTGGGCGGACGCGCGGTGGTGATGCGCTCGGTCGACGACATCCGGGTCGGCGCCGTCGAGGAACTCGTCACCGACGCGATGCTCAGCGAGCTGTACGGCATCGACGTGGCCAGCGCCGAGGTCGACGACCGCGGCAACCGGCGCACCGTCCTCTTCACCCGGTATGACACGTTCGCGGACACAGCCCCCGCGGCCTCTCTACAGAAAGTGGTTTGATGACTCCCGATTCGACTGCGCCGCAGTCACTTCCACCGGTCCTGCATCTGACGATGGGATCGAACTTCGGCATGTCCGGTGGCACCGACGTCTCGGGCCGGGTCACGCCGGTCGACCTGTACACGCTCGACGAGCTCGACCTGGGCTCCGTTCGCGGACTGCTGATCAACGGCAATTGCGATCAGATCTTCCTCGAGCGCCGTCGTGAACTGCTCACCGACTTCGTCACCTCGGGCGGTCGCGTGGCGATCATGGGGCATCCGCTCACCGATTTCCTGCCCGGCCTCGGGCGGTGGCGCAAGCTGCAGTACTCCGGACCCAAGGATCTCGCGATTGTCGCAGGCGAACGGCATCCGGTGTGGGAGGGCGTGGATCCGGCCGACGTGAGTTTCCGTCGCGGAGTGTCCGGGTTCTACGCCCGCGGGTACAGCGACAAGTTGCCTGAGGGTGCCATCGTGGCCAACCGGATCGGCCGCCACGAGCTTCCGGTCGATTATGTGTACCCGCTCGGTGCCGGCTGGGTGCTCGTGCACGGCGGGCTCGACCTCGGCGTCTACCAGGAGGACCCGAACACCTCCGCGCGAATCTTCCCCCAGCTGCTCACGTGGCTCGCCCAGCAGGAGGCCTGAACATGACCACGACCACCGATCCCGTCATCGAACCCTTCGCTCGCACCGACCGCGCGCCGCGGTCGCGCAGGCGCCTCGCCTTCGTCCACGGCGGCTCGCACTTCCACCTGCAGACGGTCAACGACCCGGCGGTGATCGCCCACCAGCCGGAGTTCCTCTACCTCGGTGACCTCGCGGACGGCGATCTCGACGCGTTCGACACGGTGGTGCTCGCCGACCGCCTTCACCCCGAGCTCGTCCGGCGGCACGCCGAGCAGTTCCTCGCGGTCCCGCAGCGCGGCGGGACGCTCGTCGTGCTCGGTGAGAACGCTGCCCACACCTGGCTTCCGGGTGTCTCGTGGAGTCCGCGTCCCACCAATTTCTGGTGGTGGCTGGAGGGCGAGGACCCGTTGATCCGCACCCGCAACCCCGAGCACGAGGCGTGGGAGTACCTGTCCACCAAGTCCGTGATCTGGCATCACCACGGGCTGCTGCACACCGACGCCGACGTCGTGCCGCTCGTGGTCTCGGAAGAGCCCGACGAGACCGGCTCCCGCACCGACGTCGGGGCGATCCTGTACGAGGACACCGTCAGCACGCCCGGGCGGATCATCGTCACCACCCTGGATCCGACGTACCACCACGGCAACAACTTCATGCCGGGCTCGACGCGGTTCCTGTACTCGCTGCTGAGGTGGCTGGACAACACCGGCAGCTGACCGGGCCGAGACCTGCGCGCGCCGCGCTGGTCTCCCGAAGCCCAGCGCCACGACGAGAGCCGTGCCGGAGAGACGATCTCCGGCACGGCTCTCGTGGTGTGTGACGGGGATGCCGCCGGTTGTGATCTCGCGTCGGGTCGGGTGCGCACCGGCTCGTGGCCGCCGATGTCGCCGCAGGACTCGGACCTGCCGGAACGCCTGATCGGCGCGCCGCACCGGGCATCGACTCGCCATCGAGGATCATCATCGGCTGCACCCGGAAGGAGATGTCGCCGGCAGATTTCGCGGCCCCACGGGAACGGGGACTCACAGCATCGTCGGCGGGCACGTCGTCGTGTGGATCGTCTCGGCGCACCGCAGTCGGAACGGGGATACCTTCGTCCGCATGAGAACACCGGTGTTGCGGATCGCCGCAGGATTGTCGTTGACCCTGGCCGCCGTCGCGGGATGCTCGACCGGCGGTGAGCCGTCGGCGGAGTCGGCACGCGCCGATTCATCCTGGGTCGCCCGGAGTTCGGAGGCGATGGCCGCGCCCGGGCCGACGACGGAGGCGGACGCGACACCCGCCGGGGCCCCGGTGGGCACCGCGACCATGGAGGTGCAGGGGAGCGGCACGGCGGTCATCCGGTACCGCATCAACGGCGGCCCCGAAGAGGTCGAGAGCAACGCCGCCCTGCCGTGGAAGAAGGAGTACCCGGTCTATCCGAAGATCGAGTCGACCGTCAGTGCGGAGGGCCCCGGAGCCGACGGATGCACGATCACGCTGTCCGGATTGATGGTGAGCTTCAAGGCCGAGGCGAATCCCACCTGTGGCTACTCGCACTACGAGTGACTCGCCGACGTGAAATCGCTGCTCCCACCGACGATGCGTCGATCGTGACGTGTGGAGGGAGCAGCGATTGCGCGTCGGTGCGGGGTGAGGACTACGTGCGCTTGCGGCCCCACACCAGATAGGCCGTCGGCGCGATGCCGGCCGTCGTGCCGAGGGCCAGGCCCACACGCCAGGCCGCCTTGGGGCCGTTGATCTCCTCGGGGGCGCGGCTGGAGAGGTCCCGCAGCGCCCAGACGCGGAGGCCGCCGTCGATGGCGGCGACGCCGATGATGGCTGCCTTTGCGGGCGTGGACAGTTCGCTCCAGCTCTTCTTCGTTTTGCTCATGGGCTCAGATTAGCGAGCACTCGCGCCCGCGCAGGATCATCGGCTTGCCGCGAAATGTGCCGACCTGGATTGGTGTCGGCGCAGTCGGAACCGGGGCGTCCGGGGCCGTGTCTACGGGCCTCCCACCCAGGTGTCGCCACCGCACATGATCGCCTTGCCGGACGGGTCCTGCGCCACCCGGTCGACGGCGAGGTCGCACGGATCGCCGATGTTGTGGACGGATCCGTCGTTCTCTGCGTGCTGTGACCACCGGAAACCACCGCCTGCGCCCATGTAGACGCAGACCAGGCTCGTCCCGTTCGCGGCGGTGGCGAACGACCGGGCCTCGGACTCGTGGCAGGGGCCGCCTTCGACGGGGACGGACCCGGCCTGCTCCGGCGTCGGCGCGGGCGCCGCCGGAGGCGGAGGGGTCGATGGCGGCGCGGGTGGGGTGCTGGTCCTCGTCACCGTGACCGGTTCGGCCTCCGTCCGCGCGAAATCCGGGTAGGCGAGGCCGCGACATACGGAAACGCCCCTCCCGATCAGCGCGGATCGGGAGGGGCGGCCGGCGTGGAATCAGGAAGCGTCCTTGATCCGCTGATGCTGCTTGGCGAACATCTGGGACAGGTTGTTCTCGATCTGGGAGTCGACCGACAGCTTCTCGTCGCTGAAGCTGTTGTATCCGACGCCGAACGAGACGCCGCGTTCCTCTCCGTAGACGTAGGTGCCGATCTGGTAGACCTCCACCTCGTCTCCGGCTGCGTCGATCGAGAACTCGCCGAACATGTTGAACGCCTTGTAGTTGCTGTCGATCGGGAGATCGGCCTTCTCCAACTTGACCGCGACCGGGATGTCGCCGCCGTCGTCCTTGAGGGTCAGCGTGAACGAGGAGCAGGCGGCGAGGACGTCGTCGAAGGTGTCGTAGGTGTCGTCGGCGGGCTTGGTCACCTCGGCGCTGTAGGCGTCGAGGCCGAAGAAGATCTCGCCGGAGCTGGGCGTCTCGGTCAGCTCGCGCTGGGCGTAGTCGCCGCCGGACTGCGAGTCCACCAGGCGCGCGCACTTCTCGTTGTCGACGCTGATGTCGTCGTCATCGCCGGACTGGGCGGTGTCGAGCTCGAATTCGCCGGTGATGTCGGGGAATTCGGACTCCGGGAGCAGCATGTCGACGGCCGACGCGGTCGGCACGTCCGGCTCGTCGTCGCCTCCGCCGAGGGTGAAGGCCAGCACCACGGCCACGACGACGATGAGGATCAGGAGGACGCCACCGCCGCCGATGAACCACCACTTCTTGCCGCCGCCCGACGACGACGGCGGTTGCGGGGGCGGGCCGTATGGCTGCTGGCCATAGGGCTGCTGCCCGTACGGTTGCTGACCCGGCTGCGGCGGGTACTGCTGGCCGTAGGGCTGTTGGGCGTACGGCTGGCCGGGCTGGGCACCGAACCCCGGCCCGCCGGCACCCGGCTGTGGACCGGGCCACCCCGGCTGCTGTCCACCCTGCGGGCCCATCTGCGTGGGCTGGTTGGGGTCGTAGGGACTACCCACGGTTGGCTCCTTCTCTCGGCAGGTCACGCGATCGTCCGGCGACGGTCCTCGACTCGGGGAGAGTACCGCGGGCACAAGAGTCTCCGAGGCCGTCCGGACGATTTCCCGGCACCGCCGGCGCCGAGTCGTCGTAGCAGGTCACACCGCTTTCCGTGATTTTCGGACGAGTAATCGCGACGCCGTTTCCGCTCTGTGGGCGAATACCGTATTTCATGCGCTCGAATGAGGATGCAGGCGATATTCGACCCCGACGAAGAACCCCGACCGGCGTGGTCGCGCACGAGTCGAGAGCACGACGTCTGTGTGCGATCGGGTCGATCCCGTCGACGCCGGTGAGCGGGTTTCGGCCCGAGGATGTCGCGAACGTGCCTAAGCTGCACTCGGATCGTGCCGCGGGTAGACCGGCTCGGCGCCGCCGTACGCGAGCTCACGGGCCGGGGGAGGGAGAGACGATCTGATGGCGAGTACTCCGCGTCGACTACTGGCCGAGTTGTTCGGCACGTTCTGGCTGGTCTTCGGTGGTTGCGGCAGCGCGATTTTCGCGGCGAAGTACGTCGCGAACGCCAGCGAGGACAACGACACCCTGATCCAGCTCGGCATCGGTCTGCTCGGCGTCGCCCTGGCCTTCGGCCTGACGGTGGTGACGATGGCCTACGCGCTCGGTCACGTCTCCGGAGCCCACTTCAACCCGGCGATCACGTGGGCGCGGTGATCAGTGGGCGGCTGCCGGTCAAGGACCTCCCCGGCTACTGGATCGTGCAGGTCGTCGGCGGTCTTCTCGCCGGCACCGTGCTGTACGTGATCGCCAGCGGCAAGCCGGGCTTCGAGGCGACCGGCAACATGGCGGCCAACGGATACGGCGACCACTCGCCGAACAACTACACGATGGCGGCGGTGTTCATCGCCGAGGCGCTGCTGACCGCGTTCTTCCTCATCGTGGTCCTGGGCGCCACCGACGATCGGGCGCCCGCCGGCTTCGGCCCGCTCGCGATCGGTCTCACCCTGACCCTCATCCACCTGATCTCCATCCCGATCAGCAACACCTCGGTCAATCCGGCGCGGTCGACGGCGGTGGCCTTCTTCAACGGCAACGGCGCCCCGGGACAGTTGTGGCTCTTCTGGGTGGCCCCGCTGCTCGGCGGTCTGATCGGCGGCATCCTGTATCCGCTGCTGTTCGAGGACGGAAAGCTCGCGCTGGGTCGGTCGTCGGAGCCGAACGCGGCCTGACCGCCGGGCATCCGGACCGGCAGCGCCGACGCACTCGGGGCGGGCACCTCGACGGTGGCCGCCCCGAGTGGTCATCCGGTCAGACCGCGATCAGCGACGGTGCCTCGCGCACGTCGGCCGGCAGGTCTTCGTCGGGGCTGCCGAGACCGAGGTTCTCGCGCAGGGTGGAGCCCTCGTACTCCGTGCGGAAGAGGCCACGGCGCTGCAGCTCGGGGACCACGTAGTCGACGAAGTCGTTGAAGGTTCCCGGTGCCTGTGCGCTGGAGACGATGAACCCGTCGGCCTCGCCGCCGTTGAACGATTCCTCGATCTGGTCGGCGACGTCGGATGCGGTGCCGACGAACTGCGGCAGCAGGACGCCCTGCGCGTACAGCTTGCCGATGTCGCGCAGGGTCAGGTTGTCGCGCTGCGAGAGCCGTCGGGCGACGTCGAACAGGCCCTGCGTACCGCCGACCCGGACGTCCTCGACCGGCGCGTCGAGGTCGTAGACGGAGAAGTCGTGGTCGGTGTGCACCGAGAGGGTGATCAATCCCGAGATCGGATCGGCGAGTTCGTTGTGGAACGCCTGCTTCTCGCGGGCGATCGCCTCGGTCTCGCCGATGAACGGGATGAACGACGGGAACACCTTGATGTGATCGGGGTTCCGGCCGTGGTTCGACGCCCGCGATTTCACGTCGTCGTAGTAGGCGCGACGCCCTTCGGGGGTCGGGTCGATCTCGAAGATCGCCTCCGCCCACCGGGCCGCGAACTCCTTTCCGGTCTCCGATGATCCGGCCTGGATGAGCACCGGACGGTGCTGAGGAGAGCGCGGCTGGTTGAGCGGGCCGCGGGTTCGGTAGTGGTCGCCGTCGTGGTCGACGGTCCGGATTCTGGACGGATCGGCCCAGACCCCGGACTCCTTGTCGGCGATCACCGCGTCGGGGTCCCAGCTCGACCACAGCTTGACCGCGGTATGGACGAATTCCTCTGCGCGCGCATAGCGTTCCTCGTGCTCGACATGCGAGTCGAAGCCGAAGTTCTGCGCCTCGGCCTGCGACAGCGACGTGACGATGTTCCAGGCGATGCGCCCACGGGTGAGGTGGTCGAGGGAGCCGAAGATCCGCGCGATCTCGTACGGATGGAAGTAGGTGGCCGATTTCGTCACCGCGACACCGAGGTTGGTGGTCACCGCGGCGATGCTCGCGGCGACGAGAGCCGGATCGAGGGTCGCCGCGGCCTGGGTGCCGCGACGGAAGGGCTCGGACTGGTCGCCGCCGAAACGCACCGGTGCCGCCAACAGGTCGGCGAAGAACGCGAAGTCGAACTTGCCGCGTTCCAGGATTCGGCCGACGCGGTGGTAGTGCTCCGGCCCGAAATAGTCGGTCGCCGAGCCCGGATGTCGCCAGGCGGCGTGCGAATGGGTGACGGGGGAGGCGATCAGGAAGCCGCCCAGGTGAAGCTGACGAGACAGGGGAATCCTTCGGGTCGGAAGTTGCGCCGGACGTCGAGGGGGAGGCCCTCGTGGCGGTGATACCGGTGACCAGTGAAGGTTCTCGATGCCGTCGAGGCCAGGATTGCCGTCAATGTGAACGCAAGGCCGCAGTTCGACGATGCCGCCCTTGACATACAACCAATCAGTTGTATGTTGGAGGTGTGTCCGGAACCACTGGCATCACGTCAGACGAGGAGGACAGGACCGACGCCCTGTTCCATGCGCTGGCGGACCGCACTCGGCGCGACATCATGCGCCGAGTGCTGGCCGGTGAGCATTCCGTGTCGGCGCTGGCCGCGAAATACGACATGAGCTTCGCGGCAGTGCAGAAACACGTCGCCGTGCTGGAGAAGGCGGGCCTGCTGACCAAGCGTCGGCAGGGGCGCGAACAACTGGCGAGCGGCGATGTGTCCGCAGTGCGTTCGGTGGCGTCGATGCTCGCCGAACTCGAACAGGTGTGGCGAGGTCGTATCGCCCGCATCGATGACCTGCTGTCAGCCGAGCAGGCAGATTCCGAGGAAGACCGATCATGCCCGTAACCGATGTGAAAACCGATGTCGATGCCCGTACTCTCACCATCACCGCCCGATTCGCGGCCCCGGTGGAACGTGTCTGGCAGGTCTACGCCGATCCGCGCCAGCTCGAGAAGATCTGGGGCCCACCGGGTTTTCCGGCGACCTTCGTCGACCACGAACTCCGTCCCGGTGGTCGGGTCACCTACTACATGACCTCGCCCGAGGGGCAGAAGTTCCCCGGCATGTGGTTCGTGGACTCCGTCGACGAACCGAGGGAGTTCACCTTCCGCGACGTCTTCGCCGACGAGGACTTCAACCCGATCCCCGACATGCCCGAGTCGCGGAACGTGTACTCCTTCACCGCGGACGGCGACGGGACCGTCGCGACCTATCACGGCGTGTACGACTCGGCCGAAGCGCTGCAGAAGGTTCTCGAGATGGGGGTCGTCGAAGGGGCGAGCGCGGCGATCAACCAGATCGACGAACTGTTGGCGGCCGGCTGACGGCCTCAGATGTTCGAGTCCGTCGGCGGGAGGTCCGAGGGCAGTTCGGCAGCCGGCTCGCTGCCGAACCGCCCCGCCTCCAGGTCGAGTCCCTGGGTGTAGGCCGCCATCGAGATCGAACCGGCCGCGTACCCGTCGACGAGCAGGTCGAGGGGCGACTCGGCCGCCAGGCCGGCGATGTAGAGCAGCGGCAGGAAGTGGTCGGGGGTGGGCACCGCGAGGTCGAAATCGGGGTGGGCGTCGAGTCGCAGGACGGCGGTGGGGTCGTCCTGCAGGGTCTGCCGTGCCGCGTCGTCGAAGCGGTGGGCCCAGTCGTATCCTTCGTCGGCCCTGCCGAAGTCGACCGCGCGGAGGTTGTGCACGATGTTGCCGCTGCCGACGATCAGCACGCCCTGCTCACGTAGTGCGCTCAGCTTGCGGCCGAGCTCGAAGTGATGTTCGAAGTCCTTGAAGGCGTTGAGTGACAGCTGCAGAACGGGGATCGACGCGTCGGGGAAGGTGTGCACCAGAACCGACCAGGTGCCGTGGTCGATGCCCCAGCTGTCGATGTCGAGGCCGCACCACGTCGGCTTGACCACTTCGCAGACCAGGTCGGCGATCTCGGGGTCGCCGGGCGCGGGGTACCGGACGTCGAAGAGCTCCTGAGGGAACCCGTAGAAGTCGTGGATGGTGCGCGGGCGAGGCATCGCCGTGACCGCGGTGGCGTTGGTGTACCAGTGCGCGGAGATCACCAGGATGGCCCGCGGCCTGGGCACCGCACGGCCGAGCGCACGCCAGGCCTCGGTGTAGCGGTTGTGCTCCAAGGCGTTCATCGGGTTGCCGTGTCCGATGAACGCGACCGGCATCGTCACCTGCGAACTGGTCATCGAAGCCCTCCGATCACGCTGGATTCCTCGCCGACGACGCTACGCCGTGCCGATGTGCGTCCGACGGCGGATTCGCGATCGCGCGCCCACGGGACTGGAGGCCGCTCGGCACGGTGCCTAGGGTGGGGGCATGGTCGACCGCAGCCCAGACGATGACCTACGGGTCGGGAACCCGGAGCGCGAGCGTGCCGTCGCGCTGCTCAACGACGCCTTCAGCGCCGGCTACCTGGAGATACCCGAGTTCGAGGAACGGTCCGGACTCGTGTACACGGCGAAGACCCGCCGCGAGCTGCGCGCGGTCCTGCACGACCTTCCCAACGGCGCGCTGCTGTTCGGAGACCCGCCGGCGCACGTCGCGTCACCCCCTGCGCCCCCGCAGGAACCGTTGCAACTCGACGCGGAGTGGAAGGAGATCCGCCGCAAGGGCTCCTGGGACGTCCCTCCCGCGATCCACGCCACCGCGTCGGTGGGCACCATCGATCTCGACTTCTCCGGGGCGCGCTTCGCCGGACCGTCCACCGTCCTGCAACTGCAGGTGTCGGTGTCGACGGTGAAGCTGCGCCTCGGCCCGGACCAGGAGATCCGATACCGGGACCTGCACCTGTCCGGCTGGTCGAAGGTGAAAGACAAGGCAGGGCAACCCGATCGGCCGGGAGGGCCGGTCATCGAGGTCACCGGCTCGGCCTCCGGCACGAGTGCGGTGATCATCCGTCGTACCCGACGAGCCGCCGACAGGTGGACTTGAACCCACGCTGACTGCAAGGGTGTCGTCGACCACACCTCGGTTCGTAGCGTCGGGCCCGTGGCCGAGACGACTGTGAACGACGACGTGGCCGGTGCCCGGAGCGCCGTTGAATCTACTTCTGCGGATTCGGGATCCGCTCGCGCGAAGCCGACCAGACCTCGCCTGCACACCGTGTTGCGCGCGCTGTCGCCGGTCGCGGTGCTCGTGCTCTGGCAGGTCGGCAGCGCGCTCGGCATCATCCCGCAGGACCGCCTCCCGGCCCCGTCCCTGATCGCCGAGGCGGGCTGGGAGGTGTTCTCCAACGGGCATCTCCTCGACGCCGTCGCGGCGTCGGCGCAACGCGTGGCCATCGGACTGGCGATCGGTGTCGCGGTCGGCGTGGGCCTCGGGCTCCTCGTCGGGCTGAGCCGCTACGCCGACTCGATCGTCGATCCCAACATGCAGGCGATCCGCGCGCTGCCGCTGTTCGGACTCATCCCGCTGTTCATCCTGTGGTTCGGGATCGGGGAGATGCCCAAGGTGCTGCTCGTGGCGCTCGGCGCCCTGTTCCCGCTGTACCTCAACACGTCGGCGGCGATCCGCCAGATCGACCCGAAACTCGTGGAAACCGCTCGCGTATTGGGGTTTTCGAGGGTCATGACGATCCGGGAACTGATCATTCCGGGTGCGATGCCGCAGATCCTCGTCGGACTGCGCCAGGCGCTGGCGATCGCCTGGCTGAGCCTGATCGTGGCCGAGCAGATCGCGGCCACCTCGGGCCTGGGCTACCTGATCAACAACGCCCGCGACTTCCTGCGCACCGACATCATCTTCTTCGGCCTGATCGTCTACGCCGCACTCGGCTTGATCACCGACGCCATCGTACGAGCCCTCGAGCGCTATACGACTCGATATCAGAACCGTTGACCCGCATGCCCGTTCTCCCGAGCCGGGTTCGTCCGGGCGGTTTCCGCCCGAACGGTCTCCATCCGAACAGTTTTCGTCCGCAGAGTGTCCGACCGAGCAGGAAAGGTCCCGCCATGACCGCCATCGCGACCCGCGACCTCGAGATCACCGCAGGCCCGCCCGAGACCGGACGTGCCGTCGGTCGCCCCGCCGCCGAGGTGCAGAACGCGAGTCTGCGATACGGCGACAACACCGTCCTGCGCGACGTCACCCTGCGTGTCGGCGAGCGCGAGATCGTCGCGCTGATCGGCCGCAGCGGAAGCGGGAAGTCCACGTTGTTGCGGCTGCTCGCCGGCCTGGCCCAGACCGAGACCGGCACCGTCCGCACCGCCGGGTTCCCGGCGGTGTCCTTCCAGGAACCGCGGCTGTTCCCGTGGCGGACGGTGCTCCAGAACGTCGTCCACGGACTCGTCCGCGAGAAGGTCGGCCGGGCCGAGGCCGCCGAACGTGCGCGCCGCACCCTCGAGGAGGTCGGTCTCGCGGACAAGGTCGGGACATGGCCCGGCCGGCTGTCCGGTGGTCAGGCGCAACGCGTCTCACTCGCCCGAGCCCTCGTCGCGCGTCCCCGCCTGCTGCTGCTCGACGAGCCGTTCGGCGCCCTCGACGCGCTCACCCGCCGCACCATGCACGAACTGCTCATCAAGCTGTGGCGCGACAACGGGTTCGGCGCACTTCTGGTGACACACGACGTCGACGAGGCGCTGCGCCTCGCCGATCGCGTCGTCGTCCTCGCCGGCGGACGGATCGTCGAGGACATCGCCGTTCCCGAACCGCGCGCCGGACTCGACGACGCCGTTCCCGAGATCGCCCGTCTGCGAACGCAACTGCTGGCCGCGCTCGGCGTCGCCGACACCGCGAACTGACCCTGTCCACACGCTCGACCCACCGAAAGAGCCTCGATGACGCACACCGACGTGTCCGCACACCCGCACCGACTCCGCCCGCGCCGCAGACGTGTGATGGCGGCCGTGATGGCCGCTGCCGCACTCACATTCGGTCTGGCCGGCTGCGTTCAGCGAGATGACGCCACCGCCGAGATCGCGAACGAGACCGTCGAGGTCGGCTCGCTGTCGGGCCTCACCCTCCGCGTCGGAGATCAGAAGGGCGGCACCGAGGCGCTGCTGCGGACCTCCGGCGAGCTCGAGAAGCTGCCCTTCGAGGTCGAGTTCTCCACCTTCACCTCCGGGCCGCCGCAGATCGAGGCGGCCACCGCGGGAAAGATCGACTTCGCCGTCACCGGCAACACCCCGCCGATCTTCGGCGCGGCGTCGAACGCGAAGGTCAAGGTCGTCTCCGGGTACGCCAACGACGCCGAGGGCGACGCGATCCTGGTCCCGGGTTCCTCGACCCTCTCCTCGGTCGGCGATCTCGCGGGCAAGAAGGTGGCCGTCGCCAAGGGCAGCTCCGCCCACGGCCACCTGCTGCTCCAGCTCGACAGGGCCGGGTTGACCCTCGGCCCGGGCAAGGACGTCGAGCCGGTGTTCCTCCAGCCGGCCGATGCGCTGTCCGCCTTCACCTCCGGAAACGTCGACGCCTGGGCGATCTGGGACCCGTACACGGCGATCGTGCAGCTCGAGAACAAGCCCAGGACCCTGGTGACGGCCTCGGGGGTGTCCAACGGGTACGGCTTCGGCATCGCCTCCGACCAGGCCCTCGCGGACCCGCGCCGCAACACCGCGGTCCGCGAACTCGTGCTCGGTATCGCCCGCGCGGCGACGTGGGCCAGGGCCAACCCCGACGAGTGGGCGCAGAAGTACTCCGCGGAGGTCGGGATCGACCCCGAGGCGGGCAGACTCGCCCAGGGACGGAGCCTGCGTCCGGCCATCGCACTCGACGACTCGGTCGTCGCATCCCAGCAGCAACTCGCCGACGCCTTCAGCAAATCCGGTCAGCTCCAGGGAGATCTGACGTTCGCCGACTTCGTGGACAACCGCTACGACCCGGCCCTCGCGGAGTACTTCGAGCAACCTGCGTCGTGATCGCCGGCGCACGTGCCCCGATCCCGTCCACACCCACACCGACCAACCCGGCCACCGAAGGGAATCGACGACCATGAGCCACTTCCACTGGTTCCTGCCCACAGCGGGTGACAGCCGCGGGATCGTCGGGGCGTCACACGCCTCGGCCACCAAACGGCATCCGCCGGGTTATCGCGCTCCCGAGTTGCCCTACCTGATCGACGTCGCCCGCGCCGCCGACCGGCTCGGTTACGAGAGCGTGCTCACGCCGACCGGGACCTGGTGCGAGGACGCGTGGCTCACCACCGCAGCGGCGATCACCCACACGCGGCAGTTGACGTTCCTCGTCGCATTCCGGCCGGGGTTGATCTCACCCACCCTCGCCGCGCAGCAGGCCGCCACCCTGCAACGGTTCTCCGGCGGGCGCGTGGCGGTCAACATCGTGACCGGCGGCGACGAGGTGGAACAGCGCCGCTTCGGCGACTGGGAGGACCACGATCGCCGCTACGCGCGAACCGCCGAGTTCCTGGAGATCGTCGAACGCCTGTGGGACGGGGAGACCGTCGACTTCGACGGCGAGTTCTACCGGATCGCCGGCGCGTTCCTCGCCGATCCGCCCGAGACGCGTCCGCGGATCTTCTTCGGCGGCTCGTCGGACCCCGCGCTGACCGTCGCCGCGCAGCACGCCGAGGTCTACCTGACGTGGGGTGAGCCGCCGGCGGTGGCGGGCGCGAAGATCGCCGAGGTGGCCCGCCGCGCCGCCGCCGAGGGCCGAACCCTCGAGTACGGCGTGCGCCTGCACGTCATCGCGCGAGAAACGTCCGAGGAGGCGTGGCGGGTCGCCGACGCGCTGCTGGCCGACATCACCGACGACGAGATCGCGACCGCGTTCGCACTGCACTCGCGATCGGACTCCACCGGTCAGCGGCGGATGGCCGAACTGCACGGCGGACGGCGCGACGCACTGGAGATCCACCCCGGCCTGTGGGCCGGCGTCGGACTGATCCGCGGGGGAGCCGGTACCGCACTCGTGGGCAGCCATGCCGAGGTCGCCTCGCTCATCGGTGAATACGAGGCGCAGGGTTTCTCCCATTTCATCCTGTCCGGGTATCCGCACGTCGAGGAGGCGCACTGGTTCGCCGAGGGCGTGCTGCCCGTGCTGCGGGATCGGGTCGGCGCCCTGGCATAGCGCCGAACCCGGCCGGGGGAACCCGGTCGTGCCAGGATGTTGCCCATGCTCCTTGCCGAGGCGGGCGCGGCCGATGTGTCGATGATCGAGTCGCTCTTCTGGATCTCCGCCATCGCCGTCGTCTCCCCGCTGCTGTCGAGGTTGTCGCGCGGTTATGTGCCCGACGCCGTGCTGCTGCTGGCGTTCGGGGTCGTCGTCGGTCCGCATGCCCTCGGATGGGCCGGGCGCGACGGGCTGGACATGCTCAGCGAGCTCGGGCTCGGCATGCTGTTCCTGCTCGCGGGCTACGAACTGGACCCGAAGCTCTTGTCGGGCAGGACCGGTCGCGTCGCGCAGGCGTCCTGGCTGATCGGACTGCTCGTCGCGTGGGCGTCGGTGGCCGCGGCCTTCTCGATGGGGCTCGGTCAGGCGGGGTTCACGGCGCACATCGCCATCGCGATCGCCCTCACGTCGACCGCCCTCGGCACCCTCCTGCCGATCCTCAAGCAGGCGGGTCTCGACCGCAGCGTGCTCGGGCGTGCGGTGATGGCCCACGGCGCCGTCGGCGAGCTCGGTCCGGTGCTCGCGATGTCGTTGCTGCTGACCAGCCGCAGCATCGCCGGCGCGATCGTCGTGCTGGTGCTCTTCGGGGTCGCCGCGCTCCTGGTCGCCATCACCCCGGGCGCCGTCCTCTCCCGTGCGCCGTGGATCGGCACCGCGGTCACCCGGATGTCCGGCGGGACCGTGCAGTTGCCGGTCCGGGTGGTGATGCTGCTGCTCGTGTCCCTGATGACCGTCGCCGCCGTGTTCGACCTCGACGTCGTCCTCGGCTCGTTCGCGGCCGGGCTGATCCTGCGCCGGCTCATCGGCCCCGAGCACCCGGAGATCGGAAGGTCGCTCGAGGTCATCGGGTTCGGTGTCCTGATCCCGATCTTCTTCGTCACCTCCGGCATGAACATCGACGTCTCCGCGGTCGCCGCCATGCCGGGCACCTGGATGGTGCTCGTCCTGGCCATCGCGGTCGCGCGCGGACTTCCCGTGTGGTTCGGCGCGCGCTTCGTCGACGACGGCCACTTCCTGCGGCACCCGCGGGAACGGACTCGGCTCGCGCTGTTCGCGGCGACGGGCCTGCCGATCATCGTCGCGGTCACCGAGGTCGCCGTCGACTCCGGACTCATGGGTCAGTCGCTGGCCTCGACCCTGGTCGCCGCCGGTGCGACCACGGTCCTGCTGTTCCCGCTGATCGCGCGCCTCATCGGGACAGCCAGTCCGACAACCGGTCTGCCGACCAGGTCGTGACGATCCGGTCGGGATCGATGCCGTGCTCGACGACGCGCCGGGCGCCGAGCACCTTGAACTCCAGCTGTCCAGGGGCGTGTGCGTCGGAGTCGACGGCGAACAGGCACCCGGCGTCGAGAGCGATGCGGATCAGGTCGTCGGGCGGGTCGACGCGTTCGGGACGCGAGTTGATCTCCACGGCGGTGTCGTGCGCCGCGCACGCCTCGAAGACGGTGCGGGCGTCGAAGGTCGACGGCGGACGATGCCCGCGTCCGGACAGCACCCGCCGGCCGGTGCAGTGTCCGAGGACGTGCACCCGCGGGTCCGACGCCGCGGTGACGAGCCGCTCCGTCATGGGGGAGTGGGCCATCCGCAGGTTCGAGTGGACCGACGCGGTCACCACGTCGAGGCGGGAGATCATCTCGTCGGACTGATCGAGTGCCCCGTCGTCGAGGATGTCGATCTCTATGCCGCGCAAGAGCCGGAACTCGCCGGTGTGGTCGTCATTCCACGCGTCGATCACCTCGATCTGGGCGGCCAGCCGCTCGGCACTCAGCCCGTTGGCGACCGTGAGGCGCGGTGAATGGTCGGTGATGGCGAGCCACTCGTGCCCGAAGGCCACCGCGGCGTCGGCCATCTCCTCGACGGGCGCCCCGCCGTCGCTGAAGTCCGTGTGCGCGTGGAGATCGCCGATGATCGCCGCGACCATGTCGTCGGCGCCCCCGGGCGGATGGGGAGCGTCCTCGGCCTGCAGCCGCGAAATGTAGTCGGGCAGTTCGCCGGCGAGGGACTGGGAGATCACGGTCGCGGTGGTCTTCCCGATGCCCTTCACGGACGTGAGGGTTCCGGCGGCGGACCTGGCGCGTAGATCGTCCGGTCCCGTCTGCGCGGCCGCCCGGGCGGCCCGCCGGAATGCCTCCACCCGGTAGCTGCTCTCGCGGCGCTGCTCGAGCAGCCACGAGATGCGGGTGAGCGCCTCCACCGGGTCCACCGGGGGAGACAGGGGCGTCAGCGGCCTCACCGCGGGCTGCCGGGCGTCATCGGGCCGATGGGCGGCGGTGCCGGGCGCAGACGCCTGCCGCCCGGCGCAACGAGTGCGGCCGGGCGGCAGGAGAGATCTGTGGTGTCACGCGTCAGTGCGCGGCCTCGAAGGCATCGATGATGCTCTGGGGGATGCGGCCGCGATCGCTGAGCTCGTAGCCCTCGCGGATGGCCCACTCGCGGATCGCCTTGGTGGTCTCCTTGTTGCGGCCGCCCGACGAGGTCGTCGTGGTCGACGCGCGCTTGGTGGTGCGACCGACCTGGCGCGAGACCTCGAGGTACTTCTGCAGCGAATCGCGGAATTGCTGAGCGTGCTTGGCCGAGGTGTCGAACTCGTAATTCTTGCCGTCGAGTGACCAGCGAACGGTTTCGTACTGATCAAGAACCTTGCCATCGAGATCATCGATGACCTGAACGATTTCCTTCTTTGCCATGAAACGCTTTCCCCTCGATTTGTGTCATGCGACCAGCACGGGATGTGTAAGGCCTATCAAACCTTATCCGCCCCGTATTGATCTTTTTCTCGGTACACAGACTAGCCACGAATGTTGAGCAGCTGCTGAGAACCCCCGCCTAGACCATAAAGTACTCAAATGGATGAGGGAAGCGGAGACACGGCAATTCTCAGCGAGTGGGCTCTGTGCTGGTGCTCGTAGGAAGTGTCGGGCGTGTCCGATCGCGGGATGTGGCGTCGGTGGCCCGGGTTGTGGGCGTGATCGGCGTCGCCCCCCGGGTCGAGATATCGGTTTCCTCATCCGAGAGGGGGACGAGATCTTCGGGCGCCCGATCTGCGGAGTAGATGGGCCGATAACCGTCGGGCGTCACCGCGAAACCGGATTTGGAGCGCGATTCGAGGCAGAACAGGCCGACCCTCTCCACCAGGCAGGAGAATCGCGATACGGAAATCGTGTGCCCGTAGTCGACAATCGTGGATCGGTAGAGAACGGGATAGCGATTGGCGCAGGCGCCGCGTTGTGGTCCGTCCGAACTCAGGATCACGTAATCGGAGGCCCACTCACATGCGCCGGAGGTCGCGGTGGGCCGGTTGGCCCGCGAGGAGCGGCCCGCGCCGGCGTCGTCATTGATCCGGCACGCGAGCGCGCCCGTGCCGCTGGTCCCAGTCGAGCAATTGACCGACCGGTCCGGGGTGGAGAAATGGAAGCCCGACGACTCCTGTATCGGCGAATCCGGGGTCACCGCCCCCTGGTGAAAACGGGAATTGTCCACCCGCGGGGCCAGGGCGACGACCCGCCCGATGGTCCAATCCGGGAGATTCTCGGCGCGGTCCTCGCGCGTCGTGCTGCTCGTCGCGGTCGCCGACTCCACCTCGGTGATCGTCGACAACGGGTCGGTCGTCGGGATGACGATTCGCGAAGGCGCGGTGTCGGTGGGCAGGGAACAACCCGCCACGGTCACGAGGGTCGCGGCCGCCACGGTCGCGAACCCGCCGCCGAGAATCCGACCGAAATGGGCAGGCCGCCACGAGCCGGCGGGGAGGGGGAGGCGTACGGGTGGTCTCTGCCGATTTCCGTACCCTTGCATTGTGTCGACCCCCAAGATCGTTCTGTTCTACGTCTTCGTCCCGCTTCCCGATCCAGAAGCCATTCGATTGTGGCAGCAGTCGGTCTGCGAGTCACTAGGGCTGCGGGGCAGGATCATCGTGTCACGGCATGGGATCAATGCCACGGTCGGCGGCGACATCAGGGACGTCAAGCGCTACGTCCGGGCCACCAAGTCGTATCCGGGCTTTGCCGACGCCGACATCAAATGGTCCGACGGCACGGGTGACGATTTCCCCCGATTGAGCGTCCGGACGCGCCCCGAGATCGTCACCTTCGGCGTCCCGGACGAGATCGAGGTCGACGAGAACGGCGTGGTCGGCGGCGGGGTGCGTCTCGCGCCCGACGACGTGCACCGGCTCGTCGAGGAGCGCGGCGACGAGGTCGTCTTCTTCGACGGCCGCAACGAGATCGAGGCCCAGGTCGGACGCTTCGAGGGTGCCGTCGTCACCAAGGCGCGGACCACGCGCGACTTCGTCCCGCTGATCGAGAGCGGGGCCTACGACCATCTCAAGGACCGTCCGGTCGTCACCTACTGCACCGGCGGGGTGCGTTGCGAGGTGCTGACCGCGGTCATGCGCAAGCGGGGCTTCAACGAGGTCTACCAGCTCGACGGCGGCATCGTCCGCTACGGAGAGCGATTCCGGGACAAGGGCCTCTGGCGCGGATCGCTCTTCGTCTTCGACAACCGGATGAGCATGACGTTCTCCGACGAGGCCGAGGACATCGGTACCTGCGTCGAGTGCGGCGCGTCCACCAGCAATGTGGCCAACCACCCCGACCGGGAGGGTCGGGACCTCGCCGTGATCTGCCCGGCATGCCTGGGCTGAGCGGAGCCCGCCCGTCCCGGCCGCCGGTGCCGGTGATCGTGGTCGCCGGCTTCCTCGGATCGGGCAAGACGACCCTGCTCAACCATCTGCTCCGCACGGCCGGCGCATCCGGGACCCGGCTCGGCGTGCTCGTGAACGACTTCGGGGCGGTGAACATCGACGCCCTGCTGGTGTCCGCGCAGGCCGACGGCGCCGTCAGCCTCGGCAACGGGTGCATGTGCTGCACCGTCGACGCCGACGGCCTCGAGGACGCGCTGGTGTCGTTGGTGCGGCCGGGCGCGGGCATCGACGCGATCGTCATCGAGGCGAGCGGCATCGCCGAGCCGAAGGCGCTCATCCGAATGGTGGCCGCCGTCGCCGACCCCCGCCTGCGCTACGGCGGCCTGGTCTACGTCGTCGACGCCGCGAACATCGACGCCGTGCGCGCCGAACACCCCGAGATCGACTCGCACATCGCGATCGCCGACCTGATCCTCGTCAACAAGGCGGACCTGATCGCCGACGACGCGCGACGCCGCGTCGAAGCGCTTGTGGGGCAGCTCAACCCGACCGCCGCCGCGATCCCGACGACGCAGGCGCGGATCGACCCGGCGCTGCTGTTCGACGTCGGCGAGGCGGCACCCGACGAACCGCGCAGCGGGCAGCTCACGCTCGACGAGCTCCTGCTCGAGGAGGCCGCCGAGTCCCATCACGAGCATCTGCACGCCGGATACGAGTCGGTGTCCTTCCACAGCGGCGAGCCGCTTCACCCGCGTCGGCTGGCGCGCTTCCTGGAGCGCCCGCCCGCAGGGTGTTTCCGGATCAAGGGCATCGTCCATTTCGACGTGCCGCGGCACCGGCAGAAGTTCGTGGTCCACGGGGTGGGCGGATTCATCAGGGTCGAACGTGAGTCCTGGGACGGGGCGACTCCCGCCACCGAACTCGTCGCCATCGGGCGGGGGATGGATCGGGACGCCGTCCTCGCCGAACTCGAGGGCGTCGTCACGAGAACGGACGACCCGGCAGACCCCAACGGCATCCTGAGTGTGTTGCGGCACGTGTCCGAACCCCCGGATGTGTCGCAGCTCACGCGACACGCCGACCCTGATGTCACACTTGGCTAACGAAATCCCGTTCTGCCTGGTCGACCATTTCGCATTCTCTGCAACTCCTGTTTCACTGTGAAGTCTGTGACCAGTGTGACCAATGTGTCTAACGGGAGGAGTGAGGCGTACGGTCCCGGCCGGGTCGGCTGAGGCCATCGCCTTGAAACGCGGATGTTCCAGAACGTGATGAAGAAGCGCATGATGACGACCGCCCTCGTCGCGGCTGCGGTGGCGTCGACCGTGGTGGCGTCGAACCTGACCGTGGCGCCGGCGCAGGCCGAGCCTGCCCGCGGTACCGCGCTGGCCGGAAAGACGATCTTCCTCGACCCGGGTCACCAGGGGAGCTCCGCCGGGCACAACCTGAACGAGCAGGTCCCCGACGGCCGCGGCGGCAAGAAGGACTGCCAGACCACCGGCGCGACGGGCGTCAACGGGGCCAAGGAGCACACCATCAACTGGCAGATCAGCCAGCTGGTGAAGGCCGGCCTCGAGAGCCAGGGCGCACGCGTGGTGCTCAGCCGTCCCGATGACACCGGCTGGGGCGGGTGCGTCGACGAGCGTGCCGCAGCCGCGAGCCGTTCCGGGGCCTCCGTCGCGGTGAGCCTGCACGCCGACTCGACCAGTCGGGGCGCGGACGCCGGCAAGAAGGGCTTCCACATGATCGTGCCGTCGCTGCCGATCCCGGACCCGACCGTCAACCGCGTCCAATCGGAGCAGGGGCGCAAGGCGTCGGAGATCATGCGCGACGCGTTCCTCGCCGCCGGATTCCCGCCCGCCAACTACGCCGGGGTGAACAACGGCATCCAGACCCGTTCGGACATCGCCGCGGTCAACCTGACCAAGGTGCCGGCCGTCTTCATCGAGTTGGGCAACCTGTCCAATCCGTCCGAGGCGGCCGCCCTGTCCGGGCGCGAGGGTCAGGTGAAGTACGCGCTGGCGATCACCGACGGAATCCTGAAGTACGTCAACGGCAATGCGGTGACCGGTACCGGACCCGCGCCGGCGCAGCCGCAATACGACGACGCGAGCGGCCTGGCGTCGGTCATCCCGTTCGTCCAGCAGTTGCTCGCCAGCCAGGACTCCGAGGACGTGCTGCAGCTGTTGTCGACACAGGGCCAGGACGTGTCCGCCCAGGTCCTCAAGGCGATGCTGACGATCCTGTACGGGCTCTTCGACGGGAAGCTGCCGATCGGCTGAGCCGGACGGTCGCGGACGGCTAACCTCGGGCTCATGGGTCTTCGAGATCTCCTGGTGATGGACACGCCCGTTCCCTCGCTGCGCGGACGCAAGGTGTTGATCACCGGCGCCGCCAGCGGTATCGGCAAGGCGACCGCCGAGGCGGCCGCGGCGCAGGGGGCCGAGCTCGTGCTCACCGACCTGCACGCGGACCGGCTCGACGCCGTGGTGGACGAGATCACACGCGCCGGCGGCACGGTGCTCTACCACGTCGCCGGCGACGTCTCCGACTATGAGTGGGTGCGCAGCTTCGGCCGCCAGGTCGACGCCGAGGTGGGCGTGATGGACGTGGTGATGAACATCGCCGGGATCTCTGCCTGGGGCACCGTCGAGAACCTCGAGCACCGGCACTGGAAGTCGATGGTCGACGTCAACCTCATGGGGCCGATCCACATCATCGAATGCTTTGTGCCGCAGATGGTGCGGCGCGGTCAGGGCGGGCACATCGTCAACGTGTCGTCGGCTGCGGGCCTGCTCGCGCTCCCGTGGCATGCCGCCTACAGCGCGAGCAAGTTCGGCTTGCGCGGGGTCTCCGAGGTGCTGCGATTCGATCTGCGTCGTCACCGCATCGGGGTGTCGCTGGTGTGTCCCGGCGGAGTGGACACGCCGCTGGTCGACACCGTGCAGATCGTCGGCGTCAACCGCGAGGACCCGCGGGTCAAGTCCGCCATCGACGGCTTCCACAAGATCGCGGTGTCGCCGGAGAAGGCGGCCGCGGCGATCCTCAAGGGCGTGCGCAAGAACCGCTTCATGGTCTACACGTCCTTCGACATCCGCTTCGGGTACTGGTGGGCGCGGAAGTTCGCCCTGCCCTACGAGATCGTGATGCGGGTGGCCAACGACCGGTTCGATCGGCTCGCACGCGTGAGCGGTCCCGCACTCGAGGCGCGCGCCCGCGACGAGCATCCCGCGCAGTGAGTCGCGTCTTCCGGAAGACGCTGCGGGACAGCGGTCCGCCCGGCGGTCATCCGGACTTCTTCGCAGCCGAGGCCGCCGGACTGCGCTGGCTCGCCGCCGCCGGGGCGCCGGTGGTGAGGGTGCTGCGGGTGGGCGTCGACGCCATCGAACTCGAGTTGCTGGACTCCGCCCGGCCCGACCGCCGTGCGGCGCGCGAGTTCGGGGCGGCGCTCGCGCGCACGCACGACGCCGGGGCGCCGCGTTTCGGCTCGCCTCCCGACGGTCATCGCGGCCAGTTGTTCATCGGGCGCCGGACGCTCAGCTCCGTCGAATACGACACCTGGGGCGAGTTCTACGCGCGTGAGCGCGTCGAGCCCTACCTGCGCCCGGCGCTGGACGCCGGGTACCTGACCGCCGCCGACCACGATGCGGTGCGGCAGGCGTGCGAACTCATCGCCTCCGGCGTCTTCGACGACGACGAACCGCCGGCCCGCATCCACGGCGACCTGTGGAACGGCAACGTGCAGTGGACATCGGGTGGAGCAGTGATGATCGATCCGGCCGCGCACGGCGGGCACCGCGAGACCGATCTCGCGATGCTCGCCCTGTTCGGCTGTCCGCTGCTCGGCGACATCCTCGCCGGCTACGAGGACGTCCATCCGCTGGTGGAGGGCTGGCAGGACCGCATCGAGGTTCATCAGCTGCATCCGCTGGCGGTGCACGCCGCCGGACACGGCCCCAGCTACGGCACGGCGCTCGGGCGCGCGGCTCGCGCGGTGCTGGCGCTCGCCCGCGGTTGAGTCGCGCACTCTCCGGTGCCGGCCGGGACCGCGCTCCGTATGGGCGTGGGCGGCGCCGGTGCCCGCGTGCGGCGCGGGCAGGCGATAATCAGCCGGTGACCGGTGAACTGCTGCCCGAGAATGTCCTGATCGCCTCCGCGACGCACGCCGAGGCCCGGCACGTGCCGTCCGGTGCGCGGCTGCTGGTCACCGGGATCGGCAAGGTTCGGGCCACGATGACGCTGAGCCGCGAACTGGCCTCCGGGCCGCCGGTCCGGCAGGTGATCAACATCGGCACCGCGGGAGCGCTGCGCGACGAGGTCGTCGGCGACGGACGGGACCTGTTCGTGCCGTCGGCCGTGCTCGAACACGACATCAGCAGCGCCGAGCTCCGCGCGATGGGCTACGACATGACCGACCGCTGGGAGCTCCCGGACGGGGACGGCACGGTCCTCGCCTCGGGCGACACCTTTGTCGCCGACCCGGTGCGTCGTGCCGAACTGGCGCGGCACGCCCATCTCGTCGACATGGAGGGCTGCGCGGTGGCACACGTCAGCGCGAAGTTCGGGGTCACGTGCAGGCTGGTCAAGGCGGTCACCGACAACGCCGACGAGGGCGCGATGGAGTGGCCGGACCTCGTCGACGCAGCTGCCCGCCGCCTCGGCGAGTGGGTCGAGACCCACGTCTACGGCTGAGCCCGCAGACGACGATCGCCACCCCCGCCCGGGCTCGCGCTTCGAGGCGACCGAGCCCGGGCGGGAATGGCGACAGTGGTTCGGCGGCCCCTACGAGCGGGTGTCAGCGATGTCCGTGCTCGACTCGTAGGTCGGGAACGACGGGGCCGCCGGATCGGTGGCCGCGGTCGGCGCATCCGACGGGGTCAGCTCGGGGGCGGCGAGATCGGCGACCGTGGGTCGGGCGGCCGACGCGGCCCGCTGTGCGGTCGCGGCGCGGTCCCCGCCGGCGGGACGCTCACGGTCGGCGGGACGCTCGACGGTCGAGGGGCGCGCCGACGCGGTGGGACGATCCTTGCCGCCACCGGTGCGCGGCGGGCGCGGACGTCCCGACTCCGACGCCCCGCCGGCGGCCTTCGCAGAAGCCGAACGCGCGGTGGAGGTCCTCGGCGTCGCGGTCTTGGAAGACGAGGACCTGGAGGCCGAGGACCTGGGGGGCGGGGTGGAGCCGTCCCGGGCGCGACGCGTCGTCGGACGATCCGCGGTGTCCGAGGCGTTCTTGCCCGCCCGGTCTCGGGCAGAGCGGGAGCCGGTGCGTGCGGCCGACGACCTCTGCTTGCCCGGAGTCGTCCGTGTGGACGTGTCTCGGGTGAGGAACCAGCGTGCGAGAACCAGGGCCAGGGTGACCACGAAGACGGTCGCCATCCACGGGAAATCGGCGGCGACCGGGAGCAGGACCTTGATGATGAGGCTCTTCAGGCCCGACGACGCCTGCTCGGAGTTCAGTCCGTACAGGGTCACGATGCTGACGAAGAAGGCGATCAGCGGTGGTTGCGCGCCGGCGGTGAACAGCGCCCGACGGCGTACCGCCAGCGCGGCGAGCACACATCCGACCAGGTAGAAGAACTTGTAGATCCCGCCGAGCGAGTCGTTGCTGCCGGCGTCGATCGCCGCGCCGAGGGCCGTGATCCCGGTGGCCAGGAGGACAGCGCCCCACCACGGCACACCGCGGACCGCGGGCAGCACGGACTGCTCGTCCAGCGGCACCGCGGTCTGAAGACGTTGCGGGGAAGACACATGGTCACGGTACCGGTTCGTCACCGGAAAAGGCTCCACCGCCGCTGCGTGGCGTGGACGCGCCGACCGGCGTCGTCGCAGGTGCGCCCGCCGATCCGGCCGATCGGCAGGTGTCGTGGATCACGCGGGGGCGTTCCGGCTCACCCACCTCCCCGAGCGCGTCGAGCTCCGCGAGGCGGCGCGCGGTGACGCCGAGGCGACTCTCCACCGAGCCGATGGTCGAGTTGTAGGCGTCGACGGTGCGCTGCAGCGAGGTGCCCAGGGACCCGAGATGGGAGAGGACCGCGGCCAGGCGCTGGTGCAGTTCCACGCCGAGCCCGTGGATGACCGCGGCCTCGCGCGCCATCGCGTCGTGACGCCACCCGAGGGCGACGGTGCGCAGGAGCGCGATGAGGGTCGACGGCGTCGCGATGACCACGTTCCGCGCGAACCCGTACTCCAGGACATCGGGGTCGGTCCGCACCGCGGCCTCGAGCACCGCGTCGGCGGGCAGGAACAGGACCACCATCTCGGGGGTGTTGTCGAACGCCGACCAGTAGGCCTTCGCCGACAACCGCGCGATGTGCGCGCGAAGCGCCCGCGCGTGCTCGCCGAGGAGACGGTCACGCGTGGCCGTCTCGGTCGTCTCCGCCGACCGCAGGTAGGCGTCCAGCGGCACCTTGGCATCGACGACGATGTCGCGCCCGCCGGCGAGATGGACGACGAGATCGGGTCGGACGGTGCCGCCGGAGACCCTGTCCGCCCGCGACACCTGCGTGCTGAAGTCGCAGTGCTTGGTCATCCCCGCCAGCTCGACGACGCGTTCGAGCTGCACCTCGCCCCAGCGCCCGCGCGCGTGGGAACTGTGCAGCGCATTGGCCAGTTGCCGGGTCTGCTCGTTGAGGGCCGCCGAAGCGGCGTGGATGCCCCGCACCTGCTCCGTCAGCCCGGCGTAGGCGCCGATCCGGTTCGACTCGACCCGGCGCAACTCCTCCGCGAGCTGCGAGAGCGTGGAGCGAAGGGGCTCGACGATGTGCTGCACCTGGTTGCCGATGGCCGTCGACTGCCGGCGTGCCGCGTCCTCGGTGGCCCACGACAGTGTCGACGCCACCTCGTTGCGGCCCTCGCGCAACATCTCGACCTCGGCACGGGCTGCGGCCACCACCGCGGAACTGCGGGCGGCGTGCGCCCACCATCCGAGTGCCATGCCGAGCACGACGCCGAAGACGAGGGACAGGGCTGCTGCGATCATGCCCCCGATGGTGTCCGACGGCACCGACAACCACGGGCGGGCCGCACCGGAACCGGGATGCCGGGGTGGGCAGGGTGCGCGGCGGGCCGGGCGCCGTGCCCCGGCGGCCCGTGTCAGTCCTGCGGTTCGGGAGCCTCGGGTTCCTCGAACTCGAGCAGCCACTGCTTGGTGTCGAGGCCGTAGCGGAACCCGCCGAGCGATCCGTCGCTGCGCCTGACCCGATGGCACGGGACGAAGAGGGCGGCGGCATTGCGGGCGCACGCGGTCGCGGCCGCCCGGACGGCGGCGGGTTCGCCGGCGAGTCGGGCGAACTGCGTGTACGTCACCGGCTTCCCGGGAGCGACGGTCCGCAGGGCGTCCCACGCCCGGGTCAGAAAGGCGCCGCCGGAGTGCTGGACGACCGGGACTCGCGCGGGTGCGTCGAGGTCTCCGGCGTAGTACGCCGTCACGGCGTCGGTGAGGTCGCCGAGCTCGTCGGACTGCTCGAGGGTCGTCGGGCGCAGCGACCGGTGGACCAACGCGGCCAGGTAGGCGGGGTCATCGGTCCAGCCGGAGGCGAGGACGCGACCTGCCTGGTCGGCGATCAGCGTGAACGGTCCGTTCGGGGTGCCGACGGTCGCGAAGCGGCCGACGCCCGAGTCGGCGGCGGGGTCGGACGGTGTGGTCGCGGAGGTGACTGCGGATGGTGCGGACATGTCGCTCCTTGCGGTGAGGTCTGGGATTCGGAGGTCTTGGGATTCGGAGGTTCTGCCGGGTCTGGTTCTGCCGCAATCTGTCCCGGTGGCCTGCATCAGGTCGGCGGGGTCGTCTCGTGTCCGGCAACGGTGGCCCTGGCGTCGATGTCTGCCCGTCATACGTGTTCGCCTGCGGCGGCGAGCGCGTGGTGCCAGAGGTGCATCGAGGCGTAGGAACGCCACGGTGCCCATCGCGCTGTGTCGCGGAGGTCGAGCCCGAGGTCGGCCGCGGCCCGTGAGACGACTAGGTCGCCGTCGAGCAACACATCGGGATCGCCGGTCACCCGCATGACGACGAGGTCGGCGGTCCAGGGGCCGATGCCGGGCAACTCGAGCAGTTGCGCACGTAACTCAGACGCATCGACCCCCACATGCGGTTCCACCCGGTTCTCGGCAAGCGCCTCGGCGACGGCGACGACGGCCTCGACGCGTCGTCGAGGACCGCGCAGCACCTCGCGTCCGCGTGCGGCGATGGCCTCCGCGCTCGGGAAGGCGACGGGCGGCGGGGCTTCGGGCGGCGGGGTGACGGGCGAATGGGCGTGGGGCGAGGGCGCGTCGCCGGTGTCGGCGTCGTGCAGTGGTTCGCCGAGCTCTGCGACGAGGCGTTCGACGTGGTGCCGGGCCGCGGCGAGGCTGACCTGCTGACCCAGCATGGTGCGGATGATCGTCTCGCCGGGGTCGACGCTGCCCGGCACCCGCAGGCCGGTTGCCCTCCGGACAGGTTGCGCGAGAGCCGGATCGGCGCCGAGAACGTCTTCCGCCGCCCGGATGTCGGCATCGAGGTCCAACATGCGACGCACGCGGTTCACCGCGGTTCCGAGATCGCGCATGTCGAGGTGCGACAGCAGCACCGTCACGTGGTCGTCGCCCGGCTCGATCTCGGCGACGGCCGGGCCGTGGGGGAGCCGGACGACTCGCCGATACCGCCAGCCGAGTGGCGCCTGCGGATCGTCGACGAGGGTCTCGACGCCGGCCGCCGCGTGTGCGCCGAGGAACCACCGCATCCATTGCCAGCGATAGGGCGCCCGGAACGGCAGGCGCAGGCTCACGGCGCCGGGAACCGAAACCGGGGTCCGGCTGCGACCGCGGGGAAGCCGCCGCAACTGTGTCGGGGTGAGGCCGAAGACCTCGCGGACGGTGTCGTTGAACTGACGCACGCTGGCGAAGCCCGCGGCGAACGCGACGTCGGCCATCGGCATCGACGTGCACTGGATCAGGACGCGCGCATTCGTCGCGCGATGCGCACGGGCCAGCGCCAACGGGCCGGCCCCGAGCTGATCGGTGAGGACCCGGTTCAGGTGCCGCGGCGAGTACCGCAGCCGGGCGGCCAGGCCGGCAACCCCTTCGCGCTCGACGACGCCGTCGGCTATCAGCCGCATGGCGCGGGCCGCGACGTCGGCGTTGGCGTTCCACATGGGCGAGCCCGGCACGGAGTCGGGGGCACAGCGCCGGCACGCGCGGTAGCCCTGCTGCTGCGCCGCCGCGGCGGTGAGCACGAACGACACGTTGTGGGGCCTGGGCGTCTGGGCGGGGCAGGAGGGGCGGCAGTAGATGCCGGTGGTGCGAACCGCCACGAAGAACTGGCCGTCGAACCGGGCGTCGCGTGCCTGAAGCGCCCGGTAACAGCGGTCGAAGTCCAAGACGGCCGGTCCCGTGCTCGTGATGGTCACGGCTCCACTGTGTCATTCGGCGGGCTCCCGGTCTGGCGGAAATCGGACGTGACATCTGCGTCGAATGTTGTGACCTGGCTTACAGCGCTGTGGCACCATGTCGCCATGTCCACACGGTTCGATCGCCGGCGGGGGAGCCGGCACGACGAGCTGCCCCTCACCTCGATGCCCGACTGGGCCCTCGAGATGATGATGGGCCTCTACGGCCGCGAGACGATCAAGCGTGCGCTCAGGGAAGAGACCGAGCGGACAGTCGCGCCTGTTCCGTGGGATCGCGAACGGGTCGAGGAGCCTGTCGATCGGAGTCGGTCACACGACATCCCGGAGGTCGAGAGGCATGGCCGCGACGACGTTCCCGCGGCGTTCAACCAGGTCGACGCCGAACTCGAGGCCATCAATTCGCTCATCCGGTTCCTGGGTCGCAAGTTGCGTCGGCGGTAGCGCGCCGGACACGCGGGTGGCGTCCGGGTGAATGTGGACCTCGCCATCGCCGCGTCGAGCCGACGAAGTCACCGCGGTATGTGAGGATCGTCGGCGTGACTGACAGCACTGACGACCGGCGCGCGGACGACGCGAGCGGTTCCGAAGACTCCATCCCCGTGGGAGCCGACGCCGTGCTCGGCGGCGACGCGGTTCTCGGCGGCTCCGACGAGAAGGCCTTCCCGACCCGGGCCCAGGTGATGCTGGCCGGGCTGCGTTCCTGTGCGATCGTGTCGGCCGAGATCGTGCTCGTCGTGGCCGCGCTCTGGGTGCTCATGTGGCTGCTCGGAAAATTCTGGGTGGTCCTGCTCCCGGTGCTGTTCGCGATCATCGTGTGCACGATCCTGTGGCCGCCGGTGCGCTGGCTGCGCAACCACAACGTCCCGCCGGCCGCGGCGTCGTTGTTGATGATGCTCGTCGGCATCGGCGTGCTGGCCGGTGTGATCGCGCTGATCGTGCCGTCGGTCGTCGACCAGACGCCGGAACTGGCGTCGCGCGCGATCGAGGGCATCCGACGCCTCCAGGACTGGGTCCAGGGGCCGCCGCTGAACATCAACGACGAACAGCTCGACAACATCGTCAACACGATCACGCACAAGCTGCAGTCGAGTGCCACGACCATCGCGTCGGGCGTGTTCAGCGGGGTCGGCACCGCGACCTCGCTGCTGGTCACCCTGTTCACGACCTTCGTGCTGGTGTTCTTCTTCCTCAAGGACGGCCCCAAGTTCGTGCCGTGGCTCGACCGGTCGGTGGGCAAGCCCTCGGGCACCCACCTCGGCGAGGTGCTGCTGCGCATGTGGAACAGCCTCGGCGGCTTCATCCGGACGCAGGCGATCGTCAGCTTCGTCGACGCCGCGCTCATCGGCGTGGGCCTGTTCGTCCTGGGCGTCCCGCTCGCCGGGGTGCTGGTGGTGGTCACCTTCCTCGGCGGCTTCATCCCGATCGTCGGCGCCTTCGTGGCCGGCGCGCTCGCGGTGTTGATCGCGCTCGTCTCCAACGGCCTGACCACCGCGCTGATCCTGCTCGGCGTCATCCTGGCGGTGCAGCAGCTCGAGGGCAACGTCCTGCAGCCGTGGCTGCAGGCGAAGTCGATGGACCTGCACGCGGTCATCGTGCTGTTGTCGGTGACCCTCGGCGGCACGCTGTTCGGCATCACCGGCGCCTTCCTGGCGGTGCCCGCGGCCGCCTCGCTCGCCGTGGTGCTTCGCTACATCAACGAGCAGATCGCCGAACGCGCCGGAGAGACGCTGGCGCCCGAGGGGGCGCCGGTGAACACCGAACTCGGGGTGTCCGACGAGGCCGGGTCGAAAGGCTCGAAGAACCCATTCGACAGGTTCCGCTCCAAGGAGTGACGGCCGGCGCCGCCGCCTTGCCCGACGCAGCGTCGGGTGTCGTGGCCGGTGCCGATAGACTGGACCCCCGTGAGTCTCACCCTGGGAATCGTCGGTCTGCCCAACGTCGGTAAGTCGACCCTGTTCAACGCCCTGACCCGCAACGATGTGCTGGCGGCCAACTACCCGTTCGCCACCATCGAGCCCAACGTGGGCGTGGTCGAACTGCCGGACAAGCGGCTCAACCGCCTCGCCGAGATCTTCGGCAGCGAGCGCATCCTGCCGGCCACGGTGTCGTTCGTCGACATCGCGGGCATCGTGAAGGGCGCCTCCGAGGGTGAGGGCATGGGCAACCAGTTCCTCGCCAACATCCGCGAGGCCGACGCCATCTGTCAGGTGGTCCGCGTGTTCGCCGACGCCGACGTGGTGCACGTCGACGGTCGGGTGGACCCGCTCTCCGACATCGAGGTCATCGAGACCGAGCTGATCCTCGCCGACCTGCAGACCCTGGAGAAGGCGATCCCCCGCCTGGAGAAGGAGGCGCGCAAGAACCGCGACGTCGCCGAGACCCTCGAGGCCGCCAAGAAGGCGCAGGAGATCCTCAACGGCGGCAAGACGCTGTTCTCCCAGAAGGACTCGTTCGACCTGTCGTCGGTGCGCGAGCTGCACCTGATGACCGCCAAGCCGTTCCTCTACGTCTTCAACGCCGACGAGAGCGTCCTCACCGACGAGGACCGCAAGGCCGAACTCCGTGCCGCGGTCGCGCCTGCGGACTGCGTGTTCCTCGACGCCAAGGTCGAGAGCGAACTCCTCGAACTCGACGAGGAGGACGCGCAGGAGCTGCTCGACTCGATCGGCCAGGAGGAGCCGGGCCTGACCTCGCTCGCCCGCGCCGGCTTCCACACCCTCGGCCTGCAGACCTACCTGACCGCGGGTCCCAAGGAAGCGCGCGCCTGGACCATCCACCAGGGCGACACCGCTCCCAAGGCCGCCGGCGTCATCCACACCGACTTCGAGAAGGGCTTCATCAAGGCCGAGATCGTGTCGTTCGACGACCTCGACGAGGCCGGATCGATGGCCGCGGCCAAGGCCGCCGGCAAGGTCCGCATGGAGGGCAAGGACTACGTCATGCAGGACGGCGACGTCGTGGAGTTCCGCTTCAATGTGTGAGGCGATTGGCTGCCTATCGCGTTGACCAGCGGGGGTTCAGTCGTCCAAGAGTGGGTTGTATCTCATGCTCAGCCCTCGTTCGATCGCCGCGAGGCCTCCGGCGATGATGACGAGGAGGTTCTGCCAACCCGCGAGGCGGATCGCTGGGATCTCGAATACTGGGAGCCCGACGTACGACGTCAGCAGACCGACGAGGTTGATCAGCTGAGGAAGCTCGAGCAGAAGCACCCCCACGACGATGAGGGTGGCGACGATTCCGACTGCTCGACTGGTTGCGGGGTGCTGTCGGTCGAGGTTCGCTCGCCAAGCCTCGGCGGTGCCCGCAGCAGGGGTCAGCGGCTGGGTCTCCCGTGCCTTCGCCTCGCGGATGCGTACGTACTTCATCCCGAGCTTTGCGACAGCTGCCTCGATGTGCGCGCCGTCTTCGATGGCGAAGGAGGCCTTGCGTCGCGTTGTGTCGACGAGGCGACCGTCGCGGTACAGGGAGATGCGCTCATCGAGATCGAGGTACCCGGAGTCGACGACGTAGTGATGTCCGTTCCGGTGCACCTCGAATCTCCCCCGGATGAGGCCGGCTCCCCACCGGAGGGGCCTCAGCGTCGTTGATGATTGCGTGGTCACGATGCGACTCCTCGAAACATGTCGTCGATGGATGTCTGCAGCAGCGCGAGCGCCCGATCGGGCGAGGACTGGCCGAGGAGAACCTGCCCGCTGAGCCCTTCGGCCGTAGCAAGGAGTCCCTGAAGAGTGCCTTCGGTGTTGTTCGAGTCGAGGCGGATCCTGCTGGATTCCAGGAGGCGTTCGAGGAAGGCGAGAAGTTCGGCGTGCCCCTCGCGGATCCTCGTCGCCAGGATGTCCTCCGTGAGCGCCAGCGACTCGAACTGCGCCACCACCCGCAGTCGTCGCATCGCTGTGTCGTCGGTGGGAATCATCGCGCGCAGGACGGCGGTCAACACCTGTTCCGGCGCGGCGGCTTCCCCGACGGCCGTGGCCACCTCTGCGGCAACGGCGTGCTGTACCGAGTCGAAGGCCGCGAGCATCAGAGCAGTGCGGTCGGGGAAGTAGTGCTGAACCCGGCCGGGCGAGACCCCAGCAGCGGCAGCAACTCGTCGCACCGTCAACGCGCCGGCACCTTCCTCCGCCACCAGTACGCACGCTGCGGCAGCGATAGCGCCGCGCACTGTCTCGTGGTCCCGCCCCACACCTCGGCTCACTGGCACCTCCTAATCGATACGAGTGTATCGGATTGCGAGGCAGGTGTGCCAGATGTTCGTCCGTGCCGGAACTCGGTCGAGTTCCGGTTCAATGTCTGATCAGCTGCCGCCCTGCCCGGAGTGCTCGCAGGAGTTCACCTATGAGCAGGGTGCCCTGCTGGTGTGCCCGATGTGCGGTCACGAGTGGTCGGCGTCCGACGCGGCCGAGGCCGCTGCCGACGCGGTGGTCAAGGACTCGGTCGGCAACGTCCTCGCCGACGGTGACACCGTCACCATCGTCAAGACCGTCAAGGTCAAGGGCGGCGGTGGCGGCACCATCAAGATCGGCACGAAAGTCCGTGGCATCCGCCTGATCTCGGACGGCGTCGGTGATCACGACATCGACGCGGCGGTGCCCGGCTTCGGCAAGATGCAGCTCAAGTCGAGCGTCGTCAAGAAGGCAGTCCGAGTTCGGGCGAACCCGATCATCTGATGATCCCGTTGCGTTCCGGCCCGGTTGTCGGGCCACGACGCGACGGGATCTTCGTCGTATGGCGGACATTCGCGACAAGACCCGCGCTCTCCGCGTTGTCGGGGTGCCCAGCGGCGAACGGGTCTAGCGTGGAACCCATGGCCATCGCACTCGAGAACGTCGGCATAGCGGTCCGCGACATCGAGGAGGCGATCGCCTTCTTCACCGACCTCGGTCTCACCGTCGTGGGCAGACAGGAGGTGAGTGGTGAATGGGCCTCCACCGCAGTCGGTCTCGACGGCAACCATGCGAAGATCGCGATGCTCCAGACGCCGGACGGACATGCGCGGCTGGAGTTGTTCGAGTACATCCATCCCGACGCGATCGAGACGAATCCGACGCTGCCCAACGAGATCGGGATGCATCGCGTCGCCTTCTCCGTCGACGATCTCGACGCGGCACTCGAAATCGCCGCGCGGCACGGGTGTCATCCGTTGCGCGGGGTCGCCGAGTACGAGGACGTCTACAAGCTCACCTACCTCCGGGGTCCGAGTGGCATCATCGTGATGCTGGCGCAGGATCTGACGAAGTCGACGCCGGGTTCCCAGCCGTACTGACCACCGACGCGGCACTGGAAATCGCCGCGCTCAGGCGCATCAGGGCCGTTGAGTCCTGGTAGAACCGTACCGATGGACACCTCGACCCGCCTTCGACCTTGTCTCGGACCGGCTGAATTTCCCGACGCTGGTGGGGGTCTGGCGCAGCGCGGTCGACGCCACTCATGACTTTCTCGCCGAGGCTGACCGCGACGAGATCGAGGGCCGGATGGCGACGGTGTACCTCCCACAGGTCGAGCTGACCGTCGCCGACGCCGACGGCACGCCGGTCGGATTCGCAGGCGTGTCGGGGCCGCGACTGGAGATGCTGTTCGTCCGGGCCGACGTCCGCGGGGCCGGCGTCGGCACCACCCTGCTCGCGCACGCCGTGGACGCCGCGGGTATCCGCGCGGTGGACGTGAACGAGCAGAACGACCAGGCGGTGCGGTTCTATCTCCGACGCGGCTTCGAGGTGATCGGCCGCAGTGACCGCGACGAGGCCGGGCGCCCATACCCGCTTCTGCACCTGGCCCTGGTGGCCGAGCGGCCGAGTCCATAGCCGGAGGCCGCGCTCGGCGCGATCTCGGGTCATGGAATCGAGCCCGGGTCGGGGAGGTTTCGGCCGGCATCAGCCCGGGCACCTATCCGCGGTGAGCAACTCGTCGTCACGACGGGGCGATGCGGCGCAGTCCGCGGATCGCCTCGGTTCGAGCCTCAAGCCCCGGCACATCACCATGATCTCGATCGCCGGGGTCATCGGCGCGGGCCTGTTCGTCGGATCGGCGAACGCGATCGAGAAGGCCGGTCCGGCCGTCCTCATCTCCTACGCGATGGCGGGCACTCTCGTGGTGCTGGTCATGCGGATGTTGGGGGAGATGGCGACCGCCGACCCCGACACCGGCTCGTTCTCCGTCTACGCCGACCGCGCGCTCGGGCGGTGGGCCGGCTTCTCCGTCGGCTGGTTGTACTGGTGGTTCTGGGTGCTCGTCATCCCGGTGGAGGCGACGGCGGCGGCCGCGATCCTCACCGATCTGATCGGTGGGGCCCAATGGATCTGGGCATTGGCCGTGACGATCGCACTCACGGTCACCAACCTCGTCAGCGTCGGCAACTACGGCGAGTCCGAGTTCTGGTTCGCGCTCAATCATGGTCCTCGCCATCGTGGCGTTCATCATCGTCGGAATCCTCGCCATCTGCGGGCTGATCCCGGATTCGGGGTGAGCGGTCTGCACCATCTGTGGGAGCCGGATGGCTTCATGCCCAATGGTTTCGGCGCGGTCATCGCCGGCCTCCTGGTGACGATGTTCTCGTTCATGGGGACCGAGATCGTGACGATCGCGGCCGCCGAATCACCGGACCCGAAGCGCGGCATCACCAAGGCCGTGAACTCCGTCATCTGGCGGATCTCCTTGTTCTATCTGGGCTCGATCTTCGTGGTGGTCGCGCTCATGCCCTACGACCGGCTCGACGACGGCTCGTACCAGTCCGTGCTCGAGGCGATCGGCCTGCCGGGGTCGGCGCTCATCATGGACCTCGTCATCCTCACGGCCGTCGCGTCGTGCCTGAACTCCGCCCTGTACACGGCCTCCCGCATGCTCTACTCGCTCGGGAGCCGTCGCGACGCGCCGCAGGCGGTCAGGTCGCTCACCGGCAACGGGGTGCCGTGGGTGGCGGTGCTCGCGTCGATGATCGTCGGATTCCTCGCGGTCATCGGCAACTACGTGTTGCCCGACAAGATCTTCGGCTATCTCCTCGCCACCAGCGGCGCCGTCGCGCTGTTCGTGTACCTGAGCGTGTCCGCGAGCCAGCTCGTGCTCGGCCGTGCCCTGCGCGCGCGAGGCGAGCGGCCGCCCGTGCGCATGTGGCTGTTCCCGTACCTGACAGTCGTGGTGATGGCCTTCATCGTCGGCGTCCTGGTGCTGATGGCGTTCGACGACGAGCAACGTGAGGCCATCGGTCTGTCCGTGCTGTCGGCGGTGGTCATCGTGTCGATCGGGATCGTCGTGCACCGGCGTCGACGACAACCGGACGCGGCCGATCCACGCGAGCCGGTCCACCAGGGTTCGCCGGGCAGCTGAGCGGCCTTTGCCGGCCGCGGCGCCGATGCACGTGGTCCGGTCAGAGTGGCCGGTGCGTACCGAGCAGCAGGGCCGTCGGTTCGGCCCGGCTCGACGCGCCGAACTTGTGCAGGATCGATTTCACGTGGTCGCGGACGGTGTGTGCGGAGATCCCCAGCGAATCGGCGATCGCGGACGTACCGGTTCCGGTGACGAGATGACCGATGACCTCTCGTTCGCGGACCGAGATCCCGTGTGCCGCAGCGATGACCGGCGCAATCGCCGACGGCCGGGCGGCGTCGAGCGCCACGACGACGCGGTCCGGGCGTCCGTCGGGACCGCGGGTGACCGACGCCTAAGCGAACAGCCACTGCTCGCTCATCGTGGCCGCCCGCACCCCGACGCGACCGTGGCCGCCCTCCTGCGCCGACTGCAGGGCCCGTGCTGCCGCGGCGACGACCCACATCGGGACCGGCAGGCCGAAAGCGCTCGCCACGTGGGCTTCGTCGCCGAGCGACGACAGCCACGGAGCGACGTCGTCGCCGGTCGCCACGAGGTCCAGGCGCGTGTCGAAGACGAGGAGCCCGGGATGTGCCGGCAACCGACCGTCCGGTGCGCGGCGCAGACCGGCGCGCACGAGACGTCGTACCTGTCGTCCGAGCGGCTCGCTGAGTCCCGCCACGAGTTGTTCGTCGGCCGCCGTGAAGGGGCGTTCGTCGGCTTCGCGTCGTAGCGACACCAGCGCCCAGGGCGAGTTCTCGCAGGCCAGGACTGCGCGCAGCTCTCGCGGCCGGGCACGACGCGCCCTGGTGGAACGGGCGATCCGGCCCAGGGCCACGTAATCGCCGACCTCGACGCGAGCGACGTCCTGCCGCCACCTGCGGCGGTTCCCCGAGGTGCCGGCCTCCCAGAGTGTCGGCGAGCTGGGCAGGCCGGAATCCGGGTCCGCGGCGGTCCACACGGCACTGCTGTACGGAACGATTCCCGGCAGGCGGGTCGTCAGCAGGTCGAACACCTCGCGCACGGTGGAGGCGGACCCGGCGCGCCGCATCAACTCGTCCTTGCGCCGTCGTACGACCGCCGGCGATCTGTCCGGGCCCACGCCTCCACCGTCGCCCTCGAACCAGGTGCCGTCAACCGCCATCCCCTCATCTGGGGGATGGAAACGTGATCGGGGACCTGGAAAGAGTGGACGGGCCATCGCCCCATTCGCCGACGAGTCCTTCGCCGACGCCCCATTCGCCGACGAGCCGTTGAAGGAGACGACGTGATCCGCCGCCGCTTTCGCTCGATCATCGCCACCGGAGCCGCCGCCCTCGTCGGGGGGGCCATGGTGGCACCGGGCGCGCCGAGCGCGTCGGCGGCTCCGCCGAACGCGACCACCACCGTCCGCTGCGAGTCCGACAGCAGCGGCAAAGCCGCCACCGGGCGGCTGGTATCACGGAGAGTCGGCGTCGTACCTGTACGACCGCCGGTTCCGTGAGGGACCGATTCTCTCCAAGGAACAGCTGGGCCGATACACCCCTCAGGCCATCGCGTACTGGAAGGACTGGGACGACAGCGGCCGGGACGCGCTCCTCATCGCCACCTACGTCTCAGGCGGCGCCGACGACCGCGCGAAGATCATCGCCGTCGACGCGAACACCCCGCACCGGCTCCTCGGCTGGGTCATGGTCGACAAACGCTCGGCCGGCGAAATGCCGACGCACGCGGGCGGAATGGCGATCGGCGGCGGGCACCTCTTCCTGGGCGGGCCGCAGGAATCGGACTCGATCCGCCACTACGCACTCGCCGACGTCCGAAACGCCTTGCAGCAGAAGGGCTCGATCAGCCCGAAGGGCGCCGACCGCAAGGTGTACGGCCAGTCGTTCATGACGGTCGACGGCAACAAGCTGTACGCGGGCAGGTTCAACCTCGGGTCCCGGGACTGGATGTACCGATACACGATCAAGGACGACGGGAGGCTGGAGACCGACCCGAAGCCCGGCGGCAACGGCAAGATGCGGTACGAGGTCCCGAAGGGAACCCAGGGAGCCGCGAAGGCCGGGAACACGATGTTCTTCAGCACTTCGCTGGGTCGCAATGTGCGGAGCAACTTCTATGCGACCGACGCAGGGGAGACGAACCTCGACAAGGCGAGGCCACGCTGCTTCCGCGGTCCCAGCATGTCCCAGGGCATCGCGATCGACGCCGCGCGAAACCGCTTGTTCCTCAACTACGAGTCGGGCTCCCACAAGTTCGACGATCGGGCAGGAGACCCGGCGCGCAACATCATCCGCGGCGCCCACATCGCCAAGCTCGAGGATGTGACCTCCGTTCCCGGCGGCACGCTGAAACTGGGCGCCCTGCAGGCGAAGAAGCTGACCGACACCGACAAGGAGGACGAGATCGTCGTGAGCGTCGAGGGCGCCCCGATCTGCGTCAAGGGCAGCGACGACAAGTGCCTGAAGCATCTGAAGCTCACGCAGGGCAAGCAGCGCGCGATCGACGCCACCGTCCAGTTCACGGGCAACGCGCTGGTCAACGTCACCGAGCGCGACAACCCGCCGGGCAACCCCCACGACAACCTCGGGACCGAGAAGCTGACCCCGGGAGCGAAGAAGGGAATCCTCGAGTTCGCCGAGGGCAGGGCGGTCTATCGACTGAGTTACGAGGTGAGCTGAATCGCCGTAGCGCTGCGGTTATTCGGCAGAATCCGCGTCGTCGGCCACGCCGATGTCCTCGTTCCAGACCTGGGGATGGGTGGTGATGTAGTCCGACATCATCTCGACGCAGCGCTGGTCGTCGAGCACGATCACCTCGATCCCGTTCTCGTGCAGCCAGTCCTCGCCGCCGTAGAAGGTGCGGTTCTCGCCGATCACCACGGTCCCGATGCCGAACTGCCTGATCAGCCCCGAGCAGTACCAGCACGGTGAGAGCGTGGTGACCATGATCGTCGACGAGTAGTCGCGCTGGCGGCCGGCCGCCCGGAAGGCGTCGGTCTCCCCGTGGGCGGACGGATCGTCGTCCTGGATCCGGCGGTTGTGCCCGGCTCCGAGGAGCGTGCCGTCCGCGGCGAACAGGGCGGCGCCGATCGGGATGCCGCCCTCATCGAGTCCGATGCGTGCCTGCTCGTAGGCGACGTCGAGCAGCGTGCGGAGGTCGAGGCCGGTGCGGGGGTGCAGCTTCGGGGTCATGTGACGAGGGTGCCCCGGGATCGTCCCGACGACAACCGCCGGGCCGGGAGGCGGCCCGGCTGCGCGCGCCGATGTCCCTACGAGGCGATGGTGCCGGGGGTGTGCGTGGCGTCGACCATCCGGGTGTCGGGGCGATGGCGAGCGTTCATGATCAGCAGCGCCGCGAACGGGATCAGCGCGAGCAGGCTCGCGGCGAGACCGACGACGAGAGGCCCGCGGGCGGCCAGTTGTGACTCCAGGGCGACACCGGCGAGGAAGCTGCCCGCGGTGATCCCGACGTTGACGAACGCGATCGGCAGTGCCGCGGCGAGCAGTGGCGCCTCGCTGCCGTGATGCATCGACAGCGAGACCAGGACGGGAAAGGCCGCCATGCCGGTGAACCCGAGCAGCCCGAGCAACGCCACCGCGGCCCAGGAGTGACCGCAGAACGCGAGCAGCGAGCCGGTGACGACCGCGGTGGCGACCATGGCGATCGCGGCGGTGCGGTGCGGGCGCGCGTTGCCGAGCCGGCCGCCGGTGATCTGGCCGACGGTGGCACCGACACCGAAGACGCCCAACGCGACCGGCACGAGCGACGCGTCGAGCCCGGCGACTCCGGTCAGCATCGGCGAGGCGAAGGCGAACACCGACAGCGTCCCGCCCGCGACCGCGACGCAGGTCGCCAGCACCAGCCACAGCCGCAGTGAGCGCACACCCGAGACCTCCTGTCGCAGCGACAGTCTCGGGCGTTCGTGGCGGTCGCGCGGGACCGTCGTGACCACGACCGCCGCGGCGACCACGGCGAGGGCCGCGAGCGCCCAGAACGCGGTGCGCCAACCGAACATCTGGCCGGCGAACGACCCGAGGGGGACGCCGACGACGTTGGCCATCATCCCGCCGCCCTGCACGATCGCTATCGCGCCGGCCCGGCGCGCGGGTCCGGCCAGATCGGCCGCGACGAGGCCGCCGACCGTCCAGAACCCACTCGTCGCCACCGAGGCGACGCACCTTGCCGCGATCAGCACCCAGAAGTCGTCGGTGAGCACTGACACCAGCATGCCGCCGGAGAACACCACCAACGACGACGCCAGTGTCACCTTGCGCTGGACGCGTGCGGTCAGCAGCGCCATCAACGGTGCGCCGCCGATCATCCCGAACGCGAACACCGTGACCGTCAACCCGGCGCGGGCCTCGGAGATCCCGAAGTCGGCGGCCAGGTCGGGGAGCAGCCCGGCGATGATGAACTCGCTGGTCGACATCAGGAACGTGCAACACGCCATGATGTACACGGCCGCCGGAACCCGCTCCGCTGCACGTTGATCGCTGGTCACCCGACGAACAGTAAGGTCTGCGAACGATCGCGGCAGGGTGGCGGGCGAATGTCACAGTTGATCGCGCGACGCTGTCTCCCACGCGCTCAGGGGATCCGAGGGGCGGATGGGAAACGGCGTCGCGGCGACTCTCCGAGACCGTCAGTGGCCGGCCGGAGTACCCGGCTGGGGCATCGGGGCCGGGGGCATGGGCGCCGGGGGATTCGGCTGCTGCTGCCCCGGGGTGCCGTCGTCGTGCAGGGCCCGCGCGTACCAGGCGCCGAGCCCGAGCAGGAGCAGGCCGGTCACCATGAACACGATCACGCGGGAGATGCCGTCGAGCGTGGCGAGGTCGAAGAGGAACAGCTTGGCCATCGCCGCGGCCACCAGCACCAGCCCTCCGGTGACGGCTGCGGTCCGCCGGCCGCCACGGCGTCGGCGCGCGTGGGCGAGCAACCCGCCGGCCATGACGACCCAGCAGGTGGTGGCGGCGACGTGACCGCCGAGGAATCCGTCCGCGCCGGCCAGCAGCACGCCGGAGGTCACGCAGATCGCGGTGGCCGTGTACACGGCGACGACGCCGAGCACGGTGTAGGCGAGGCCGACGACGTCGCGGTCGGTCAGGCGAATCCAGTTGTCGGCGAGGATGATCGCGCCCGCCACCGCCAGCAGTGCGGCGAACACGACCGCGAGCGACGCGTGGGTCTCCATGCGTGCGGCGTCGGCCAGCACGTAGGGCGCCAGATCGGAGAGGAGCATCCCGAAGCCGATCGTCCAGACGATGGTGCCGCCCACCAGCAGGACGACCGACGTCGACGACCAGGCGCGGGCGACAAGGGCCGTGACGAGGGCCAGGCCGAGGATCGCCGACACCGCGACGCGGCCGTCGAAGGAAATGAGGAGCGCGACGAACGTGATGACCAGTGCGGTCGCCGACCAGATCTGGGCGACCACGTCGGGCAGCGGCTCGAACCGCGCGGACCTGACCAGCGAGCAGACGACGGTCGTGCCGATCACGAGGACTGCGGTGGCCGTCTGCAGCGACACCGCGCCCGCGGTGTCCATCACCGCGCCGGCGAACAGGACCGGGAACGTCGTCGCGGCCGCGAGTCCGGCAGTGACCTCGCGGAACCGGGTCGTCGGCATGGCGACCAGCGCACCGGCCAGACCGAGGACGACGACGATCAGCGTCGCGGCGGAGAACTCGAGGCCGAGGCCGGCCAGGTCGCCGCTCGGGCCGCTCAGGGCAGACGCGCCCACCAAGGTCAGCGGGATCGTCGGGGCGGCGAGTCGCAGCGCGTGCAGCCAGATCCAGTCGTGGCCCACCTGGACCCACGACGACGCGATCGCGAGCATCACCATGAACGCGATGAGCGTCATGTCGAGGCCGCCGGTCAGCACCGGTGCCAGCGCGATGAGGGGAACGACCACGAGAATCCCGAGATGTTCACTGTCCCACCGGTATGCGAGGACAAGTCCGGCCGCGGCGATCACGCCTGCGGTGGTCAGTCCCGCGACGACCGGCAGCCACTCGTAGATCTTGGTCGCGGCCAGGACGTCCAGGTAGCCGGCGGCGAGCCCGGTCGCGGCCAGGGCGATCGCCCCGATGCGGCCATCTCGCTTGCGCTGCAGCCAGATCCCCGCGCCGACGAGCGCTGCGGAGAGGGCCGCGCCACCGGCCACCCGGAATTCGGGACGCAGGATGCCCGCCTGCGCGGCCAGAACCAGCAGCAGGACGACGCCGACAAGGGTCACGCCGACGCCGGCGACCGCGAGGACCTTGCCGATGAGGCCGCGCTCGACGGCGTCGGAGATGCGGTCGGAAACCGGGGGAGCGGGCGGGCGTCCGGGTTGCGGGGTGAACGGGTGCTGCGGGATGAACGGAGGCTGTGGGCTGAACGGTGCCTGCGGGGTGAACGGACGCTGCGGCTGCGGCGCGTAGGCCGGATGCGGCGGCTGCTGTCGGCCGATGGCGGCCCAGTCGGGCGTCCACGGGCCCTTGGGCGACGGAGACGACGGTTGCGGCGACGCCGGTCGCTGCGGTGGGGATGGCTGCGGAACCGCGGGAATCGGAGGCCTTTGATCAGGGCGGGCGGCGGTCGTCGGCGGGATGAGCGGGGGCGTCGGCTGGTGCCCGGGCGCCGGCGCGACGCCCGGGGTCTCGGCCCGCTGGGCGATCGGTGGCGACGCGGCGTCCCCGGGCTCGACGGTCAGCGAGGGGGCCGGCGTCGCGCCGGGTTCCGCGACCGGGGTCTCGGAGCGTTCGACCAGGCGCTTGAGCTCGTCGAAGTCGGCGGACACGGAGGACATCTGCTGGGCGATGGCGTCGAACTCGGCGGAGATCCGGGCAAGCGTCGCGGCGCCCGGTGCACCGCCGTACATGCTGCTGGGTGTGGTCATGTACCGACCATGGTCCCCGGGGCGCGCCGGGGTCATGAGTAGTCCTACCCAGAGCGGGTGGGGACTTCCCGGCCGTGCCGCTGTCGGGGGTGGTCGCGGTCATGGTTTCAGGGGTCGCCCCATGCGGGTACGCCCTGGTCATGACTGATGCACACAATCCCATCGATCGCGGACGTGCCGATGTGGAGAAGCGCTGGCAGGACCCGGCTGCGTATCGCTCCGCGGTGCTCTACGTGCTGGCGGTCGTCGTCGTGGCCGCCGTCGTGTGCGCGATCTTCCTCGCGACCGCGCGTGACAGCATGGTCGTCGGTTCGCTGGTTCCGGCGGCCTTCTTCCTCGGTGGCGTCGGCGCGCTGGTCAACGGGTACCGGGTCTACCGCCGCGGCGGTACCTGGCCGACGTGGCAGGGTGCGGGGATCTTCCTGCTCGCCCTCATGCTGGTGTCCCTGGCGTTCCCGGCGATGGCGGCTTGACCGCCGATCCCACCATGGCGGCTTGACCGCCGATCCCACCATGGCGGCTCGCCCGGTGCCGCATGTGTTCGCGCACGCGGAACTCGACGGCTGAGCGCCCACCCCGGCTGAGGCATGATGTCTGCCATGTCGACTCCGTCGCGCACGGGCGCGCTGGCCGGCAGCACCTTGCTGCTGCTCACCGCCCTCTACTTCGCGCAGGGTCTGCCCTACGGATTCTTCAGCCAGGCCGTCCCGGTCATCCTCCGCGAGGAGGGCTACTCGCTCACCCAGATCAGCGTGTACGGACTCCTGTTCGCTCCGTGGGGACTGAAGTTCCTGTGGGCGCCGTACGTCGACCGGTACGCCACGCGACGACGCTGGCTACTGGCGACGCAGCTCACCTCGGCTGCCGTCGCGCTCGTTCTCGCATGTCTGGACCTGTCCGGAACCCTCGTCTGGATGCTCATCGGCATCGCGGTGATCAACCTGGCGTCCGCGACGCAGGACATCGCGACCGACGGCCTCGCCGTCGCGACGCTCGGACCGCGGCAACGCGGTCCCGGCAACGGAATCCAGGTCGGCGCCTACCGGATCGGCATGATCGTCGGTGGCGGCGGGTTGCTCTGGCTCTTCTCGATCGCGGGGTGGCGCACGCTCTTCGTGGCCATGTCGGTCATGTTGTTCGCGGTGACCGTGCCCGTCTGGTTCCTCGTCGGACGCTCGCGACTCGGCCGAGACGCCGACGCCGTCGCCCGCGAACGCCGTCCGTCACCGGCGCTGTTGGTCACCGGATGGCTCCAGCGGCTCCGGCGCCCCGGGGTCATCGTGTTCATCGTGGTCGTCGGGGCGTACAAGTTCGGGAACTCGATGGGCTCGGCGCTCGTCGGGCCGTTCATGTCCGACATCGGGCTCTCGCTCGGACAGATCGCCCTCATCGAGGGGGCGCTGTCCTCGGCGGGGGCGCTGGCCGGTGCGGCGCTCGGCGGCTGGCTGGCGTTCCGGTTCGGGCGGCGCTCGGCGCTTCTCTTCGGCGGCGTCACCCAGACCCTGAGCCTGGCCTTCTACCTCGTCGCCGCGCTCGGCGCCGGCGGCTTCTGGATCGTGGTGACCGCGAGTCTCGCCGAACACGTCCTCGGCGGCGCCGCGACGGTGGCCGTGTTCACGCTCATGATGGACGCCTGCGAAAAGGGGCACGAGGGAAGCGATTACACGCTCTACGCATGCGCGGTGGTCGGCGTCCAGGGGGCGGCCGGATTCTCCGCGGGCATCATCGGCGACCTGTTCGGGTTCCCGACCCTCTTCGGCACGTCGTTGATCCTGTCGGGGATCGGCGTCGTGATGATGATCGCGGCGCTCGACCGGGGCATGGGGCCGGCGCCGGTGCGGGCCCTGGCTCGGACGGGGTCGCGGCCGGCGGGGTGAGGCCTCATGCAGAAGCGCGGCGCGAGGGAAGCAGCGTCTCCACCACCTCGTCGACGACCCGGTCCAGGTCGTCGCCCAGGTTGCCGGCCAGGTACTGCTGGGCCAGTTCGGCCATCGCGCCGGTGAACATCGCCGCCCGGACCTTGGCGGGCAGGGGATCGGGCTCTCGGGGATCCGACTCGGCGAACGCGAGTTGGAACAACATGTCCTGCGTGGCGGCCCGTCGCTCGACGAGGACCGGGTTGCTGCGGCCCTCGGTGAAGAGGATGCGGCCGCGTCGTGGGTCCTGCGACGCGTGCCCGAGGACCGCCCGGATACCGGCACGCGTGCGTGCCCGCACCGACGGCCCGGCGGCCGCCATCGCGTCCGCGACCACCTCGGCGAGCTCGGCGGCCGTGGCGTCGTAGACAGCGCCGAGGAGTTCGTCGGTGTCGGTGAAGCTCTCGTAGAAGTAGCGCGTGTTGAAGCCGCAGTGACGGCAGACGGACCGCACCGAGAGCTCCGCCTCGGGGCCGGTTCCGCCGAAGATGTCGAAGGCCGCGGAGATCAGGCTCGCACGGCGCTCGGCGCGGCGATCCGCGAGCGGGACGCCGGCCCATCGGGTCGGACTCGACATCGTTCCACCATAGACGGCGGGAGGCCGTCGCCGGCAAGGTCTGGTCACGGGTGTGCCCAAAGGGTTAATCTGGGTACAGCCGTGACCACAATGTGTCGCCGATAGGTTCGGGACGTGCTCGGACGGGGATCGGCGCACACGGAGAGGACGACCCATGAACGCGCCCGCGACGGCAGATCTGCCGCAGGTGAGAATCCCGTCGGTCAAGCTCCCCTCGCCCGGGCGGGTGCCGCTCGCGCTGCCGCACGAGGTCGTCGGTTCGTGGCTGAACGGGAAGTTCGACGAGAACGTCCGCGCGAAGTTCTTCCGGGGCATGGACTTCGAGAATCCGACGGGCGACCCCGGATGGTTCGGGCCCGACAGCGCCACCTGGTACGTCCACTCGCACACCCCGGCGCTGATCTTCGGCCTGCAGGCCGCGTCATACATCGAACGACTCGACCCGTCCATCTACTGGATGGGCATGCATCATTCGCGCCTGGTCCGGCGCAAGGAGGACGGGACGCCCACGACGTCCATCGACCCCGACGGCGCGACGACCCGACTCGGGCACTCGCTGGCCTTCTTCATGGGCACGGCATACGGATCGACCGAGACCGCCGAACGACTCGCCCGAACGGTCCGGGCGATGCACCACACCATCAAGGGGGTGCGGCCCGACGGCGCGGTCTACGACGCCGACGACCCGGAGTGGCTGCGGTGGAACTACGCGACGGTCGTCTGGGGCATCGCGACGGCCCACGAGATCTACCATCCGCGTCCCCTGCGCGGCGCCGAGATCGACCGGTACTACGGCGAATTCGTGCGAGTCGGGCATGCGCTCGGAGGAACGGATCTGCCGGCGACCAAGGCGGAGACCCTCGAATGCCTCCGGTCGTACCTCCCGCGCCTCGCGTTGACACACGGCAACGCGATGGCGACGGGGGTGAATCTGCGCAACCGCGCGCAGGCGGCGGTGGATTGGGCGATCCGCGACATCCAGCCCCGCTGGGCGCAGCAGCTCATCTCCTACCGGCCGCCGAACCCGGTGGAGCGTCGGGCCCGACGCGCTCTGGTCTGGAGCATCATCAACACCGCCCACCTGACGATGGGGGAGGTTCCGGAGTTCCGGGCCGCGAAGCGCCGCGTCGCCGGCGGCACCGATGTGCCGCACACCCTTCCGCGATACGAGCTCGGGACCGACCCCGAGATGAGTCGCGACGAGGTCGAGGCGGCCTTCTCCCACTGAGCGTCCACGGCGGGGCATCCTGATCGTCCCGTGGGAGATCTGTCCGAAATGCCCCTGACCACAACAAGATTCGATGGCGTGAATCCGACGTGAGGCCCCGTGAAGCGGAAACGGGGAATTCACCTCGGGTCATCGCGGCGTAACAAACCATCAATACGTTTACCTCCCATACGCGACTTCGCCGGGTTCGTGGCATCGCGTATCCGATCGGGGGGTCGTTCGGTGCGAAGGTGCACCGGTCTCTCTGGGCCCGACCGAGCCGATTCCGAGACGTATTGAGAAAGGCCACCGGATGCCGTTCAGTTCCTTGCCGTCCGCCGTCACCCCCACACGCCGTCGGCGGTACGGCATCATGATCCCCGCAGCACTGTCCGCAGTGGCCCTCGCGCTGAGCGCGTGCGGCAGTTCCGCGAGCGACGAATCGGCCTCGGGCGGGACCTCGTGCGTCAAGACCGACGGGGACACCATCAAGGTCGGTTCGCTGAACTCGCTGTCGGGCACGATGGCGATCTCCGAGGTCACGGTGCGTGACTCGATCAAACTCGCGGTCGAGCAGATCAACGACAACGGCGGCGTCCTCGGCAAGCAGATCCAGCTGATCGGCGAGGACGGCGCGTCGGAGCCGACGGTGTTCGCGGAGAAGGCCGAGAAGCTCATCTCCAGCGACTGCGTCGCCGCGGTGTTCGGCGGCTGGACGTCGTCGAGCCGCAAGGCGATGCTGCCGGTCTTCGAGGACAACAACGCCCTGCTCTACTACCCGGTGCAGTACGAGGGTCTCGAGTCCTCGCCCAACATCTTCTACACGGGCGCCACCACCAACCAGCAGATCGTCCCGGCCCTGGAGTACCTGAAGGAGAAGGGCGTCAAGTCCCTCTACCTGGTCGGCAGCGATTATGTCTTCCCGCAGACCGCCAACCGCATCATCAGGGCCTACGCGGACGCCAACGGCATCGAGATCAAGGGCGAAGACTACACCCCGCTCGGCTCGACGGACTTCTCGACCATCGTCAACAAGGTCCGCGCCGCCGACGCCGACGCCGTGTTCAACACCCTCAACGGCGACTCCAACGTCGCCTTCTTCCGCGAGTACAAGAACGTCGGCCTGACCCCGCAGCAGATGCCGGTCGTGTCGGTGTCGATCGCGGAGGAGGAGGTCGGCGGCATCGGGGTGGAGAACATCGCCGGCCAGCTGGTCGCGTGGAACTACTACCAGACCGTCGACAACCCGCAGAACAAGTCCTTCGTCCAGGACTACAAGGACGCCTACGGCGCCAACAAGCCCACCTCGGACCCGATGGAGGCGGCCTACACGTCGGTGTACCTGTGGAAGAACACCGTGGAGAAGGCCAAGTCGTTCGACGTCGAAGAGGTCAAGAAGGCTTCCGGCGGAGTCACTTTCGACGCTCCTGAGGGCACGGTCACCCTCGACGGCGACAACCATCACATCACGAAGACCGCACGCATCGGCGAGATCCGTCCCGACGGCCTGATCTACACGGTGTGGGATTCGGGCCAGCCGATCGAGCCGGACCCGTACCTCGAGAACTACCCGTGGGCGAAGGGCCTGGGCAACTGATCATCCGGTGACCCGTCTCGCGCTCGCGCGGGGCGGGTCACCTGCGTGTCCCGGTGCCGGCGCCCGGCGACGCACACCCACAGCGAACGGATGGTGACGTGGAAACCGTTATCGGACAGCTCTTCACGGGATTGAGTCTCGGCTCGATCCTGTTGCTCGCAGCGCTCGGCCTGTCGTTGACCTTCGGTCAGATGGGCGTGATCAACATGGCCCACGGCGCATTCATCATGGCCGGCTCCTACACCGCGTACTCGGTGCAGGAGTACCTGGTCTCGAATGCCGATGTGTCCCTCCTCGTCTCGCTGGTCATCGGGTTCCTCGTCGGCGGCCTGATGGGGGTGATCCTCGAGGTCGCCCTGATCAAACGGATGTACGACCGTCCGCTCGACACCCTGCTGGTGACGTTCGGCGTCGGCCTCATCCTGCAGCAGCTCGCGCGTGACATCTTCGGTGCGCCCGCCGTCGACGTCACCGCCCCGTCGTGGCTGTCGGGCGGCGTCGACGTCCTCGGCGCGGTGGTGCCCAAGACCCGGCTGTTCATCATGCTGCTGGCCGTCATCGCGGTCGTGGCGATCTCGGTGGTCATGAGGTACACCCCGATGGGCCGCCGCATCCGCGCCGTCGTGCAGCACCGCGACCTTGCCGAGACGAGCGGAATCGACAGCCGGGCAACCGACATCACGACCTTCTTCATCGGGTCCGGCCTCGCCGGCGTCGCCGGCGTGGCGTTGACCCTCATCGGCTCGACCAGCTCCAACACCGGCATGACCTACCTGATCGACGCGTTCCTGGTCGTCGTCATCGGCGGTCTCGGTCAGATCAAGGGTGCGGTCATCGCCGCGATCGCCCTCGGCATCCTCAATTCCTTCATCGAATACAGCACGACCGCTTCGGTGGCGAAGGTCGCCGTCTTCGTGATCATCGTGATCTTCCTGCAGATCCGCCCCCAGGGCCTGTTCACGGTCCAGACGAGGAGTCTCGTGTGAAGGACCATCTCTCCGACCACTGGAAGGTGTACGCCGGCTTCGCCGTCGCGGCGGCACTCCTGTTCGGCGTCGCGCCCGCGATGCTCTCGGACTTCCGCCTCAACCTGCTCGGCAAGTTCCTCTGCTTCGGCATCGTCGCCGTCGGCATCGGCCTGGCGTGGGGCCGAGGCGGCATGCTCACCCTCGGGCAGGGCGTCTACTTCGGTCTCGGCGCCTACATCATGGCGATGCACCTGAAGATCTCCGACGCCGAACTCCGCGGCGACGACGTCCCCGACTTCATGCAGATCGCCGGCATCCGCGAACTGCCGGGCTACTGGAGGCCGTTCGCCTCGCCGGTGGTGACGATCCTCGGAATCCTGTTCGTGCCCACCCTGATCGCGGTCCTGCTCGGCTTCGGCGTGTTCAAGCGCAAGGTCAAGGGCGCCTACTTCGCGATCCTGTCGCAGGCGCTGGCCGCCGCCTTCGCGATCCTGCTGATCGGTCAGCAGACCACCGGCGGCAGCAACGGGCTCAACCGTTTCCGCAGCTTCTTCGGGCTCGCGCTCAACGACCCGGTGAACCGGCACCTGCTGTTCTACATCGCCGCCGCGACGCTGCTGATCGTGGTCGCCCTCACCCGGCAGTTGATGTACAGCCGTTACGGCGAACTCCTGGTCGCCGTCCGCGACCAGGAGGAGCGGGTCCGCTTCCTCGGCTACGACCCGGCCAACGTGAAGGTCGTCGCCTACGCGGTCGCAGCCCTCTTCGCGAGCATCGCCGGCGCGCTGTTCGTGCCGATCGTGGGCATCATCTCGCCCGCCGACGTCGGCATCGTCCCGTCGATCGCGTTCCTGATCGGCGTCGCGATCGGCGGTCGCACCACGCTGCTCGGTCCGGTGCTGGGCGCGATCGCGGTCGCATGGGCGCAGACGAGCCTGTCGGAGAACTTCCCGTCCGGATGGACCTATGCGCAGGGCATCCTGTTCATCGTCGTGGTCGGCTTCTTCCCGGCCGGCCTTGCCGGACTCGGGGCGCTGTTCAGGTGGCGCCGCCGGAAACCGTCCGATCCGGCACCCACGGGTGACATCGACGAGGTGTCCACGACCAAGGTAGGAGCGTCCTCGTGAGCGGAACCGAGACGACCGGCGTCGTCGAACCCGTCGCCGGCGGAAATGCCGGAATGGACAGCGACTACCTGCAGGTGCGTGATCTCACCATCGAGTTCGACGGGTTCAAGGCCGTGTCCGGGGTGGACCTGACGCTGATGCAGGGCGACCTGCGGTTCCTGATCGGCCCGAACGGCGCCGGCAAGACCACCATCATCGACGCGATCACCGGTCTGGTGAAGGCGACCGGCTCGATCCAGAAGTCCGGTGTCGAGCTCATCGGCAAGAAGGTCCACCAGATCGCCCGACTCGGCGTGGGCCGGACCTTCCAGACCGCCAGCGTCTTCGAAGAGCTCAGCGTCCTGCAGAACCTCGACATCGCCGCCGGCGCCGGGCGATCGGTGTGGACCATGCTCCGTCGACGGCCGTCGCAGATCCCGGACTCCATCGCCGAGGCGCTCGAGACGATCGGCCTGCAGGACCTGCGGGACGCCCCGGCCGGCGTCCTCGCGCACGGACAGAAGCAGTGGCTGGAGATCGGCATGCTGCTCGTGCAGAACGCCTCGGTGCTGCTGCTCGACGAGCCGGTCGCCGGCATGAGCCACGAGGAGCGGGAGGAGACCGGGAACCTGCTGCGCCGCATCGGCGGTGAGCGGACCGTGGTCGTCGTCGAACACGACATGGACTTCATGCGGGCGTTCGCGACGTCGGTGACCGTGCTCGCCCGCGGCCAGGTGATCGCCGAGGGCACGGTCGCTCAGGTGCAGGCCAACCCGAAGGTCCAGGAGGTCTACCTCGGAACCGCCGCCGGCGGCGAGGAACTCGAGGAGATCGCCGCCGAGACCGAGGACGCCGCGGGCGTCGAATCGGCGTCGATCGAGAAGAAGGGCTGACGGCGATGCTGAAACTGTCGGGGGTCTGCGCCGGGTACGGCCGGACCGAGGTCATCCACGGCGTGGACATCGAGGTCCCGGCCGACGGCGTCGTCGCGGTCATGGGCCACAACGGCGCCGGCAAGACCACGCTGCTCCGTGCGGTGGTCGGGCTCGTCAAGACCACCAGGGGCGCGGTCACCTTCGACGGCGTCGACATCACCAGGGCACGGCCGAGCGCGCGGGTGAAACAGGGCATCGCCTATGTCCCACAGGGCCAACAGAGCTTTCCGCACCTCACGACCGCGGAGAACCTGCAGGTCGTCGCGGACGGCCGGAAGCGCGGCAAGGAACTGATCGAGGAGATGCTGGAGATGTTCCCGGCGCTGAAGGAGCTGCTGGGACGACGCGCCGGCCTGCTGTCGGGCGGCCAGCGCCAGCAGCTCGCCATCGCGCGGGCGCTCATCACCGAACCGCGCATGCTGATCCTCGACGAACCCACCGAGGGCATCCAGCCCTCGGTGGTCGCCGAGATCGAGCAGACCATCACCGCGCTCACCCGGCGCGGAGGCCTCGGCGTGCTGCTCGTGGAGCAGCACATCGGCTTCGCCCTCCAAGCGGCGCAACAGTATTACGTGCTCGAGAGCGGCCGTGTCACCTCGTCGGGTGCCGGTGGTGCCGGCGCCGAGGCCGCCGTCCGGGAGACGATGACGATCTAGGCGCGCCGCCGGCCTCACACGCCCTTCACGTTCATCAGCTGACGCAACACCGCCTCGACCTCGACGAGCTCGGCGGCGTCGGCCATGATCTGGTCGATCGGCTTGTAGGCCGCCGGGATCTCGTCGATCCACTCCTCGCCGTGCCGGTACTCGATGCCGGTCATCGCCTCGGCGAGATCGTCGAGCGTGAACCTCTTGCGCGCGGCGGACCGCGAGAAGGCACGGCCCGCACCATGCGGTGCGGAGAACAGCCCCGACTCGTTGCCCTTGCCGCGCACGACGTAGGACGCCGTGCCCATCGATCCCGGGATGAGACCGTGGGTGCCGACGCTCGCGTCGATCGCGCCCTTGCGGGTCAGCCACACCTTCGCGCCGGCGATCTCGACCTTCTCGGTGTAGTTGTGGTGGCAGTTGATGCGGCGCTCCTCGAGCCTCTTTCGAGGCCGGAACGAGTTGTCGGCCAACCACTCGCCGAACACGGTGACGAACCGGTCCATCATCTCGGCGCGGTTCTCGTAGGCGAAGGCCTGCGCCCAGCGCAACTCGCGGATATAGGCGCCGAACTCGTCCGTGCCCGAGGCCAGGTACGCGAGATCGGGATGAGCCAGGGGGATGTGCCACCGGCGGCACAGCTTCTGCGCGATCCGGATGTGCTTCTGCGCGATCTTGTTTCCCACACCGCGGCTGCCGGAGTGGAGGAACAGCCAGACGCTGCCCGTGCCGTCGCCGGATACCTGCTCGCACAACTCGATGAAGTGGTTGCCGCCCCCGAGCGAACCCAGCTGCTCTCGCCACTTCGGCGAATGCGACAGGTCGACGCCCTCGGCCGACGCCATCTCCTCGAGCGAGTCGATGCGGGCCCGCGTGTGCGAGTACCGCAGCGTCGTGTTGTAGTTGCCCGGTGACAACGGGATCGTCGCCTCGACCCGGTGCCGCAGATCGGCGAGGTCGAAGCCGGCGATGTCCTCGGCGGCGACAGACGTCTGCACGCCGATCATCCCGCAACCGATGTCGACGCCGACCGCGGCCGGGATCACGGCGTCGACGGTCGGGATGACCGTGCCGACCGCCGATCCCTTGCCGGCGTGGGCGTCGGGCATCAGCGCGACGTGCGGGTGGATGAACGGCAGCGACGAGATCTCCTGTGCCTGAGCCCTTGTCGTGTCGTCGAGGATCGACGCGAAGTTGAGTACCCTCGGTGCGATCATCTCGGGCATGGTGTTCCCCCTCGGATGACGGATCTGATCGGTGCCGGTTCGTGGCCCGCACCGGCCGGTCAGTTCATCGCACCGCCGGCGGCGGCGTCAATCGTTTTATGCGCAGCGGCATCTCGGCTGTTCATCGATCGAGGTGCACGGCGACCTCCTCGCCCAGCGAGTACGGCGGATGCAACGGGAGCCGGTCCCCGCTCCAGAAGCGTCCCGGGTCGAACCAGTTGGCATCCTTGGTGGTGTCGAGAATCCCCATGTCGCGGTAGGTGATACCGACGACCTCGGCGCAGTAGGCGGTCTCCAGGCCGGTCCGCTCGGCGGCGGGATCGCCATCCCGCCGGGACCGCCGCCGGCCGACCTTGCGTTCGAGGTAGGGGATTCCGCGGACGAGGTCGGCCGAGTTCGGGACGCGTCCGCGGAACCACCGGCCGGCGAGGCGGGCGGTGGTGGGGAAGGGCGTGCCGTCCAGCCGGGCGATCACCTGCAGGAGTCTGTCCTCGTGGGGACGGGTGACCTCCGGGGTGAGCTGGCGGAGCCAGCACGCCTGCTCGTAGCGCACCATCCACTGTTCGACGGCCTCGCGCGCGTCGTGCAGCTGGACCCCGCGGTGCCGCGAGCCGGTCCACACGTCGGCCAGTGTGTCGCCGAGCTCGGCGTGCCAGAGCAGGGGCGGCAGGTCGTCGATGCAGACAGCCATGGCGACGTGGTTCACCGGCGCATTGGTCAGGGTGCGGATGGCGCGGTCGGGTCCGGAGTGTCCGCGGAACAGCCAGATGTCCCCGGTTCTCGTCGCGTCGAGCGCGGACGTCAGAGAGACCCCGCCCGGGCGCCCGGAGAAATCGGTGGGCGGGCGTCGGTGGCTGCGGGGCATGTCCGAAGACTAGAGCCCGGGACGGGCGTCGGCCACCGGGCCGCCGACGGGCCTAAGCTGCCCGCATGGGGAGTGTGTGGAAGTGGTTCGGTCTGGCGGGTGCGGTGGGCGTCGCGACCGGCGGCGTGCTGGTGGCGAGGGATCAGCGCCGGCGGAGGGCGTACACCGCCGACGACGTCCGCGAGCGTCTGCATCGGCGGCTGGAGGAGGCCGAGAGGTCGGAGTCGAGCGGCGCTTCGGGCTGACGCCCGACCTCGTGGTGGCGCGTCACGCGGAATCTGAGGAGACTGGAGGCGGCGCCGGCCGCACGGTCGGCCGCACAGCTCGCCAGATGGGAACGCCATGTCCGACAACAGTGGATTCGGGGGCGGAGCCTTCAACTTCGGCCCCGAGGACTTCGACCGATTCGCGCGTGAGGCCGGAGACGGACTCCGCGAGGTGTTCGGCAAGCTCTTCGAGGGCCAGCCGGGCGCCGGGGCCTTCTCGATGTTCTTCGACGACGCGGCGCGGGGCCGCACCAGGACCCAGCCGCGCCCGGAGACCACCGGCGAGGCGGGTGCCGGCGTGTGGGCGGTCTTCTACGTCGACGACGACGGCGGTGCACGCGTGGAGCAGGTCTTCGCGACCGAGCTCGACGCCCTGCGCGCCAACAAGAACAACACCGACCCGCGGCGCAAGGTCCGGTTCCTGCCCTACGGGATCGCGGTCAGCGCACTCGACGAGTCCTCCGACGGCGATCCCGGCGCCGAGGAGAAGGGTGCCGAGGAGAAGAGCGACTGAGTCCGGCCACACGGCCGGACACGACAGAGGCCGGTGAGTCCGTCGACGGACTCACCGGCCTCGTGTGCATCTGGCTCACGGCACGCGGGGCGCCGGAAAGATCAGAGGTAGGCGCCGCAGGTCGGCCAGGCGCCCGGGCCCTGGGTGGCCAGCACGTTCTCGGCGACGCGGATCTGCTCCTCGCGCGAGGCGTTGGCCGGGTTGCCCGAGCCGCCGTTGGCCTCCCAGGTGCTCTGGGAGAACTGCAGGCCGCCGTAGTAGCCGTTGCCGGTGTCGATGGCCCAGTTGCCACCGCTCTCGCACTGGGCGACGGCGTCCCAGTTGCCCGAGTCGGCCGAGGCGTTGGACGCCAGCATGGTCAGCGGGGCGGCGGTCAGGGCGCCGACGACTGCGGCACGGGTGACGAGCTTGGTCATGTGGGTCTTGGTCATACGCATGGTCTTTGTTCCTCCTTCACCACCCGGGGTCGGAAAGGTGGTTGATCTGGACCGTGGCCGACCATACGGGTTGGTAACGGTCAGGTCACGTCGACGCCGTGACCTGCGGAGTTACGATCACGCCGTGATAACGGCGTTAGCTTTGCGGTGAATGCCCAGCGCATGGCGCAATTCCGGGACAACCGGCGTCGCGGCATGTTCGAGCGCGTTCGATGACCAAGGTCACACGCAGGCAGTGCGGTGGATCACGCTCTCCGGGTTGCGATAGGCGCTAGGCGCGCCGACGCACGGCGAGGCGCCCGCCGCGGGACGGGGCGTAGGCGACCCCGCGGGAGAAGAAGCGCTCCGGGCGGGCGTCGGTAGGGAGCACCTCGAACTCGCTCAGCACGGTCCGCAGCACCACGTCCATCTCCATCGTCGCGAACGCGGCCCCGATGCAGCGCCGGGTGCCGCCGCCGAAGGGGAGCCACGCCGGCGACGGGGTGGTGCCGAGGAACCGGCCCGGGTCGAAGCGGTCCGGGTCGGCGAATTCGCGGCTGTCGTCATGGAGCAGCGCGATCGAGACCATGACGTTGTATCCGCGCGGAATCCGCCACGGGCCGAGCTCGAGGTGTTCGGCGACCACGTGGCGCGCGGCGAAGTCGATCACCGGCCGGCTGCGCTGCGTCTCCAGGATGGTCGCGTGCCGGTACTCGCTGCCGCCCTCGTCGACCTCGGCGACCAGGCGGGCGAGGATGTCGGGGTGGCGACGGATGCGCTCGAACGCCCACGCGAGGGTTGTCCCCGTCGTCTCGTGCCCGGCGGCGAGCATGGTCACCAGCTCGTCGGCGATCTCGGCGTCGCTCATCGGGGTTCCGTCGTCGTAGCGACTGCGCAGCATCAGTGCGAGGATGTCGTCGCGCTCCTCGAGCACGGGATCGTTGCGAGACCTGGTGATCAGGTCGGCGAGGTACTCCATGCACTCGGCGTGCAGGCGTGCGTATCGCCGGTTGGGGTCGACCCTGCCCAGCACGCGGGGGAGTTCGGGGACGGTCGCCGCGCGTGAGCCGGCGACGACGGTGGGCGGGATCAGGCGGTGCAGGTGGTCGAGGTCCTTGCCGACGGCGCCGAACACGGCGCGCAGGATCACGTTGAGCGTGATCCGCATCATCGGCTCCATGGAGGCGAACTCGGTCTCCGTCGGCCAGGTGGAGGTCTCGGCCCGGACCTCTTCCTCCACGATCTGCTCGTAGGTCTTCATCCGTTTCCCGTGCAGCGGCGGGGTCAGCAGCTTGCGGCGCGCCCGGTGCTCGCGTCCCTCGAGCGAGAAGATCGAACCGGCCCCGAGGATGCGGCCCAGGTTCGGCTGGACGTTGATGACCTTGTCGCCGGCGGTGAACAGCTCGCGCGCCAGCGTGGCGTCGGAGATGACCACGGACGGTCCGAAGACCGGCAGGTCGACGGTGAACGCCGAGCCGAAGCGGTCGTGGAGGCGTCCGAAGAACAGGCGGCGGGAGGTCACCGCGGCCAGTCCCTGCACCGGCGACGGCAGGCGCGTCGCGGGTGGCAGGGCCGTCTCGTCGTCCAGGACCGGTGCACTCATCGCGTCGTCGCCTCCCATGTCGTGGTACGCGTGCGTACCACGACGGTACTCATGCGTACCGCGCGAGCACAAGGGGCATATCCTCACTGCTGTGGAACTGTGGTCGAGCGACGCGTCGTCGACGAGGGGACGTCTCCTCGCCGCGATGCTGCGGTGCGTGACCGAGTCGGGATACCGGGAGACCACGATCGCCGACATCGTGCGCGTGGCACAGATGTCGCGCCGTACCTTCTATCAGGAATTCGCCGACAAGCAGGACTGCTTCTTCGCGCTGCTGCGCGAGACCAACAGGTTCATGATCTCCGAGATCGCGGCGAGCGTGGACGGCGAGGCGTCACCGGAAGAGCAGGTGCGCCAGGCGGTGACGGCCTACGTCGCGACCAGCGAGCGGTATCCGGGGCTGATGCTCTCGTGGATCCGCGAGCTGCCCGCGCTCGGCGGTGCCGCGGCGAGGGTCAAGAACGAGGCCATGCAGGACTGGATCGACCTGTTCGTCGGACTGACCTCGACGCCGACGCTCGCCGCCGCCGGGGTGAAGCCGATGAGCCCGCAGCGTGCGGTGTTCCTGTGGGGCGGGGTCCGCGAACTGACGGCGAGCGCGGTCGAGTCCGGATCGCCGCTCACCGAGATCATCGAACCCGCCACCGCGGCCTGCCTGGCGCTGATGGGGCCGGGAGCCGACTGAGTCGTGGGTCGTGGACGCGTCACCGGCGTGCCGGCGGCCCCCGTCACGGTCGATCGACGGGACCCGAGTGCGAGGGGCCTGCGGTCAGCGCCAGGCGCCCCGCAGGTATTGCGGCGGGTACGGAGCCTCGTCGCGGCTCAGGCCCAACTCGTGCGCGGCGCGCTGCGGCCACGACGGCTCGCGCAGCGCGACCCTCCCGAAGAAGACGGCGGTCACGTCGTCGTCCCCGGCGATCTTCTCGGCCTGATCCGGTTCGGTGATGAGGCCGACGGCCGCGGTCGGCATCCCGGACTCGCGGTGGACGGCGCGTGCCAGGTCGACCTGGTACCCCGGGCCGACCGGGACCTCGGCGATCACGTTGCCGCCGGAGGAGACGTCGATCAGATCCACACCGCGGGCACCGAGTATCTCCGACAAGCGGGCCGTGTCGTCGACGCCCCAGCCGCCGTCGCGCCATTCGGTGGCGGACAAGCGGACGAACAGCGGCTTCGACTCGGGCCATGCCGCACGGACCGCCTCGGCGACCTCGATGACCAGACGGGTGCGGCCGGCGAAATCGCCGCCGTATTCGTCGGTTCGGGTGTTGGAGAACGGCGACAGGAACTCGTGCAGCAGGTATCCGTGTGCCGCATGGATCTCCACGACGTCGAAACCCGCGGCGTCGGCGCGGCGGGCTGCCTGCGCGAACGCCTCGACGACCTCGGCGATCTGATCGGTCGTGAGGGCGGCCGGGGCGGCCAGCCCCTCGAAGGGCACCTCGGAGGGCCCGACGGTGACCCAGCCGCCGTCCTCGGGCCCGATGGTGCCGGAGCGGTCCGCGAACGGGGAGTGGGTCGACGCCTTGCGGCCGGCATGGGCCAGCTGGGTGCCGATGACCGCGCCCTGTGAATGCGCGAAGTCGACGACGCGCGACCAGGCGCGGGCCTGGTCGTCGTTCCACAGCCCGGCGTCATGGGGAGTGATGCGGCCCTCCGGGACGACGGCGACGGCCTCGGTGAGCAACAGTCCGAAGCCGCCCGTCGCACGCGCCCCGAGGTGCACGAGGTGCCAGTCGGTGGGGATGCCGTCACCGGCGAAGCAGCTGTACTGGCACATCGGTGCCAGCCAGACCCGGTTGGGGACGGTGACGTCGCGGAGCGTGATCGGTTCGAAGAGAGCGGTGTTGGTCACGAACACCGTCAACACGGGGTGAGGCGGCGCTGTTCCCGGGCGGTAGGTTGTGATCCATGACGCATCCCGTCTCGAATCCGCAGGATGGCGGATGGCGCCGGTTCGCCCTGTGGCCGTCGGCGGCCGTGTTCGTTCTGGTGTGGGCCGCGGTGGCGGTGGCCGGGCCGGAGACGGTCGCCGGTCACGTCGGGCCCGACGGCGAGGTCACCCGCTGGGATTCCAAGCGGGAGCTGCTGACGGTGTTCGGCCTGACGGCGGCGGGGATCGTGATCGCCTTCGGCGGCATGGGATGGCTGCTCGCCCGGATCCCGGCGAGCGCCGTGAACCTGCCGAACCGCCGGCGCAAGGAGTACTGGACACGACCGGAGAACCGCGACCGGCTCAACCGCATGCTGTCGGAGGACATGGGCCTGATCGGCGCGGCGACCCTTCTGTTGATGGCCTGGCTCCTCGTCGTCCTCACCCGCGCCGGCGACCACCGAACCGACACCTGGGCGCTGCTCGTCCCGGTACTGGTCTTTCTGGCGGCTGTGATCGCCTACACCATCCACCTCGCCGTCGGCTCGCGCTACGCGATCCCGGGGGAGTGACCCGCCGAAGAAAGGAACCCATCGATGACCGAGACCGCCACAGGCACGCAGTCGGTGACCGTGGAGGTGCAGGCCCCGCTCGGGGTCATCACCCTGAGCAACCCTCGCCGCCGGAATCCGCTGTCCACCACCACGATGCAGGCGATCACCGCCGGCCTCCGCGGCTTCGACGCCGATCCCGCGGTGCGTGTCGTGGTGATCCGGGCGCTCGGACCCGCGTTCTCCGCGGGGCACGACCTGGGCGAACTCGTCGACCGGACCCTCGACGACGAGCGCGCCGTCTTCGAGACCTGCACCGAGTTGATGCGCACGGTCCACGAGATCCGCCAGCCGGTCATCGCCGAGGTCGCCGGGATGGCCTTCGCCGCCGGGTGCCAGCTCGTCGCGACGTGCGACCTCGCGGTCGCCGGACGCAGCGCGACGTTCTCGACACCGGGGGTGCGGATCGGACTGTTCTGCTCGACGCCGATGGTCGCGCTGAGCCGTGCCGTGGGTCGCAAGCGGGCGATGCACATGCTGCTGACCGGCGACCCGATCGACGCCGAGACCGCCTTCGACTGGGGGTTGCTCAGCGGGGTCGTCGACGACGACGAGCTCGAGAGCACCGTACGCGAGCTGGCGCGCAAGATCGCCGGGTCGAGCGCGCGGACCGTGTCGATCGGCAAGCAGGCCTTCTACACCCAGATCGAGCTCGACGAGGCGTCGGCGTACGCGGAGATGTCGGAGACGATGGCGGCCAACGCGATGACCTGTGATGCGCAGGAGGGGATCTCGGCGTTCCTCGCCAAGCGCGAACCGGTGTGGACCGACAGCTGAGGAACGCAACGACCTGAGCGGCGGCCTCGGGCGCACCCGGGGTGGCGGTCGCGGCGTGTGTGCGGCCGCATCTGCGTGGACCGACATGCCAGACGCCACCGTCGGTCACCCCGGGCGGGACGACCGACGGTGGCGTCGGGACGGGCTCAGGCTCCGGCGGCCTCCGTGGCGGCCTCCGCGGTCGCCTTCGCAAAGCGTGCGAGATGTGCGTCGGCGGTGCCGAATTCGTACTCGATCGCGGTCAGGCGCTTGAAGTAGTGGCCGATCGCCAGTTCCTCGGTCATGCCCATGCCGCCGTGCAGCTGCACGGCGTTCTGGCCGAGGAAACGTGCGGCCTTGCTGATCGTGGCCTTGGCAGCCGAGACCGCGGCGGCACGCTCGGCCGGGGACTTGTCGAGGGAGAGGATCGCCAGGTACTGAGCGGCGACCGACTGCTCGAGCTGCAGGTGCATGTCCACCATGCGGTGCTGCAGGACCTGGAAGCTGCCGATCGGCACGCCGAACTGCTCGCGCTGCTTGGAGTACTCGACGGTGTCGGTGAACACCTTGCGCATCAGGCCCACGGCCTCGGACACGACCGCGGCGGTGGCGGTGTCCCAGGCCTTCTCGAGGATGTCGATGGCGTCCTCGGCGATGAGGGCGTCGGCCGGCAGGCGCACGTCGCCGAAGGTGATGTCGGCGGCCTGACGGTCGTCGATGGTGCGCAGGCGGTGCATCTCGAGGCCGGCCGGAGCGCCGTCGGAGAGGTCGATGAGGAACAGCGACACCCCGGCGCGGTCGTTCGCGACACCGGACGTGCGGGCGGTGACGAGCAGATAGTCGGCCAGCGGCGCGGTGGTGACCACGATCTTCGCGCCGTCGAGAACCCAGACGTCGCCGTCGCGGGTGGCGGTGGTCTCGATGCGCGAGAGCACTCCGCCCGAGCCGTCCTCGAGTGCGGCGAGCGCGCTGAGCGCCTCGCCCTCGGCGATCCGGGTGGCGGCCGCGCGTGCCGCGTCGTTGCCGGTGGCACCGAGCAGGCCGGCTCCGAGGACGACGGTGTCGACGAAGGGCTCGATGACCAGCGCGTGCCCGAGGGCCTCGGTGACGACCATCAATTCCTCTGCGCCACCGCCGAATCCGCCGACCTCCTCGGGCAGGCAGGCGCCGACGACGCCGAGGTCCTCGACGAAGGCCTTCCAGATCGCGGGTTGCCAGCCCTCGCCGACCTTCGCGGCCTCGCGGCTGGTCTGCAGGTCGTAGCGCGCCTCGAGGAACTTGGCGAGGCCGTCGGCGAGCAGCTGCTGTTCGGGGGTGAGTGTGAAGTCCATCAGTTTTCTCCTGTGACCCGCTTAGAGACCCAGAGCCGCTTTGGCCAGGATGTTGCGTTGGATTTCGTTGCTGCCCGCGTAGATCGAACCGGCGCGGTCGTTGAAGTAGTGCAGCGGGGCGACGGCCTGCCAGTCCGCGCCGCTGACGTAGCCGTCGGTGGGCGGCGTGTACTGGAAGATCGGACCGCCCGGGCGGGTGGCGTGCGGCTGGAAGACGCGGCCGTGCGGTCCGGCCGCCTCCAGGGCCAGGGTGGTGATCTCCTGGCTGAGCTCGGTGCCGAGGATCTTCAGCATCGACGCGATCGAGCCGGGGTCCTTGCCGGCGCTCATCGCGGCCAGGGCGCGGTATTCGAGGACCTCGAGGATCTTGGCGCGGACCTGGATGTCGTTGAGCTTGTGGGCGAATGCCGGATCCTCCGACAGCGGGCGGCCGTCCGGGCCGGTGACCGTGGCGGCGTCGCGCCCGAGGTTCTCGGCCATGACCTGCAGGGCCGGTGCGGCCGCGCCGCCGCCGCGCTCGAACACCAGGAGGTACTTCGCGACGGTCCAGCCGTCGTCGATCTTGCCGAGGACGTTCTTCTTGGGGACGCGGACGCCGTCGAAGAACACCTGTGCCTGGACCTGCTCGCCCGAGGCGAAGACCAGCGGCTGGACCTCGATGCCCGGCGAGGTCATGTCGATCAGCAGGAAGGTGATCCCCTTCTGCTTCTTGTCCTGGCGCGAGGTGCGGACGAGGCAGAAGATCCAGTTGGCCTCCGCCGCGTGGGTGGTCCAGATCTTGGAACCGGTGACGACGAGGTCGTCGCCGTCGTCGACCGCGGCCATCGACAGCGATGCGAGGTCGGAACCGGCCTCCGGCTCGGAGTAGCCCTGGCAGAAGAACACGCTGCCGTCGAGGATGCCGGGGAGGAAGAAGTCCTTTTGTTCCTGGGTGCCGAAGGCCATGATCGCGTGCGAGACCATGCGGATGCCCATCGGCGACAGCGCGGGTGCGCCGGCCAGGATCGACTCACGGCTGAAGATGTAGTGCTGGGTCAGGGTCCAGTCGCAACCGCCGTACTCGACCGGCCACGCCGGCGCGGCCCAGCCGCGCTCGTGGAGGATGGCCTGCCACTTCATGGAGGCCTCGTGATCGGCGTAGACCGACGTCCGCAGGGTGCCCGCGGCGCGCAGGTCGGGAGTCAGTTTCTCGTCGAGGAACGCCCGTACCTCGTCGCGGAACGCGATGTCCTCGGGGGACCAGTTCATGTCCATGAGCGGTGCGCAACCTATCTGTAAACGGTCGTGGTCAGATTTGGGTCGGCTAGCAATCTACCGAATGTTCGCTCCGGAGCGTAGCCCGGATCACCATTCTGCCCCGGGTGTGACGAGCGGCGGGTCGTCCGCGGGATCTGCTCGTCGGAGTCCGCCGTCGCCGGCGTCTTCGGGGCAGGGGACGACACCAGGGTGTCGGCCCAGCGTGTCGGGCGTCGTGTCAACTGAATCCCGTTGCGACGCGCGGGAAGAGCGTCAGCGGCCCTTCCACTCCGGCTTGCGCTTCATCACGAAGGCCATGATGCCCTCGAGGGTGTCGCCGCTGACGATCAGCGAGTCGAGCACGTTGGTGCTCGCGCGGACGGCCTCGATGGTGTCGGTGATGCCGTCGGACTGCTCCATCGTCGCGATCGACGCCCGCACCGCGGTGGGCGAGGCGGACAGGATCTCCTCGGCGACCTCGCGCGCGAGGTCCATCACCTTGCCGGCCGGGGCGACTCGGCTGACCAGGCCCGCGGCGGCGGCCTCGGAGGCCGAGATGCGGCGGCCGGTCAGGATCAGGTCGCGGGCCAGCGCCGGCGGGATCATGCGCGGCAGCCGCACGAGACCGCCTGCGGCGGCGGCCAATCCGACCTTCACCTCGGGCAGGCCGAACGAGGCGTTCTCGTCGGCGACGATGATGTGGCAGGCCATGGCGATCTCGCAGCCGCCGCCGAGCGCAAAGCCGTTGACCGCGGCGATGACCGGCTTGGGCAGGTGCTCACGCGCGGTGAGACCGGCGAAACCGTTCTTCGGCACCGACAGCGCGGCCGGGCTGGTGGTCGCGGCGAGGTCGTTGCCGGCGGAGAAGGCCTTGTCGCCCGCACCGGTCAGGATCGCAACCCACAGGTCGTCGTCGGCGAAATAGGCGTCGAAGATCGAGTCGAGCTCGGCGTTCGCGGCCGGGTTGAGCGCGTTGCGCGCGTCGGGCCGGTTGATGATCACCTCGAGCAGGTGGCCGTCGCGGCGGATCTCGACGTGCTCGTAGCTGTCCTTGAACGCCGGGGCGACGGCCGGGTACTTCGCGCGCATCGCCTCCTCGCTGAGCTTGACGCGGTTGCCCTTGTCGAACGAGCGCACGAAGATCTTCGTGCCCACCGGGTCGTCGGAGTTCAGCAGCAGGTCGAAGAACTCGTCGTCGTCGGAGTCCAGGTTCGCCAGGAACCGCGCGCCGAGACCGTTCGGGGCGGAGTCGTCGACGAGGCGGCCGACCACGACGCCGGTCCGCTTGCCGCTCTTGGACGGGACCACCGTGTAGGACTCGAGGATCGCCGGACCGTCGGCGTCGCCGATCGTGGGGACCGTCGGCACCGCGTCGAGGGCGGCCTGCACCGGCTCGCTGGTGTCGGGGCGCCACGGGGCGGGGGTCGTCGAGTAGACGCCGGCCGCATGCTTGCTGAGCACACCGCCGTTGGCGATGACCAGGCCGAACTCGCCCGGCGACCTACGGGCGCGATCGACCACCTCGGCGATCGCGTGCAGCGAGTAGTTGTTGCCGGGGCCGCCGAAGAACGGCAGGCCGCCGGTCAGGGTCAGGCCGCGCGGGTCGTCGGGGGCGATGCCCAGGGCGTCGAGGATGTTGAAGACGGCGATCGGGAAGCAGCTGTAGATGTCCATGAACGCCACGTCGTCGAGGCCGATGCCGGCGACCTCGAGGGCGTGACGGACCGCGGCCGGGGCGGCGGGCGCGGAGCCGAGGTCGGGGCGCGCGAGCGCGGTGCGCTCGACGGTCTTGGCGTGGCCGTGCAGGAACACCCACTTCGACGGGTCGATGCCGGCGGCCTGCGCGGCGCGGACCGACATCACCAGAACGGCCGCGGCCTGGTTCACCTGGTCGCGGGCGACGATGTAGCGGGTGAACGGGTCGGCGATGAGACGGTTCTCGGGGGTGACCGTCACCAGCTCCTCGGCGGTGCGCTCGGTGGGGGCGGCCGAGTGCGGGTTGGCGGCGGCGACCTTGGTGAACGGGGCGAACAGCTCGCCCATCGCCTTGGCGTAGTCGGCGCGCGACAGGCCGGTGTTGTGGCGGCGCGCGTTCTCCAGCAGTGCGTACTGCGGGATCACCGTGGTGAGGCCGTGCCGCATCTCGGCGACGGTGACGATGCCCTTCAGGTCGTAGCCGCGGTCATCGAGCTGGCCGCCGACCTCCTCGGCGAAGCTCGGGCGCTCGCCGTCGGGCTTGGACCGCAGGTGACGCACGGTCGAGATGGCCTCGGCACCGGTGATGATGGCGGCCGCCGACCGGCCGGCCGCGATGTCATCGGCCAGCTCGGACAGCACCGTCTGCGGGGTCTGGCCGCCGGTGCCCGGCTGGATGGCGCGGCGGGGGTCGATCCCGACGCGCTTGCCGATGGCGCGCGGCATGTTGTCGGGGCGGCCGAGGGGAGCGGCGGACAGGGGGGTCGAGATCTCGAACGACCGGATTGCGGCGATGGTGTCGACCGCGGAGGGCAGGTCGGCGCCGTCGGCGTCGGCGAGGGCTGCGGTGACGGCGCGGGCCGCGAGGTCGGCCTCGCCGAGCGCTTCGTAGCCCGGATCGGTCAGGCGCTCGGACGCCTGACCCACGCCGACGATGACGGGGGTGTTCGGATCGAGATCAGCGATCGAGAGAGACATGCCCCATAGATTGACACAAACGTGTACCGACATCTCATTGCGGTCCGGTCTCGGCACGCGATGGCGGTCCCCGCACGGAGTCTGACGTGAATCCGCGCAGTTTGCGAACGTTGCGTTCAGTGCGGTTTCAATCGTGGCCCTCGCCGGTGGGTGCCGACGACACTGTCGGCCGACAAGTTCGTAGGAAAGGACCATTGATGACCGCAACCGTGCCCGCAGGCACCACCTCCGCCGGTACCACCGACGAGCGGCTCGACGAGATCTTCGCCCCGATCTTCGCGCGTATCGCCGAGGGCGCGGTGGCGCGCGAGGAGGACCGCCGTCTCGCATACGACGAGGTGTCGTGGCTGCGCGAGGCGAGGTTCGGCGCGCTGCGCGTCCCCGTGGAGTACGGCGGCTACGGTGCGACCGTCCGCCAGCTGTTCCGTCTGCTCATCGACCTGGCCACCGCCGAGTCGAACCTGCCGCAGGCCCTGCGCGTGCACTGGTCGTTCGTCGAGGACCAGATCTCCGCCCTGCCCGCCCCCGAGGCGCAGGACTGGCTCCGCAAGATCGCCGAGGGCACGCTGGTGGGCAACGCGATCACCGAGCCGGACGTCGGCGCGATCGACCGCTACCAGACCCGCGTCACCGCCGAGGGCGACGGCTATCGCCTCGACGGCACCAAGTACTACAGCACCGGCAGCCTGTACTCCGACCACATCCTCGTCGCCGCAGACAAGGACGGCGAGCGCGTGTCGGTGCTCGTCGACGCCACAGCCGAGGGGGTCACCCAGCACGACGACTGGGACGGCTTCGGACAGCGCCTGACCGCCAGCGGCACCACCGAGTTCAACGGCGTCAAGGTCACCGAGGACCGCATCCTCGGCCCCGGCTACGGGACCGCCGGACGCACCTACGCCACCTCGTACCTGCAGCTCGTGCAGCTGTCGGTGCTCGCGGGCATCGCCCAGCGCGCCACCGAGGACGTCTCCGAGTGGGTCCGGGAGCGCAAGCGCACGTTCACCCACTCGGCCGCCGACCTGCCGCGGCACGATCCGCTGGTGCAGCAGGTCATCGGCCGGCTCACCTCGGCCGCCTACACGGCGCGGACCCTCGTCCTCGACATCGCCGATCAGCTCGACCGCCTCGCCGAGACCGGCTGGCAGGACGAGCAACTGCTCGACAAGGTCGAGTTCGACGTCGCGCGCGCCCAGGCGACGCTGATCCCGCTCGTCCTCGACGCCACCACGCAGCTGTTCGAGGTCGGCGGGGCGTCGATCACCTCCGAGCACCTGCGCCTCGACCGCCACTGGCGCAACGCCCGGGTGATCTCGGCGCACAACCCGCTCATCTTCAAGCTGCAGGCACTCGGCGACCACGTGCTCAACGGCACCGACCTGCCCTACGCCTGGAGCGCCGGCCAGAAGTAGGGGAGCGGCCGCCTGCAGGCGGTACGGCTAGGCTCGCCCCATGCAGCGCATGGCGGCGGCCGACGCCGCGTCGTACTGGATGTCCGAGCGCATCCCGAACGACCAGTTCCTCCTGTACTGCTTTGCGGCGCCGTCGATTCCGACGGAAGAGACCGCGCGGCGACTGGTCGCCCGTGCCGGCGGCGTCGAGGACCTCTGCCTTCGCGTCCACGACGTCCCGGCGGGCGCCGATCGCCCGTACTGGGTGAGGGCTGCACCCACCGAGGACCAGGTCCGCGTCGACACCACGACGCGGACCTGGTCGTCGTTGCTGGAGACGGTCGCCGGACTCGTCGGCGACCCGCTCGTGCCGACCGACGCCGCATGGCGACTCCACCTCTTCGGATCGGTGACCGGGGTGCCGACGGCCGGTGCCGACGAGGTGAAGACCGTTGTGGTGCTGCAGATCTCACACGCGCTGGGCGACGGGCGCCGGGTGTCGCAGGCGGCGCGCGACCTGTTCGACGCCCCGCCGGCGCAGCGTGACGGCCGGCGGGATGACCCGGTGCCGGGCCCGATCCGCGACGCGGCGACCGTCGCGCTCGGCCTCGCGCGGCTGCCCGTCGAGTTCCTCGACACGATGCGCCGCGGATTCGAGGCGGCCCGCCTCGCCGGACGGGCGACTCCGGGACCCGGATACCCGCTCACCCGCCTGAACACCGACCCCGGGCCGAAACGGGCGTTACGGGTCCTGGTGCTCGACCGGCATCGTCTCACCGCCGCCGGACACCCGGTGACCACCGCGGTGCTGACGGCGATCTCGCGTGCGCTGCCCGAGTACCTCGGCGAACACGCCGACCGGCTCGGCGTCGAACTCACCGTAGGGAGAACGGGAGAACCCGACGCGCGCAACCACTTCCGGAGCGTCGGCATCGACCTGCACCTCGACGTCGACGACCTCGACGAACGCGCGCGTCTCATCCGCGAGGAGATCGTCGCGGCCCGGGACGCAGACACCGATCCCGCGCGTGTGGCCCAGCGCCGCGCGACGCAGGCCACCCCGGCGATCCTGGCCCGGTGGGGCGTACGGGGATTCGACCTGCAGGCCAGACCCGCGACGGTCACCGGCGTCACCGTGGTGTCGTCGGTTCACCGGGGCGCCGCCGACCTCGAGCTCGACGGCGGGAAGGTGCTGTTCACCACCGGGTTCCCCGCGCTCTCACCCGTACAGGGACTCACGCACGGGGTTCACGGCCTCGGTGACCGCGTCGCGGTGTCGGTGACCACGAGTCCCAAGGTGATGCCCGACGTGGACCGCTACGTGGCGCTGCTGGACGGGGCACTCGGGCGGGGACGCGAGTAACCGTTGGCGTCGGCCGGGGCCGGGTTCGGGGTGCCGTTGCCGCCGGAGTTCTTGGAGCCCCGGGTCAGCCGCTTCGGGAGCTTGTCCGCGAGTCCGCCGAGCGGCGCCACGGACTGGTTGAGCACGTCCACGGTCTCGGCGAGCTCGTGCACGGTGTCCTGGATGGTGAGCAGATTGGGTGCGAGTTCGCTGATCGTCTCGGCGAGCTCGGCGATGCGGTCGAGGGGACCGCCCGGGGCGATCGCGCGCTCGATGGCGCCGCCCTCACCCAGGAGCTGATCGAGGATCCCCTCTTCCTCGGCCAGGCGGTCGAGGAAGCCGCCGGGCTGGGTGGCCCGTTCCAGGACGCCGTCGGGTGCGGTGAGCTTGTCGACGATGCCGCCCTCGGAGGTGAGGCGTTCGAGGATGCCCTCGTTCTCGGTGAACTGGTCGACGACGCCGCCCGGGCGGGTGAGGCGGTCGAGCGGGCCGTCCTCGGCGGTCAGACGCATGAGGATGCCGCGTTCGTCGGCCATCTGGTCGAGGAGGCCGCCCTTTGCGGTGAGCTTCTCCAAGGGGCCGTCGGGCGCGGTGAGCCGGTCGATGACGCCGCCCGGCGTCAGGAGGCGGTCGAGTGGACCGCCGGTGGCGAGAATCCGCCCGAACGGGCGGTCGGGACCGAGCAGGTCCGACAACTGGCCCAGCAGCGCCAGCGGCGTGCGTGCCGTGCCGACGCTGTCGTCGTCGAGGCCCATGGCCTGGGCGATCTCGTGCTGGACGCTGCCCGCGGTGGCGCGCGCGATGGTGACCGCGGATTCCGCCGCGGCCAGTACGACCCCCGTGACTGCGAATCCGACCCGGAACGGCATCTCCACGAGCGCACGTGTCGGGTCGGTCCCGCGGGAAGCTCCTCGTTCGGGAACTGACTCCATGAACCCGACACTAGGCCACCGCGACTCGATTCGGCACCAGGCTCGGTGATTCGCGCGGGACTGCGTCGCGATCAGGCCGGGTGGGCCCGGGCCGCGGTCAGCCCTTGGCGGCCTTCGCGGCGGCCTTGGCGGCCTTCTTGAAGTCGCGGACCTTCTGCAGGGAATCGGGGTCGACGACGTCGGCGACCGACCGGAACCCCTCCTTGCCGTAGTCGCCCGCGGCCTTCTCCCACCCGTCGGGGGCCACGCCGAGCTGCTTGGCGACGAGCGCGATGAAGATCTTCGCCTTCTGCTCGCCGAAGCCGGGCAGTGCGCGCAGCCGCTTCATCAGGTCGGCCCCGCTGGTCGCCTCGGTCCAGATGCGGGAGGCGTCGCCGCCGTACTCCGCGGCCACCACCTTGGCGAGGTCCTGGATGCGGCCGGCCATCGACCGTCCGTAGCGGTGGATCGCCGGGGGAGTCGAGCACAGGTCGGCGAACGCCTCCGGATCGGCGTGGGCGATCTCGACCGGGTCCATCGTGCCGAAGCGGTCCTTGATCTTGGCCGGGCCGGCAAAGGCGCGCTCCATCGGGAACTGCTGATCGAGCAGCATCCCGACGAGGAGCGCGAACGAGTCGGTCGAGAGGAGCTCGTCGGCCGCGGGGTCCTGGGCGATCTGGATCTTCGGCATGGGTCCGATTCTGGCAGACGCGGCCGATGCGCCGCTCTAGACTGCCCCCATGGTCAGCGGGGAGAACATGTCGGGGCGGAAGGTCTCACGCACGATGTCGCGGGTGGTGATCGGGGTCGTCACCGGCCTGGTCGCGACGCTGCTCGGCTTGGTGGGGCAAGGGGTCGCGGGGCAGGGGAGCGCCACGGCGATCCCCGCGAACACCGAGGCGAACTATGTGACCACTCTGAACTGCACCTCGGCCAACCCGTGGCCCGCCGGTCCGGTGAAGGTGCGCGTCGACGTGTTCAACAACATCCGCTTCCCGGCCGACGGCCTACCCGGCCCGGTCATCGCCCTCATCGGCTCGGATCGGGCGAAACCGGTTGCGCTGGAGTACACCTACGACGTCACGGTGCGCTGGAAGAACCTGCGGACGGGCCGGACCGGCAAGGTCTTCGTCCCCGGCCGCGGATTCACCGTCAAGTGGCAGGTCGACATCCATCCCGGTCACGGCCCGGTCGCGTTCACCATCCACCAGAAGCTCGGCGCCCTCGCGTTCAACCCGATGGTCAACCCGCAGTACTCGTCGTGCAGCGGCCGGGCCACCGCCTGAGCGCAGACCATCGTCGACCGACGCGTTTGCTCGACGGGCGGTCAGCTGTGGCGTGACCGCTCGGCGAGCCCGCCGATCAGCAGGTACTGAGCGGTGAAATAGCTCGCCAGGACCCAGGCCTCGCCCGCGATCCGCAGTCGGCGGTCGGTTACCAGGTGCCGGCGGTTGATGATCGCCAGGTCCGACAGCAGGAACGCGAGCCCGCCGATGCGCAGCCGCGGCTGGGGGTCGGGCATGGCGCTCGCCATCGCCGACATCGTCGCCAGGGTGTTGCCGTAGGTCCCGAGAACCGGGAGCAGCGCCGGACGGTGACGTGCGAGGACCGCCGCCGACTCGGCGAGCAGCCCGACGCGGGGAAGCAGTTGCCTCGCCGACGGCCGGGCGCCCGCCCGCCACATCGTGGCGATGTAGCAGAGTTGGGCGCCGGCGAACAGGCTCGCCCCGCGTTGCAGCCACCGGTCCCTGGCCGCCGGTTCGGTCTCGAACTCCTCGAGGAACATCGCCACGTCACCGGCCATCGAGAAGGCGAGTGCCCCGGCCAGGCCCGCGTTGTCGGCGCCACCGCGCCCGCGTGCCCCGGCTGCCGTCTCGGCCGCCAGGAGCAGCATCGGCAGCGGCTTGGTCAGGCCCGCGGCCTTCCGGTGCCCGAGGGCGCCGGAGACCGTGGCTGCGGCCACCGTCGCCGCGAAGGCGAGATCGCGGGTGCGCCGGCTCGGCAGTCGGAGGCCCATGACGCCTACTTGAGGACCTTGGCGATGAAACCGCGGATGTCGTCGTCCGACAGCTTCTTCGACTGTGCCGCGTCGAGCACCAGGTAGGTGCGCGGAGTGGCCTTGCGGTCGGCGCGGGCCTCGTTCAGGTACTTGAGCGTGAGCGGCACGACCACCGAGGTGTCCTGCAGCGACTGGGTCATCATGACGGGGGCCGCGAAGCCGCGGGAGGGCAGTTCGGTCGCCTTCATGAGCAGATTGGTCAGCTCGGTGTTCGACGACACCGGCTTGGCGAAGAGCGAGCCGATCTTGAGTCCGTCGACCTCCTTGCGGAACGAGGTGATGCACTCGTTGGCGGCCTTGGCCATCCAGCGCTTGCCGGTGTCGGTCAGCAGCGCATCGACGTCGAGGTTCGGGCGGGCGTTGCGGATCGCGCTCAGCGTGTACAGCGCGTCGGCGGCGATACCCGAGGGCATGGTCGCCGTCGACGGGCCGACGTTGGCGAGCAGCGCGCCGAACTCGGCGGGGATCGACGTCGCGGCCGCCCCCTTGAAATCGAGGGCGTTGCGCTGCAGTTGCGGACCGAGTTTGGCCAGGGTGATGGCGGCGGCGGCACCCTGTCCCTCGCCGACGACGGCCCACGAGGTGGACAGCTTGTCGGAGACGTCGCGTGCCGCGCTGACCGCGTCGACGATGTTGCGCGCGGTCGCCTCGAGGTCGTAGTACTGCGGCGTGCCCGGGGTGCCGACCCCGGCGTAGTCGGTGCTGACCACGGCGTATCCCCGCGACAGCCACGTGCTCAGCTCGGTGGTGTCCTCCTTGGTGGGGCGTTCCGACGGGGCGCACTTGTCGGCGATGCCCCGCGACCCGTGGGCCCAGGCGACGATGGGCCAGCCGCCCGCGGGAGCCTGGCCGCGCGGCACCATCACGAGGGCCGAGGACAGGTGGGCCTTCCCGTCGGCGCCGGTGCTCCAATAGGTGTAGTCGTTGCCGCTCGCCGCGCCGGCGACCATCCGGGCGCGCGGCAGATCACGGTTGGCGAACACCGCTCCCGGCGTCTGACCGGGTCCCCTGGCGTCGACGGTGCCCGCGTTCTCGTCGGCCGGCGCGCCTGCCCCGGCGTCTCCGGACTCCGGTGCCGGGGTGGTCGTCGACGGCGAGGTCGTCAGTGGTTCGGCGACCGCCTCCGAGGTCAGGCCGAAGCCGGTCAGGCCCATCGTGAGGGCGGCGGCGAGGGCGACGGTGCGGGCGATGGGGGTGGTCCGTCGGGAGCCGTGCGTGATCATGTCTCGTTCAGTTCGTTCCGTGAGATGGGGTGGTGTCGTGGACGGGCGGGGAGGCGGTCACACCTCGACGATGCCGACCGCGGGCAGGAACCAGCAGTTCTGGGCGCCGTTCTGGGCGCTGCCGAAGACGGCCGACAGGACGGTGCCCTCTCCGGTCTTGACCGGGGCGAGGCGCACGCCGTTGAGCAGCGGGAGTGCGGCGGCGACGGGAGCCTGGTCGCTGACCGGCTTCAGATCGGCGAAGCCGCCCTGCAGGGTGCTCGTGTTGAACCAGGCGACCTGCATCTGACCGCCGGCGCCCGACTTGGCCGAGGCGGGGACGAAGGCGTAGGCGGTCTCGCCCTTCTCGACGAGGTTCAGCTTCTTCGGGACGTTCGCGATGGGGATCAGGTCGAGCAGCGGCTTGAGCTCGGCCGCCGGGTCGTTCGCCATCGGCCACGGGCCCGCGACGGCACCCGCCCCCGCGGTGACCAGGCCGAGCGGGTTGTCCGGGGTCGGTTCGGTGCAGAACGGCGCGACCGACGGCGTCAGCGCCTGGATGCCGAGCTTCTTCAGGATCGACATCGGATCGGTGTCGGCGACCTTCTGCGGGGACGCCGCGTTGTAGGGGAGCGCACCCGCGCGGCCGACGACGTCCTCCACGGACAGCTGGCCGGAGCTGCTCAGGATCGCCTGCGCGGCCTGCAGGGCCATCTGGTCCACGCCGGCCGCCTTCAGCATGCGGATACCGGCGGCGAGCTCGGTGTCGAACGGGATCGCGTACTGGCTGAGCATGTTCGGCTCCAGCAGCGGGAGCGACGGTGCTGCCGCAGCAGGAGAGGCGGTCGAGGTGACCGCGGCGGCGGCCACGGCGACCCCGGCGAGCCCCACACCGCAGCGTCGGAGTCCGCGTCGTCCGAAGAGCGGACGTGTGAACCGAGACCTGATGGACATGGCACTCCTTCGAACAGGCCGACACCCCGCCATCGTGTGGCGGGTGTGACAGGTGAGACTTGAGTTAAACAAGAGCATGGTCGAGCTCGACCGAGCAAGCCGCGAGTCCGACTCGTGACATCCGCGCGACCGGTGAGATACCGAACCGGGGCCGACCTGCGGATACGTGTCCGCGCGGGATGTGGTGCACATCACGCGGTCCTTTGGGGTCGGCGGGTCGGCGGGTCTCGCCGACCTGTGAAACGACGAAAACCCCGGCCGCAGCCGGGGTTTTCGTCCTCGAGAGTGTCTGGCGTCAGATGATCGCGAGACCGATCACCGGGACGATCGTGCAGGACACGACCTTGCCCTTGGTCTTGGTGGTCACGTTGCCGTGGATCGCCGAGATCACGCGTCCCTTGCCGGTCCGGGCGATGCCGGTGAAGGTGCCCGGCCCGTCCTGGGCGTTGATCCGCTCGTTCTTCTTGAGTGTCAGTTCGCCGGAACGGCCGGTGTCGACGTTGAGCCAGCTCACCACGAGGGGCTGCGCCTTGTTGTCGACGGCCGGGCCGGTGCCGAGTGCGGTGTAGACGTAGCCGCCCTCGCCGCGCTGCGGGCCGGGCCAGGGGGCCTCCTGTGGGCCGGCGGTCACGAGCGCGCGACCCAGCGAACCGCCGCCGGGGATGCACCCGAGGCCGAAGGTCGGGTAGAGGAACTCCTGGATCTTCGGGGCGTTGGGGCCCGTCGGGATCTCCGGATCGCCCTTCTTCTGCTCCGCGGCCAGCTGCTTGGCGGCCTGCCGGCGGCCGGGCTCGCCCAGGAAGTCGGCGACCGAACGCCAGATCTTGCTGACCTCGGCGGGCATCCCCGGGGTGTTGGCGAACTTCTCGGCCTGATTCAGCAGCTGCGCGTTGACCTTGCCGTCCGGACCGGGGGTGGCCACCGATCCGATGATCGCCGGGGCGAAGGCGCCCAGCGAATCCAGCACACGCTGGTCGACCTTGGGTGCGGGCTCGGCCTGGGCCACCGCGGGGAATGCGAGGCCGGCGGCGGCGACGATGGCCGAAGCGCTGACCAGCATGCGGCGGGTCCGGTGCGGGCGGGAGGCGGTGGAACGCAACCTCGACGGCCGTGTGAATCGCACTGGGTGTGTCCTATCGGTCGTGGCGCCGGCCGGCTCGGGCCTCGGGCGCCTCGTGGTCGTATGGATCGTTCTCGTGGCTGTCCGGAGGGTGGACAGTTCATCGCGATCTTCCCACCCCGGACGTCCGGTCATTCTAAGCCCCCCGGTTCCTCTCGTGTCCAGGCAGTCAACGGCGATGCGACTGTGATGTGTGTGGTTATTGATGCAATTGTTACTGAAGTGACTCGCCGGACCGTCGAATCGTGTCGCATTTCGACACCTGGTTGGATATGGGGGACACCCATTCGCCGCCAGTCGACGAGGAGACCTGACGTGGAACAGCAGCAGGGCACCGACGTGCCCGGTCGTCGGTGCGGCGGCCGGCGGGGCAACGTCCTCGGAAGGGCTGCGCGCAGGACGCTGGCACTGGCCGCGGGAGTGCTGATGGTCGCCGGTGCGGCGGTCGCGTGCGCCGACGAGTCGACGACGGGCGGAGAGGTCACCCTTCTGACCCACGACTCGTTCGAACTGCCCGAGTCCGTGATCGACGGATTCCGCCGGGAGACCGGTCTCACCCTCAAGATCGTCAAGTCCGGCGACGCCGGTCAGCTGGCGTCGACGGTCTCGCTGACCCCGGGCGCGCCGAAGGGCGACGTCGTCTTCGGCATCGACAACACCTTCGCCTCCCGCCCCATCGAGGCCGGGGCCCTGGAGGCCTATGCACCCCCCGCGGCCGCGAACGGCGCCGCGGAGTATGCGGTGCCCGGCGCGACCGACCTGCTGACCGCGGTCGACCGCGGAGACGTGTGCCTCAACATCGACGACGCCTGGTACGAATCGCGCGGGATCACCCCGCCGCAGAGCTTCCGCGATCTCGCCCGGCCCGAGTACGCCGCGCAGACCGTGCTGACCGACCCCGCCACGTCGTCTCCGGGCACCGCGTTCCTGCTCACCACGGTGGGCGCGCTCGGCGACGGCTGGCAGGACTACTGGAAGCGGGTGGTCGACGGCGGCGCGGAGATCGTCTCCGGCTGGGAGGTCGCCTACAACCAGGTCTTCAGCGCGGGCGAGGGCAAGGGCGACCGTCCGATCGTGCTGTCCTACGCATCGTCGCCGGCGGCCACCCCGAACACCAGCGCGCTTCTCGACAGCTGCTTCCCGCAGGTCGAGTACGTCGGAATCCTCAAGGGCACGCGCAACTCCAGCGGCGCGCGCCAGCTCGTCGACTACATGCTGAGCCCCGAGGTCCAGGCCGCGTTGCCGGAGTCGATGTACGTCTACCCGGTGCAGCGCGACGTTCCGCTGCCCGAGGGCTGGCCGGCGCGCGCCGAGGTCCCGGAGTGGATCTCCTCGCTGCCGCCCGCCACGATCGCGGACAACCGCGAGAAGTGGCTCGACCAGTGGCGTGCCGTCGTCGGCAGGTGATGCCCCGGTGACCCGGGCGACGAACACGGGCCCGGGCGCGACGGCCCGGGGGGACAACTGGGGTCCGGCGCGGCGCGGCGGGACCCTGGCGGGGCGGATCGCCGTCCGACTCGTCCCGGCGCTGTTCATCACGATCCTGTTCGCGTGGCCGCTGATCGCACTGATCCGTCGCGCCTACCGCATCGCGTCGGAGTCGGGGGCGCGGCTCGAGGACCTCCTCGCCCGCACCGACGCGTGGTCCCTGCTCGGGATCACCGTAGGGCAGGCCGCGGCCTCCATGGTTCTCGCGCTCCTCGCGGCCGCGCCCATCGCCTGGCTCTACGCCCACATCGGCGGACGGGTCGCGGTGATCCTCGCGGTCGTGGTGACCGTCCCGTTCGTCCTGCCGACGGTGGTCGTCGGCGTCGCCTTCCGCTCCCTGCTGACCGGTCCGCTGTCCTTCCTGCACATCGAGTCGGGGCTCGGCGCGGTGCTCGCCGCCCACGTGTTCCTCAACGTCGCCGTCGTGGTCCGGGTCGTCGGCGCGGCGTGGCGCAACCTCGACCCGAGGCTTCTGGAGGCGGCGCGCACCCTCGGCGCGGGACGCGTGAAGGCGACGATGACCGTCGTCGTGCCCCGGCTGCTGCCCGCGATCGCCGGCGCCGCGACCCTGATCTTCCTGTTCTGCTCCACCAGCTTCGGCGTCGTCCTCATCCTCGGCGCCGGGGAGCTGCGCACCCTGGAGACCGAGATCTACACCCAGGCCATCGGTTACTTCCGGCTCCCCGAGGCGGTGGTCCTGTCGATGCTGCAGATCGTGGTGGTGTTCGCCGCACTCCTGCTCACCCGCGTCTTCTCCGACCCCGCGGGGGCGGGTTCGGCCGGCGGTGGCGGCCGTCGGGGCGCTGCGGCGGTCGTGGCCGGGTGGCCGGCGCGCCTCGCGATGGCAGCGGCGGCGACGTGGACCGTGGTCCTGCTCGTCGGGCCGGTCGCCGTCCTGATCGTGCGATCCCTGCGTCCGTCGGCCGGCGGCGACTGGACGTTCGCCGGCTACCGCGCGTTGGCCGAGCCGGTCAACGGCGTGACACCGCTGGAGAGTCTGCGGTACTCGCTGGTCTCCGCGGGCTCGGCGACGCTGATCGCCCTCGTCGTCGGGACCCTCGCTGCGGTGTCGCTGTTCCGGGCGCGGGGCGTCCTGGGTGCCATCGCCTCGACGATCTCGCTGATCCCACTCGGGATCAGCGCCGTGACACTGGGATTCGGCTACCTGATCGTGCTGGCCTCGATGCCGTACGCGATCGCCGCGTCCCCGGCGGTGATCCCGTGCGTGCAGGCGCTGATCGCGATCCCGCTCGTCATCCGGATCATGGTCCCGGCACTCGAGTCGGTGCCCGTCCGGTTGCGGCAGGCGGCCGCCACGCTGGGGGCGCCGCCGCTACGCGTGTTCACCACCGTCGACCTGCCGATCGTGGGCCGATCACTCGGCGCCGCAGCGGGTTTCGCATTCGTCATGGCACTCGGCGAGTTCGGTGCGACGAGCTTCCTCGCCCGGGCCGACACCACGACGCTGCCGGTGCTGATCGGGTCGGCGCTCAACCGGCCCGGCGCCGAGAACCTCGCGACGGCGATGGCCGCCTCGGTGGTCCTCGTGGCCGCGACGACCCTCGCCGTCCTCCTCGTCGAGGCGTTGCGCCCGCGAACGGAGGTGCCGCTGCTGTGACCGGACCGGACCGGAACCCGGGCGTCGGTGGCCCCCACGGCCAGGGTGTGCTCGAGATCGACGACCTCACCATCGCCTACGGCGACCACACCGTGATCGACGGCCTCTCGTGGCGGACCGGGGGAGCGGGGGCGCTGATCACCGCGGTGCTCGGCCCGTCGGGATGCGGCAAGTCGACGCTGATCCGCGCGGTCGCGGGCCTCGAGCGCCCGGCCGCCGGCACGGTGCGCTTCGACGGCGAGGACCTCGCCGGGATCGAGGTGCACCGCCGCGACTTCGGCGTCGTCTTCCAGGACGGGCAGCTCTTCGGCGGCCGCAGCGTCGCGGCCAACATCGCCTACGGCCTCAAGATGCGTCGCTGGCCCCGGCGGCGCATCGCCGACCGCGTGTCGGAGCTCCTCGACGTCGTCGGCCTGCCCGGCTACGAGAAACGTTCGGTCGACACGCTCTCCGGCGGACAGGCGCAGCGCGTCGCGCTCGCCCGGGCACTTGCCCCGCATCCGCGGCTGCTGCTGCTCGACGAGCCGCTCGCAGCACTCGACCGTCGCCTGAGAGACGAACTGGCGGTGGAGATCTCGGAGATCGTGCGGGCGGCCGGGGTGCCGACGGTCGTCGTCACCCACGACCATGCGGAGGCGGCGACCATGGCCGACGTCATCGCCGTCATGCGCGACGGGGCGATGGTGCAGGTCGCGCAGCCGTCGACCCTGTGGACGCGGCCCGTCGACGAGTGGACCGCGCGTTTCCTCGGCGCGACGACCGTCGTCGACGCGACCCTGCACGACGGCGTCGCCGAGACGGTGCTCGGCGACCTGCGCCTCGACCTCCCCGACGGGTCCCGCCGCCTGGGGTTGCGTCCGGAGTCGGTGGAGGTGGCCCGGACCCCCGACGCCGTCGACGTCCGCTCGCTCGCCACCGTGGTCCTCGTCGCCGAGCTGCCCTCCGGGCCGCGGGTGCGGATCGAGACGGTCGTCGGCGAGATCGACGCCATCGCAACCGAATCCGTCTCCATCGGGGATCGGGTGCGGCTGCGCCTCGTGCCCGATCGGGTTGCGGTCATCGGATGACGGCACGCCGATGACCGGGACCACGCGAGGCGACCTGCTCCTCCCGCCGGGTCTGATGGTCATCGGGGCGACGTCGATGTACCTCGGCGCGGCGGTGGCCGTCGGATTGTTCGACGACCTCGCGCCCGCCGCGGTCGCCTGGCTCCGGATCGCCGGTGCCGCGGTGGTCCTGCTGTTGTGGATTCGGCCCCCGCGCGCCGCGTGGCGTCCCGGCCGCCTCCGGCTGGCCGCGTGCTTCGGCCTGATCACGGCCGGGATGAACATCAGCTTCTACGAGGCGCTCGCGCGGTTGCCGATGGGCACGACGGTGGCGCTGGAGTTCCTGGGCCCGATCGCGGTGGCCGCGCTCGGGTCCCGGCGACCGCGTGACGTCGCGGCGCTGCTGCTCGCCGCCGTGGGCGTGGTCCTCATCGCCGACGTCCGGTGGCAGGGGACCGGCGCCGGGGTGCTGTTCGCGCTGGGGGCCGCCGCCTGCTGGGCCGGCTACATCGTCCTGGGCAAGCGAGTCGCCGCCCGGGACGCCGGCATCGAGGACCTCGCGACCGGGTTCGCCGTCGCGGCGCTCGTCACGTCGCCGCTGGCCTGGTGGGTCGTGCGGGCCGCGGCCGACGGCGTCGCGCCGATGGCGCTCGTCGGACAGGGCCTCGTGCTGGGGGTCGCGTCGACGGCGGTGCCGTATCTGCTCGATCAGGTGGTGTTGCGTCGTGTGGGGCAGGCCAGGTTCGCGATCCTGCTCGCCCTGCTGCCGGTCACGGCCGCGGTCATCGGACTGGTGGTGCTGGCGCAGGTGCCGCGCCCCCTCGAGGCCGTGGGGATCGCGGCGGTCGCGCTCGCGGTGGCGTTGAGGACCGTCGACGACGACATCCCGCCGGGCTGAGAGGCTCTTCCGCGAACACCCCGGGTCAGGCGGCGCGGGCCTTCTTCAGTGCCTTGTCCAGCTCTTTCTTCGACATCTCCGAGGTGTCGAGCTTGCGCATCCGGTGGATCACCACGGGGCAGCGCACACAGCGCTTGGAGCTCTTGCAGCACTTCTTCTTCGGCTTCAGCGAGCACACCTTGGCCGGGTCGACCTTGCCCATGGATCAGAGGTTAGCAGAACCTAACTACAGCGTTTTTCGGCGCTGTGATCGCGGTCTCAGGCCTCTAACCGATAGTCTGTGACGTTGAATCCCTAGGTGTTCTGCGCTCGACGCCGGTCAACGACGACCGTCGGGGAAGCAGACATGCCCGCGAACCGGGCGCCCGGCCGCGATGGCGGTCCCCAACTTACGAAAGAGAATCTGTGAGCACTGCCCCCTCCTTCCGGAACGTCGCGATCGTCGCGCACGTCGACCACGGAAAGACCACCCTCGTCGACGCGATGCTGCGCCAGTCCGGCGTCTTCGGCGAGCGTGCCGAGGTCGTCGACCGCGTGATGGACTCCGGTGACCTCGAACGTGAGAAGGGCATCACCATTCTCGCCAAGAACACCGCGGTGCACCGCCGCCAGCCCGACGGCACCGAGATCGTCATCAACGTCATCGACACCCCCGGCCACGCCGACTTCGGCGGCGAGGTCGAGCGCGGCCTGTCCATGGTCGACGGCGTGGTCCTCCTCGTCGACGCCTCCGAGGGGCCGCTGCCGCAGACCCGCTTCGTGCTGCGCAAGGCCCTCGCCGCCTCCCTGCCGGTGATCGTCGTCGTCAACAAGACCGACCGCCCCGACGCCCGCATCCAGGAGGTCGTCGACGAGACGCAGGACCTGCTGCTGGACCTGGCCTCGGACCTCGACGACGAGGCCGCCCGTGCGGCCGAGCTGGTTCTGGAGCTCCCGGTGCTCTACGCCTCGGGTCGCGCCGGCGTCTGCTCCACCGAGCAGCCCGAGAACGGCCAGATCCCCGACGCGGAGAACCTCGACGCCTTCTTCGACGTCCTGCTCGAGCACGTCCCCGCGCCCAAGGGCGACAAGGACGCACCCCTGCAGGCACACGTCACCAACCTCGACGCCTCGGCGTTCCTGGGCCGCCTGGCGCTCGTCCGCATCCACAACGGCACCCTGCGGAAGGGCCAGCAGGTGTCCTGGTGCCGCGAGGTCGACGGCGAGGCCGTCGTCGAGCGCGCCAAGGTCACCGAGCTGCTGCGCACCGTCGGCGTCGACCGTGAGCCCGCCGAGGAGGCCGTGGCCGGCGACATCGTCGCGGTCGCCGGTATGCCCGACATCATGATCGGCGACACCCTCGCCGACGTGGAGAACCCGCAGCCGCTGCCGCGGATCACCGTCGACGAGCCGGCGATCTCGGTCACGATCGGCACCAACTCGTCGCCGCTGGCCGGCCGCGTCTCCGGGCACAAGCTGACCGCCCGCATGGTCAAGTCCCGTCTGGACTCCGAGCTGATCGGCAACGTGTCGCTGCGCGTGCTCGACATCGGCCGCCCGGACGCCTGGGAGGTCCAGGGCCGCGGCGAGCTGGCGCTGGCCATCCTCGTGGAGCAGATGCGCCGCGAGGGCTTCGAGCTGACCGTGGGCAAGCCGCAGGTCGTCACCAAGAAGGTCGACGGCAAGCTCAAGGAGCCCTTCGAGCACCTGACCGTCGACGTGCCCGAGGAGTACCTCGGCGCGGTCACGCAACTGCTGGCCGCCCGCAAGGGCCGGATGGAGAAGATGTCCAACCACGGCACCGGCTGGGTGCGGATGGAGTTCATCGTTCCCTCGCGCGGCCTGATCGGATTCCGCACCGACTTCCTGACCGAGACCCGCGGCACCGGCATCGCCAACGCCGTCTTCTCCGGTTACGACGACTGGGCCGGCGAGATCCGCGCCCGCCACAGCGGCTCGCTGGTGAGCGACCGCGCCGGCACCGTCACCCCGTACGCGATGATCCAGCTCGCCGACCGCGGCACCTTCTTCGTCAATCCGGGCGACGACACCTACGAGGGCCACGTCGTGGGCATCAATCCGCGTGCGGAGGACCTCGACATCAACGTCACCCGCGAGAAGAAGCTGACCAACATGCGCAGCTCCACCGGCGACGAGCTCGAGCGGCTGGCCAAGCCGATGGAACTCGATCTCGAGGGCGCGATGGAGTTCTGTGCCGCCGACGAGTGTGTCGAGGTCACCCCGGAGGTCATCCGGGTGCGTAAGGTTCACCTCGACTCCTCGACGCGCGCTCGTGAGCGCTCGCGGGCCAAGTCCCGGGACGCCGCGGTCAGCTGACCGCCACACCGGCCTTCCTGCCGTCCACTGCGGGGAGGCCGGGGCGACCGACCGACCGAGAAGCTCTTCCATGGGGGTATCCGAGTGAATCGCGCGAGACCACAGCGGGGTCGCGACGCCTCGAATCGGACCCGACGCCGTGTGCTCGGGTTGCTCTCGTGCGGCGCCGCGCTGCTCGTCGCCCTGACGGCGTGCGCGGCGGATCCGCCGCCGCCGGTGCGCGACACCGGGCCGCCGCCCACCCCGAGCGAGTACCCGGTGGAGAAGACGATCTTCATCGCCACCGACTCGGTGGGGGCGGGGTTCAACCCGCATATCGCCTCCGACCTCAACCCGGTGACCACCGCGGTGGCGGCGATGACGCTGCCGAGCGCATTCGCGCCCGTGCAGACGCCCGCCGGGACCGTCTGGGAGCTGCAGAAGCACTTCGTGACCTCGGCCGAGGTCAGCTCGACCGAGCCGTTCACCGTCACCTACCGCATCCACACCGACGCGCAGTGGTCGGACGGGCTGCCGGTGACCGGCGACGACTTCAGCTACCTGTGGCAGCAGATGTCGCGACAGCCCAACGTCGTCGCGCCCGCCGGCTATCGGCTCATCGACTCGGTGCAGTCGCGTGAGGGCGGCAAGGTCGTCGAGGTGAAGTTCGAGCGGCCCTACCCGGCGTGGCGTGAGCTGTTCACCAACCTGCTGCCGAGTCACGTCTTCAAGGGCGCCCCGGCCGGTTTCCAGACCGGTATGGACACGGGCAAGCCGGTGTCGGCCGGCCCGTACGCCATCGTCGGGATCGACAAGACCCGCGACGAGGTGCGGCTGGCCCGCAACGACCGCTACTGGGTCAGGCCGCCGCGTCTGGACCAGGTCGTGCTCCGCCGGGCCGGCAACAACGCCCAGATGCTCGACTCGGTGCGCTCGGGCGACTCGGCGATCGTCGCGCTCGGCGCGTCCCCGGCGACCCAGGCCGAACTCGCCGCCCTGCCCGGTCTCGAGACCCAGCGCAGCCTCACGTCGCGTTCGCTCGGCGTCACAGTCAACGCCCGTACCGACGCGATGCGGTCCCTGCCGTTGCGTCGCGCGGTCCTCGGGATGATCGACCCGCAGCTGACCCGGTTCGCCGGTGCGGGCGACTGGATCGTCGAACCGTACGCGAACACGGTGTTCGCTCCCTCGGATCCCGGCTACAAGCCCGTGACGAGGCCGCGCCCGAACCCGGAGCAGATCGACGCGATGCTGGCCGAGGCCGGATACCGGCGCGCCGCGCCGGAGTCACCGACCCCGGTGCCGTCGGAAGCATCCGGGTCCGGGTCATCCGAGTCCGGCTCGCCGGCGTCGTCCGAGCAGTCCGGGTCGGCGTCCCCCGGGCAATCGGGTTCGTCGTCGACGCCGGCCCCCGCGCCGGGCGAGGCGCAGGTGCCCGAGCTGCCGGAGGGCATCGCGCCCCTGCAGAAGGACGGCCGGGACCTGATCGTGCGGGTGGGCGCGGTCGCGGGCGACCCGCGTGCCACCTCGGCGGCGGCGAGCATCGTCGACCAGCTGCGCAACGCGGGAGTGCGGTCGCAGGTCGTCACCCTGCCCAACAGCGAGCTCTACGGCTCGGCCCTCACCAAGGGCCGGGTGGACCTCGTCGTCGGCTGGACCGGCCTCGGTGTGCCGCCCGCGGCGTCGCTGGCCTCGCAGGTGGACTGCGATCAGCCGAAGGCGAGTACCGAACCGTCGCCGATCACCCCGCCGACCCCGACCAGTCTCGCGCCGAGCGGCGGAGATGCCGGCGACAGCTATGCCAGCAACATCTCGGGCCTGTGCGACCCGAGGTTGATCGATCTCGCGCGGACCGCGCTGAGCGAGGAGGACCCGATCGAGACCCTCGACGAGGCGGAGCCGCTGCTCGCCGCGCAGGCGATCTACATGCCGCTGTACCAGGACTCGATGGTCGTCGGCGTCACGCCGCTCGTGCGCGACGTCCCGCTGACCGGCCCGATCCAGGAGTCGATCTTCGGCACCGCCGTCGACTGGGAACTGTCGTGACCGACTCCGCCCCCGCCGCGACCGCGGCGCGTCGGCTGCTGCTCGTGCACGCCCATCCCGACGACGAGACGATCCAGACCGGCGGCACCATCGCCCGCTACCTCGCCGAAGGCGCCGACGTCCGCGTCGTCACCTTCACCCTCGGCGAGGAGGGGGAGGTTATCGGCGACGAGTACGCGCAACTCGTCGCCGACGGCGGCGCCGACCAGCTCGGCGGATACCGCATCGCGGAGCTGACCCGTGCGCTCGCCGCGCTCAGCCCCGAGGGCGGCCCCGTGCTGCGGCCGCGCTTCCTCGGCGGCGCGGGCCGGTGGCGGGACTCCGGCATGGCCGGATCGCCCTCGGCGGAGAACCCGCGCGCCCTGGTGCAGGCCCCGTTCGACGAGGTCGTCACGACACTGCTCGACATCCTGCTCGACTTCGGTCCGCAGGTGATCGTCAGCTACGACGAGTCGGGCACCTACGGACACCCCGACCACAAGCTCGTGCACTCGGTCACCGCCGAGGCGGTCGCACGTGCCCGCGGGCTCGGCCGGGGTCCGGCGAAGCTGTACGAGTCGGTGACCGAACACGGCACGTTGGAGTCCGGGCTCGCCGCGGCGTCGGAGGTGCCCGAGGGCTGGCGGATGCCGCACCCCGGCGAGCTGCCGAGTTATCCCGACGACGCGATCACCACCGAGATCGACGTGCGCGGGTACTACGCGAACAAGGTCGCGGCCCTGCGGGCCCACGCCACCCAGGTGACCGTCGCGCCGTCGGGCACCGAATACGCGTTGAGCAACAACATCCTGCAGCCGATCGCCGACCACGAGCACTTCATCCTCACCGACTACGATCCGCGGGAGACTCTCGGCGGGGCCCGGGAGACGGATCTGTTCACCGGGATCGAGTGAGGACGGCCGAGACGATGGCAGCCAAGAAGGGCCGGAGTCGGAAGAAGAACCGGGGTCGCGCGACGCCCGCCTCAATGGCCCCGGCGAACCGGGCCGCCGCCGCGTCGACAACCGCGGCCACCCGGGACCGCGATGCGCGGCCCTCGGTGTCGGAGCGGCTGCCGGCCCTCGACCCGGAACTGCGCAATCGCCTCCTGCTCGCCCTGCTGACGCTCGACGGCCTCGTCGTCGGCCTGCTCGGCGTGGCCTTCACCTACCAGCGGTTCGGCGGCGTCGCGATACCCGTGGCCGCGCTCCTCGCCGGCCTCGCGAACGCGGCGCTGCTGTGGCTGGCCGCGGGCCACACGTCGTCCGGATGGCGGTGGGCTCCGCTGGGCGCGTGGGGTCTCGTCGTCCTCGTGGCCGGCGCCGTGCCGGGGCCGGGCGGCAACGTCGTGCTGTCGACATCGCCGAACTACCTGGTCCAGACACTGCTGCTCCTGGTGCTCGGCGTCGCGCCGGCCGTCGTGCTCAGCCGCACCGGCCGGTTGCCCGACCCCGAGGCCTGAGTTCACGACAGTGAATCGCCTGCGGCACAAGAGACGCGCGACACAAGGCGGTCCGGGTCGGACGTTAGAGTGTGAGCATGGTTCTGCGCGCGTGGGCCGACGACATCACGGCCCCGACCGAGCGCGTCGCGGCCGCCCTGCGGCAACTCCGTGACGACCCGACAGCCCTCGGCCCGGATGCCCTCGACACCGAGGGCTGGGTCGCGCTGCTCGGGGCCTCGGGCAGCGGGCTCGAAGAGCTCTGCGAGCTCGCCGATGCGGTCCGTCGTCGCGTCACCGATCCGGAGGCGCTGACCTTCGTCGTCAACCGCAACCTGGACACCGCGGTCGCGGCGCGGCTGGGTTCGGCCGACACCCGCGGCGCCGATCCGTCGCTCACCGACCTGGTGGCCGAGGCCGTCGAGCTCGGGGCCACCGAGATCTGCATGCAGGGGCCGTTGCCCGCCGACCGTCCGGCGGAGGACTACGTGCGACTCGTCGCGGAGATCACCGGCGCGGCCGAGGGCCTGCACCTGCACGCCTACCGCGCCGCGGAGATCGCCGACGGCGCCCGCCGCTCGGGGGTCGGCGTCGCCGAGCACCTGCAGCGGCTGCGCGACGCCGGTCTCGGCTCGGTTCCGGGCACCGCGGCGCAGATCCTCGACGACGCCGTGCGGGCGTATCTGTCGCCGACGGGTACGGCGATGCCGGTGAGCGAGTGGGTCGAGGTCATCGAGACCGCCCATCGGACCGGCCTGTTCTCCACGGCCACCATCGTCTACGGCCACGTGGAGTCCCCGGAGCAGCAGGTCGCCCACCTGCGCACGCTCCTCGGCATCCAGGCCCGCACCGGTGGCTTCAGCGAGCTGATCCTGATGCCGATGGTCGACACGAACACCCCGCCGCACCTTCGCGATGCCGCGACCGCCACCGCCTCGCAGCGGGAGACCCGCGCGCTGCACGCGGTGGCCCGCCTCATGTCGGCCGGACTCATCGACCATCTGCAGGTCGCGTGGACCAAGCTCGACGCCGAGACCGTCGAGAAGGTGCTCCGCGGCGGCGTCGACGACATCGGGGGAGTGCTGCTCGACGGTCGCCTGATGCCCGAGGCCGGGCCCGAGGCGGGGCGCGTGCTCGATGTCGAGACCATCGCCGACACCGCCCACCGGATCGGTCGCGTCCCGCGCCAGCGCACCACCCGCTACGGCGCTCCCGACCCCGCCCGTCTCCTCCCGATCCCGCAGGTGCATCCGTGACGGTGACCTCGCAGGGAGCAGCCCGGGACCGCGCGTCGGCGGTCGAGGTCGACGTGGCGATCGTCGGCGCCGGTTTCGCCGGCCTGGGCATGGCCACGCAGCTGGCCCGGCGCGGCCGCGAGTCCTTCGTCGTCCTCGAGCGCGCCGACGCAGTGGGCGGCACGTGGCGCGACAACGTCTACCCCGGCATCGCCTGCGACATCCCCGCGCACCTGTACTCGTTCTCCTTCCGGCCACCGGCCGACTGGGCGTCGCGGTACCCGAGCGGAGCCGAGATCCGCGACTACCTCGAGCAGACCGTCGCCGACGAGGGCTTCGCGGATCGCATCTGGCTGAGAACCGAACTGCGGCAAGCGCATTGGGACGACGCCGAGGCCCGCTGGGTGATCGCCGCGGGTGGCGCCGACGGTTCCGAGCGCACCGTCCTCGCCCGCAACCTCGTGCTGGCGGTGGGCCGGCTGTCCGAGCCGAAGATCCCCCGGATCGACGGACTCGACGGATTCCCCGGGCAGGTCGTACACACCGCGGCCTGGCACGACGCCGTGGCGGTCGACGGCGCGCGGATCGGTGTCGTCGGCACCGGCGCGTCGGCGGTGCAGGTCATCCCGCACCTCGCCGAGACGGCCGAAGAACTCGTCGTCTTCTGCCGGACGCCACCGTATGTGGTGCCCAGGGAGGACCGTCGGTACACCGAGCAGGAGCGGGCGGCGCTGCGCGATCCCGAGGTCGCGGCCGAGGTCCGGGATCGCCTCCTCACCGAGGCCGACGCCGCCTTCCGCCAGCGTCTCGGCCTGCACCCGGACATCGACGAGATCCGGGCACGCGCGCGCGACCACCTGCTGGCCCAGGTCGCCGACCCGGTGCTGCGCGAACAGCTCACCCCCGACTACGAGATCGGTTGCAAGCGAATCCTTCTCAGCGACGACTTCTATCCGGCGCTGCAGCGTCCCAACGTGGTCTTCGAGCCGAGCGCGCTGGAGTCGGTGATCGAGTCCAAGGCCACCGCCCGCAGCGGCCGCACCTACGACCTCGACGTGCTCGTCATGGCGACGGGATTCGAGGCGGCGCGCCCGCCGGCGGCCGTGCGGGTCGCCGGGCGGGGCGGACGCCGACTGTCCGAGCACTGGTCGTCGGGGATGACCTCCTACGCCTCGACCGTGGTGAGCGGCTTTCCCAACATGTTCGTCCTCGACGGGCCGAACGCCGCGCTCGGCCACAACTCCGCCATCTACATGATCGAGACGCAGCTCGACTACGTGCTCGGCGCGCTCGACTACACCGCCGAGCGCGGTGTCCGGGTGCTCGAGGTCTCGGCCGAGGCCGAGGAAGCCTACACCCGCGAGATCGACGAGCGCAGTGCCTCCACCGTGTGGTTGACCGGTTGCGACAGTTGGTATGTCGATCCGGAGAGCCGTCGTCTCACCCTGCTGTGGCCGGGGACCGCGGCGTCGTTCCGAGAGCGCAACGGCACCTTCGATCCCGCGCCCTTCCTGACCGAACCCGACAAGGTCCGCCGATGACCGACCTGAGCATCCCGACCGTGAGAAACGCCTCGCCGCACGAGGATCCGCGACCGGACCCGAGTGCCGTCGCCGCCGCACTCGCGGCGGCCGAGAACCGGGAGCCCATCGACGTCGACCAGGCCGTCGCGCTGCTGCATTGTGCGGGCGACGATCTCACCCGGCTGCAGTCGGTCGCCGGCGCGATCCGCGACGAAGGGCTCGCCGCGATCGGCCGGCCGCGCCAGGTGACGTATTCGCGCAAGGTGTTCATCCCGCTGACGCGCCTGTGCCGGGACCGGTGCCACTACTGCACCTTCGTCACCGTGCCGGGCAAGCTCGCGCGCGCCGGAGAGGGGCTCTACCTCGAACTCGACGAGGTCGTGGATCTCGCACGGCGTGGAGCCGAACTCGGCTGCAAGGAGGCGTTGTTCACCCTCGGCGACCGCCCCGAGGACCGCTGGCCGCAGGCCCGGGAATGGCTGACCGAGCGCGGATACTCCTCGACGCTGGACTACGTGCGCGCCGCCGCGGTGGCCGTCCTGAACGAGACCGGCCTGCTGCCGCACCTGAATCCCGGCGTGATGAGCCTCGAGGAGCTGCGGCGGCTGCGGCCGGTGGCCCCGTCGATGGGCATGATGCTCGAGACCACCTCGCGTCGGCTGTTCACCGAGAAGGGGCAGCCGCACTACGGCAGCCCGGACAAGGACCCGCTGGTGAGGATGCAGGTCCTGCGCGACGCGGGAGCGGCCCGGGTGCCGTTCACCACCGGGATTCTCGTCGGCATCGGGGAATCCATGCGGGAGCGCGCCGAGTCGTTCTTCGCGATCGCCGACGCGCACGCCGGATCCGGACACATCCAAGAGGTCATCGTCCAGAACTTCCGGGCCAAGCCCGACACCGCGATGCGCTCCACGCCGGACGCGGAGATGACCGAGTTCCTCGCCGCGGTCGCCGTCGCGCGTATCGTCCTCGGACCCCACATGCGGGTGCAGGCGCCGCCGAACCTGGTGTCGCCGGCCGAATGCGCCGCGCTGATCGCCTCGGGCATCGACGACTGGGGCGGGGTCTCGCCGCTGACCCCGGACCACGTCAACCCGGAGCGTCCGTGGCCCAACCTCGACGCCCTCGCCGCACGCACCGCGGAGTCGGATTTCGTCCTGACCGAACGGATCACGGCACAGCCGTCGTACGTGCTCGCCGCGTCGGAGTGGATCGACCCGGCGCTCGCCGACCACGTGGGCGCGCTCTCGGACCCCGAGACCGGTCTCGCCCTCGACACCCGGCCGGTCCCGCTGCCGTGGCCCGCGGTCGCCTGAGGCTCCACGGGGTCGCGGGCTGACCGCACGAACACCGGCGACCGCGAATCTGCGGCTGCGCGCGATCCTGATGCGCCGCGATCGAGCTCGGCTCGACGGCGGCTCGACCGGCTCGGCGGCGGCTCAACCGGCTCGGCGGCGCCTCAACCGAGCAGCGGCGCGAGCGCCTCGTACCCGCCGATCACGTCGGTCGCGCGGTGGAGTCCGAGATCCTGCAGCGCCGCCGCGGCCAGGCTCGACGTGTAGCCCTGCTGGCAGAGGATGATCCACCGGACGTCATGGTCGGCGGCCTCGGGGATGCGGGCGTCGGAGGACGGGTCGCAGCGCCATTCCAGGACGTTGCGCTCGATGATCAACGCCTGCCCGATCTCACCCTCCTGCGCGCGCTGGGCGGCGGGCCTGATGTCGACGAGGACCGCCCCGTTCGCGAGTTCGCCGGGGACATCTGCCGCCTCGAGCCGGTCGAGGCGTGCGCGGGCCTCGGCGAGTACGTCGTCGATGGTGCGGGGAGCGGGTCTGTTGCTCATCAGGGTTCGGCGCTCGCTCGGGTCCGGGCTCATTCGGGTTCGTCGGTGAGCGCGGTGCGGGTCCGCCGCAGGTGGCTGCCCTCGGCCACCTCGTAGTACGACATCGCCGTCAGCGGCGGCGAGTAGGCGTGCACGCTCAGCGTCGGGCCGGTCACGGTGATCGAGGGGTTCTGCACGACGTCGTGCACCCAGCCGAGCGGGAAGGCGGCTTGGTCGCCGGCGTCGAGAACCCGGACGTCGAGCTTCTCGCCGGTCCAGTGGTATTCCCGCAACGATCCGGACAGCACGGTCAGTGCGCCGAGCGAACCGGCGTGGTCGTGCAGTTCCGTGGCCTCGCCGGGCGTCCAGCTGATCAGCCAGACATCGACGTCGTCGTCGGCGTGGATCCGCGTCGACCAGCGCTGGACCGGGTCCCACTCCGCGGGGAGCAGATGGTCGTGCCGCCCGTCGAGGACGTCGGCGACGCCCTGGTCGGTGATCCGCAGCAGGTCGGCCGGGCGAAGCCGGGTGGGCAGATGGGTCCGTGACCGCGGGGTCTCGGCGACGAACCGCCGCCGGGTCGTCGGGTTCGGCTGTGAACGAAGTGTGGCCGCGCTCGGGCGCGAGAGGGTGGAGGTCATGGCGAATCCTCGGGGGAGTGGATGTGGGTCGGGAGATCTGCGCATCAGCGACAACACATACACATCGCCCGCGAGGCCGGCTCGAGCCCGCGCACGACCCACAGGCCGGTACGGGGACGGTCCACGGCGACCGGCTTCGACACGACGATCATGGGCGCCATGATGCCTGTTCGTCCGGCGCAGGTCGAGAGTTGTCGGCACGCTGAGCGAAACCCCCGATCCGTGGTGCGCCGGTCCGCGGAAGACCCCCTGGCACCGTGTTCCGCCCCCGCGGGAGCCGTGTGATCCCGGCCACTGAAGCGCCCGCATGTGGCCGGGAGGCGGGGGCCGATTTCGCGGCGGGTGCACGCTCGGCGGATACTGTGGGTTGCGGTCCGATCAGCCCCGGGCCGAACCGGCGCCGACGCCGGAGAGTGTTCGACGCCGGAGCGCTCAACCCGTCGCGCCGGCAACGATCTTCCTAGCGAAGGAGTGAGTGGTGACCTACATCATCGCGGAGCCTTGCGTCGACGTCATGGACAAGGCTTGCGTGGAGGAATGCCCCGTCGACTGCATCTACGAGGGTGGGCGCATGCTCTACATCCAGCCGGATGAGTGCGTGGACTGCGGTGCGTGCGAGCCGGTGTGCCCGGTCGAGGCCATCTTCTACGAGGACGACGTCCCGGATGAGTGGGAGCCCTACGTCAGCGCCAACGCGGACTTCTTCGACGACCTCGGTTCGCCGGGCGGCGCGAGCAAGGTCGGCAAGACCGACGCCGATCCGGCGTTCATCAAGGGTCTGCCGCCCATGAACGAAGACGACTGACAGTACGAAGACGACGGACAGCACGAGACGACTGACAGTACGAGACGACTGACGGTGGGAGAGCCGACGCCGCCGGAACACCCGGCCGCGTCGGCATCGACCGGACGGATAGGACTGGCCTGACGTGAGCACACCCGCCTCCCGTGCAGCGGCACCGCTTCGGGTGTCGGCGACCCGCGTGAGCGGTCGGCTGCCCGACTTCCCGTGGGACACCCTCGCCGGCGCGAAGGCCACGGCCGCGGCCCATCCGGACGGCATCGTCGACCTCTCGGTCGGCACACCCGTCGACCCGGTGCCGCAGCTGATCCGCGACGCACTCGCCGACGCGTCGGGGTTCCCGGGATATCCGACCACGATCGGCACCACCGAACTGCGCGAGGCCGCCGCCGAGTCGCTGACCCGGCGCCACGGCGTCACCAACCTCGACGCGTCGGGCATCCTGCCGGTCATCGGCACCAAGGAGGCGATCGCCGGCCTGGCCTCGACCTTCGGCCTCGGTCCGGGCGACGACGTCGTCATTCCCGAGGTCGCCTACCCGACCTACGAGGTGAGCGCCCTGCTGGCCGGTGCCCGGCCGGTCCGGGCGGATTCGACGGTCGCCCTCGGTCCGATGACGCCGGCGCTCATGTTCGTGAACTCGCCGTCGAACCCCACCGGCAAGGTGCTGCCCGTCGACCACCTGCGCAAGGTCGTCGCGTGGGCGCGCGAGCGGGGGACCGTCGTGGTCTCCGACGAGTGCTACCTGGGGCTGAACTGGGAGGGCGAGCCGGTCTCGATCCTCGACCCGCGGGTGTGCGACGGCGACCACACCGGACTCATCGCGGTGCACTCGCTGTCGAAGATCTCCAACCTCGCCTCGTACCGGGCGGGCTTCTTGGCCGGCGACACCGAGCTGATCGCCGAACTGCTCGCGGTGCGCAAGCACGCCGGTCTGATGCTGCCGTTCCCGATCCAGGGCGCGATGACCGCCGCCCTCCGCGACGACGCGCACGTCGACGAACAGCGCGAGCGGTACGCGGCCCGGCGCGCGACGTTGCTCGCCGCGGTCGAGGCCGCCGGCTTCCGCGTCGACCACTCCGAGGCCGGCCTGTACCTGTGGGCGACCCGCGACGAACCGTGCCGGGACACCGTCGCCTGGCTGGCAGAGCGCGGAATCCTCTGCGCGCCCGGCGATTTCTACGGCCCGGCGGGGGAGAGGCACGTCCGCATGGCGCTCACCGCGACCGATGAGCGCATCGCCGCGGCCGCCGCGCGACTCACCGCCTGAACACTAACCCTCCACCCGCGAAGAAACCCACGACCCCGGGGGTCGTGGGTTTCTTCGCGTCAGGCGAGGTCGACGACCTCAGTCGTTCTTGTGCAGCGCCTCGTTGAGCGCGATGCCGTCGCCCTTCCACGGCACGACCTCGACCGCGCCGGTGAGGCTGTTGCGGCGGAACAGCAGGTTCGACTGACCCGCGAGCTCGCGCGCCTTGACCTGGGTGCCGTCCGGGCCGGTGACCTTGGTGCCGGCGGTCACGTAGAGGCCGGCCTCGATCACGCAGTCGTCGCCGAGCGGAATGCCGCAGCCGGAGTTCGCACCGAGCAGGCAGCGCTTGCCGAGCGAGATGATCTCCTTGCCGCCACCGGACAGGGTGCCCATCGTCGACGCGCCGCCGCCGATGTCGGAGCCGTCGCCGACCACGACGCCGGCCGAGATGCGACCCTCGACCATCGACGAGCCGAGGGTGCCGGCGTTGAAGTTCACGAAGCCCTCGTGCATGACGGTGGTGCCGGAGGCGAGGTGCGCGCCGAGCCGGATGCGGTCGGCGTCGCCGATGCGGACGCCGCCGGGGACCACGTAGTCGACCATGCGCGGGAACTTGTCGATCGAGTACACGGTGACCGGGCCGCGTGCGCGCAGCTTGGCGCGCACGGTCTCGAAGTCCTCGATCTGGCAGGGGCCGTGGTTGGTCCACACGACGTTCGTCAGCAACCCGAAGATGCCCTCGAGGTTGGCGCCGTGCGGCTTGATCAGCCGGTGGGAGAGCAGGTGCAGCCGGAGGTAGACGTCATAGGCGTCGACCGGGGCGGCCGACAGGTCGGCGATGCCGGTGTGGACGGCCACCGTCTTCACGCCGCGGGCCTCGTCGGTGCCGACGAGTTCGCGCAGCTCGGCCGGGGTGTTCTCGGCGTCGAGGACGACGGTCTCGGCGGTCTCGACGCCGTCGAGCTCGGGCTTGGGGAACCAGACGTCGAGCACGACCCCGGGGTTCGCGCCCCCGTCGGTCACGGTTGCGATGCCTGTTGCGTGTGCGCCAGTAGTTGTCACGAGACGTCAGTCTAGGTGATCGACCGGCTGCCGCCCGCCCGGCCTCCACTCGCCCGCGGACGGTCGACGCCGCGCCGGGACGGGTCATCCGAACGGCACAAAGACCTGGTGGCACGGGGTGCCGACTCGTAACGTCGCTGCCATGACCGGTCCTGTCCCACCGCCCTCGGCGCCACCCGGACCGACCCCGCCCCGGCCCGTCCGGCGGCGCCGGTGGCCCTGGGTGCTCGGCGGCGCGGGGGTCGTGGTCGCCGTCGGCCTGGCGGCCGCCGCGGTGCTCTTCCAGCCCTGGCTGGTCTTCGTCGACACCGAGATCGACGACGAGATCCCCGTCGCGGCCACACCGACGACGCCGGGGGACCACACGCCGGATGGCGGCCAGGCGCCGCCGGCGGGCCCGGTGGTCCTCGCGCAGGGGCGCCTCATCGGTCACGAGCACTCCACCTCGGGCGCGGTGTCGGTCATCGAGAAGCCCGACGGGTCGAGGATTCTCGCGATCGAGGACCTCGACACCACCACCGGCCCCGACGTCCATGTCTGGCTGTCGCAGGCCGAGGTGGTGGAGGGCTTGTCCGGATGGCGCACCGCGGCCGGGCCGCCTCACGTCGACCTCGGGATGATCAAGGGCAACAAGGGCGACCAGGTCTACGAGATCCCCGCCTGGGTCGACCTCGACGCCTACCCGTCGGTGTTCCTGTGGTGCGTGCGGTTCAGCGTGTCCTTCGGCGCGGCCGAGCTGACCCCGACCTCCGGGGCCTCCGGGTGAGACGCCGGGGGATACCGTTGACCACGTGAGCACACTCGACCTCGCCGCCGATCCCGTCGAACTGACCGCCGCCCTCGTCGACATCGAGAGCGAATCGCGCAACGAGTCCGCGATCGCCGACGCGGTCGAGGCCGCCCTGCGGGAGCAGACGACGGGATTCGAGGTCCTGCGCCACGGCAACCGCGTGCTCGCCCGGACGAACCTCGGTCGTGCCCAGCGGGTCATCCTCGCCGGTCACCTCGACACCGTTCCGGTGGCCGGCAACCTGCCCTCGCGCCGCGAGAACCACCCCACCGAGGGCGACATCCTCCACGGCTGCGGCACCGTCGACATGAAGTCCGGTGACGCGGTCTTCCTCCATCTCGCGGCGACCATCGCCGAACCCGCACACGACCTGACCCTGATCTTCTACGACTGCGAGGAGATCGCCGCCGAGTTCAACGGCCTCAACGACGTCGAGCGGGAGTTGCCGGAGTGGCTCGCCGGCGACGTCGCGATCCTGGGCGAGCCGACCGGCGGGCTCATCGAGGCCGGATGCCAGGGGACCCTGCGGGTGCGGCTGTCGACCTCCGGCACCCGTGCTCATTCGGCGCGTTCGTGGATGGGCGACAACGCGATCCACAAGCTCGGCGGGGTGCTCACCACCCTCGCCGCCTACGAGCCGCGCCGCGTCGACATCGACGGCTGCGAGTACCGCGAGGGGCTCTCGGCGGTCGCGGTCGCCGGCGGCGTGGCAGGCAACGTCATCCCCGACGCCGCGCACGTCGACGTCAACTTCCGCTTCGCACCCGATCGCTCGGTGGAGCAGGCCCTCGACCACGTGCGGGAGGTCTTCGCGGCCGACCTCGCCGACGGCACGGTCACGCTCGAGGTGACCGACGCCGCGGCCGGGGCCCTGCCCGGACTCGACCGTCCCGCGGCGGCCGCGCTCGTCGAGGCGGCGCAGGGGCGCTTCCGCGCGAAGTACGGCTGGACCGACGTCTCGCGGTTCTCCGCGCTCGGCATCCCGGCGGTCAATCTCGGCCCGGGCGACCCGAACCTCGCCCATCGCCGCGACGAGCGCGTTCCGGTGGCGCAGATCCGCGAGGTCACCGAGCTGCTGCGCGCCTACCTGTCCTGAGCTGCGGTCGGCGCCCCGGGCGCGAGACCGTGACGCGGGCTCGTCGTTGACCGGGCTCTTCGTCACGCGCTGCTAGCGTCGATCGCATGTCGAATCCGGAACCTCCCACGAACGATCCCGAGGCCGACGACGCCTTGTACATCGGGCCGATCCGCGTCCGTCCGCAGCAACGTCTGGGCAAGACCACCGACCGTCGCCTCCTCGAGTGGGTGGACCCGCGCGACGCCGAGCGTCGTGCCGAGCGCACGATGCGCGACTCGTGGCGGGTCCTGCGCATCCAGTCGGAGTTCGTCGCCGGCTTCGACGCGATGAGCGAGGTGGCCGAGGCGGTCACGGTCTTCGGATCGGCCCGGATGAAGCCGGACTCCCCGGAGTACGCGCTCGGCGTGGAGGTCGGTCGCGCGCTCGGCGAGGCGGGCTACGCCGTCATCACCGGCGGCGGTCCCGGCGCGATGCAGGCGGCCAACCAGGGCGCGCACCAGGCGGGCGCCCAGTCGATCGGCCTCAACATCGAGCTGCCCTTCGAGCAGACGCTGAACCCGTGGGTCGACCTCGGCATGAACTTCCGCTACTTCTTCGTCCGCAAGACGATGTTCGTCAAGTACGCGGTCGGCTTCGTCTGCCTGCCCGGCGGCCTGGGAACGCTCGACGAGCTGTTCGAGGCGCTGACCCTGGTCCAGACCAAGAAGGTCGTGCGCTTCCCGATCGTGCTTGTGGGCACCGAGTTCTGGGCAGGCCTGCTCGACTGGATGCGCGACGTGCTGGTCGCCCGCGGCATGATCGCCGCCGAGGATCTCGATCTGCTGACCGTCGTCGACGAGCCGGAGGACGTGGTCGCCGCGATCCACGCGACCGCGGTGGCGCGGCCCTCGGACCGGCCGTCGGCCGCAGATGGCACGATGACGCGGTGAGTGCCGTCTGCGTCTACTGTTCGTCGGGCACCGTCGAACAGCGTTTCATCGATCTCGCCGCGGAGGTGGGTACCGCTCTGGCGGAGGCCGGCCACACGATCGTCTCCGGCGGCGGCAACATCTCCATGATGGGTGCGCTGGTCACCGCGGCGCGAGCGGCCGGCGGCCACACCGTCGGGATCATCCCGCGGTCCCTCATGGACCGCGAGGTCGCCGACCTCGGGTCCGACGAACTCGTCGTCACCGAGACCATGCGCGAGCGCAAGCGGCTCATGGACGAGCGCGCCGACGGTTTCATCACGCTCCCGGGGGGTATCGGAACCCTCGAGGAGCTGTTCGAGACCTGGACCGGCGGCTACCTCGGGATGCACGACAAGCCCGTGGTGCTGCTCGATCCTTTCGATTTCTACGCGCCGCTGCTGACCTGGCTGCGAGAGTTGTCGACAACCGGTTTCGTCTCCCAGCGCTCGTTGGATCGGCTGCTCGTCACGTCGTCGGTCGACGAGGCGCTGGAGTTGGCGACTCGGGGGTAGAAGTTTTCTTACCGGCCGGTAAGGTATCGCGCGTGAGTGCGCGGGGCACTCAATGACGCCCAGCGGAGAGCGGAGGCCACATGTCCCCAGACATCCAGCGCAAGGACGTCCAGACGGACACGTCTGCAGACTCGAGCGCGAGCTCGTCGACCCCGGAGGACGCCGGGAACACGAAGACCACCAAGGACGCGGTGAAGACCGTAGGGGTGCGCGACCTGCTGCGCGGCGTGGTGAAGATGGCGCCGCAGGCGGCCGGGATGCTCAAGCACGCGCCGGGACTGATCCGGCGTCCCCCGGAGGCGAAGAAGACCATCGGCTCGGTCTTCCAGAAGCTCGCCCACGCCCATCCGGACCGGCCGTTCGTCCGGTTCGAGGGTCGCACCACCACCTACGGCGAGGCCAACCGACGGGTGAACCGTTACGCCGCAGTCCTTTCCGAGGCGGGGGTGGGCAAGGGTGACGTCGTCGCGATCCTGAGCAAGAACAACGCGACCGATCTCCTGCTGATGCTCGCGACGGTCAAACTCGGCGCGGTCGCGGGGATGCTGAACTACAACCAGCGCGGCGAGGTGCTCGAACACTCGATGAAGCTGCTCGACGCCACCGTGCTCGTCTACGACCCGGAGTGCGGCGAGGCGCTCGAGTCGGTGTCGGAATCGATTCTGCCCGAACACGTCTACGACTTCGCCGCGTTCGACGAGGCCGCCGAGGGCAAGCCGGACACCGACCCGGAGATCACCGCGCAGCTGCCGGCGTCGACCAAGGCCTTCTACATCTTCACGTCCGGCACGACCGGCAAGCCCAAGGCCAGCGTGATGAGCCACAACCGGTGGCTCGCCAGCTACTCGGGCATCGGCGGGCTGGCGGTGCGGCTGCGTCCCAGCGACACCATGTACGTGCCGCTGCCGCTGTACCACAACAACGCGCTGTCGGTCTCGCTCGCGTCGGTGCTGGCCTCCGGCGCCTGCATCGCGATCGGCAGGTCGTTCTCGGCGTCGAAGTTCTGGGACGACGTGATCCTCAACCGCGCCACCGCGTTCTGCTACATCGGCGAGCTGGGCCGCTACCTGCTGGCCCAGCCGCCCAAGCCCACCGATCGCCGGCACTCGGTCCACACCGTGGTCGGCAACGGCATGCGGCCGGAGATCTGGGACGAGTTCCGCGAGCGCTTCGGCATCGACCGCGTGGTCGAGTTCTACGGCGCCAGCGAGCTCAACCTCGCCTTCGTCAACGCGTTCACCGTCGACAAGACGGCCGGTTTCTGTCCGCTGCCGTACAAGATCGTCGAGTACGACGAGGAGGGCAATCCCAAGCGCGGCGCCGACGGCCGCCTGACGGAGGTCGGCAAGGGCGGCACGGGCCTGCTCCTCGCCGAGATCTCCGACCGGGTGCCCGTCGACGGGTACACCGACGAGGCCGAGACCGAGAAGAAGATCGTCCGCGACGCCTTCAAGAAGGGCGACGCCTACTTCAACTCCGGCGACCTCGTGCGCGACCAGGGCTGGATGCACATCTCCTTCGTCGACCGCCTCGGCGACACCTTCCGGTGGAAGGGCGAGAACGTGGCGACCACGGAGGTCGAGGGCGCGGTCGACGCGTTCGACGGCATCGCGCAGTCGGTGGCCTACGGCGTGGAGGTGCCCGGCACCGACGGTCGTGCCGGGATGGTCGCGGTGAAGCTGCGCGAGGGCACCGACCTCGACACGAAGGCGCTGGCCCAGCACCTCTACAAGGCGCTGCCGAGCTACGCGGTGCCGCTCTTCGTCCGCGTCGTCGACGACTTCGAGCAGACCTCCACTTTCAAGAACCGTAAGGTCGAACTCCGCAAGGAAGGTTATGCGGACGCGGACCCGGAGACGGTCTACGTCCTCGCCGGACGGGAGAAGGGCTACGTGGAGTACTACGACGACTACCCCGCGGACGTGGCGGCCGCCAAGGTCCCCAAGGGATGACGGTCTCGCCGACCCTCTGCGGCCGGCCGGTCGCCACCGATCGGGCCCTGATCATGGCGATCGTGAACCGGACACCCGACTCGTTCTACGACCGCGGCGCCAGCTTCGACGACGAGGCGGCGCAGCGGCGCGTGCACCAGGTCGTCGCCGAGGGCACCGACATCATCGACGTGGGCGGGGTCAAGGCGGGGCCGGGTGAGGAGGTCGACGCGCAGACTGAGGTACAGCGCGTCGTGCCGATGATCGCCTGGATCCGCGAGCAGTACCCGGACGTGCTGATCAGCATCGACACCTGGCGCAGCGAGGTCGCCGACCGCGCCTGCGCGGCGGGTGCCGACATCGTCAACGACACCTGGGCCGGATACGACCCCGACATCGTCGAGGTGGCCGCGGCACGGGGTGCGGGGATCGTCTGCTCGCATACCGGAGGCGCGCGCGTGCGCACCCGTCCGCATCGGGTCGGCTACGGCGACGCCGTGGACGATGTGGTCGACGACGTGGTGGCAGAGGTGACCGCGGCGGCCGAGCGCGCCCTCGCGGCGGGCGTGCGTCGGGATTCGATCGTTATCGATCCGACGCACGATTTCGGCAAGAATACGCACCACGGGCTGGCTCTGTTACGCCGTGTGAAAGATCTTGTTAACACCGGCTGGCCGGTGCTCATGGCGCTGAGCAACAAGGACTTCGTGGGGGAGACTCTGGGTACAGACCTAGAGCACCGGTTGGAGGGAACTCTCGCCGCGACGAGTCTGGCCGCCGAACACGGTGCCCGGATCTTTCGCGTTCACGAGGTCGCCGCCACCCGGCGCGTGGTCGACATGGTCGCTGCCATCGCGGGAAGTAGACCACCCGCCCGAACAGTCAGGGGACTCGCATGACCAAGCAGCAGAAGCGACGTACACCCACCGTCATCAGTCGGGACAAGGCCGCCGTGTGGCCGACGCCCGCGGAGGCATCCGGCTCCAAGCAGCTCTGGTCGGCAACCCACACCTGGGAGAAGCCCGACTGGACGATCGACGAGCTCGTCGCCGCGAAGGACGGACGCACCGTTTCAGTGGTGCTCCCCGCGCTCAACGAGGAGGAGACGGTCGCCGACGTCATCGCCTCGATCATGCCGCTGTACGGCACGCTGGTCGACGAACTGATCGTCCTCGACTCCGGGTCCACCGACGCCACCGCCGAGCGCGCCCGCGCCGCCGGGGCGCGGGTGATCAGCCGTGAGGAGGCCGTGCCCGAGCTCGAGCCCGTCAAGGGCAAGGGCGAGGTGCTGTGGCGGTCGATCGCCGCGACCACCGGCGACATCATCGCCTTCGTCGACTCCGACCTCATCGACCCGGATCCGATGTTCGTGCCCAAGATGCTGGGTCCGCTGCTCATCAACCCGGAGATCCACCTGGTCAAGGGTTACTACCGCCGTCCGCTGCTGACCGGCGGCGCCCAGGACGCCAACGGGGGCGGCCGCGTCACCGAGCTGGTCGCCCGGCCGCTGCTGGCGTCGCAGAAGCCCGAGCTCACCGCGGTGCTGCAGCCGCTCGGCGGTGAGTACGCCGGCACCCGGGAGATGTTGTCGGCGGTTCCGTTCGCGCCCGGCTACGGCGTCGAGATCGGTCTGCTCATCGACACCTACGACCGCTACGGCCTGAACGGCATCGGCCAGGTCAACCTGGGCGTGCGCACGCACCGCAACCGGCCGCTGGTGGAACTCGGCGTGATGAGCCGCCAGATCGTCGGCACCTTGATGCGCCGGTGCGGCATCGAGGACTCCGGCGTCGGGCTCACCCAGTTCACCGCCGAACCCGACGGCACGTTCACGCCGCACACCACCGAGGTCTATCTCGAGGACCGGCCGCCGATGAACACGCTGCGGGCGATGGGTGCCAAGGAGATGGCCTCCTAGCCGCCCCGAGCGACCCCCGAGCTCCCGGCGACACCGCGACACGCAGACCGCGCGTCGTCCGGGTGTCGCCGGAGTCGTGTCCGGCCCGTCTGCCGATCCCGGCGGCTCCGTCCGGCGCGTCGGGTCTGTCAGGATGGAACGCATGCAGACGCTGCTGCTGTACCTGCTCATCATGGCGCTCGTCGCCGCGGTGATCTATGCCCTCGTGTGGTTCGTCTTCGGCCGCGGGGAGGAGCTGCCCCCCATCGAGCCGGACACCACCCTCACGAGGCTGCCCTCTTCGGGGATCAGCGGGGACGACGTCCGCGCGCTGCGATTCCAGCAGACCCTGCGGGGCTACAAGCAGTCCGAGGTCGACTGGGCACTGGCCCGACTCGCGCGCGAGGTCGACGATCTGCGCACCGTGATCGCAGATCTGCGAGAACGCGAACAGGTGTCCCGGTCGGCCGTCGGCGGCGCCGGCGACCCCGGCCCGGCCCTCGACGGGCCGTCGGCTCCCATCGCCGTCGAAACCGCCCGCGAGCAGCGGGTTCACGACGCCGCCCAGGTGGATTCGGCGGCGTGGGAAGAGGGTCCGGACACCTCCGGCGAGAGGTGATGCGGGACTGTCGGTCCGACGCTCGTGTCGCGCACTCACATTCCATTGAGACGCGGACACGTATCATGTTCAGAGCAGGACATTGTGAAGGGAGCTTGAGAATGGCGGCAATGAAGCCACGTACTGGGGACGGCCCCCTCGAAGCGGCCAAGGAAGGGCGTGGAATCGTTGTCCGGATTCCGATCGAGGGTGGTGGGCGTCTGGTCGTCGAACTGACCGCCGACGAGGCCGCCGCGCTGGGCGAGGAACTCCGCGGGGTCACTAGCTGACCGGAGAGCTCTCCGACGTCGTCGAGCTGCTTCGATGTCCGGTCTGCGCCGGATCATTCGGAACGCCGGAATCCGGGGCTGGGCCGGCGCGTGGTGATTCCGTCACCCGCCCGGCCCGTCTGGTGTCGCTTCGTTGTGACAACGGACACACCTTCGACGTTGCCCGTCAGGGTTACGTGTCGCTGCTCGACGGGCGTTCGGCATCACTGCGCGCAGACACCGCGGCGATGGTCGCGGCTCGTGCGCGCGTCCACGACACCGGTTTCTTCACCTGTGTCGTCGACGCCGTGGCCGACCGCACGCGCCGATTCGGTACGGACGTACCGCGGCCCGTCGTGCTCGACGCGGGAGCCGGTGGCGGTCACTACCTGCGCGCGGCGGTCGGCGCGCTGGGAGATGACGCCCGCGGCATCGGTATCGACCTGTCCAAGTACTGTGCCCGGGCGATCGCGCGCGGCACACCGCCGCACGCCGCGATCGTCGCCGACATCTGGCGGGGCCTGCCCATGGCGGACGAGGGCGTCACGGTGGCGCTCTCGGTCTTCGCCCCCCGAAACGGCGCCGAGTTCGCCCGCGTGCTGCGTCCGGACGGGGCGCTGATCGTCGTGTCGCCCGATGCCGACCACCTCGCCGAGGTCGTCGGTCCGATGAAGATGCTGCGGGTCGACTCCGCCAAGTCCGAACGTCTGCATGCCGCGCTCGACGAGCATTTCGAGGTGATCGAGTCGGCGCCGGTGCGCGCCGCGGTCGACGTCGACGCCGCGACCGTCGGCGACCTGGTGGCGATGGGGCCCTCGGCCTTTCACTCACAGGAGACCGACATCCGCTCGCGCGCAGCAGATCTCGTCGGAACCGGGACCATCCCGGTCACGATTTCGGTGCTCGTGACGACCTGCCGCCCGAAGGTGCTCGGACGGCGGGCGGTCGCTCAGCGCAGCGCCGACTGATACACCGCCAGCGTCTGTTCGGCGATCGACGACCAGGAGAACTCGGCCTCGGCCCGGTCGCGTCCGGCCCGGCCCATGACGGCGGCCGCGGCGGGATCGCCGACGACCGCGTTGACGGCCTCGGCCAGGTCGTGTTCGAAGGCCTTCGGGTCGACCGGATCGTAGGGGACGAGGCGCCCGGTGACGTGATCGCGGACGACTTCGGGTATGCCGCCCACCTCGGAGGCCACCACCGCGGTTCCGCAGGCCATGGCCTCGAGGTTGACGATGCCGAGCGGTTCGTACACCGATGGGCAGACGAACACCGTTGCGGCGCTCAAGATCTCACGAATGCGCGGTAGGGGGAGCATCTCGCGGACCCAGTAGACGCCGGGACGGGACGCCGACAGCTCGGCGACCGCGGTCTCGATCTCCGCGCCGATCTCCGGGGTATCGGGCGCGCCGGCGCAGAGGACCAGCTGGATCTCCTGATCGAAGTCATGGGCGGCCGCGACGAGATGGGCGACGCCCTTCTGCCGGGTGATGCGGCCGACGAACGCCACGATCGGACGGGTGGGGTCGACGCCGAGCGCGGTCAGTGTCGAGTCCGGCCCGAACGGGTCGTCGACCGGATGCCACCGGGTGGTGTCGATGCCGTTTCGGACCACGTGGACCCGCCCCGGGTCCAGTCGGGGGTAGGTGGAGCAAACGTCGTTGCGCATGCCGGAGCTGACGGCGATGACCGCGTCGGCGTACTCGACGGCGTTTCGTTCGACCCAGCTCGACACCCGGTATCCGCCGCCGAGCTGTTCGGCCTTCCACGGCCGCGACGGTTCCAGCGAGTGAGCGGTGAGGATGTGCGGGATGCCGTAGAGCTGCCCGGCGAGGTGGCCGGCGAGGCCGGTGTACCAGGTGTGCGAGTGAACGACGTCCGCGCCCTCGGCGCCGACGACCATGCGCAGGTCCGCGGAGAGCGTCGTGATCGCCGCATTCGCCCCGGCCAGCCCGGGGTCGGGGGAGTAGACCCGGGCGGTGTCGCGCTCGGCTCCCATGCAGTGGACGTCGACCGTCGCGAGATCGCGTAGGTGCCGGACCAATTCGGTGACGTGTACGCCGGCACCGCCGTACACCTCGGGTGGATACTCCCGGGTCATCATCGCCACCCTCATGGTGATGACGCTAGTGGTTGCCCGGGGTCTTCGCCATCGCAGCGGTGCCCGGGCTCCGGGCCCGGTCCCGCGGTGCACCCGGACGGTTACCGCGGGGGCCGGTTCCAACTCGCCCGTCGTCTGGCCCGTGCCCCCGATCGCGGTTAAGTTGGGGGAGTGAGATCACAGCCGCACGTCCTCGGCATCGTCCTCGCCGGTGGAGAAGGCAAGCGCCTCTACCCGCTCACGGTGGACCGCGCCAAGCCTGCGGTGCCGTTCGGCGGTGCCTACCGGCTGATCGACTTCGTGCTTTCCAACCTGGTCAACGCCGGATACGAACGCATTTGCGTGCTCACGCAATACAAATCGCACTCACTGGACCGGCACATCTCGCAGACGTGGTGGACGTCGGGATTCCACGGGGAGTACATCACCCCGGTGCCCGCGCAGCAGCGCCTCGGCCCTCGTTGGTACACCGGCAGCGCCGACGCCATCTTCCAGTCGATGAACCTCATCTCCGACGAGGAGCCCGAGTACATCGTGGTCTTCGGAGCCGACCACGTGTACCGGATGGACCCGTCGCAGATGGTCGCGGCGCACATCGAGTCCGGTGCCGAGGTGACGGTCGCCGGCATCCGCGTGCCCCGTGCGGAGGCCACCGCTTTCGGGTGCATCGACGCCGACGACTCGGGCCGGATCACACGGTTCCTGGAGAAGCCCGCCGATCCGCCCGGAACCCCCGACGATCCGGACGTCACCTTCGCCTCGATGGGCAACTACGTGTTCAGCACCGAGGCCCTGGTCGAGGCGCTGCGCGCCGACGCCGCCGACTCGGACTCCGACCACGACATGGGCGGCGACATCATCCCGGCGTTCGTCGCCCGCGGGCAGGCCCACGTCTACGACTTCAAGGACAACGAGGTCCCCGGCGCCACCGAACGCGACAAGGGATACTGGCGCGACGTCGGAACCCTCGACGCCTTCTACGAGGCCCACATGGACCTGGTGTCCGTGCACCCGATCTTCAACCTCTACAACACCAAGTGGCCGATCCGGGGTGAGACCCACAACCTGCCGCCCGCGAAGTTCGTGCAGGGCGGTGTGGCAGAGGACTCCGTGGTGGGTGCCGGCTGCATCATCTCCGCGGGTACGGTCCGCAACTCGGTGCTGTCGTCGAACGTCATCGTCGAGGACGGTGCCGTCGTCGACGGCGCCGTGCTGATGCCCGGCGTGCGCATCGGCAAGGGTGCCGTCGTGCGCCGCGCGATCCTCGACAAGAACGTCGTGATCGGGGACGGCGAGCAGATCGGCGTCGACCTCGACGCCGACCGGGAACGCTTCTCCGTCAGCGCCGGCGGCGTGGTGACGGTGGGCAAGGGCGTTCGGGTCTAGGACCCGCGCGCACCTCCCGGGCCCCGAGCGGCAGGCGCGTGCGCTCCGCGGTCAGTCCAGCGCGGCCCGGATGAGCTCGCCGATGTCGGCGTCGGCGTTGTCGGGCAGCGCGTCGATCGGCCACCACTGCAGGTCCACCGACTCCTCGCTGCGGGCGAACCGCGGCAGCGATCCGTCCGCGGTGGGTGCGGCGACGATCCGGTAGCGCACGTCGAGGTGCCGCGTCGGGACCCCCAGCGAGCACGTGATCGGGTGCGTGTGCAGGTGGACCAGTCCGGCGTCGGGTGCGTCGCGGTCGAGGTCGAGGCCGGCGATCCCGGACTCCTCCCGGGCCTCGCGCAGCGCCGCGTCGGCGAGGGTGTCGTCGGACGGCTCGCAGTGTCCGCCGAGCTGGATCCACTTCCCGACGCGGGGATGGAGGGTCAGCAGCACGTGGCGGCGGTCGGCGTCGAAGACGATCGCCGATCCGGTGAGATGCCCGGCGGCACAAGCCCTCAGGCACGCCTCGGAGGTCGCGGCGAGGAACGCCAGGTATGCGTGCCGCAGGCTGTCCTGCGCCGAGGTGGGCGCAGTCCACGACGTCAGGGCCGCCACTGCGGACGCGTGCAGCGATTCGGCGCTCACAGCTCGATCACCCATTCTTCGGTCGGGGCGGCCGGGCGCAGCGGTGCGGGTTCGCGCGGGTGTCCGATGGCCACGGCGCCCAGCGGCTCCCACGCGTCGTCGAGTCCGAGCACGCGGCGGACGGTGGGCGCGGCGAAGATCGTGGACCCGATCCAGCAGCTCCCGATCTCCCGGACCGACAGCGCGATCAGCAGGCTCGCCACCGCGCCGCCCGCGGCGACCGTGAACATGGTGTGCTCGGCGGCGTTGCGGCGATCGTCGGGGTAGGTGTGCGCACCCTCGGGGACGAGAAACGGGATCACGAGTTCCGGTGCGTCGTAGAGGATCTGCCCGCGCCGCAGGCGCTTGGCGATCGACTCCTCCGACTTGCCGTCGGCGGTCAGGTCGGCGCGCCAGTCGGCGTTCATCGCGTCCAGCAGCTCTCGTCGCCGATCCGCCGAGCGGACCCAGACGAACCGGACCGGGTGCGTGTGGTGCGGCGCCGGGGCGGTGAGCGCCTCGCCGAGCGCCTCCCGAAGCAGGCCGGGGTCGACCGGGCGATCGTCGAAGGAACGCACCGAGCGGCGCGTGCGGACGGCCTCCCGGCGCCCTTGCGCAATCGCCTCCTCGGTGCCCAGTCGGAACAGGTCCTCCTCGGCGGGCCGGATGAGGTCGGCTGCGGTCGTGCCGTCGTCGACCGGCGCGAATCCGCGGACCACGGCGACCGGCACCCCGTCGAGCTTGCCCTTGACCAGATCGGCGGCGGCCGCGAGTTCGTCGGCGACCGCGATGTCGGTGACGACCAGCGGATTGCCGTAGTCATCGACACCGCCGTCGTACGGATGGCTGACGGCGATGCCGGCCGAACCGATGGCGACGTCGACCTGCCCGGTGCGCCAGGCACGGCCCATGGTGTCGGTGATGATGACGGCCACGTCGAGGCCGGCGCGCTCGGCGATCTCGCGCCGCAGGCGCGCCGCGCTGGCATCCGGGTTCTCCGGGAGCAGCGCCAGCTCGTCGGTGCGGACGTTGGAGCCGTCGATGCCCGCGGCCGCCTGCACCAGGCCGAGGCGGTTCTCGGTGATGAGGGTGCGGTTCTTGCGTGCCAGCACCCGGACCGACTCGGCTTCGACGAGTCGTCGCCGCAACGCGTCCCGCTCGTCGGGATCGGTCGGCGCGGTCACCATCCGGCCCTCGGCCTTGGAGATGATCTTGCTGGTCACCACCAGGATGTCGCCGTCGGCCAACCACGGTGCGGCGGCGAGGATCTCACCGGCCACATCCGACGACGGACCGAACTCGCCGAGTCCGGTGACCGGTCGGATCTCCAGACCGCCCGGCGCCCGGTGGTCGGTGCGCTCGCTCACGCCGTGCCCACGTTCCGGCCGGGCAGGGCGACGTCCACGAGCGCACATGCCGCGCGGATCATCTGCGCGGTGGCGGCCGGGTCGGTCATCAGCAGCGGGGCCGACCCGATGGCGATGCCGTCGACACTCGCCCGGTCGCCGTCGGCGATGAGCCAGCCGTCGAGGATCCCGTTGCCGCTGCGGGCGCCGTAATGGGCCGCGATCGCCTCGGCCGAGGTCTCGACCCCGATGACCGACAGGCACTCGTCGGCCATGCCGCGCAGCGGGCGGTTGTCGATCACCGGCGAGATGCCGACGATCTTGGCCTTCGTCGACCGCAGCGCGCTGCGCATCCCGGGGACGCTCACGATCGCGCCGATGCTCACCACCGGATTCGACGGCGCGAGCAGCACCACGTCGGCCTCGGCGATCGCGTCGAGCACGCCGGGGGCCGGGGTGGTGTCGTCGGAGCCGACCTGGGCGAAGCCGAAGGTCGGGACCTGGGCCCGGTGACGCACCCACCATTCCTGGAAGTGGATGGCGACACGTTCGTCCTCCGCGCCATCCGGTTTGGCGATGACGACGTGCGTCTCGTGCCGGTCGTCGGTCACCGGGAGCAGGCGCACGCCCGGGTTCCAACGGCGGCACAGGGCGGCGGTGACGTCGGAGAGCCGGAAGCCCGCATCGAGCATCTGGGTGCGGATCAAGTGCGTGGCGAGGTCACGGTCGCCGAGACCGAACCAGTCCGGGTCGGCTCCGTAGGCGGCAAGCTCCTCCTTGGCGTTCCAGGTCTCGTCGCGGCGGCCCCAGCCGCGTTCGGGGTCGATGCCGCCACCGAGCGTGTACATGCACGTGTCGAGATCGGGGCAGATGCGCACGCCGTGCATCCAGGCGTCGTCGCCGACGTTGACGATCGCGGTGATCTCGTGGTCGCCGGCCGGGGCGTCCGGGAGCGGCGGGAACGGGGTGGCGCCGAAGAGTTCGCGTGCGCCGAGCAGGAATCGCGCGCCTCCCACGCCGCCGACGAGTACGGTCACCTTCACAGCAGGTACTCCTTCACACCGCCACTCTAGTGGTCTTCGGAGCGGGCCCCGCCGTCGGCGCCGGAGGCGGCTCGGGCAAAGGCGACGCGTCGGCGGAGTGTGATCTTCGTCGGGCTTGGTTGATCTCGCCGTGTCGAGTCACATGAAGAGCAGTCGGCGATGGTAAAGGGGAATCTTCGTTTCGACTTGACCCGGAGCGCCCTCGGCGTGTCTAATCACATCAGTGTCATTCCGAGTTTGAGATCGAGAACCTTCGAAGTCGAGAACCGCTGGCCTCCAACGGATTCGATCATATGTTCGAACTCGGCCAAGGGGGGGGGTCGGCAGCGGATGGGGTGCCGTCGCTCGGGCGCTGTGTGCAACGCGAGCAGGCACTTCGCCGACGCGTAGTACAAGTGGTGTGGCAGCAGTGGTGGGTACGGCACACATGTCGTGTTCGCGAAGGACAGTTAACGACCGAAATCCCGAGCTAGGAGGCGCCGACGATGGCTTTGGACAACCCGATCGGCAATCCGCTTGAACCACATGATCGCCCGCAGTACATCTCGGATTCGAGCGTCGTCGCAGGGTCTGCGGACCGCGATGTCGCCGGATTTCACGGCATCGGCCCGGTCGATGATTCGATGATCGGCGGCACCGCCCGCCCCGGTGTCCCCGAAATCGGTGACGCCGCTTCGGATTTCGCCGGTGGCGCCGACGACCGGTCCGGTCGCCGGCATCTGGCCCTGGTGCCCAACGGATTCGACGAGCTCTTCGACGCCGTCGAGGAATCGTGGCAGGACCGGGCGCTGTGTGCGCAGACCGATCCCGAGGCGTTCTTCCCGGAGAAGGGCGGCTCGACCCGTGAGGCCAAGCGCATCTGCCAGGGGTGCGAGGTGAAGGCGGAATGCCTCGAGTACGCACTTCACAACGACGAGCGCTTCGGAATCTGGGGTGGCCTGTCGGAGCGTGAGCGCCGGCGTCTCAAGCGCGGCATCATCTGAGTCCGCCGGCGGGCGCGGGTCGACGACACGAGAGATGTCGCCGATCCGACGTCATCTGAACGGATCAATTCCGATCATTCGAATTTCATACGGGCCGAACGTATTCGGCCGGCAGTTCGGCGGCGGGCCGTCGAACGCGATCATCGACCGCGGATCACTCTGGTCCGCGGTCGATCGTGTCTTCGTCGAGTCCGAGGTGGGTGGCGACCTGCTGGACGAGGACCTCGTGGATCAGCTCGAGCAGATCCGTGCCCTTCTTCGCCCGCGATTCCAGCGGCCGGCGGAAGAGGATGATCTGGGCGCGCGTCGGCACGCCGTGGACATCCATGCCCGCCGGGATCAGCCGCGCCAGCGGCACGGCGCCGTCCGCGGTCACCTCGTCGGGCCACTCGACGGTCTCGGGGTCGCGGGGGAGGAGGCGCGGGATCTCGTCCACGGCGATGTCGAGACCCGCGAGCTGGTCGTGCCAGTTGGCGTCGATCTCGGCAAAGGCCTCGAGCGCGATCGCGTCGAACTCGTCGGACCGGGTGTTGTAGGCGGGCACGTGCTGCGGCAGCAGCGGGGAGCGCAGCCCACGACCACGACGGTCCCGGAAGCGGCCCGGGCGCCGACGACCACGGCGGATGCCCGGCGCGCCATAGGGGCCCGGGGTGCCGTGGGAGCCGCGCGCGGGCTTTGGGTGGATGCGCATGGCGCGAGTGTAGGAGGTCGTGGCGACCCGTGTCGCGCCTGCCCCGCGGCGGTCGATGAGCGTGTCGGCTCAGTGGTTGCCGACAAGGCGGGCTAATCTCGTCTCGTGAAGCTTCCCCGTCTGTGCTGCCGACCCGGCTGCGCCCGATCCGCGGTGGCTACGCTGACCTTCGTCTACGCCGAATCGACCGCGGTCATCGGTCCGTTGGCGACCTCGGTGGAGCCGCATTCCTGGGATCTGTGCGAGGACCACGCGCGTCGGATCACCGTGCCGCGCGGGTGGGAGATGCTGCGCAGCGAACGTGGCTTCTCGGTGCCGGCCGAGGACCACGAGCTGACCGCACTGGCCGAGGCCGTCCGGGAGGCGGGCGCCGTCGCCGGCGGTCCGCGTCCCGGCTTCGACGCCGGCCGCGGGTCCATCGACTCCCTCGACGCACTCGACTCCGGGAGGTCCCCGGTCGACGCGGCCGTGGACGCCGCGCTCGCCGACCGTCGGTCCGGCCGCCACCGCGCCGGACCGGTCGACCAGCAGTCGCCGCTCACCCAGGGCTCGTCCTCGTCGACGCCCCGCCACCAGACCCGTCCGCGTCCGGGACGCCGGGGACACCTGCGTGTCCTGCCGGACCCGGTCGACTGAACGCACGCCGCCACGCGCACGGCGCGACACCCGTCCACCTCGCGCTGGGCGCGACCTCCGTCCACACGGACGCACCCGACACCGTCATCTCCCGATCCGGGACGATTCCCCGGATCGGGCCCACGAGTGTGTCGTGTAGCGGGACGGGTGTCACCGTGGCTGGCTACGCTGGTCCCATGCGTACCGGTGCCCCCGACCTCGACGACGCCGAGGAGTTGCTCTCCGCGGACGCCGACGGTCTGTTGCGGACCGTCGCGCTCGCGGGGGCCCAGATCCGGGCCACCGCCGAGGCTGTCCGCGAGGGTGCGCTCGCACCACTTGCCGAGTTGCGGCCGCGCAGCGTGGTCGTCGTGCACGGTGCCGGCGAGGTGTCCCATCGGGCCGCCGGGCTGATCGTGGCCGCCGTCGCGTCCCGGATCGACGTGCCGGTGGTCACCGCTCCGGTCCTGCCGGGCTGGGTGGGCCCCCTCGACGTGGTCGTCGTGGCGGGCGAGGACGCCGGGGACATGGCGCTCGCCGATGCCGCCGCGCGCGCCGGGCGGCGCCGCGCGGAGGTGGTCGTGGCCGCGCCGATTGCGGGACCGCTACGGGATGCGTTGGGCGGCAACGGGATCGATCTCTCCCCGCGCTTCGACCTGGAACCGCGGTTCCGGTTCTTCGGATTCGTCGCCGCGCTGCTGGCGGTGTTCGGCGCGCTCACCCAGGTGCGGATGACGGGTCCGGTGCCGGCCCTCGACGACCTGGCCGACGCCCTCGACGCCGAGGCCTCGGCCTCGCATCCGAGCCGGGAGACCTTCCGCAACCGGGCCAAGTCCCTCGCCGTCCGACTCCAGGACCGCCCGGCGGTCTGGACCTCGGACTCCCCGGCGGGCACCGTGGTCGCCGCGCATGCGGTGGCGGGCCTCGTCGGCATCGCCGGGGTCGTCGGCGCCGTCGCCGAACTGGCCGAGGTGGCGCGGGCGTCGCGGCTGTTAGCCGCCCGCTCGGGTGGTGCGCCGGCCACCGACTCGATCTTCTACGACCCGGACTTCGACGAGCCGCCGGCCGACCAGGCCCCGCGCATCCTCGTCGTCTCCACCGCGCGCCGGGAGTGGTACACGCGGCAGCGTGTGATGGGGCTCGGCGACGTCGACCTCGTGGTCGGGGTCGACGCGGCCGACCAGCCGGCAGCCGCCGAGGCGCCCCGGTCGGACCTGCGCCCGCTGCCGGGGGAGGACCCGGTCGCCGACGGTCCGGGCGACGTTCTGGACTTCTTGATCGTGGCATTGAGGGTCGAGATGGCGGCGGTGTATCTCCGCCTGATTGGGAACACGGTGCAATGAGGATTCTCGAGGGATTGGTTCGTCCCTACGCGTGGGGTTCGCGTACGGCGATCGCGTCGATCCAGGGCAGGCCTGTCCCGTCGGCGCATCCGGAGGCCGAACTGTGGTTCGGCTCCCACCCGGCGGGTTCGGCGCGCTGCGTCGACGAGTCCGGTCCGGAGCAGCCACTGGTGGACGTGATCTCGGCCGACCCGGTGTCGACTCTCGGGCCGGCGAGCACCGAGGCGTTCGGCGATCGCCTGCCGTTCCTGCTCAAGATCCTCGCCGCCGAGGAGCCCCTGTCGCTGCAGGCCCATCCGTCGGCCGAACAGGCGCGCGAGGGGTTCGAGCGGGAGAACGCGCGCGGACTCGCGCTCGACGCCCGCGACCGCAACTACCGCGACCCCTGGCACAAGCCCGAACTGATGGTCGCGACCACGCCGTTCGACGCCCTCGCCGGATTCCGCGACCCGCACAAGACGATCGAGCTGCTGCGGGAACTACAGGTCAGCGAGCTCGACCATTACCTGGGAATGCTGGCCGGACAACCGGATTCGGAGGGGCTCCGGGCGGTCTTCACCACCTGGCTGACCCTTCCCGAGGCGATGATCCGCCGGCTCGTCCCGGCGGTGCTGCACGGCGCAGTCGAGGTGCTGGCGCAGGGGCGGACGCAGTTCACCGCCGAGCTGCGCACGCTGTGCGAGCTCGGCGAGGACTATCCCAACGACCCCGGCGTGCTCGCCTCCCTTCTGCTGAACCGCGTGCACCTCGAGCCGGGCCAAGGACTGTACCTGCCGGCGGGCAATCTCCACGCCTACCTCCGGGGCACCGGCGTGGAGATCATGGCCAACTCCGACAACGTCCTCCGCGGCGGACTGACGCCCAAGCACATCGACGTGCCCGAGTTGCTGCGCATCCTCGACTTCACCCCGGTCGACCCGGCCGACCTGACGCCGTCGGTGCGCACCCTCGGCGCCGAGCAGATCTACCTCACCCCGGCCCCGGAGTTCCGGTTGTCGCGGGTCGAGTTGGACGGCACGGGACTGCGTCACGCCTCGTCGATCTGCTTCGACATGCCCGGACCGCAGATTCTCTCGGTGCTCAGCGGGGCCATCGAGGTGCGGCCGGTGGACGGGACGCCGCTGACCGTGCCGGCGGGTCGTGCGCTGTGGATCACCGACTCCGACCCCGACGTCATCGTCCATGCCGCGTCGTCGCGAACGGTGTTCTACCGGGCGCTCGTGCCGGTGGCGGTGTCGTCTGCCGGCGACGCCGAGGCGGGCGGGGTCGCGGTCGGGGAGCACGCGTCGGCCGCTGTCGACTGACCTCGCTCGGGCGCGTTCAGCGCGCGGCGGCCGCCGGTTCGGGATAGCCGCCGATCAGCGTCCACTCGTCCGGCGTCGCGACCATCGTCACGAGTACCGGGGGTCTCCCGGCCGTCAGTGAGAGATCCTGTGGCGCACGGGGATTCTGGGTCACCGTCACCGTGTGGCCGCCGGTCGGGTCGTCGAGTCCGGGCGCGGTGATGATCATGCGGGTCGTGTCGGCCCGGGGTGGCGGCGGCGTCACGCCGTCGGCGATGACCAGTGCCGGTCCGGGCCGTGCCGTTGCGCGGTCGTCGGCCAGCGACAGGGCGCTCGGATCGGCCACGGCATTCACCAGCGGTGCCCACCGGTGCGGACGGTCGGTGTGGATGCGGACCGCGGCCCCGACGGCGACCGCGCGCAGTGCGATCTGTGCGACGACGTGGAGTCCGGCGGACACCGCGACCGTCGCGATGCCCGGCCCGACGAGGCGGGTCGCCACCGCGCGCCCGGCATGGTCGGCGCCGATCAGCTGGCCGCAGCCGCCCGCCGGCAGCCGCACCGAGCGGAGGAATTCCCGTGCCTCCTCGCCCCTCAGCGCCGGGAGATCCCGATCGAGGCGGGTCGGGGTCGCGATCGGCAGACTCACGCCGAGCGCGTCGAACTGGCGTCCGTCGAGAGGCACCAGGCCCTCCGGCCAGGTCGCCAGCGCGCGGTGGGCACCCGGGAACTCGTTGAAGCGGACGAAAGCGGCGACCTCCACCTCGCCGCGGTCGTTGCGCGAGCGACGATCGGTGGAGACATGGCGGAGGCGAACGGTGAGGGTTGTCGACACGGCGGGATTGACCCAGACGTCGCGGATGGTCGCCGTCAGCGCTGCCGGTTCTACTGCCGCACTGCGGATCCGGAGTCCGGCGACCCCCACCGAGTCCCACTCCTCCTCCAGCGAGTCGATGCCGGCGCCCTCGGTGAGCTGCGTGGTGACCGAGGTGATCTGGGCGGCCGACAGGATCGTCGTCCTCAGCCCGTGCTCGCCGAGGCGTTTGGCGACGCGGCGTGTGGTGATCGTCGCGGTGCGCAAGGCCCCGGTGGCGCCTCCGCCTCGTCGTGCCACCGCGTCCGGGCAGTCGAGCGGGTCCAGGCGCAGGACGACGAAGATCGACCGCTGGGCCGTCGCGGCCAGCGGACCGAGCGTGCGTTCGTAGGTCGACGGTGCGACGCCCGAACCCCACACGCGCACACCGTGGCTGATGACCTCGACGGAGCTCAGGACGATGTCGTAACGGTTGACGCAGTCGGCGAGGGCGTCGAGCGGGACGAGCTGTCCGGCCTCCTCGGCGAGCGTGCTCGATCCCGGGGCGAGGTAGGTCACCGCCGGACCGCCCGGGTCGACGCGGATGACCGTCACGAGGGTGTCGCCGACCCACCGCGCGCCGATCGTCGTGGGTGCCGACGGGCGTCGGGCCGAGGGATGGCTTGCCGGGCCGGCGAGCGGGACGTCGAACGGCGCCGGCGCCAGATCCGATGCACTGCGCCGCACCCGGGACCAGGAGAACGCGGCACGTCCGGCCAGGCGCCCGAACAGCGACGGGCGTCCGCGGAAGCGGATCAGTCCGGCGGCGAGGACGGCCGCGACGGCGAGGGCCGCCGCTCCCCACACGCTTGCCGACGCCGTCCAGATGACGAGCCCGGCGGCGAGGATCACCTCGACCACCACGAGTGTGCGCATCGCTGCCGCACGCGAGTTCGCGTCCACGCTTCGGCCCCCCAGTTCCCCCGATACGGCGTCGTCGACGCCTCCGCCGGCGGGTGTCCACAGCCGCCGAGCCCCACCTGTCGGGGGCCTGTTCGTCGGTTAGGCTACTACCGCGCGGCGGGGGGTACGCCGCGAGAGATCACAACCGTCCACGGCCTGCCCGGCTGCTGTGCCGACGGTGCGGACAGGGGGAGTCGTGGCACGTCAACTGACGACCAAGGCTCAGGTCAACGGCTACCGCTTCCTCATCAAGCGCCTCGAGCACGCCCTCGTGCGCCGTGACGTGCGGATGCTGCACGACCCGATGCGTTCCCAGTTGCAGGCCCTCGTGGTCGGCACGGTGCTCGGCCTCCTCGTCCTCGGCGGCTGCGGCGTGTGGGGCCTCGTCCGCCCGCAGGGTTCGGTCGGCGACGCGAAGATCATCGTCGGCAAGAACAGCGGAAGCACCTACGTGCTGGTCGAGGACACCCTGCACCCGGTGCTCAACCTCGCGTCGGCGCGACTGATCTCCGGCAGTGCCGAGAAGCCGGCGTCGGTGGCCGACGGAAAGTTGAAGTCCTACCCGCGCGGCCCGTTGCTGGGCATCCCGGGCGCACCGGGCTCGCTGCCGTCCTCGGCGCACAAGGGGACCTCGACGTGGACGGTGTGCGACACCACCGAGGTCTCCGACGACGGCTCGGCGGAATCCATCCGACAGACGGTCATCGGGGACCGCCCCGTCCTCGACGAGGCCACCGCGAGCACCACCGCGCCGCCAGACGCGATCCTGGTGCGGTCGGACGACGCGACCTTCCTCGTCTACCAGCTGTTCCGGAACGGTTCGTGGAGCCCGATGCGCGCCGAGATCGACACCGACAGCGCGCCGGTCATGCGCGCCCTCGGACTCGAGGGCACGACGCCACGCCGCATGTCGCCGGGCCTGCTCAACGCCTTCCCCCTCGTCGATCCGATCGCGGTGCCGACGATCCCCGGGGCGGGCGAGCGGGGGGCCGTCGAGGGGATGACCGTCGGTTCGGTGGTGAGGTCGGTGGGCGTCGACGACGAGACCAGCTATCACCTCGTCCTGCGAGACGGGGTTCAACAGATCGGCGAGCCGGCCGCGGAGATCCTGCAGCTCGCCGACAGCAAGGGGAATGCGGAGGTGCGGACGGTGCCGCCGGGGCGTCTCGCCAGCCTGAAGGTGGTCGACACCTTGCCCATCTCCGACTTCCCGCAGCTCACACCGACCCTGCTCGGCGCCTCGGCCGACCCGACCCTGTGCCGCACCTGGACCAGGGCGTCCGGTGAGCCCCGGGCCGAGACCATGTTGCTGGCCGGGCGGGACCTGCCCTTGAGATCCGGCGCGGTGCCGGTGCGTCTCACGTCGGCGGACGGCTCCGGACCGGGACTCGACCAGGTGTACCTGCCGCCGGGATCGGGGGAGTACCTGCAGGTGACCGGCAACGAGGACAACTCGACGCGTAAGGAGTCGCTGTTCTACGTCAATGATTCGGGCGTGCGGTTCGGCATCCCGGACCCGCAGACGGCCGAGATGCTCGGTCTGGCCGGGGAGCCCGCTCCCGCGCCGTGGTCGGTGGTGTCGCTGCTCGCCCCGGGGCCGACGCTCTCACGAGAGGCCGCGCTCGTCGCGCACGACGGTCTGAAGACCTCGGCGATCGAACGCGACGGGGAGTAGTCCCGCGGTCCAGGGGTGCGGCGGGCACGCCGTCAGGTGAGCGGGCCGCCGATGATGTTGCCCACGATGCCGCGGATGATGGTGGTGCCGTCCTCGTGCCGGAGCTCGTCGTACCAGGCCGCGGTCTTCTCGGGATCCTTGCCGTGGGTGACGTCGCACCGCTTGCGGGCACGGAGCACGAGATCGCCGGCGCGTTCGGTGCGGGCGGCCTGGTAGGCGGCCAGCGCGGCTGACACATCGTCGGGATTGTCTTCGAACGCGAACTGCAGGGCCACTGCGTCCTCCATCGCGGAGCAGCCGCCCTGGCCGATGTCCGGGGTGGTGTTGTGGGCGGCGTCGCCGAGCACCGCCACACGGCCCTTCACCCAGGTGTGGAACGGGTCGAGGTCGCAGATCTCGACCCGGTTCGTCGTCGCCGGATCGAGTTTGTCGATGAGTGTCTGCACACCCGCTGCCCAGTCGGCGAACTCCGCGGCGAGGAACTCGCGGGCGGTGCCGCGTTCGAACGGCACCCCTTCGGGCATCGGGACGTCGAAGAAGAAGTAGAAGCGGTTGCCGGCGACCGGCATCACCGAGACACGTCGTGAATCTCCCACGTACGTGGTCCATTCCGTTGCCGGGCCGATCCGCTCGTCCACCTCGACGAGGCCGTTGAAGTTGACGTAGCCGGCGTAGCGGCGCTCCACGGGGTGGCCCAGCACGTATTCGCGGGTCAGCGACCTGGCGCCATCGGCGCCGATCACCAGGTCGCCGGAATCGCTGGTGCCGTCGGCGAATTCGACGGTGGCCCGGTCGCCGTCGTCGTGGACGGCCACCACCTTCTTGCCGAAATGGATGTCGTCGAACCCGTAGGCGTTCATCAGCATCAGCTGCAGTTCGGCGCGCGCGATCGGGTACGGGCGCTGGCCGACCTCGTCGATGAGCGGCTGCATGCTGAAGCGGCACATCGTCTCACCGGTGAAGGCGTCGACGTAACTCATCGAGTCGACGATGCCGCCGAGCTCGGCGGTCTCCTTCTCCAGGCCGAGGTGGTTCAGGCATTTGACGCCGTTGGACCACACCGAGATCGCGGCACCGACGGGCTTGTTCTCGGTGACCTGTTCGTAGACCTCGACCTCGATGCCGAGCTGTTTGAGCGCGATCGCCGCAGACATCCCGCCCATTCCCGCGCCGACGATCACTGCCTTCACTCTCACCACCGCTTCCTCGTCCACGAGCACCGCCACGCCCCGGCCGGGTCCGAGGGTGGTGGTCACCAGGCTAAGACGACATGGGACCGCGCGCGCGACGAGCGGCCGGCGGTGTGACGAGGGGATCGCTCAGTGTGTGCGGCGGGCGCGGACGAGGTCGGTGACCATCCGTTGCCACTGTGCGGTGATGGTCTCGAGGTCGAATCCGACCTCCTGCATGAGGTATCGGACCGATCCGGCCGACATCGGGGCCTGCACGGTCAGCGCCATGAACTCGACGTCGTCGTCGAAACCCAGCTGTCGCAGCAGGATTCGAACGTGTTGGGTCGACGCCCGGCCGGCCGGGTGGGTGAGGAAGTCCTCGGCGGTCCCGCCGGCCTCGAGCAGGATGTCGAGGTGGTCGCAGGTGAGCTTCAGTCGTGCCCGGCCGTAGGCGAGCAGTCGCTCGAGCGGCGGCGCCCCGGGACCGAGAGGTTCGGGGCCCGACAGGTAGGCCTGCTGCATCTCGGATTCGGAGTGGTCGAGCAAGGCCAGCATCAGGCCGGTGCGATTGCCGAAGCGGCGGAACACTGTGCCCTTGCCCACACCTGCCTCGCGTGCGACCGCCTCCATGGTGACCGCGGAGGCCCCGTGGTGGTCGATGAGGTTCTTGGCGGCGGCCAGCAACAACCGCCGGTTACGTGCGGCGTCGGCACGTTCGGTCTCCGCGTTGGTGACGGAGATCTGGATCGGGGAGTGGTCGGGGCCGTTCGACACGTGACGAGGGTAACTCTTGACCTCGGACGGGAATCAATCGGACCCTGGTCCGGTTAGAGATTGCGTAACCGGTCCACGAGGGCCGAGTAGCCACTTCGAAAGGAATGTCATGTCGGATCGAGCCGTCGAACTCGTCGCGCTGGTCGGTAGCCTCCGGGCAGCCTCCGTCAACCGCCAGCTGGCCCAGGTGGCCGCGGACAACGCCCCGGCCGGTGTCAATGTCACCGTCATCGACAACCTCGGCTCCCTGCCGTTCTACAGCGAGGACATCGACGTCGAGGGCCGGCTCGACCCCGCCGTGGTCGCACTGCGCGAGGCTGTCGGCAAGGCCGACGGCGTGCTCATCGCCACCCCTGAGTACAACGGCTCCATCCCGGCCGCGCTGAAGAACGCCATCGACTGGCTCTCGCGCCCGTACGGCAACGGCGCGCTCAACGGCACCCCGGTCGCGGTCTTCTCCGCGGCGCTCGGGCAGTACGGCGGCCAGTGGACCCGCGAGGACACCCGCAAGTCGGTGGGTGTCGCCGGCGGCCGCGCCATCGAGGAGGCCGACCTCGGCCTGCAGATCCCCGCGCTGCCCGAGAGCGGTCTGAACCACCCGGAGATCGTGGAGAAGGTCGTCGCCTCGGTGAACCGTCTCGTCGCCGAGGTGGCCGTCAACGCCTGAGGCCTGTTCCTTCTCTCTCATACGCCGCGCCGGGTGGACTGCCACCCGGCGCGGCGTCGTCCTGTCAGGGGGGCGGCTACGGGGTCGGGCAGACCGTTCGTGTCCGTTCCGTGACCGGACTGTGGACTGTCGGTGCACACGTTGTGGAGCACTGTTGGACAACCTGTGGGCGACACGCCGGGAGTGCCGGCGACACGCCGGAATTTGAGATCGTGCACCCCTGCGACCTGCATGTCTTTCACCGATGTTATTCACAACCCCTTGTGGTGGCATGAAATGTCAGCCACTAGGTGTAGTGTTTCCAGTACCAGCGAAGCAGGCGCCGAGGGCGGGCATCGATCCTCGGAGAAGGCCCTGGAAGCGGTGACACAGATCACCATCTTCACGCTGGGAAACCGCACGTCACTGGCGATTCACACACGACTGAGGAGAACACTCGATGTCTTCGATCACCGTCTACACCAAGCCGGCATGCGTCCAGTGCAACGCCACCTACAAGGCCCTCGACAAGCTGGGTCTCTCCTACGAGGTCGTCGACATCAGCCAGGACCCGGAGGCCCGTGACTACGTCATGGCGCTCGGCTACCTGCAGGCCCCGGTCGTGGTCGCCGGCGACGAGCACTGGTCGGGCTTCCGTCCGGATCGCATCAAGAAGCTCGCCACCGCAGCCGCCTGATCTGTTCGTCGGGTCCCGTCACGACGCCGACGCCGGTGTGATCCGAAGGGGAAGCCGGATCCGCGGCGACGCGATGTGACGAGATGCCGGAGAACCGGGTGCCGAAGAACCGGATATCCCGGAACGCAGCACCGAGGAGTGGCGATCCCGGGAACGGGAAGCGGCCACATCGGTCCAGTTGTCATCGAGAAGTCCACACGCCGTCGTCGCCGGCCATCAGGCCGGGGCGGACGGCGGTGGCGCGAGTCGTCAATCGTCACCATGAGGATTTGGAGTCGGACATGTCGGCAGCATCGCCGTTGATCGTCTACTTCTCCTCTGTCTCCGAGAACACCCACAGGTTCGTCGAGAAGCTTCGGATGCGCGCCGTGCGGATCCCGCTGACCGGCGGGGCCGAGGGGTTCCGGGTCGACGAGCCCTACGTGCTGATCTGTCCCACGTATGGTGGAGGCAAGGTCGGACAGACCGGCGGGTTCGTTCCCAAGCAGGTGATCCGCTTCCTCAACGACCAACACAACCGGTCGTTCATCAGGGGGGTGATCGCCGCGGGCAACTCGAACTTCGGCGAGGAGTTCTGCTACGCCGGCGACATCATCGCGCGGAAATGCCGCGTGCCCTATCTGTACCGATTCGAGTTGATGGGCACCACCGACGACGTCGAGCGCGTGCGCGCGGGACTCGCCGAGTTCGCCCAGAGCCAGGCGTTCGCCGACGGGCCGTCGCTGCACGCCACGTCCGCCTGACCGGCGCCGAGCGCGTCGCCCCGGGCCCGCCGTCCCTGTCCTGTCACAGCCCTCTCATACCCTGCACCCAAGGTTCCAGCCACAAGGAGTCATCTGTCGTGTCGCCCACCGTCACCGTCTCGGACACCACCTCAGCCAGCAAGTCGGGCGTTCATGCCGGTCCGTCGGGGCACGACCCCGCCGAGCTCGACTACCACGCGCTCAACGCGATGCTCAACCTGTACGATGCGGACGGCAAGATCCAGTTCGACAAGGACCGCGAGGCGGCCCGGCAGTACTTTTTGCAGCACGTCAACCAGAACACGGTCTTCTTCCACGACCTCGACGAGAAGCTCGACTACCTCCTCGAGGAGAACTACTACGAGCCCGAGGTCCTCGAGAAGTACAGCCGCGAGTTCGTCAAGGAGCTCTTCGGCCACGCCTACAAGAAGAAGTTCCGCTTCCCGACGTTCCTCGGGGCGTTCAAGTACTACACCAGCTACACGCTGAAGACCTTCGACGGGAAGCGCTACCTCGAGCGCTTCGAGGATCGCGTCTGCATGGTCGCGCTGACGCTGGCCGACGGCGACACCGCCCTCGCACGCGACCTCGTCGACGAGATCATCGACGGCCGCTTCCAGCCGGCGACCCCGACCTTCCTGAACTCGGGCAAGAAGCAGCGCGGCGAGCCGGTCTCGTGCTTCCTGCTGCGCATCGAGGACAACATGGAGTCGATCGGCCGCGCGATCAACTCGGCGCTGCAGCTGTCCAAGCGCGGCGGCGGTGTCGCGTTGCTGCTGAGCAACATCCGCGAGCACGGCGCCCCGATCAAGAAGATCGAGAACCAGAGCTCGGGCGTCATCCCGATCATGAAGCTGCTCGAGGACTCGTTCTCCTACGCCAACCAGCTCGGCGCCCGTCAGGGCGCGGGTGCGGTGTACCTGCACGCGCACCACCCCGACATCCTGCGCTTCCTCGACACCAAGCGCGAGAACGCCGACGAGAAGATCCGCATCAAGACGTTGTCGCTGGGCGTCGTCATCCCGGACATCACGTTCCACCTGGCCAAGGCCAATGACGACATGTACCTGTTCAGCCCGTACGACGTCGAGCGCGTCTACGGCGTGCCGTTCGCCGACGTCAACGTCACCGAGCGCTATCACGAGATGGTCGAGGACCGGCGCATCCGCAAGACCAAGATCAACGCGCGCGAGTTCTTCCAGACCCTCGCCGAGCTGCAGTTCGAGTCGGGCTACCCGTACATCATGTTCGAGGACACGGTGAACCGGTCCAACCCGATCGACGGCAAGATCACGCACTCCAACCTGTGCTCGGAGATCCTGCAGGTCTCGACGCCGTCGACCTTCAACGACGATCTGTCCTACTCCCATGTGGGCAAGGACATCTCGTGCAACCTCGGCTCGCTGAACATCGCCAAGACGATGGACTCGCCCGACATCGGCAAGACCATCGAGGTCGCCATCCGCGGTCTCACCGCGGTCAGCGACCAGACCGCCATCACCTCGGTGCCGTCGATCGAGCGGGGCAACAACGAGTCCCACGCCATCGGCCTGGGGCAGATGAACCTGCACGGCTTCCTCGCCCGCGAGCGGATCTTCTACGGCAGCGAAGAGGGCATCGACTTCACGAACATCTACTTCTACACGGTCACGTTCCACGCGATCCGGGCGTCGAACGAGATCGCCAAGGAGCGCGGCCGGGCGTTCGCCGGCTTCGAGAAGTCGAAGTACGCCAGCGGCGAGTTCTTCGAGAAGTACATCACCCAGGTGTGGGAGCCGAAGACCGAGAAGGTGCGGGAGCTGTTCTCGCGGTCGGGGATTCACATCCCGACGCAGGACGACTGGCGCGAGCTGAAGGAGTCGGTGCAGCGCTACGGCATCTACAACCAGAACCTGCAGGCCGTGCCGCCGACCGGTTCGATCAGCTACATCAACCACTCGACCAGCTCGATCCACCCGGTCGCGGCGAAGATCGAGATCCGCAAGGAAGGCAAGATCGGTCGCGTCTACTACCCGGCGCCGTACATGACCAACGAGAACCTGGAGTACTACCAGGACGCGTACGAGATCGGGTACGAGAAGATCATCGACACCTATGCCGCGGCGACGCAGCACGTCGACCAGGGCCTGAGCCTGACGCTGTTCTTCAAGGACACCGCCACCACGCGCGACGTCAACCGGGCCCAGATCTACGCGTGGCGCAAGGGGATCAAGACGCTGTACTACATCCGCCTCCGCCAGATGGCCCTCGAGGGGACCGAGGTCGAGGGCTGCGTGTCGTGCATGCTGTGATCCGCAGCGGCGCGGCAGATTCAGATACTTCCGGACTCCACTCGAACCACCAGATGAGGAAGATTCGATGACCTCCACGCACAGCCCCGCCGACGGCGCACCCATCAAGCTGATCGACCGGGTGTCGGCGATCAACTGGAACCGCGTCCCCGACGAGAAGGACGCCGAGGTCTGGGATCGCCTGACCGGCAACTTCTGGCTGCCGGAGAAGGTCCCGGTGTCCAACGACATCCAGTCGTGGAGCACGCTGACCGACTACGAGAAGCAGCTCACCATGCGGGTGTTCACCGGCCTGACGCTGCTCGACACCATCCAGGGCACGGTCGGCGCGGTGTCGCTGATCCCGGACGCCACCACCCCGCACGAGGAGGCGGTGCTCACCAACATCGCGTTCATGGAGTCGGTGCACGCCAAGTCCTACAGCTCGATCTTCTCGACGCTGTGTTCCACCAAGGAGATCGACGAGGCCTTCCGCTGGTCGGAGGAGAACGAGAACCTCCAGCGCAAGGCGCACATCGTCATGGACTACTACCGTGGCGACGACCCGCTCAAGCGCAAGGTCGCCTCGACGCTGCTCGAGTCATTCCTGTTCTACTCGGGCTTCTACCTACCGATGTACTGGTCGAGCCGCGCCAAGCTCACCAACACCGCCGACCTCATCCGCCTCATCATCCGCGACGAGGCCGTCCACGGCTACTACATCGGCTACAAGTACCAGCGCGGCCTGGAGACCCAGTCGCCGGAGCGCCGTCAGGAGCTCAAGGACTACACCTTCGAGCTGCTGTTCGAGCTGTACGACAACGAGAGCGACTACACCGAGGCTCTCTACGACGAGGTCGGACTCACCGAGGACGTCAAGAAGTTCCTGCGCTACAACGCCAACAAGGCCCTGATGAATCTCGGCTACGAGGCGATGTTCCCGAAGGACGAGACCGACGTGAACCCGGCGATCCTGTCGGCGCTGTCGCCGAACGCCGACGAGAACCACGACTTCTTCTCGGGATCCGGCAGCTCGTACGTCATCGGCAAGGCCGTCAACACCGAAGACGAGGACTGGGACTTCTAGTCGGTCAGGATTTCGTAGAAGTGGTAGGCGCTATGCGCCTACCACTTCTACGAAATCCATTGCTACGCATCGCCGGAGGTCATGCGGTCGTACAGGTCGCCGAGTTCGTCGATGGCCTCGGCGATGTCGGCCGGCGCCACGCCGGTCGCGCGCAGGGCCGCCCGCAACTCCGTACCGTCCAGTGCGGTCAGCGGATTCATCGGTGACACGGACGGCGGCGGGGGAAGTGGGGTGGTCGTCCCGTAGAAGTCGTCGAAGGTCAGGGGCGCGGGCGCTTCGTCGGGCGCCGCCGCCGTGGCCGGGCGCGCGTCGATCTCGGCGAGCAGGCCACGCAGGTCCGTCCCCATCACGGTGAGCAGCGTGAGCGGCGAGCGGTCGATCTCGGCTGCCACCTCGTAGGCGGTGGCGAGCGCGTGCACGCAACGTGGCGCCTCGTCGGGACAGGTGCAGTCGGTGGCGACGTCGGCCGATTCGGTCGGCAGGAGCAGCTCACCGAGGATCGGCGGTTGTTCACCGCGGGGGAGCCGCATGAGCTCGTCGACCCCGCCGCGATCACGGAGCAGGTCGGCGAGGGTCGGTGTGTCGACGGTGCGCATGGTGATGATCACCCCGAACGGCTCGAGCTGGGTGCCCTCCACCGACGACGTCACCCGGCCCGCGCCGATCCGCAGGCCGCGGACGTGACGATCGCGAAAGTACCTGCGCGCCTTGGTGATGTGCCGGCTGTCGGCCACCGACGAGCCGTCGGGTCCTCGTCCTTCCACGACGTTGACGAATGCCCGCGACCACGGGGTGAGCGCATAGCCGCGCACGGCGATGGTGCTTCGTGCGTTCTTCCGGCCGGTGGACTTGCGTGCGCTCATTCGCTCACCGCCTCGTCACGCAGGCGCAACAGTTCGAACAGCTCGTCGTCGGCGAGGTCGGAGACCCAGTTCTCGCCGGCGGCGACGGTCAGCCTGGATAGCTCCCGCTTGCGGCTGATCATGTCGTCGATCCGCTCCTCGATCGTTCCCACGCAGACGAACCGGTGCACCGACACCTTCTGGTCCTGCCCGATCCGGTAGGCGCGGTCGGTGGCCTGGTCCTCGACCGCGGGGTTCCACCACCGGTCGATGTGGATGACGTGGTTGGCGGCGGTCAGGTTGAGGCCCGTTCCGCCGGCCTTGAGGGTCGCGAGCATCACCGGCGGGCCGTCGTCGGACTGGAATTCCGCGACCATCCGGTCGCGTTCGGCGCGGCCGAGACCGCCGTGCAGCAGCGGGATCCCGGTGCCGAACTCCTCGGACAGCCAACCCGACAGCATCTCGCCGAAGGCCGCGAACTGGGTGAAGACCAGGGCTCGATCGCCCTCGTCGGCGACCGTCGAGACGATGTCGGAGAGCAGTTCGACCTTGCCGGAGCGATGTTCGCCGTCACGGAGCAGTCCGGTGCCGTCGGCGAGGTAGTGCGCGGGATGGTTGCAGATCTGCTTGAGTCGCGTGAGTGCGGCCAGCACGTTGCGCCGGCGCAGCGTGCGTTGTTGCTTGTCGCGCAGGGCCTCCATGAGTTCGTCGATCACCGCGCGGTACAGCGCAGCCTGTTCGACGGTGAGGTTGGCGCGTACCGCGAAGTCGGCCTTCTCCGGCAGGTCCGCGGCGATCGCCGGGTCGGTCTTCTCGCGCCGCAGGATGAACGGCCGGGTGATCGCCGACAGCCGACGCAACGCGCCGGTGTCGCGGTCGCGTTCGATGGGTTCTGCGTACCGTGCACGGAACACCGACGCCGACCCCAACAACCCCGGGTTCACGAGGTCGATGACGGCGCGCAGATCCTCGAGACGGTTCTCCACAGGGGTGCCGGTGAGGGCGAGCCGACGGTCGGCGGGGATGGTTCGTACCGCCTTGGAGGCGATGGTGTTCACGTTCTTCAGGTGCTGCGCCTCGTCGACGACGACCCGATGCCACGGTCGCGACGACAGCAGTTCGTGGTCGCGGGCCGCGATGGCGAAGGTCGTGATCACGACGTCGGAGGAGTCGCGGACCGCCTCGAACATCGATCCCGACGCGCGCGTCGGCCCGTGATGGACTGCGACGCGCAGTGATGGGGCGAAGCGGGTGAGCTCGCGAGACCAGTTGCCGACCAGCGACATCGGGCAGACCACGAGTGTCGGGGCGCGGGGCGGCTCGTCGGTATCGGTGCGTTCGTGGCATTCGAGCGCGATCACCTGCAGCGTCTTGCCGAGACCCATGTCGTCGGCGAGGACGCCGCCGACGCCGAGCCGCGACAGGTGGACGAGCCAATCCAGGCCGCGCTGCTGATACGGACGCAGGGTGGCTTCGAGCGACGCCGGGACAGCGACCGGTTCGGGACGGATGGTGCCGGTGGCGGCGATGTCGTCGAGCCACGACAGCCCCTCCACCCGGGTGACGGGCACCGGGATCGCGTCCGACGCCCCGGTGACCAGGCCGAACAGCTCCCCGAAGTCCGCCGGGGGTTGCGAGCCGGCGAGGGCGCGCTGTGTCGCGACGAACGTGGCGGCGCGGGTGAGCGCCGCACCCTCGGCGCGCACCCAGACGCCGCGGACGCGCACGAGATCGCCCTTCTGTCCGGACAGTTCGTCGAGGTCGGCATCGGTGAGGACGAGCGCGTCAGGCGAATCCCCCAGCGCCAGGCGCCATTCGAACTCACGGATCTCACGCAGGCCGACCATCGCCGCCGGGGCGCCGCCTCCCGGAGGCGGCACTGCGCGCAATGCGAGGCTCGGCCGGACCTCGGCGATGGTACGGGGCAACAGCACCGGGATGCCGACCGCACCGAGGGCGGCGGCGCCGGTGGCGAACAGTTCGGCGGCGACCTCGGTGGGCAGCAGGAAGTCCAGCGAGCCGCGGTCGGGGTCGGCGTGGTCGAGCTCGGGGAACGCCCGCACCGCCTCGGCGAGCGCTGTCGTCACCTCGTCGAGTTCATGGGCGTCGAGCCGGTGGGGTGCCACCGGTTCGATCTGGCCGTCGATGCTGCGCCGGCAGACCTCGAGCCGCCAGCGCGAGTTGTGCGCGAGCTCATCCCGGGTGGGCAGGTCGAACGACTCGTCGTCCCAGGCGTCGTCCCAGTGGCCCTCTGCGAGATCGTCGTATTCGGGTTCGTGGAGCCGGAAGATGAGCGACGGGTCGTCGCGCACGGTGCCGGTGTTCCACTTCAGCCAGCTGCTCGCCGCCCGTGAGAGGCGGTCGGGCGAGCAGGGCGCGGCGGCATCGGGGCCGGGCAGGAGCGCTCGCACCACGGGTGACTCCGGCGCCGGCCGTCCCCACCTCGGGGTGGACCGTTCGATCGCGGCGCGACATTCGTGGTCGACGAGTTCGGTCAGGAAGTCGTCGATCGCCGAACCGGTGCCGTTGTGCAGCAACGCATCCGGTGCGGAGCCCAGGGCGACGGCATGCCAGCTGCGCCATGTGGGGGTGGGGACGGCACCCCACCGCAGCAGCCACTCGTCAGCGACGTGGGCCACCGTCGGGGCCACCGCACCTGCGGCGACGAAGGACCGCACACCGTCGAGCAGATACCGGTACCAGCGGACGTCACCAACGACCTCGACCGTCCGCGAGGCGTCCAGCAACGCGACCGCCGTGGTGATGCCCAGGGTGGCGGCCCGCACGAACCGTCGACGGTCGCCTTCGCCGATGACCGGGATCTCGCTGCGGAAACGGCGATTGCCGAGCACCTCGCGCAAGGGTTCGGCGAGCTCGGCCGGGTCGCCGTCGACCCACACCGACATCCCCACACCCGGTCGCCACAGGGCGTGCAGGGGTGGGCTGGGCGTGGTGGCGGAATCCGGGCCGCCGGGCTGCGGTTGCGATGGCATGAAGAATCAACCGCCAGTCTATCGGCGGCGGCCGACAGGCCGGATTCCGCAGAGCCGGTTTTCCCGCCTCCGACGGGGTAGGACAGAGGTATCGGCGACCCGCGTTCCGCGGGCGCGAGAACGAGGAGTCACCCATGGGGAAGTCCGATCGGAAGACCGAACACGCGAAAGGCACCGAGGAGGTCCGCAAGGACCCACCGGGGCCGAAGGATCACGGCCGCGAAGGCGGCATGGCGACCCGGGAGAACGCGCCCGATGCGGTGAAGCGGTCCGACGACTGACCGAGACCCCGTATGCAGACCGACCGGGCACCCGCGCGGGTGCCCGGTCGGTGGTGTGACCGTCAGTCGACCTCGCGCAGCAGTCCGGTCGCGACGTCGAAGACGAAGCCGCGCAGCGAGGTGGTCTTGGTGATGAACGGGCTGTTCTTGATGCGGTTGAGCGACTGACGGACGTCCTCGTCGACGTCGGTGAACGACTCGGCGGCCCACTCCGGTTTCTGGCCGATCTCGTTCTGGATATCGCGCTTGAAGTCGTCGTCGGTGAAGGTCAGCATGCCGCAGTCGGTGTGATGGATCAGCACGATCTCGGTGGTGCCGAGCAGTCGCTGGCTGATGGCCAGCGAGCGGATCTCGTCGGCGGTGACCACGCCGCCGGCGTTGCGGATGACGTGGGCCTCGCCTTCCTTGATGCCGAGAACGCGGTAGACGTCCAGGCGTGCATCCATACAGGCGACGATGGCTATGTGCTTGCTCGGCGGCAGGGGCAGGGGACCGGAGAAGGTCTTGGCGTATTCGGCGTTGTTGGCCAGGTACTCGTCGGTGACAGTCATGCGCCAACAGTGATGGGTCCGAATCCGGGATGCGAGGTTTTGACCTGGGCTGAGTGAAACGGGTGACCCTGCGCGTCACGGGTGCTCGCGGTCTGGCGCAGGTGCGGCCTGCCATGACCGTTGGGTCGCCTCCGTCCGCGTATCTCTCAGGAGTTGCCGTCGAGTGAGCCCTTGACGTCGTTGAGCACCAGCCACGCGGCCGCCAGGCCGGAGGAGTCGTACCAGATCTGGTCGTTGACGGCGAGGACGCGCTTCCACATCGAGGCGCCCAGGTTCAGCCACTCGTCGCTGAGGAGAACCTTCTCGGCGTGCTTCTGGCCTTCCTCGCCTTCCCAGCTCACATAGATGAGGTCGCCCTCTGCGTCGCGGAAGTCCTCCGAGTCGACGGGGAAGGAGTCGGGCACCCGCTGCGCGGCCGGCCGCTGGACGCCGATCTCGGCAAGGATCTGCCCGGCGAAGGTGTCGGTGCCGGCGATGGTCTCCGAGTCCGGGCCGAACCGGACCAGCGACACCTGCGTGTGGGAGGCGTCCATCCGCCTGCCGGTCTTGCGGGCCTCGGTCGAGAACTCGGCGAGTCGTGCGCGTCCCGCCTCGCTGCGACCGACCGCGTCGGCCACCGCCTGGAACTGCTCCTGCCATGTCCCGTCCGGGATCGTGACCGCGCGCACCGCCCCGAACGGCCTCGCCGACGACGTGGTCTGCGGGGTGGTCAGGACGAGATCGGCATCGGCCTCCGAGACCGCGGCGGCGTCGGGCGTGGTCCCGATCGTCGGCACAGCGTTCAACTGGGGGCCGAGATAAGCGGGAACGGAGCCCGGCGCGGCCGTCACCGCGACCGCCTTGTCGCCGATGCCGAGGGCGCAGAGCGCATCGAGCAGCGTCGGATCGGTCACCACGATGCGGGTGACGTCGGTGGCGCCGGGGTCGGCGGCGGTGGGGGCCAGGCAGGTCTTCGCGTAGTCGCGGTCGGCCGAGACGATGTTGACCTCGGCCACCCGTGTGACGGTGGTGGAGATGGGGGAGCCGTCGGGCGTGGTCAACGGCTCGTCGCCGGAACATCCCGCCGACGCCGCGATGACCACACCGAGAAGAGCTGCCGCACAGATCGCGCGCTTCCGCATACTCCTACCCCTGCTCTGCACCCGCCCAACCTAGCACCGGCCACATCGCGCCGGGCGTAGGCTTTCCCCGGTGGCCGCGCGACCGTCGGCCACCCATCCCGGAGGGGTGCCGGAGCCCATTGGCGCGTCGCGGGGAAATGGCTTTGAGCACGGTCGATGTGGTCGCCCGGGTCGGAAATACGACAGATCGTAGGACCCGGTCGGCCCGGGCGTCGGGAAGGGTTTAGGATCAGTACCCAGCGCTCGGTTTGTTCATGTGCCGACCGGCGTCCGAAGGGGTTCGGCGTCGAGCTCGGGCAAGAGGAGGATCTGTGACCGCGGTAGACCAACCCACCACGCAAGTGGCTCCAGTGCGTCCATTCCCGGAGCGCTATCAGCCCAAGGGTTCGTTCATCTACAAGCTGCTGACCACGACCGATCACAAGCTGATCGGCATGATGTACATCTCTGCGTGCTTTGCGTTCTTCCTGATCGGCGGCCTCATGGCGCTGCTGATGCGTGGCGAGCTCGCACAACCGGGCATGCAGTTCCTGTCCACGGAGCAGTTCAACCAGCTCTTCACGATGCACGGCACCGTGATGCTGCTGATGTACGCCACCCCGATCGTCATCGGCTTCGCCAACTTCGTGCTGCCGCTGCAGATCGGCTCGCCTGACGTCGCCTTCCCGCGCCTCAACGCGCTGGGCTTCTGGCTCTTCGTCTTCGGCTCCACCGTCGCCCTCGCCGGCTTCATCACCCCGGGTGGTGCCGCCGACTTCGGTTGGACCGCCTACACGCCGCTGACCGACGCGGTCCACAGCCCCGGCCTCGGCGCCGACCTGTGGATCATGGGCCTGGGTGTGTCCGGTCTGGGCACCATCCTCGGTGCGGTCAACATGATCACCACCGTGATCTGCCTGCGTGCCCCCGGCATGACGATGTTCCGCATGCCGATCTTCACCTGGAACATCCTGGTGACCAGCGTCCTGATCCTGCTGATCTTCCCGCTGCTGACCGCCGCCCTGCTGGGCCTCGAGGTCGACCGCCAGTTCGGCGCCCACCTGTACGACCCCGCCAACGGCGGCGTCATCCTGTGGCAGCACATGTTCTGGTTCTTCGGTCACCCCGAGGTGTATGTCATCGCGCTGCCGTTCTTCGGCATCGTCTCGGAGGTCTTCCCGGTCTTCTCGCGTAAGCCGATCTTCGGTTACTCGGGTCTGATCTACGCCACCCTCGCCATCGCCGCCCTGTCGGTCGCGGTGTGGGCGCACCACATGTACGTCACCGGCGCCGTCCTGCTGCCGTTCTTCTCCTTCATGACGTTCCTGATCGCGGTGCCCACCGGCGTGAAGTTCTTCAACTGGATCGGCACGATGTGGCGAGGACACATCACGTTCGAGTCGCCGATGCTGTTCGCCGTCGGCTTCATCGTGACCTTCCTCTTCGGTGGTCTGACCGGCGTCCTGCTCGCGAGCCCGCCGCTGGACTTCCACCTGTCCGACACCTACTTCGTGGTCGCCCACTTCCACTACGTGCTCTTCGGCACCATCGTGTTCGCCACCTACTCGGGCATCTACTTCTGGTTCCCGAAGATGACCGGACGCATGCTCGACGAGCGCCTGGGCAAGATCCACTTCTGGCTGACCTTCATCGGCTTCCACATGACCTTCCTGGTCCAGCACTGGCTGGGCAACGAGGGCATGCCGCGCCGCTACGCCGACTACCTGCCGTCGGATGGCTTCACCACCCTGAACACCATCTCGACCGTCGGTGCGTTCGTCCTCGGCCTGTCGACACTGCCGTTCCTGTGGAACGTTTTCCGCAGCTACCGCTACGGCGAGGTCGTGACCGTCGACGATCCGTGGGGCTTCGGCAACTCGCTGGAGTGGGCCACCTCGTGCCCGCCGCCGCGTCACAACTTCACCGAGCTGCCCCGCATCCGTTCGGAGCGTCCGGCCTTCGAGCTGCACTACCCGCACATGATCGAGCGGATGCGTGCCGAGGCCCACGTCGGTCCGGGCCACAGCGCGGGCCACGACCGTCAGCTCGAGGAAGCTCGTCGCGAGCCGTTCACCGTCGGGTCGCACGAGGGGTCGCCGGATGCCGATCCGCGCTGACCGGTGAGCAACGACTCAACAGGCACTACCGGCACGACTGTTCTCTTCACGGTCACCGGACCAGACCGGCCAGGGGTCACCTCCGTTCTCATGGGGGCCCTGGCCGGTCAGGCCGTTGCACTGCTCGACGTCGAACAGGTCGTGATCCGGGGCCAGCTGACACTCGGCGTGCTGGTGTCCGCCACCGGTGATCCCGAAGCACTTCAGGACGTCGTCGAGCAGGCGATGGCCTCGATCGGCTTCGACGTCCGCGTCGAGATCGGCGCCGATCCGGAGAGTCGGCCGCCGTCGTCGCACGCGGTCGTGATGCTCGGCAGCCCGGTCACCGCGACCGCGTTCAGCGCGGTCGCCGGCGAACTGGCGTCGCAGGGCGGCAACATCGACTCCATCCGCGGCATCGCCGACTACCCGTTGACGGGTCTCGAGCTGATGGTGAGCGTGGCGGGCCGGGGTGGGGTCGCCGCCGATGCCGCGCTCCGCAAGGGTCTCGCCGAGGTCGCCGCCAAGCACTCGGTCGACATCGCCGTCGAGCGGGGCGGTCTGGCCCGCCGGGCCAAGCGCCTCATCGTCTTCGACGTCGACTCCACGCTCATCCAGGGCGAGGTCATCGAGATGCTGGCCGCCAAGGCCGGTCGCGAGGCCGAGGTCGCCGCGGTCACCGAACGCGCCATGCGCGGAGAACTCGACTTCGAGCAGTCGCTGCACGAGCGAGTCGCGGCCCTGGCCGGGCTCGACGCGAGCGTCATCGACGAGGTCGCGGAGTCGCTGCAGCTCACCCCCGGTGCTCGCACGACGATCCGCACGCTGCATCGTCTCGGATTCCACTGCGGTCTCGTGTCCGGCGGATTCCGCCAGGTGATCGACGGCCTCGCGCACGAACTCGAACTCGACTTCGTGCGGGCCAACACCCTCGAGATCGTCGACGGAAAGCTCACCGGCCGCGTGATCGGGGAGGTCGTCGACCGGATGGGCAAGGCGCGTGCGCTGCGCACGTTCGCCGACCAGGTCGGCGTGCCGATGGAACAGACCATCGCGGTCGGTGACGGTGCCAACGACATCGACATGCTCAGCGTCGCCGGGCTCGGCATCGCGTTCAACGCCAAGCCCGCGCTGCGGGAGGTCGCCGACGCGACCCTCAACCATCCGTTCCTCGACGCCGTGCTGTTCATCCTCGGGGTGTCGCGCGACGAGATCGAGGCAGCGGACGCTGCCGACGGCGTCCTCCGTCGCGTCCCGCTGGGCTGAGGCGAGCAACCACGTACCGGCAGTCGCAGGGCGGCTGCCGGTATGTCTTTGTGGTGACCGATGCCGAGAAGCAGGGGTGACGTATGAGCGACGAGCTGACACCACCGACCGTCGAATCGCAGTTGGCAGGATCCGACGACACCGCGCGGGAGAGTGGTGCGGCGGTCCCGGCCTCTCCGGAGGCGATCGTCGCCAACCACCGGCGTCTCGTCGGGTACGTCGGCGGCGGTGAGGATCCGGAGGATCCCGCGGCCGTCCTCGCGATGCCGATGGTGCTGCGCATCGAGAAGAACGATCCGCCCGACCGCACCGACCTGCTGACCGCCGCCGCGCGAGCCGTCGCCCTGCTGTGCCTCGACGACCGGGCGGCCGGCGACGGACCCTGGGCAACTGCGATGGACGACTGGTGCAACGCGCGCATCCGCAAGATCGCCCGGCGCGCTCGAGGGGCGCAATGGGCTGCCGCACAAGAGGTGTGGGGCGTGACCGCGTCGGAGGGCAGCGCCCAGGCGCGCGCCTTCGTGCCCGGCCGGGTCGGCGATCTCGACCGCCGGATCAAGAAGCTGCAGATCGGCGGCACCGAGGTCGAGGGTGAGCTGCCGACCGATCCGCCGGCGGGTGGCGTCGTGCTGTGGACCAATCCCGAACTCGACATGACGGTCGGCAAGCTCGCCGCGCAGGTCGGGCACGCCGCGATGCTCGCGGTGAAGCTGCTCACTCCGGAGGAGACGGTGCGGTGGCGGATCGCCGGGTGTCCACTGGCCGTTCGCGAGGCGACCCCGGACCGGTGGCGAGGACTGCTCGCCGCCGACGCCGCGGGACATGCGGTCGCGGTGCGCGACGCCGGGTTCACCGAGATCGCGCCGGGTTCGGTGACTGTCATCGCACAGGTGGCCCGGGCCTGAGATCATCGGCGGAAACGGTCGGACCGCGGGACAGGGGACAGATGAGCGACGAAACGCTGCCGGACTGGGTGAGAAACCTCGATCTGCAACCCCATCCCGAGGGCGGGTGGTTCCGGGAGACCTGGCGGAGCACGACGACGATCCCGCAGTCGGCCCTGCCCGCGGGATACCCCGGCGATCGCGCCGCCGGCACCGCGATCTACTTCGTGCTGATGCCAGGACAGCAGTCCGCATGGCACACCGTCCGCAGCTCGGAGATCTGGTTGTACCACCGCGGCGCGCCCGTCCGGTTGGACCTGGGCGGGGACGGAGACGTCCCCGGCGAGCCGGAGCCGATCCTCGTCGGCCCCGACACCGACGCCGGGCAGCAACCCCAGGCCCTGGTCCCGCCCGGGGTGTGGCAGCGCGCCACACCTCTCGGCGACGAGCCTTCGCTCGTCAGCTGCGTCGTGGTGCCCGGATTCGACTTCGAGGACTTCCGACTCGAGCCCTAGACGCTCAATTGCCCACGGCCACCGGTGACTTCGCCGGTGCGAGGTGCTCGAAGGTGCCCAGCCACACGTCGCGGCTCGGCGCCACCGAGGCGACGATCAGCTCGTCGGCGTCGGCGTGGTCGGCGAACCAGCCGAGGTAGTCGCGCACCTCCTGCGGGGTGCCGATCCCGGCGTAGCGCAGCATCTCGTCGACCTGCCGACCCTGCGGCGTGGAGAGGATGGCGTCGGCCTCCTCGTCGGTGAAGTTTCGTCCGCCACGCCCGAACAGCAACGAGACGCGCTGCCGTTTCGCGATGAGCAGTTGCTCCCTCGCGACCTCGGCGTCCTCGTGGGCGATCGCGCCGACCCCGGCGATCACGTACGGCTCCGACAGGTGTTCCGATGGTCGGAACTCGCGGCGGTACAGCCGGACCGCGTCGAGCAGCGCCTGCGGTGCGAAGTGCGAGGCGAAAGCGTAGGGGAGACCGAGGGCTGCGGCGAGCTGTGCGCCGAACAGCGACGACCCGAGGATGTAGATCGGCACGTGCGTCCCGGCGCCGGGCGTGGCCCGCACGCCCTCGATGCGGGACTCGTCGCCGAGGAACGCCTGGAGCTCGAGGACGTCGTGCGGGAAACGGTCGGCCGACGCGACGGTCCGCCGGAGTGCGGCGAACGTCTGCTGGTCGGTGCCCGGCGCCCGGCCGAGGCCGAGGTCGATGCGCCCGGGGTGCAGCTCGGCAAGGGTGCCGTACTGCTCGGCGATGGTCAGCGGGGAATGGTTCGGCAGCATCACGCCGCCCGCACCGAGACGGATGGTCGAGGTGTGTGCGGCGATGTGCGCGATCAGCACCGCGGGCGCCGACGAGGCGATCGTCGACATGTTGTGGTGCTCGGCGTACCAGATCCGCTTGTACCCCCACTTCTCCGCGTGCTGTGCGAGATCGACACTGGCGGCGAAGCTTTGCGCGACGGTTTCGTCGCGGCCGACGTAGGCGAGGTCGAGGATCGAGAGAGGTACTTGTCGAGACGTCACGTCTCCGGTCAACCGTCGGGGAGTGGCCGACTATTCCCGGAACGCTGCAGAGGAGGCGTGGCCCACATGTCCCGACACGGGAGGCGTAGACAAACGAAGCCCGGTCGGTGAGGCAGGATAGGGGGCGTGACCGAATCCGACCCCGACCTCTTGATCGACTTCCGCGACGTCGCGATCGTCCGTGGTGGAAAAACCCTCGTGGGCCCCCTGTCCTGGCAGGTCGAGCTGGACGAACGCTGGGTCATCATCGGACCCAACGGCGCCGGCAAGACGACGCTTCTGCGTCTCGCGGGTGCGGAGATCCACCCCACGTCGGGCACCGCCTACGTCCTGAACGAGAAGCTCGGCCGGATCGAGATCCGCGAGCTCGCCACCCGCATCGGCGTCGCGAGCCCCGCCCTCGTGGACCGCGTGCCCGACGACGAGATCGTCAGCGACGTCGTCATCTCGGCCGGCTACGCCGTGCTGGGCCGCTGGCGCGAGAAGTACGACGAGATGGACCGGGCACAGGCGGTCGAGTCGCTGGAGTCGATGGGCGCCGAGCATCTCGCCGACCGCACCTTCGGCACGTTGTCGGAGGGCGAGCGCAAGCGTGTCGTCATCGCCCGCGCCCTGATGACCGACCCCGAACTGCTGCTGCTCGACGAGCCGGCCGCGGGCCTCGATCTCGGCGGCCGCGAGGAACTCGTCGACCGTCTCTCCACCCTTGCCGCCGACCCCGACGCCCCTGCGATCGTGCTGATCACCCATCATGTGGAGGAGATCCCGGAGGGGTTCACGCACGCGCTGATCCTGTCCGAGGGCGGGGTGGTCGCGCAGGGCCTCCTCGAGGAGGTGCTCACGAGCGAGAACCTCACCGAGGCCTTCCGGCAGCAGATCGTCCTCGACAAGGTCGACGGCCGGTACTTCGCTCGACGCCGTCGCCGCGCGGGCGGTCATCGTCGAGCAGGAGGTAACTGATGACTTCGACCGATCCGGCCACCGAGGCGGTGTCCGCGCCCGCGCCGCTGCGTGACGCCGCGACCGTCGTGCTGGTCCGGGACTCCGCCGACGGCATCGAGGTGTTCCTGCAGCGTCGCGTGAAGCAGATGGCCTTCGCCGGCGGCATGACCGTCTTCCCGGGTGGCGGCGTCGACAAGCGCGATGTCGGAGCCCACGTGGCCTGGACCGGTCCCGACGCGCAGTGGTGGGCCGAGCGATTCAACGCGGAGGCCGAACTCGCCCAGGCGCTCGTGTGCGCGGCGGTGCGCGAGACCTTCGAGGAGTGCGGCGTCCTGCTCGCGACCACCGCCGACGGCGCGTTCGCCGACCCCGGCACCCTGGCCGACGAGCGGAAGCGACTCGTGGAGAAGTCGCTGTCGTTCGCCGAGTTCCTCACCTCGAGGGGTCTCACGCTGCGCGCCGACCTGCTCAGCCCGCTCGCGCACTGGATCACCCCGGTCAACGAGAAGCGCCGCTACGACACGCGCTTCTTCCTCGCCGCGATGCCCGAGGGGCAGCACGCCGACGCCGAGACCAGCGAGGCGGAGGTCGCCGACTGGATCGCCGCGTCGAAGGCACTCGAGTTGTGGTCGTCGGGAAAGCACTTCCTGCTCCCGCCCACCTGGGCGCAGCTGAGTTACGTGAGCGGCTTCGACACGGTCGAGCAGTTGCTCGCCGCCGAGCGGTCGATCTCTCCGATCCTGCCCGACATCACGCCGGGCGCGGGACTGCAGGGGTTGAGCTTCCCGGGCTCTGACGACTACTTCCGCACCCTCGGCGACCAGAAGCCGCCGGAGATCACCCTCTGAGCCGGTAGCCGGTCACCGATCGAGGTCGGCGACCCCGTCCTCGGCCTCCTCGGCGATGTCGTCCCGGTCGGCCCATTCGAGCAGCGTGTCGATCCGGTGCTCGACGTCGTCGATCTCCTCGTGCAGGTCGCCGAGTTCGGCGAAGCGCGCGGGCACGGTGGCGATGGTGAAGTCGTCGGGTTCGATGTCGTCGATCTCCTCCCAGCGCACCGGGGTGGACACCGTCGCGCGCTGGTTGCCGCGCACCGAGTAGGCCGCCGCCATCGTGTGGTCGCGGGTGTTCTGGTTGTAGTCGACGAACACCGCCGCGGGGTCGCGGTCCTTGCGCCACCACGTCGTCGTCACGTCCTTCGGGGCGCGGCGTTCCACCTCGTGCGCGAACGCGAGCGCGGCGCGTCGGACCTGCGGGAACCCCCACTCGGGCGCGATGCGGACGTAGACGTGCATGCCGCGTCCGCCGGATGTCTTCGGGAAGCCGCGCATGCCCAGCTCGTCGAGCACCTCATGGACCACGTGCGCGACCCGGCGGATGCGCGCGAAGTCGCAGTCGGGCATCGGGTCGAGGTCGATGCGCCATTCGTCGGGTGACTCGGGATCTGAGCGCCGCGAGTTCCAGGGGTGGAACTCGACGGTCGACATCTGCACGGCCCAGATCACCGACGCGAGCTCGGTGACGCACAGTTCGTCGGCGGTGCGCCCGTACCGCGGGAAATAGATCTCGGTGGTCTCCAGCCAGTCGGGTGCGCCCGCGGGGACTCGTTTCTGGTGCACCTTGTTGCCGCTGACGCCCTTGGGGAAGCGATGCAGCATGCAGGGGCGGTCCCGCAGGGCGCGGACGATGCCGTCACCCACCGACAGGTAGTACTCCGCGAGGTCGAGTTTGGTCTCGCCGCGCTCGGTGAAATAGACGCGATCGGGACTCGTCAACCGGATGGTGCGCCCGCCGACCTCGAGTTCGACGGGTTCACCTGCGGAAGCCTCGTCCTTCGCCATGAGGCCACTGTAGGTCGGACCGGCGCCCGGCGGGGCTTGTCCGGGCTGGCCGCACCACCCCGACTTACCAGACGGTAGCCTTCGAGAATGCCTGAGTTCGTGACCCTCGAGACGTCCGACGCCCATCCCGGCGTGGGGACCATCCTCATCTCGCGGCCGCCGATGAACGCGCTGAGCCGTCAGGTGCAGGCCGAACTGCGTGCCGCTGCCGAGGAGGCCTCGGTGCGCGACGACATCAAGGCCGTCGTCGTCTACGGCGGCCCGAAGGTGCTGGCCGCCGGCGCCGACATCAAGGAGATGAACGACCTCTCCTACGCGGAGATGAGCAAGGTCGCCGGTCGCCTGCAGCGCGACCTCGGCGTCATCTCCGAGATCCCGAAGCCGACGGTCGCGGCGATCACCGGCTATGCACTCGGCGGCGGTCTCGAGGTCGCGCTCGGCGCCGACCGGCGCATCGCCGGCGACAACGCCAAGCTCGGCGTGCCCGAGGTGCTGCTCGGTGTGATCCCCGGCGGAGGCGGCACGCAGCGCCTGGCGCGACTCATCGGTCCGTCGAAGGCCAAGGACCTCATCTTCACCGGCCGGTTCGTCGACGCGGAGGAAGCCCTGCAGATCGGGCTCGTCGACGAGGTCGTCGCGCCCGACGAGGTGTACAACGCCGCACTCGCCTGGGCCGGACAGTTCGCAAACGCCGCCACGGTGGCCATCGCCGCCGCCAAGAAGGCCGTCGACCAGGGGCTCGGCGTCGATCTCGACACCGGTCTCAAGATCGAGGAACAGCTTTTCGCCGCGTTGTTCTCCACCGAGGACCGGGCCATCGGCATGAGGTCGTTCGTGGAGAACGGCCCCGGCAAGGCGGAGTTCATCGGGCGCTGAGCCGCGATCCGAGTCCCGCCGGTCACCAGACCTTCACCCCAGAAATCACACACGCGACAGGAAAACGATCATGACCACCGACGCCAATCCGGGTATCGATCCGGCGCCGAACCCGCACGCCACCGAGGAGCAGGTCCAGGCCGCGCTCAAGGACACCAAGCTCGCCCAGGTGCTCTACCACGACTGGGAGGCGGAGACCTATGACGAGAAGTGGTCCATCAGCTTCGACGAACGCTGCATCGAGTACGCGCGCGGACGGTTCGACGCCGTCGCCGCCGACGATGAGCTGCCGTACGAGCGTGCGATGGAACTCGGTTGCGGCACCGGCTTCTTCCTGCTGAACCTCATGCAGTCCGGCGTGGCCGAGAAGGGCTCGGTCACCGACCTGTCGCCGGGCATGGTGAAGGTCGCGCTGCGCAACGCCGAGAACCTGGGCCTCGACGTCGACGGCCGCGTCGCCGACGCCGAGAAGATCCCTTACGACGACAACACCTTTGATCTCGTCGTCGGACATGCCGTGCTGCACCACATCCCGGACGTCGAACTGGCGCTGCGCGAGGTGCTTCGCGTGCTGAAGCCGGGTGGCCGGTTCATCTTCGCCGGCGAGCCGTCGACCATCGGCGACTTCTACGCCCGCTGGATGAGCCGTGCGACGTGGGCGATCACCACCAACGTCACCAGGTTCGGCCCGCTGCAGAGCTGGCGGCGCCCGCAGGAGGAGCTCGACGAGTCCTCGCGTGCGGCCGCGCTCGAGGCCGTCGTCGACATCCACACCTTCGATCCGGACGAGCTCGCCGGCATCGCCCGCTCCGCCGGAGCCGCCAAGGTCTCCACCGCCACCGAGGAACTCGCCGCCGCGATGCTCGGATGGCCGGTCCGCACCTTCGAGGCCGCGGTCCCGCCGGAGAAGCTGGGCTGGGGCTGGGCGCGTTTCGCCTTCGGCGGTTGGAAGCGCCTGACCTGGCTCGACGAGAACGTGCTGCGCAAGATCGTGCCGCCGAAGTTCTTCTACAACGTCGTGGTGAGCGGCTACAAGCCCGAGTGATCGCGATCGGTAGAAGTCAGCGGGTCATAGCGCCGACGACTTCTACGGAATCCTGCGCCGGTAGCCTGCTGGATCATGAGCTACTCCTTCACCCTCGACGACGTCGCGTTCCTACGGTCGCGGCACGGCGAGAAGGCGTTGGAGATGGTCTCGGCCCTCGCGCTGACCCCGGCGTCGATGCTCGCCGACATCACCGAGGCGCGTAGCCGTTACGCACCGCACGACGCCGCGCTCATCGAGACGGTCCGATGCCGGCGTCGTGCCGCCGCCAAGCTTCGCGAGTCCGGCGACATGCTGTTCACCGATGACGCCCTCCAGCAGGCGACGGCGTCGGCGGTCTCGGCTCACCGGGCAGCCGAGATCGCCGCGCGCTTCGACGGCGCGGTGGTCCACGACATGACCTGCTCGATCGGTGCGGAGTTGCGAGAACTCGTGCGGGTCAGCGGCATTCGAGGAGTGATCGGCAGCGACATCGACCGGGTCAGGTTGGCGATGGCCCGTCACAACGTTCCTGGCGCCACGCTCCTGGTGGCCGACGCGCTCACCCCGACCTCGACAGCCGACGTCCTGCTCGCCGATCCTGCACGACGCTCCGACGCCGGACGCGTCTTCCGTCTCGACCAGCTGACCCCGCCGCTGCTCGAGCTCCTCACCACGTACGCGGGTCGCGTGCTGATCGTGAAGTGCGCACCGGGTCTCGATCACCAGTTGCTGCGCAACAGATACGGATTCGACGGCGAGGTTCAGCTCACCTCGCTCGACGGCGGGGTTCGAGAGGCGTGCCTGTGGTCGGGTCCCGGGATCGAGCCGGGCCGGCGCGCGACGGTGCTGCGGACTCGACCGGACGGATCGGTGTCGACCTTCGAGATCACCGACCGCGAGGACGACGATGTGCCGGCGGGCGAACCTGGGGAGTGGATCGTCGATCCCGACGGCGCGGTCGTCCGCGCGGGACTGGTGCGTCACTACGCCCACCGCTTCGGCTTGTGGCAACTCGATCCTCAGATCGCCTACCTGACGGGTGATTCGGTGCCTGAAGGGGCCCGCGGCTTCCGCGTCATCGAGCAGACCGGCACCTCCGAGAAGGTGCTCCGCAAGGCACTCGCCGCCCACGACGCGGGATCGCTCGAGATTCTGGTGCGGGGGCTCGACGTCGATCCTGATCATCTGCGAAAGAAGTTGAAGACCAAGGGATCTCGTCCCCTGTCGCTGGTGTTGACCCGCCTCGGACGCAAGGGCGTGGCATTCATCTGCGAGCCGGGGGTGCGCTTCTGATCCGGCCGGGATTGTAAACGTGAACTTGACACTCGGGCACTTGTAAACCTAGTCTTTACAAGTGTCCGAGGTAGAAGAGACAGCCCGTGAGATAGAGCGATACGCGCACAGTGTGGCCGGTGGCCCCGGTGTCCAGCCGGGCGAGCCGGGAGCACGACAAGCTGCGCTGGCGAGGGTGTACGACGCGCTCGAACTGAGTCGTCGTGCCGAGGAGTTGCTCAGTGCGACGGCCCGCGCCGCCCGCGACTACGGGTGCACCTGGCAGGAGATCGGCGACGTCGTCGGCGTGACCAGGCAGGCCGCGTTCCAACGCTTCGGCAAACCCATCGATCCCAGAACAGGAGCACCCATGCAGAAGACGACGATCGCACACGCCGACGTGATGGCCCTCGACCTGCTCGAGAAGATCACCACGGGGGAGTGGGCTCAAGCGTGCGCCCGGTTCGACGAGACGATGTCGGCGGCCCTGTCGGAGTCGGCACTCGCCGACGCGTGGGCGTCGGTGGTGGCGCTGCACGGTGAACTCGAAAGCACCGGAACGCCGTTCGTGCGCGGCCACGGCCTGCACACGGTCGTCGACGTCCCGTTCGAGCAGGAGGCCGGCGAGATGGTCTTCCGCGTCGCCTTCGACGCCGACGGGCGCATCGCCGGTCTGTTCTTCCTCAACCCCGACGCGGCCGGCAGGGAACTCTGAGCGACCGACGAAAAATGCGGGCTGGGTGCCGATTTCCGGCACTCCGCCCGCATTCTGTGTTCGGTGCCCTATTCCAGGTTCTTCTTGCTGTCGAAGAAGTAGACCTCGCCGGCATTGGTCGCAGTGGCGATCTGACCCCAGTACGAGACCGCGACACCGGTGGCGAATCCGGACGAATTGGGCAGCGGCAGGGTCCGTTTCGTCGAACCGTCCTCGGTGGACACCTCCACCAGCGACAGCGTCTCCTCGCCCTGGTCGCGCACGACGGTCCAGGCGGTGCTCTGCTGGGTCAGCGTCGACAGGCTCGCGGTCGCGAGGTCGTCGCGCTGCCACAGCTGCTCGGCGCGGTCGCCGGCGTCACGGAGCAGACGCAGCGGCGCACCGACCCGGCCGGCGGGGATGATCAAACCGCTCGGTGAGACGGTCATGGTCGCGAAACCGGGGTCGCCGAGGTCGTGGGTCCACTTGGTCGAACCGTTCTCGGCGTCGAGAGCCACGAGCTTGCCGTTGCGGGAGAACGCGTACAGCGTCGTGCCGTCGATCGACAGTGTGGGCGTACCGATCACGCCCGACGGGATCTCGGCCTTCCAGGCCGGTCGGACCTCGCGTTGACCACCGACCGCGCTGTACTTCATGGCGCGGATCTGCGACGTCTGGGCGTCCTGCGGGAAGAAGTTGAGGTAGAAGCGTTCCCGAGCGGTGTCGACCGCTGCGGGGGCGGGGATCGCGCACTTCGGTCCGCCGCGGGCGCAGTCGTCGAAGCCGAGCAGCGGCTGCTCGGGATCGGCGTCGTCGCGCAACTTGACCTCGGGGGCGACGAGCTCGTTGCGCTGGGTGTCGATCAGCAGGATCTGGCCCTGCGTCGTCACCACCAGCACGACGTTCGGGGCGGCGAACTTCGCCGACAGCGGCACGCCGATCACCCCGGCACGCCACCGGATCGCGCCGCCGGCGTTGAAGGCGAGGAAGGTGGTCTCCTCACCGAGGTACGGCTGGTCGTACTGGTCGACGAGCATCGCGTTCATCTCGACGCCGGCCCGCATGTCCTTGCAGAAGTTCTTGCGTCCCGACCGGCCGTCGAGCACCAGGACGTTACAGCCCTCGGGAGCGTTGGACGTCACGCCGACGTTGCCCTTGCCGGAGATGGTCAGGGGCGCGGTCACCGGGCCTCCCGTGGGGCGGGTCCAGCTGAGGGTGAGGTCGTCGGGGACGTCGGCATAGGCGAAGTTGCCGTTGCCGGGGACGCCGCCGTAGCTGGGCCACCCGATGCTCGGGATGGATCGCACGTCGATGTGCCCGTCGGAGCAGGCGGCCAGCCCCAGTGAGCACACGGCCGTGACGGCCACGAACAGGCGGGTCAGCGCGGATCGGCGGTGTCGCGACACCTGCCGTCGTGCCAAGGCCATCGGCGCTCCTCATCGATCGTTCGTCACCGGCACGAGACGTGCCAGCAGTGAGCCTATCGTGTGCGAAAAGCCGGTCGTTTAGGGTTTGTCCCATGACCACGATGTGGAACGCCTCGTACCGGTCCCGCCGACGCGCGGGCCGTCGCCGCGACCCCGAGCAGGCACGATTCCTGACCTTGGACTCGCTGCGCTGGGTGAAACGCAACAAGGCGTACACCCCCTGGTACCTGGTGCGTTACTACCGGCTCGCGAAGTTCCGGCTGGCCAACCCGCACATCGTTCTCAAGGGGATGGTGTTCCTCGGGCGCAACGTGGAGATCCACTGCACCCCGGAACTCGCGCGCATGGAGATCGGTCGCTGGGTCCACATCGGCGACGGCAACTCCATCCGCTGCCACGAGGGCAGCCTCAGGATCGGCGACAAGACCGTCTTCGGCTGCAACAACGTGGTCAACGCCTACCTCGACATCGAGATCGGCGGGTCGACGCTCGTCGCCGATTGGTGCTACATCTGCGACTTCGACCACAAGATGGACGACGTCAACCTGCCCATCAAGGACCAGGGCATCGTGAAGGGCCCGGTCCGCATCGGCCCCGACACCTGGGTCGCCGCCAAGGTGTCGGTGCTGCGCAACACCATCGTGGGCCGCGGATGCGTCCTCGGCTCGCACGCGGTGGTCAAGGGCGAGATCCCGGACTACTCGATCGCCGTCGGCGCCCCGGCCCGCGCGGTCAAGAACCGCATGGAGGAGTGGAACAAGAACGCCGCCGAGCGTGCCGAGCTCGAGCGTGCGCTCGCCGACATCGAGCGCAAGAAGGCCGCGGCCGAGAAGGCCGCGAACAAGGCGGCGGGAGGCCACGCCGAGTAGAGCGGTCGGACTGAAGTCGCCCGCGACCTCGGTCGGGATCTGCGACCTCGATCGATGTCGCGCGATCGGATCGAGGTTGCGTGCGAGTCTGCTTCGGCCCGTGGGGATCGGTCGCGGACGACGGAAGCCGGCCGAGACGGACCCGCTGATCGAGCCGCGCCGGGTCGTGTGCGGTCAGGACTCGCCGGGCTCTTCGGCGGTCGGTACCTCTTCGGTGTCCTTCGCCTCCTCGGTGGCCTCGGGCGTCGATTCCGACGTCTCCATGTTCTTGGCGGAGCGCTGTTTCTCGGTGGTCTCCGCGACCTGCACGGTCTCGGTCCAGCGCGAGCCGACCTTCTTCACCAGCGTCACCGTGCCGTCGGGCTCGGTGATCTCCAGCGTCGACGTCTCGGGTAGCCAGCGGATGTCGCTGCTGGACGAGAACCGGCCCTCGTACTCGGGTTTGCCGGTCTCGGCACTACGGATCGTCACCTCGCCGCCCGACCTGTAATAGGCGTAATCGCCGGAGTCGGACAGCTTTCCGCCGGATGGGAGGTCCACCTTCGTCGAGGCGGGGGTCGACGAGTCGTCTGTGGACTTGTCCTCCTGTGCGGACTTGCTCGCTGGAGTCGACTCGTCGGGTTCGGCGGACTTGCTGATGGAGGACTCGTCGGGTTCGGCGGACTCTGACGGTTTGGCTTCGGTGGATTCCGAGGATTCGGTAGTCGCTGACTCCGGCGTGGCGAGACGTGCTCCGATCGGAGGAGTTCCGCATCTGATGCCCAGCGGCAATTCGAGGCCGGCAGTCTTGCGGATCCACACGTCTCTGTACGTCGTGGATTCGAAGTTCCCGATCATGTTGGTCATCCGGAGCCTGATCGAGGTGCCGCTGCCGAAGAGATCCAACAAGGACAGAAGAGCGGAGAGCAGGCCCTCGGCGACCACGTAGGTCTCGGTGCCGCTGGTCTTGGTGGCAGGCACGTACTGTTCGTCGATGTCGGGTTCATCGGGGGCTCTGAACATGTATCCCGTGTAGACGGGTGAGGCCGGCCAACTCAGCTGGACGGAAGAAAACAAGATCAGGAGCGAAGTGTTACTGCAGTTGAGAACAGTCGGACCGTTCGGAACCCCGGCACTCACCGTGCCGGTGGCGGTGGCTGTCGTGGCTGCGTGTGCCTCGCCGGCGCCGTGAACACTGCCGACGCCCATCACGACGACGGTGGCCGCGGCCGTGCCGGCCAGAATGCGTTGCCCTCCCGGTGAGTTGCGCCAGCCACGCTTGGGGGCGAAGGCAACCCCGAGTAGGAGCACGAGTGTCAGGGCCTGAAGTGCGAGCGTGTAGGGATTCTTGAGCCACGCAGCCACGTAACCGAGCAGAGGGATCGAGCCCACGATGCGCTGCACCTCGGTCACGGTGTAAGGCTGTCGATCCGTGGTGTCGTTCGCGTCGCCGCGGAGACGAAGGGTCACCGAGTTACCGGTGGGTTCAGAGACTGATTCGACGCGGTGGGTGACGCGGACGCCGTCTTGGCGGACGACGCTGACCACATCGCCCTCGTGGACAGACGCGGCCGGAACAGTGCGACTCAGGCCCAGCGAACCGGTGGGAATGGTGGGCGCCATCGATCCGGTCTCGAAGATCATCGGACGGAGGCCCAGACTCAGGGCGAGCACTGCCGCGACCACGCAGAGTGTGCCCAGCCCGGCGCCGACGGTGAGGAGGAGGTCGCCGCGAGTGCGTGTGACCGGAGCGGAATGCTCGACGGTAGGGAATTCGTTCTGCGCGGAGTAGACCATCAGGCCGCCGTCGCGTCGAAGGTGAACTTGACCGTCTTACCGGTGTTGCCGGCCAGTGTTCCGGGCGCGGACATGGGCAGGGTCAGCTGCAGGCACAACGTCTCCACACCGCTTGTTGCGGCCAATGGACCCCGACTCGTGGCAAAAGCCGCGTCGGCACCTGTGATCGAAACACCATCGGCGACCAGTCCAGTACCTGCCGTGCATGTCGAACCGCTGACTGACCCCCCGGCAGTGACTTTCAGCTGCATTGCCTGCCCCAACGCGTCGCTGCTGGAGACCCTTGCGTTGTATCGGATTGCCACTGAACCGACGTTCTGAACGTTGACCACAGCGGCGGTGGTGCTGCCTGGCAGGAGCGAACCGGGAAATGTAAACGTGTAGGCGTCGGTGCCGTTCACCCTGAGTTCGATGTTGGCGGTGGTGAAGGTGCCGGAGGTGGTTGCGGCGGTGGTGGACCATAGGGCCGTCGTGCCGAGCGTCCCTGTGGTCAGCAGGATTCCGCAGCTGAGCAGCGCACGCACCCGGCGTGACACGTTGGGGGACCAGGGAATCCGTCTCATGCGGTCGCCTCGGGCTCGGGTTCGGGCTGGGGCTCGGGTTCCGGCTCGTCGGAATCGTCGTCGTTCTTGCCGTCGCGATAGTCGGCGACGAACTGCCATGCGCCGTAGACGAACAACGCGCCGGCGAGGCCGAAGATGATCTTGGTGCGGCGCTCGCTGGTCAGCCAGTTGTTGACCCAGCCGATGTAGGGCACGGAGTACCACAGCGTGCCGCGCACTTGAACGGGGCGGACAGGTTCGTCGTCGGGGGCGCCATTGTTGTCACCTTGGGTGATGAGCCGCGTCTCGCCCTCGTCGTCCTCGGTCACCTCGATGACTCGGTGGGTGACGACATCCGGTGAGCCTGAGCGAATCTGATAGGTGATGACATCGTTCACCCGGATCTCTTCTGTCGGCTCCGGTTTCACGACGATGAGTGTTCCCGGCGGATAGTTCGGCTTCATCGACCCGGTCAGCACCGTATAGGTCTGTGCGCCGGCGATCTTGGGGATGAGGATGGTCACGCACAGGAGCGCGAACGCGCCGATCAGGAGCGCCCAGGAGACAATCTGCCAGACATAGTGCAGGGGGCCGCGTCTCTCGTCGGCGTCGCCTGCGCTCTCGTTGTCAGGTGACCCGATGCCTGCCGGCCTGGTGCCTGACGACTCGGTAGCCGTCGACTGCGTGCCGGCAGACTGGGAGTAGGCAGTTCCGGCGACTGCCGGCTCGACTCTTTCCAACTCGATGGTGGGTTGATCGTCGACAGTCGCTTCTGGCACCTGCGAGTCCTCGCTCATGGTCGGTCCTGCTGAGCGTCGAAGTTGAAGGTGATGGAGAAGGTTGCCGGCTGTGTTCCGGTCACAGAAACGAACTCGGCTCGGATGCACCACGCGGTCGAGGCGCCCGCTGCAAGCGGAATCTCCACGCCGTCGATGTCGGAAACGCCAGTGAGGGTCCCGGTCGCGGTGAAGGCGCCGCTCAGCGGGACATTACTGGCGGGGCATGTTGTTGATTGGCTCCCCGACAGTTTGATCGACACCGACGCACCGGGCGTCGACACCACCGGTCCGGCGGAAGCCAGCCGGAACTTGAGCGGTGTCGAACCGGTGTTGGCGATGTTCAGGACAGCCTGGGACGACTGGCCGGGAACCATGTTGGTTCCGTTCAGCGCTGGAAAAGTGAACGACGAACCACCACCGGAACCCGGTGCGAGACCGATGGTTCCGGTGGTGATATTGCTGCCGGAGGTGTCCGCCTGCTTGGTCCACAGCGCCAGGGTGGTTTGTACAGATCCGAAGAGCAGCACCACCACCCCGATCGCGAGAGCTGCAAAGAGGACGCCCCGTCGCTTGAGGGCTGCGGGCATGAATTCTTCGCGGTTACGGACGGACTTGGTTCAGTTCGATCTTCATGCCGCTGACATTGATCGTCCCGTTCGTGAAGTCCGTATTCGGAGTTGCCGACGAGAAAGCGACAGTCACGGTGACGGGGAGGACCTGGCCGTTCGAGACTGTCACGGGCGTATTGGGCGTGCCACCGCCCACCACCGTCGTAGTGGTGACATATGTCGTTGTCGGCGTGGTGGATCCGGTGCCGATCCCGATGATCGACAATTCGGCCTTCATGTTCTTTCCCGTGGCCGTCACGGTGCAGTTCGCGTTGTACTCCCAGGTGTCGCCCGGCACCATCAGGTCGGTGGCGGGGTTGATCGCCACCTCCGGGACGTCGCCGGATACGTCGGTCCAGGCGCCCGCAGGGCAGTCGAGAAAGAAGTTTCCCGCGGTGATCGAACCCCCGGCAACGTTCTCCTGGTCACTCCACAACGCATACGACCCCAACCCACCCAGCAGCAGAATTGCACCAGCGCCGACAGCAACTGCGCCTTTGGCCTTCCGATTCATGTCACGCACCCTTCCAGGAACAGCCACTCCCCAGCAGTACGCGATGGGGAACCTACGTGACGCTAGCGAATTTGTTCAAGAATGGTTAGTGAAAGCAAAGGCAAAACTGGGACAAGTGGCATGGGTGTTACGGAAGTGAATCTGGAATGTCACGATTCGACCGGATTGCCCGGATCGCGTTCCGGAAGGGGGCGTAAAGGGATATCGGGGCGTCCGACGGGGTGCCGCACACGACGCTTTGCGGCCAGATAAACCGCAGCCGTTCTTTCTGCGACCTCGGCCCAAGAGAATTCCTCGGTCAATCGTGCCCGAGCGCGAATCGCGCGCTGGGCTGCCGCATCGGGGTCCGAAAGTGTTGCGCGGACGGCCGCGGTGAGACCCGCGACGTCGGCGGGCTCGAACGTGAGCCCGGTGTCCGGCTCCTGCACGGCCTCGCCGAGACCGCCTGCGGTGGACACCACCAGCGGGATGCCGGTGGCGGCGGCCTCGAGTGCGACGATGCCGAACGGCTCGTAACGGCTGGGCAGCACGATCGCATCACAGCGGTGCATCAGCGCCACCAGGTCCTCGTGGCCCACGGCGCCGAGGAAATTCACCGCCTTCGCGACGCGATGTTTGCGAGCCAGATCCAGCAGCCAGTCCCGCTGGGTGCCGTCGCCGGCGATCGTCAGCGTGGTGCCCGGGTGGCTGCGCCGGATGCGGGGGAGCGCGGCCAACAGGTCCTGCACGCCCTTCTCGTATTCCAGCCGACCGGCGAACAACAGTTCCGCCGGGCCGCTCGTCCGCGGGCTCGGCGCGAACGGCCATGTGCGGACGTCGATTCCGTTGTGGATCACGGTGATGTCGCCGGCGTCGTAGCCGAACAGGCGGTTCACCTCGTCGCGCATCGACGCCGAACATGTGATGAGAGAGTCGGATTCGGTGACCAGCCACCACTCGACCGAGTGCACCTGGCGGTTCGTCGGGCCGCTGACCCAGCCGCTGTGCCGGCCTGCCTCGGTGGCGTGGATGGTGGAAACCAATGGCACGTCGAAGAATTCGGCGAGCGCGATCGACGGGTGCGCAACCAGCCAGTCGTGGGCGTGCACCACGTCGGGGGTCCAGCTCCGCTCACCGGCCAGGAGTCGCAGCCCCGCGCGGATGAACGAGTGGCCCATCGCGAGCGTCCACGCCATCATGTCCTGCCCGAAGTCGAACTCCGGCGGGTCCTCGGCGACCGCGATCACGCGCACACCCTCGACCATCGCATCGACGGTGGGGTGGGTGAGGGCGTCGGTGCCGGAGGGACGACGCGTCAGGACCACCACCTCGTGTCCGGCGGCGGCCAGTTCCGTGGCGAGGTGATGGACGTGCCGGCCGAGGCCGCCGACGACCACGGGTGGGTACTCCCACGACACGAGCAGAATCTTCATCACATGCCCCCCTCGGCGCCGTGCCCCTTCGCGCGAGGTTCCGCCGTCATGATCGCGTAAAGGCGGCGTGCGTCGAGCGCGGGGAAGAGATTGTCGGCGCGCGCCCAGTTCCGCGCCAGTTCCTCGGCGACCGCGTCCCGACCCCGCAGCGCGGCGTCGCAGATCTCCCGGGTGGCGTGTGCATGCGTGTGCGCACGCGAGACCGCATACTCCGCAGCGGTGTCCTTCGACACCATGAACGGCCAGTCCGACGAGACCGTCATCAGCGTCTCCCGCACGATCTGGTCGGCGACCCGATTCCGCTGACCGCGATCGCTGAGCAACTTCGCGACGGCGTCGAGCGCCGTCTCGGTGACCTCGGCGTTCAGGGTCACCAGGTGCTCCACCTGGGGGCCGTTCCACACCCGCCAGTCCTTGCCGGAACCCCACGACGACGCGGGCAGGTCGACCGGTTCGCCGACGAGTCCGGCTCGCGTCGCCCCGGCCAGGGTCCCGACCTTCACCCCGACCTCGCGCAGCCGTCGCAGCACACGTTCCAGCCACACCGGACCCTCGTGCCACCAGTGGCCGAAGAGCTCGGTGTCGAAAGCGGCCACCACCAACGCATCTCGGCCGATGCGCGCCGATTCGTCGATGAGCCGCTGCCGGACGTGACCGATGAAGTCCTCGACGTGCCGGTCGATCACCGCGTCGACGCGCGACGGGTCGTACGGCTTTTTCTGGTCGCCGGGCACCGACCGCCCGGTCACCCGGAAACGCTTCAGGCCGGTTTCGTGGTCGTAGGTATGGAAGTCGCGGTACGCGGCGTGGCCCGGGTAGCCCGACTTCGGCGACCAGACGCGATAGCTGACGGTCAGGTCGCGCCCGTAGGCGATGACGCCGCTGTCGCCGACGGGCCGCCCGAGCGCGGTGTCGCCGTGCAGCGTCGGGCCGTCGACCATGAAATGGCCGACTCCGGCGCGTGCATACTCGGCCTCCATGCCCGGGTCGAAGGCGCACTCGGGTGCCCAGATGCCGGCCGGGTCGAATCCCCACCGCGCCCGCGCGTCGGCGAGTCCCTCGGTGAGCGAGAACATCCGCAGCCGGGGATCGAGGAGCGGGGCGAACGGATGCGCGAGCGGCCCGCCGAGGATCTCGACGACCCCGCTCGACGCCACCCGCCGGATCAGCGGGGAGGCCCCGTGACGCCACTTGGTCTCGAAGGTCTCCAGCGCGCGCTGGGCGGCGAGGTATTCGCGACTCCCGGCCTCGGCGCGGTCGGGGTCGGACGAGACGGCGGCCTCGGTCGCCCGTAGCTGCCAGTCGGCGAGCCATTCGTACATCGACGCCGCGCAGTGCGGGTCGTCGAGCTGTGCGGCCAGCACCGGGGTGATGCCGAGGGACAACTGATCGGTGAACCCGTCGTCGGCCAGTCGCTCGAGCATGTCGAACAGCGGCAGGTACGACGCCGCCCACGACTGATACAGCCATTCCTCGCCGACCGGCCAGCGACCGTGATTGGCAAGCCACGGCAGATGGGAATGAAGGACAAAGGTGAACTGTCCCGGAACCGAAGAGCTGGTGTTCGTCACGACATCAATCCCGGGTGGCGACGGCGAACAGATCGAGCGACGCGTCGATGTCGCGTTCGCGCGCGTCGACGACGTCGAAATCCTCGGCGACGACGCCGGCCACGTCGTCGACCAGACCGTCCGGCCACGGTTCGCCGGCAAGGGCCCGCGCGATCTGGGCGTCGATCAGCGATCCGCCCCACTTCTCGTCGAGCGCCTGCAGTCGCGGGCCGTGGTGGACGCCGAGCATCGCGTCCAGCGTGAACCCGCCCTCGACGATCAGCTCGGTCAGCTCGGCCGCGTTGAGCTCACGCGTGTGGAACGGGTTGAGCGGGGTGTCGCGCCCGGGGGAGAAGGTGATCCGGTTGGGCGTGGAGATCAGCAGGCGGCCGCCCGGCCGCAGCACCCGACGGCACTCGTCGATGAACTTCGCCTGATCCCACAGGTGCTCGATGACCTGAAAATTGACCACCATGTCGACCGACCCGTCGGCGAGCGGCAGGTCGACGAGATTGCCCTGATGAACGATCAGCCCCGGGTAGCGGCGCCGGGTGTGCTCGACCGCGGCCGCGTCGTAGTCGACGCAGACCACCGACGACGCCCCGGCGTCGGCGATCATCGCCGCCCCGTATCCCTCGCCGGACCCGGCCTCCAGCACATCGCGGCCGGCGCAGCGGTCCAGGATGTGGAGGTAGGCGATCTCATGGCGGCGGAACCAGTAGTTCTCCGCGGGAATGCCCGGAACGGTGCGTTCACCGGTCAGCGCGAGCTGCTGGTCGGTGTCGAGTGCCTCGAGGCCGGCGGCGCCGGCAGGGGCCGGTGTGCCGGGGGCCGGAGAGCCGAGGTCTGCGTCAGTCATCTGCACGAGCGTAGGGCATCGCCAACCGCCCCTCGCCCGGTCCCGTCGCACGTGACCGACCAAGCGAACGGTCGGGAGCGGTGCCGGGACGGGTGCGACGCCCGCGTGAGCCCCATTGTGTGAGGTAGTCGATCTTTGGGGAGCGGATGCGACCCGCTAAAGTGGTGGAGACCCATGGCCTTACCCGCCGGTAAGTTGCCGAACCCGACGCAGGAGGTCGACGTAGACCCATGACAAATATTGTCGTACTGATCAAGCAGGTTCCCGACACCTGGTCCGAGCGCAAGCTCCGGGATGATGACTACACGCTCGATCGTGAGGCCGCCGACGCCGTCCTGGACGAGATCAACGAGCGTGCCGTCGAGGAGGCGCTGAAGATCAAGGAGGCCGACGGCGGTGAGGTCACCATCCTGACGGCCGGTCCGGAGCGGGCCACCGACGCCATCCGCAAGGCCCTGTCGATGGGCGCGGACAAGGCCATCCACATCAAGGACGACCTCCTGCACGGCTCGGACGCGGTCCAGACCGCCTACGTCCTGGCCCGCGCACTCGGCACCGTCGAGGGCGTCGAGCTCGTCATCGCCGGCAACGAGGCCACCGACGGTCGCGTCGGCGCGATCCCGGCCATGATCGCCGAGTACCTCGAGCTGCCGCACCTGACCCACCTGCGCAAGCTGACCCTCGAGGGCGACACCCTCAAGGGTGAGCGCGAGACCGACGAGGGCATCTTCCACGTCGAGGCGTCGCTGCCGGCGATCGTCAGCGTGAACGAGAAGATCAACGAGCCGCGCTTCCCGTCCTTCAAGGGCATCATGGCCGCCAAGAAGAAGGAAGTTCAGGTCGTCTCGCTGGCCGAGATCGACGTCGAGCCGAGCGATGTGGGCCTGGAGAACGCGGGCAGCGTCGTCAACTCCTCGACCCCGAAGCCGCCGAAGACCGCGGGCGAGCGCGTCACCGACGAAGGCGACGGCGGCACCAAGGTCGCCGAGTTCCTGGTCGGCCAGAAGATCATCTGATTCTTCTCGACAGACCAACCGGCGAACCCAAGACCCTCAGGAGAAAACCAAAATGGCAGAAGTACTCGTGCTCGTGGAGCAGGACGCCGAAGGCGCCCTGAAGAAGGTCACCAGCGAGCTCATCACCGCCGCCCGCGCCCTCGGTACCCCGTCGGCTGTCGTCGTCGGCAAGCCCGGCTCGGCTGACGGCATCATCGACGGTCTCAAGGAGGCCGGCGCCGAGAAGATCTACGTCGCCGAGTCCGACGACGTGCCCAACTACCTGATCGACCCGCAGGTCAACGTCCTGTCGTCGATCGCCGAAGACGTCTCGCCGGCCGGCATCCTGGTCGCCGCGACCGCCGACGGCAAGGAGATCGCCGGTCGCCTGGCCGTGCGTCTGGGCTCGGGTGTCCTCGCCGACGTCGTCGACGTCAAGGAAGGCGGCGTGGGCATCCACTCGATCTTCGGTGGCGCGTTCACCGTCGAGGCCCAGGCCAAGGGCGACACCCCGATCTTCTCGGTCCGCCCCGGTGGCGTCGAGGCCGCTCCGCAGGCCGGTGCCGGCGAGCGCGTCGACGTCGAGGTCCCGGCGGTGTCGGAGAGCGCCGTCAAGATCACCAAGGTCGAGCCGAACGTCGGCGGTGATCGTCCGGAACTCACCGAGGCGTCGATCGTCGTCTCCGGTGGTCGCGGTGTGGGCAGCGCCGAGAAGTTCTCGGTCGTCGAGGAGCTCGCCGACGCGCTCGGCGCAGCCGTCGGCGCCTCGCGTGCCGCGGTCGACTCGGGCTACTACCCGGGCCAGTTCCAGGTCGGCCAGACCGGCAAGACCGTGTCGCCGCAGCTGTACATCGCCCTCGGCATCTCGGGCGCGATCCAGCACCGCGCCGGCATGCAGACCTCGAAGACCATCGTCGCCGTCAACAAGGACGAAGAGGCGCCGATCTTCGAGATCGCCGACTACGGCGTCGTGGGCGACCTGTTCAACGTCGCCCCGCAGCTGACCGAGGAGATCAAGAAGCGCAAGTGATCTCACCGATCGCCTGACCTTCTGGTCGACTGACTCCACGACGGCCCCCGACGTTCGCGTCGGGGGCCGTCGCGCATCTCGGGACGCGCACGCCCGGCAAGTGACATCGACTGTTCTCTGATATAGGTTCTCAGTCGTGAGCGGTCGCGCGGGCGGCCGTCGCCGATCACCGGTTCAGCCGTATGCCGAAGGAGCCCGACGATGACGTCCACCTTGTCCCGAGAAGCGGCGCGCGCCAAATTCTTCGAACTCAAGGAGGTCGACGGCCTCGTCGACGACGCGGTGCTCGACACGGTGTGGGCGGGCCTGGCCACCCTGCGCCCCGAAGAGATGCTCGGCCGGTGGAAGGGCGGCGAGTTCAACACGGGCCACGCGATCAACGGGGCGCTGGCCAAGGCGAAGTGGTTCGGCAAGACCTTCACCTCGCGCAGCGACGTGCAGCCCCTGGTCTGCCGTGACGAGGACGGCAACCTGTTCTCCAACGTCAAGCTCGGCAAGGGCGAGGCCAGTCTGTGGGCGATCGAGTTCCGCGGCGAGGTGACCGCATCGATGGTCTACGACGGCCAACCGGTCATCGACCACTTCAAGCGCGTCGACGACACCACCGTCATGGGCATCATGAACGGCAAGGGCGGCGTCATCGACGGTCGTCACCTGTACTTCTACCTCGAACGCGTCTGATCTCACCCGCACCGCGCGGAATTTGTCGGCGCCGTCGGCGCGTCTATCCTTGCTAGCGATGCCCTTGTCAACCCGAGCGCCGCGCGCGTCCGTCTACCTCGACCACGCCGCTTCGACGCAGATGCTGCCCGAAGCCGTCGAGGCGATGACCGCTGTCTTCGCCGACCCGGGTAACGCCTCGTCGCTGCACGGGTCCGGGCGCGCGGCACGACGCCGGCTCGAGGAGGCGCGCGAGGCAATCGCGGCCGCGGTCGGCGCGCGCCCGTCGGAGGTCATCTTCACCGGCGGCGGCACCGAGTCGGACAACCTCGCCATCAAGGGCATCTATTGGGCGCGCCGTCGCGCCGATGCCAGGCGACGCCGCATCATCGTCTCCGCGGTCGAGCACCACGCCGTCCTCGACCCGGCGCAGTGGCTCGCGTCCGACGACGACGCCGAGCTCGTGGTGCTGCCGGTCGACGCCGAGGGCGTCGTGTCGCCGGCGGATCTGCGCGCCGAGCTCGAGGCACACGCCGACGAGACCGCGCTCATCTCGGTGATGTGGGCCAACAACGAGGTCGGCTCGATGCAGCCGATCCACGAGATCGCCGCACTGGGAGCCGAATTCGGTGTCCCGGTGCACTCCGACGCGATCCAGGCCGTCGGACACGTGCCCGTCGACTTCGCGGCGAGTGGCTTGTCCGCCTTGAGCATCGCCGCCCACAAGTTCGGCGGGCCGCAGGGAGTGGGAGCGCTCTTGCTGGGCCGCGACGTGCCGTGCGTGCCGCTGCAGCACGGCGGGGGACACGAGCGCGACGTGCGTTCGGGTACCCAGTTCGTGGCCGGGGCCGTCGGCATGGCCACCGCGCTCACCTGGTGCGTCGAGAACATGGACGCCAACACCGCCCGCGTGCGTGAGCTGGCGTCGAGGCTGACCGACGTCCTGCTGGGCGTCGAGGGCACGGTGCGCAACGGCGCCGCCGCCGACGCGCGACTGCCGGGCAACGTGCACGTGTCCTTCGCCGGATGCGAGGGCGACTCGTTGCTGATGCTCCTCGACGCCAAGGGCATCGAGTGTTCCACCGGGTCCGCGTGCACCGCGGGTGTCGCCCAGGCCAGCCACGTGCTGATCGCCATGGGCCTCGGCATGGCCGACGCCCGCTCGTCGCTGCGGTTCTCGCTCTCCCACACCACCACCGACGCCGACATCGACGCGGTGGCCCAGGTCATCGACGAGGTCGTCGATCGCGCACGCGCAGCGGGCCTCGTCTCCGCACCCGGCGGGAAGGTTTCGTGATGCGCGTACTGGCAGCGATGAGCGGCGGCGTCGACTCGGCGGTTGCGGCCGCCCGTGCGGTCGACGCCGGCCACGAGGTCGTGGGCGTCCACCTCGCCCTGTCCACCGCGCCCGGGGCGCTACGGACGGGTTCGCGCGGCTGCTGCTCGCGAGAAGACGCCGACGACGCCCGCCGCGCCGCCGACGTGCTCGGAATCCCGTTCTACGTCTGGGATTTCGCGGACCGTTTCAAAGACGACGTCATCGACGAGTTCGTCGAGGCCTATGCCGCCGGGCAAACGCCGAACCCGTGCCTGACCTGCAACGAGAAGATCAAGTTCGCCGCGCTCGCCGACAAGGCGATCGCCCTCGGCTTCGATGCGCTGGCGACCGGACACTATGCGCGACTGGAGAACGGCGAACTACGCCGTGCCGTCGACTCCGACAAGGACCAGTCGTACGTCCTCGCCGTGCTGACGAAGGATCAGTTGGCGCGGGCGATGTTCCCGGTCGGGGACACCCCCAAGAGCGAGATCAGGGCGGAGGCCGCCCGCCGCGGCCTCGCCGTCGCCGACAAGCCCGACTCGCACGACATCTGTTTCATCCCCAGCGGCGACACCCGCGCCTTCCTCGGCGCCCGGATCGGCGTCCGGCCCGGTGCGGTCGTCGACGCCTCCTCCGGTGAGCGTCTCGCCGAACACGACGGCGTCCACGGCTTCACCATCGGCCAGCGCAAGGGCCTCGGCATCGAGGCGCCGGCCGCGGACGGCAAGCCGCGCTATGTCACCGACATCGACCCGGAGAGCGGCACCGTGACCGTCGGCACCGCAGCCGACCTGCAGGTGTGGGGCATCACGGCCACCCGCGCGGTCTGGACGTCGGGGGAGGCCCCCGATGCGCCGTTCGAGGCCGTCGTCCAGGTCCGGGCGCACGGCGGACTCGCGCCGGTGACCGCCACCCCGACCACCGTCGACGGCGAGCCCGCGATCGACATCGTCCTGCACGAACCGCTGACCGGTGTGGCCAAGGGCCAGGCAGCGGTCCTCTATCTGCTGGACGCCGAGCGCGGCGACCAGGTCGTAGGGTGCGGACGCATCGCGGCCACCTCGTCGCAGCCGACCGTCGCAGCGGCTCGGTGACCACACCGGCACTGCCCACCGGGCTCGGCACCGGTGTCGGGTCGATGCCCGGCACCGACCCGCGTGCGGCCTCGTCGATCGTCAACGGCGAGCTCGATCTCGCCCATCTCGTCGAGCTGCCCGGCAGGGGCGTCGGCGCCGATCTCATCGGTCGGATGGCGGCGCTGCTCGTCGACCTGCCGATGGACACCGCGACCTGGGGATACCGCCTCGCGCAACGTGACTCACTGCTCACCCGACGCGCCGCCGACTACCTCAAAGAGGATCTCGACGTCGTCGAAGAGCTATGGGAGAACGCCGGATTCGTGGGAACCGGGCGCGCGTTCAAGGTCCAGGTGGCCGGCCCCTTCACGACGTCGGCGATGGTCGAATTGCCCAACGGTCACCGCGTGCTGCGCGATCCCGGTGCAGTCCGGGACATCGTCGCGTCCGCGGCCGAGGGAATCGCCCACCACGTCGGCGAGATCCGCCGACGCCTCGGCGCCGAGGTCGTCGTCCAGATCGACGAGCCGATGATCGGCCAGGTGATCGACGGCACGGTCCGCCCGCTCACCAGGTTCGACCCGATCCGCGCGATCCCGGCGATCGAGGTGGCGCGTGCCCTCGGTGAACTCGTCGAGCACGTGGGCGCACCGGTGATCCTGCACGACTGCAACAAGCCCCGCTGGGACCTCCTCGAACACCTGAAGACGGTAGCGTACTCGATCGACGTCACCGCGCCGACCGCCGCGGACCTCGACGGCATCGGCATGCTCATCGACCGCGGTGGAGTCCTGGTGGCGGGATGCATTCCGTCGACCGAGCCGGCACGTCCGGTGCGCGCCGAGACCGTCGCCACCGACCTCGCAGCGATCACCGATCGCATCGGCCTGAACCGAAAAGTGCTGGCGGACAACATCATCGTCACACCCACGTGCGGTCTCGTCGGTGCCTCACAGCGGTGGGCCAAGACCGCGTTGTCCATCTCTGCCGAGGCCGGGCAGTTGCTGTCAGGAGATCCCACCGCGCTGTGAGTCGCGGTGATCTCGTCGGACGATTCTCTGACCGACGAACGTCTCCATGGCGCGTGCGACGTCATCCTGCATCGGCGACATCCATGAACGTCGTTGATCCCCAGCGATGTCGCGGGCGACTGCGTTTCCGTCGAAGCCGGTCGACATGCCCGAGGCCGAGTCAGTTCGGGTAGGCGTGGTCGAGTAGCGCCGCATACAGCGCGAGTTCGGCCGGTGTGGCGTTCTGCAGGTCGGTGTAGTGGAACCGTGGTGGGCGCGGCGGATCGTCGGGCGACCCGGGTTCGGGTTGTCCGTGTTGGTCGGGTGCCCTGCGCTGGTCGGGCTTGTCAGGTGTGGGGTGGATGTCGTTCCGGATCTCGGTGAGTATGTGCCGGAATCGGTGGCCGATGTCGGGTTTTCGGTTGATCCGCGGGCGTCGGGGTGGTGTGCCGGGGGCGGTGTTGAGTTCCCAGGTGCAGCGCCCGGCGTCGGGTCCGCTGCCGATCATGCGGGTGGTGTAGTCGCCGGGACGGTTGCCGATCATGTGGTGATGGCGGGTGCAGGCCGGGGCGAGGTTGTCGATATCGGTACCACCACCGTCACCCCAGTCGGTATGGGCGTGGTGCATCTCCACACGCGTTGCGGGCACGTCACAACCGGGCGCGGAGCAGCTGTCACCGCCGGGACGGGCGAAGGACGCCAGGCGTTGTTCCATCGACGCCAGACGTGTGCCGCGTCCGAGATACAGCGGTGCGGCGGTGGCATCGACGAAAATCGCCAGCCATGGCTGCACTGTGGCGCCTGTCCTGATCAGGTCTTCGATGTCGATGAGGGTGCCATCAGCGGTGGCCGCCAGCCCGGCCGCACGCTGCAGATCTGCCAGGTCGGCTTTGACGATCAACTGGATGGGCAACCCCCGATGAGTCTTGCCGAGCAACCCGTCGTCGAACACCGCTTGCAGCAGTGCGTTGAGGGCGTCGTGGTTGAGTTGTGCCGGGGTACGCAGATCCCGTTGCGCGGCCGCTTCCAGCCGCTCGGGGTCGGCGTCCTGGATCGCCCCGGTCGGTGAGTCGGGGTCGTTGGGGTTGTTCATGCCTGGGCGCGCCCACACATCCAAGAACGTCGCCAGGCGTGCGCGGAGTTCTGGGGTGAGGGTGGCGGTGAGTTTCGATGTGCCATCAGCGCGTTGCCGGTTGATCCAGAGCTTGCGGCGTCGTCTGCGGTCCTCGAGGTCAGTCAAGACCCCGTCGGGGTCGAGGTGTGCCAGCAGGCGGGCGCCGGCACGCTCGATCTCCGGTGGTGTCATCCAGGTCGCGTACTCGGCCATCGTCCGTTCGGCAGCAGCCGTCACGTCGTGAGCTATTGCGGTGGGGATCTGATCGAGCACGTCCATCACCGCGTGTACGTGATCGGGGCCGACGCGTCCGTCGGCGAATGCTGCAGCCAGGGTGGGCAGTTCGGGTTGGAGGGGTTGGCCGGTGAGGTCGGTGAACGTCGCGATGGCTTTCGCCTCGGCGCGGCGGCGACCAGGCCGGGTCATCCGCAACACATCGTGCATGTAGGCCAGGATGTTGCGCCGGCCGGTCTTGCGCGGAAGATCGCGGGTTTCGACCTCCACCAGCTGTTGGTCGCCGGCGGCTGTCACTCGCGCTACGACGCGCTCGGTTTCGGCGGCCACATACTCGACCTGCGCATCCGACAACGCCGACAGATTCGCCTGCAGCAGTTGTGTGGCAAGTCGATGCATCTCGTCGACGATCGCCACTGCGTCAAGGGATGTGGCGACTGCCGGCTCGGTCACGATGAGCAC
>NZ_BAOQ01000003.1 GCF_000344155.1 Gordonia paraffinivorans NBRC 108238 | reverse complement strand
CGAGGTTAGTGCCGATTGACACCATCGGGACGGAGTGATGGACGGTGCAGTTCCTCAGATCGAAGAGGAACTGTATGTCGTCGTCTCCGAACATCTCGGTGACCTTCGGCGAGTAGACCTGCATCTCCCAGTAAGTTCGCGGATCGTCCGGCTTGGGTCGCTCTTCCTTGGGAGGCTTGCTTGGCCAGATCTTGCGGTGCGTTGCCCGCTGAATGTCTCTCAGGGTCGCAACGGACGCGATGTAGTTGTGAAACAGGCGGACGGTCTCGTGTTCGAATTCGTCCGGAAGGTTGCGCGCATGTTCCAGCGTGCCGACGAACTTTGCGATGTGGTTATTCAGCTCCACACCGTTCGTTGAGAACAATCGGGAGGCACGATTCAGTGCCTCGAACCGCTCATGGTGGCGCTTGCCAGGGAGTCGTCCAAGATGTTCCAGTCGTTGTTCTCGCTCCACTGCCCAACTCATTCTTCGACTGCGCTCCGTCACCGCTTACGTCTCCATCCTCGTCGTTACCGAGGACTGTACGTCCTGGGTACGACATTCCAGTGCTGTCGCCCGACTGTAGTAATCTTCCGGATTCTCCCCGCGACCTGCTTCGATTGAGTGGTAGCGCGCGGCCCATGGTCCGTCCCTGGGGGAGCGATCCTGCCAGCAAGACCGGCTTCGCCAAGCGCACACGACCAGCGGTCATGGTCCGTCCCCAGGCTCCCCGGAGTGCTGGCAAGACCGGCTTCAACCCGTCCGTCGTTCTCCGCCCGCAAGGGCATTCCCATTCTGCGCGAGCTGTATTCGCGCTACCTCAAAGAAGGAACGAACCATGAACAAGTGGCTGACCCAACGCGCAGAACTTCTGCGCTCGGCCAAGAGCCTGATCGACGCCCGCAAGTCGGCGGACCAGGCACTCAGCGACGGCGACCGCGCACACCTCAAGTCGGTCGAGGACCAGATCGGCGAGTTGGATCGAAAGATCGACGCCGCTCGCGATGGTGTGAAGGCGCTCATCGACGGCGGCACCGGCACGTCGGATCTGGTGCTCGGCCTCTCAGCGCTGCCGCAGGTGCCGCAAAACCTCCTCGCCGCGATTCCGCAGGTGCAGTTGGCGTCCCCGCCGACCTACCACTACCTGCGCCAGACCGTGCGAACCTCGAACGCGGCCGTGGTCGCTGCTGGTGCCGAGAAGCCGGTCTCGCCGATGGCGCTCAGTGAAATCGACGGCCGGTTGCGGGTCATCGCGCACCTGTCCGAGCCGATCGGCGTCTACACCCTGCAAGACGTGGCGACGCTGGCCGGGTTCGTCCGGGGCGAACTGAACTGGGGCCTGTTCACCGCGCTGGAGCAGCAGGTCATTTCCGGCGACGGAACCGGCGAGAACATGACCAGTCTGGTGCACACGTCCGGTGTGCTCGCGCAGGCGTACGGTGCGGATCTGCTCGGCACGCTGCGCTCGGCGATCACCAAGGTCGAATCAACCGGCTTCACCCCGGCAGTGATCGCGCTGTCCCCGGCCGATTGGGAGACCATCGAGACGAGCCAGACCAGCGGATCGGGTGAGTACCTGTTCGCCAGCTCGCCGGTTGACCGTGCCGCCCGCAAGGTGTGGGGTGTGCAGGTCGCGTTGTCGACGGCGCTCCCGGCAGGCAAGGCGGTGCTGCTGAGCCGCGACACCGTGGCGCTGTACACCGATGGCCGGATCGCCTACGACCTCGACAAGAGTCAGGGCTTCTCGACCAACGAAGTCGTGGCACGACTCGAAGGACGTTGGGACCTCGCGGTCCAGCGACCCTCCGGCATCCTCGCCATCGACACCGCCAGGGGAGGCTAGCAGGCACTGCCTCCCCTGGTTACAGTCCGACCCCGCCATTCTCCTTCGGGTGGCGGGGTCGGTTCGTCTGTGGCCTCCGTGTGGTCTTCGGCTTTCAGTTCGAATACGACGAGACCCCCCTTGCTCCTGCTCCATCGCAGGTGAGAGGGGGTCTCGTGGTTGTGGAGCTAAGGGGAATCGAACCCCTGACCTACTCGATGCGAACGAGTCGCGCTACCAACTGCGCCATAGCCCCTGGAGGATCGTCGAACGATCAACCGGGAGACACTTTAGCAGCCCCACCGCCCCGAATCCCAAACGCCCAAGTGATGGCTAGGCTGGGCCCGTGCCTCAGATGTCTGATCAGCAGTTGGCCGGCGTTCTCGACAACGTCGTGGGGGTGATCAACCCCGTCCTCGACGTGCTCGCCGAGCGCGACCCGCTGGGCTTGAAGGACCACACCTTCCACGACCACGACCACCCCGACTCACGCCTCCAGCAGGCACAGCACGCCGCCGCACAGTTGCTCGACGCCGCGGACTGGCCGGGCACCCAGGGTTGGAGCCGGCGGCCGATCCACAAGCGGGCGAGCTGGTGGGTCACCCGCATCGGCGCCCTCAACACCGGCGCGGTCGCCTTCCCCGGGGTCTTCGGGGTGTGGGCCAAGCGGCTCCCGATCACCCCGTATCTCGGATTCGCCAACCAGGCCATGGTTCTCGTCGCGATCGCCCGCGAGTACGGCGTCACCGACCGCGACCGTCAGGTCGCCCTGCTGGCGGCCGTCCTGTGTGGTCGCGACATCACGCCGAAGGACCTCGACGGCGAGTCCGCAGAGGCGTTGCTCGCCGAACCCGAGGAGCGGAGAAAGTCTGTCCTGGGGGGCATCTGGGAGGCCGCGAAGCTGCTGCGCGCCGTCGACGACGAGTTCCAGAAGCGCCCGCAGCCGTTCGCCCTGTTCCGGATGCTGGGCTACATCCCGCTCATCGGGGCACCGGCGACGTACGTCGGTGAGCGCCTGGCGCTCTCGCACGCGGCGAAGCTCGGCGAGAAGTGGTTGCAGGCGCGGGGACTGACGACGGCCACGAGGTCCTGAGACCGGGTCAGCCGACCCGGCGGTACTCGATGTCCTCGCGCTCCATCCGGCGCCGCTGGAACGGCGGCAGGTGGTCGAACACCGGGTCCTCGTCGTCGATCTCGAGCACGACGACCCCGCCGGGACGACGCAGACGCTCGGGCGGCGGCGCGGCGGCGAACTCCGGCACCGCGGCGGCACGTCGACGACGCTCCTCCTCGGCGAGCGCCGCCCGCTTGGCGCGTGCGAGTCGCTGGGCGCGGATCTGCTGTTCGACCTTCACGGCCCGGCGCAGGTAGGTCAGGTAGCCGACCAGGGCCACCGCGGCGAGGCCGGCGGCGACCCAACCGACCGTGCCGAAGACGAAGCCGGAGATCAGCGCCAGGATCAAGAGCACGAACAGGGTCAGCGTGACCCGCTGGCGCTCACGGTATTTGAGCTCGCGTTCCTTCTCCGACGAGTAGATGCTGCGGCTCGCGCGACGTTCGGGACGTGCGGTGCGGTGGACCGGTGCGGCCTCCTCGACGACCTCGTCCTCCACCTCTGCGGCCTCGTCCGACGGACGGGCTCCACGGGCGTAGTCGTCGTACTCGTCCTCGTCGAGCTCGTCGGTCGCCTCGTATTCGGCGTCCTCGTCGTACTCGGTGTCGTCGTACTCGGCGTCGGCGTCGAGGTTCGAGTCGTCGTGATCGTCGACCTCGGTGTCGTCGTGGTCGGCGTCCGCGTCGTAATCGACATCGTCTTCGGCATCGGCGTCGTAGTCGACGTCCTCCGAATCGGTCTCGGCGACCTCGGACTCGACCTCCTCGTCGGCGTCTGCCTCGAGATCGGAGTCGTCGGCCTCCTCTGCGGTCGCACCGCCCTCGAGATCGACGTCGTCGGGTTCGATGGTCGGCTTCTCGACATCGGCATCGACGACGCGCTGCATCGTCGTGGCGACCTCGACGACCTCCACCTCGGTCTCGACGACGTCCATCTCGACGATCTCGACCCTGGTGTTCTCGTCGGCGGTGTCCTCATCGGCCTCGAGGACCGCGGTCGCGGTGGTGCTCGACGCCTTGCGCGACGGCTTCCAGTTCGGATCGTGCGGGTGACGTGCCGACGAGCGGCGACGCGCGCCGGCCGCGGTCTGCGCACGCGAACCTCCACGGTGCAGCAACCGAGTCTTCTTCACCGCATCGGTCGACTTCAGGATCTGCGGACGCCCCTTGATGACCATCGGGACCAGGACGAAGAGCCAAACCGCGACGAGACAAACCCACAAAACGGAGTTGGGCATGCGACTCTCCCTTCATTCACTCTGGTCACACGAGGCCACAACACAATCTAGGGCCCGAAAGACCCAGTTCCGCGCCGACGCGCCGTAGCGCGACGATGTCGTTGCGGATTCACACCGCGCTCTCAGCGCGCCGCGCGCAACGGGGCGGCGTCACTCGGCGCGGAACCGCGCGTCGACGGCGACGCGGATCTCGATGTCGTCGGCGCGCAACTCGAGCGACGGCGCCGGCGCGCCGGGGACTGCGGCCGCGAACATCCGTCCGCCCGTCGAGGGCACGTGATCGGACATCTCCGGGTCCGACAGCAGGACCGCGGTGACCGGACCCCTGCCGACGGCGTCGGAGTAGGCCTGCGCCTTGGCGATCGCGTCCTCGACCGCTTCTCGACGCAACTCGCGCTCGTGGTCGCGCCGGCTCTCCTCGGTGACGTCCCAGTCGACCCCGCCGACCACGACGCCCTCCACGCTCGACCACTCGTCGAGGAACTCCGACAGCTTCTCGAAGTCGACGAACTCGGCGTCGATGCGAAGACGGGTGTTGTACACCGGATCTCGACGCTCCCCGTGGTCGGAGTAGGGCCGGTAGGAGTAGACCCGCACCGACTCGGCGGTCCACCGGCTCACCGCGCCCGCCGACTCGAGTCGGGCGAGCGCACGCGTGATGTCCGAGTGCAGTCGCACGGCCTCGGCGTACACGCTCGCCTTGTCCGGCCCCTCCAGGTGCACGGCGAGGTCGACGGCGCCGCGCTCCGGCGAATACTTGCCGCGGGCACGGCCGCGGACCACTATCTCCAGATCACTCACGTCGGCGAGCCTATGCGAGAGTCCCGACACACGAACCGGGATCGCACCTTCGCGGCGGCGGCGCGGGCTACACGAACGTCGCCCGGCCCGACCGGACGAGCGCCTCGACCGCCGACCCCACGACCTCCTCCGCGGTGAGCGCGAACAGGAGGTGATCACGCCAGCGCTTGTTGACGTCCATGTACCGGACCAGCAGACCTTCCTGCCGGAAACCGATGTGCTTCAGCACTTTCTGCGACGCCTCGTTGGCCGGTTGCACGGTGGCGTCGAGGCGGTGCAGCCCGACCGGGCCGAAGCAGTGGTCGACGCCGAGGGCGACCGCGGCGGTGGCGATGCCCTTGCCCGAGTGCACTTCGTCGACCCAGTAGCCGATCCACGCCGTGCGCACCGCGCCGCGCTGGACGTTCCCGACCGTCAGCTGGCCCACGTACCGACCGTCGAGCTCGATGACGAAGGGCAGGATCGTGCCGCGTTTGGCCTCCGACTTGAGCACTGCGAACAACGGCGGCCACGACGACGGCTGATGCCGTTCGGCCCAGCTGCCGACGCCGGTCGGTTCCCATGGCAGCAGTGAATTCTGGTTGCGGATCCGCAACTCGCTCCACGTCCTGGCGTCGCGTATCTTGACCGGCCGCAACGTGACCGCTCCCGCACTGGTTCCCAGGGGTCCCAGCGTCGCCGGCCAGCCCGGGCTGCCTGTCGCGCCACTCAGCCACCTGAACACGAAGAGCAGTCTAGGGCCTGGGGGTTTGTTCCCCGTCACAGGACGTGAAAGTGAGACGTCCGTCTCGCCTCTTCGCAGGTCAGCGCGGCGCCGCCGCCCCGTGTGCGGTAGCGACCGGATGCGTCAGCCGCGCTGTGCGAGGAATGCGACCTCGACCTCGTCGCCGGTGCCGAGCTCCTCGACGTCGGGTTCGACCATGATCAGACAGTTCGCCTCGGCGAGTTCGGCGAGCAGATGCGACGATCCGGTCGGCGACGCGCCGAGCACCTGCACCAGGTACTCCCCCGTGCGCTCGTCACGCATGAGCTGTCCGCGCAGGTACCCCTTGCGCCCGCGCACCGAGGCGATCGGGCCGATCGTGCGGGCCCTGATCACCCGCCGCATCGGCTGGCGCTTGCCCAGGGCGATGCGGATCAGCGGCCGGACCATGACCTCGAAGGTCACCAGGGCGCTGACGGGGTTCGACGGCAGCAGGAAGGTCGGCACCTCGTCGCGGCCGAGCCGCCCGAACCCCTGCACCGAGCCGGGATGCATGGCCACCCGGACGATCTCGAGTTCACCGAGGTCGGCGAGGGCGTCGGCGATCGCCTTCGACGCCGAGCCGCCGACCGCGCCGCAGATCACCACGATCTCCGAGCGGATCAGCTGGGCCTCGACCACCTCGCGCATCCTCGACGCGTCGCGTTCGGCGATGCCGACGCGGTTGACGTCGGCGCCGGCGTCACGTGCCGCGGCGGCGAGGGCGTAGCTGTTGACGTCGTAGATCTGTCCCTGTCCCGGGGTACGGTCGATGTCGACGAGTTCGCTGCCGACCGAGATCACCGACAGCCGGGGCCGCGGGTGGACCAGCACACGCGACTGTCCCACCGCGGCCAGCAGGCCGACCTGTGCAGGTCCGATGATCGAGCCCGCCCGGACCGCGACGTCGCCGGGCTGCACGTCGTCACCGACGCGGCGCACGTAGCTGCCGCTCTCGACGCCGTGCCCGATCTTGACCCGTTGGTCTCCGCCGTCGGTCCAGCGCAGCGGGACCACCGCGTCGGCGAGGGTCGGCATAGGTGCCCCGGTCTCCACGCGGACGGCCTGGCGCGGCTGCAGCCGGGTGGGCGTCCGCGAGCCGGGCGCCACCTCCCCGACGACCGGCAGCGACACGATCATCGGCTCGCCGGCCTCGAGGTCGACGAGTTCGGCGCCACCCGGATCGAAGTCCTCGAGATCCTCGGGGGCCAGGACGCCGGCGAGGGCCACGTCCACGGCCCGCACCGCGTACCCGTCGATCGCGGCCTGGTCGAACCCCGGCATCGGATGCTCGGTGACGACCTCCTCCGCACACATCAACCCCTGCGCCTCGGAGATCGCGACGCGCACCGGACGCGGCGCCACCGCGGCCGCGGTCACGAGCGCCAGATGATCTTCGACCGACCGCATCTCACCGCTCTTCCCGTCTCATCTGCACACATCTTCCGAAACGATGCTCGGTACAACAGACAAACGGTATCGGCCCCGCGCGCCCGATCGGTCGAGGCGCGCGGGGCCGATGAGTGTGATCAGCCCTCGGCGAGCCGCTTTTCCAGCCACTCGCGCAGGTCGGGACCGTAGTCGTCGCGGTCGAGCGCGAAGTCGACGCACGCCTTGAGGTAGCCGCCGGGGTTGCCGAGATCGTGGCGGGTGCCGCGATGCACGACGACGTGGACCGGCTCGCCCTCCTCGATGAGGAGCGCGATGGCGTCGGTCAGCTGGAGCTCGCCGCCCGCACCGGGCTTGATCCGGCGCAGCGCGTCGAAGATCTTGCGGTCGAGGATGTAGCGGCCGGCCGCGGCGAGATTCGACGGCGCGTCCTCCGGCGCCGGCTTCTCGACCATGCCCTTGAGGCGCATGACGTTGGGGTTGTTCGCGTCGGGTAGCGGCTCGACGTCGAAGACGCCGTATGCGCTGATGCTGTCCTCGGGGACCTCGATCGCGCACAGCACCGACCCGCCGCGACGCTGCCGGGTGCGGGCCATCACCTCGAGGACCCCGCCGGGCAGGACCAGGTCGTCGGGCAGCAGGACGGCGACCGCGTCCTCGTCGTCGTCGAGGTACTCCTCGACGCAGCCGACGGCGTGGCCGAGCCCGAGCGGCTTCTCCTGCACGACCGACTTCACGTCGAGCAGGTTCGGCGCCTTGCGGACCTTGGCCAGCATCGCCTCCTTGCCGCGCTTGGCGAGGGTGTTCTCCAGGACCAGATCGTTGACGAAGTGTGCGACGACGCCGTCCTTGCCCGGGGAGGTGACGATCAGCAGGCGTTCGGCTCCGGCTGACTTCGCCTCCTCGGCGACCAGCTCGATGCCCGGGGTGTCGACGACGGGCAGCAACTCCTTGGGCACCGTCTTGGTGACGGGGAGGAACCGCGTCCCGAGCCCCGCCGCCGGAACCACCGCGGTACGCGGGATCGGCGGAGTGTTGGGCACGCCTTCGTACTCGCTGAAGTCATCTCTGTTCGTCACACTCATGTATCCACCCTAGGACAGGCCGGGCGCGGTGGCCGGACGGGCGACGGGCCGCGTCCCGAGCCCCGCCGCGACGCGCCGTTCGATATTGTTCGGGCGAACTGACCGCGCCGGTGGCGAGCCACTCACCCGGGAAGGACGGCCGTGTCGTGCCCACTCACAAGGACCAGCGTCGGCAGGAGGCCGCGAGCCGACGGGCCGCGATGCCCGCGTCCGATCGAGAACGTGCGGCCCTCGACCTCGCCGAGTGGATCCACACCTGCCCGTTCCGGCTCGAATACGACGTGACGGTCGCCGCGTACGTGCCGGTGGGGACCGAACCGGGGTCGGTGCCCGCCGGTTCCGGGGTGGCCCCGACCGCGATGCTCGACGCCCTGCTCGACCGCGGCGTCACGGTGCTGCTCCCGGTGGTGCCCGAGGGCGATCCCGCCCCGCTCGACTGGGCCCGGTACACGGGTCCGCGCTCGCTCGAGACCCGCCGCTGGGGACTGCTCGAGCCGACCGGGACGCGACTGGGCACCGCCGCGATCCGCGCGGCGTCGGTCATCTTCATCCCGGCGCTGGCCGTCGACCGGACCGGGATACGACTCGGCCGCGGTGCGGGGTACTACGACCGGAGCATCGCCGGGCTCTCTGCGGAGCTCGTCGCGGTGGTCTACGACGACGAGCTCGTCGACTCGCTGCCGTCCGACGCGCACGACGTCCCGGTGGGCTGGGTCCTCACCCCGGGCGGCGGATTCCGCGAGCTGGCCGCTCCCCGAACCGACGACAGCACCGACTGACGACAGCACGAAGACCTGGTCCGCGCGCGGCGTCCCAGGTCTTCGTGCTGGTGAAGTCGTGCGTCCCGGCGATCAGGCCGGGGTCGCGGCCTTCGAGTCGGCCTTGCCCGAGCTCGAGGAGTCCGAGCTGCTGCTCGACGACGAGCTGCTCGAGGAGCTGTCCGACGACGAGGACGACGCGGTGTCGGCCGAGGACGAGCCCGAACGCGAGTCGGTGCGGTAGAAACCGCTCCCCTTGAACACGATGCCGACCGAGTTGAACAGCTTGCGCAGACGACCGGCGCACTGCGGGCACTCGGTCAGGGAGTCGTCGGAGAACGACTGGACGATGTCGAACTTGTTGTCGCACTCCGTGCAGGCATACGAGTAGGTGGGCACCTGAACCTCCGAAAGTCGGTAAACGCTGACAAGTGTAACCGATCTTGGCACTCAGGCATTCCGAGTGCTAAGCGGGCCCGCGGGAACGCCGGGCACAACGATCATTTCCAAAACGGATTTTTCGGACATCGGGGTGTGCATCCGCCCGTCGTCGGGCAGAGTGTTCTGCGCGTCGGGGTCCAGCCAGTGGCCCGCTCAATCGTCAGAGCCACCCGCCGGGAGTGAGATGACCGATTTCCTCGCCAAACTCAACGACATCATCTGGAGCGATCCACTGGTGTACCTGTGCCTCGGCGCGGGCGTGTTCTTCTCCGTGAGGTCCCGCCTACTCCAGCTTCGCCACATCCCGGAGATGATCCGCGTGATGCTCCGCGGCCACAGTTCCCCGGACGGGGTCTCCTCGTTCCAGGCGCTGATGATCTCGATCGCCGGGCGCGTCGGCACCGGCAACATCGCCGGCGTGGCCACCGCCATCGCGTTCGGCGGCCCCGGCGCGATGTTCTGGATGTGGTTGGTGGCGTTCCTCGGCGCGTCGACCTCGTTCGTCGAGTGCACGCTCGGCCAGATCTACAAGACGCGTGACCGGCTGACCAACGAGTACCGCGGCGGCCCGGCGTACTACTTCAGCCAGGCGTTCGCGCACACCAAGGCGGCACCGTTCTTCAAGATCTACGGATTCGTGTTCGCCGCGGTGACGGTGCTGGCCTGCGGCGTCCTCCTGCCCGGCATCCAGTCGAACTCCATGACCGTCGCGATGAGCCAGGCGTGGGGTGTCGCCGACTGGGCCGTGGCGATCGGCATCGTCATCATCCTGGCGTTCGTCATCATCGGCGGCGTCAAGCGCATCGCCGCCTTCGCCTCGATCGTCGTGCCGTTCATGGCCGTGCTCTACATCGTGTTCGCGCTGATCGTCGTCTTCACCAACGTCTCGCAGGTCCCCGAGGTGTTCCGCCTGATCTTCGCCAGCGCGTTCGGCGCCGACGCGGTGTTCGGCTCGATCATCGGCTCCGCGATCATGTGGGGCGTCAAGCGCGGCATCTACTCCAACGAGGCGGGCCAGGGAACCGGCCCGCACGCCGCGGCCGCCGCCGAGGTCTCCCATCCCGCCAAGCAGGGTTTCGTGCAGGCGTTCGCCGTCTACATCGACACGCTGTTCGTCTGCTCGGCCACCGGATTCCTGATCATCACGACGGGGGCGTACCGGGTCTTCGAGGGCGAGAGCGCCTCCAACCCGGTCCTCGGCGAGGGCGGTCTGCTCACCGAGGCCGACATCCCGGTCGGCCCGTCGTTCGTGCAGATCGGTTTCGACAGCATGTGGAGCGGCGCGGGCTCGACGTTCGTGGCGGTGTCGCTGGCCTTCTTCTGCCTGACGACGATCATCGCGTACTACTACATGGCCGAGACCAACCTGCGGTTCCTCATGGGCAAGGCCTCGACCATCTACGTCCGCCCGCTGCGCAGCACCCTCGGCGCGAACCTCACGCTGATCCTGCAGGCGGCGATCCTGGTCTCGGTTGCCTATGGCGCCGTGTCCACCGCCGAGGAGGCCTGGACGCTCGGCGACATCGGCGTGGGCCTGATGGCCTGGCTCAACATCCTGGGCATCCTGGTCCTGCAGCAACCGGCGTTCAAGGCGCTCCGGGACTACGAGCGCCAGAAGAAGCAGGGCAAGGACCCGGTCTTCGACCCGGTCGCGCTCGGGATCGTCGGGGCCACGTTCTGGGAGACCTACGACCCGGACGAGAGCCGACGGCCGACGGAGGAAGTGCTCGAGAAGTGAGCGACTACATCGGCGGGCAGTAGCCCAGGCGACGAGAGGCCCCGGGACCCGACGGTCCCGGGGCCTCTCGTCGTGGATCTCTCAGCCGCCGATGTAGTCGCGGTTCATGTCCGGGATGTTGTCGCGGTTCATGTCGTTGTCGCGGGCCTGGCGCGCATCCCAGCGCAGCAGGACCGCGGCGAGCGTCGCGGACACGAGCGAACCGAACAGGATCGCCGCCTTGGCGGCCGCGGCGTGGTCGTCGGAGCCGCCCTCGAAGCTGAGTTCGGCGATCAGGAGCGCGACGGTGAAGCCGACGCCGGTGAGCATGCCGATGGGCAGCAGGTCTCGGATGCCGATCGCGTCGGGCAGCCGGAGCGGGGTCAGCCTCGTCATGAGCCACGTAGAGCCCAGCACGCCGATCAGTTTCCCGACGACCAGGCCGAGCGCGATGCCGATGGAGACCGGCTGGACGATCGAGCCCTCTCCCCCGATGACCGTCACGCCTGCGGAGGCGAAGGCGAAGATCGGCAGCGCGACGGCCGCCGAGTACGGACGGACCGCGTCGTCGAACCACTCGGTCCGGGGTCGGCTCTCGCCCCGGATGGCGATCGCCGGCACGGTGAAGCCGAGCAGCACGCCGGCCACGGTGGCGTGCACGCCCGACGCGTGCATCAGCGCCCAGGCCACCACGCCCAGCGGGATGAGCAGGGGCCACAGCTTGCGCTGTTGACGGACGAGCACGCCGAAGACCACGATGACCGCGAGTGCGGCGCCGAGCATCGCGAAGTCGATCTCGTCGGTGTAGAAGGTCGCGATCACGATGATGCCCAGCAGGTCGTCGACGACGGCGAGGGTCAGCAGGAACGTCCGCAGAGGCACCGGGAGTCCGCGACCGAAGATCGCGAGAACCGCCAGCGCGAACGCGATGTCGGTTGCGGTGGGGATCGCCCACCCGCGGAGTCCCTCCGGATCCCCGATCGCGACCACGAGCACATAGAACAACGCCGGGGTGATCATGCCGCCGATCGCGGCGGCGATGGGCACGCCGGCGAGCTTGAGGTCGCGCAAACCACCGGCGACGAACTCGTGCTTGAGCTCGACCCCGACCACGAAGAAGAAGATCACGAGCAGTCCATCGGCCGCCCAGTGCGCCAGCGACATGTGCAGGTGGAGCGACTCGGGTCCGATCTCGGTGTGGAGGAACGACGAGTACGTCTCCCGCCACGGCGAATTCGCCCAGACGACGGCGACGAGCGCTGCCACGAGGAGCAACGCACCACTGGTGGTGTCGAGGGCGGCGAGCTTTCTGAACCGCTCGCGCCGCGAGAGCATGGACTCGTCGTCGGTGGCCGATTCGGCGCTGGTCGTCATCGGCGGTTGTTCGGTCATCGAACTCCTCGGTTCCGGGGGACGCCTCCCGCGTCCACGTGACACCGCCCGCGTTCGAGACGGCGGCCGACCAGTCTTCCCGGCACACCCTTGCTTTCTGTTCCGTGGCAACAGTAACGGAGGTCCCGCCCGATGGCTCGCCCCGTACCTGTGGACAAGTTCATCGCTCGGGTCTCCCGCTGTGGACACGGAGGCAACGCCGAAGCCCGGCCGGGCCTCGGCCCTACCGTGCGCGTATGCCCGATTTCCGCGCGTTCCACACCCCTGACCCGCTCGCCCCGCGAATCCGTGACCGAGTTCGCCACGCGCTCCGCCCGGGCTGGACGCGCAGCCTCGCGCTCCGGCGCGGGCTGGCGGTGACTCTGGTCGGCGCCGCCTGCGTCGTGGCGGTCACCGGGGCCGGGGACGACGGCGAAGCCGTCGTGCTCGTCGCCGCTCACGACCTCGTTCCCGGGCAGGTGGTCGGGTCCGGCGACCTCCGACCCCTGGGCGTGGCCCGTGCGACGGTCCCGTCCGGTGCGATCACCGACACCGGTCTCGCCGCCGGCCGCACGGTCACCGGTCGGGTGCGGGCCGGGGAGATCCTCACCGACACGCGTCTGCTGTCGTCGCGGCTGCCCGCCGACCTCACCGGTGACGCCGACGCCCGTCTTGTGCCGGTTCGGCTCTCGGACCAGGCGGTGACCGCGCTGCTTCGTCCCGGCGACGTCGTCGACGTCCTGACCGATTCGGCCGACGTCCTCGCCCGACGCGCGGTTGTCGCCCTCCACGCCGACGGCGGGTCGCCCGACGGCACGCTCGGCGGACGGTCGACCGTGTCTCCGGTGCTCCTGGCCATGGATGCGGCGTCAGCGCACCGGGTCGCGGCAGCGGGTCTCGACTCCGCACTGGCGGTTGTCTTGCACTGAGACGACAACCATTCCGGCCCTCAGGAGCGCGCTCGACGCAGCCGAGAGCTGCGCCTCATCTGCCCGGTTCGCCCGAAATCGTCACCGGAGACCCTGCGGAAAGCAGAGGCACAGAAGCATGTTTCGTCCACGACACATGTGGGGATGTGAACCAAATGGATCGCCCCGTTCGCGATCGTGGATAGGGTGGTACGCGTTCGCACAACAAATGTCGGGTTTCGCACCGACCACATGGAATCGCCGAACTAGAGCGGGAACACCTAAGGAGAGGCCGCACACCGTGCTCAAGGGATTCAAGGACTTCATACTGAAGGGCAACGTCGTCGAGCTGGCGACAGCGGTCATCGTCGGCGCGGCGTTCACCGCGATCGTCACCGCTTTCACCGACGGCATCGTCCAGCCGATCATCAACGCCATCCCGGTCGGTAGCGACGCGGCAGAGGGACTCGGCTTCCAGATCACCGACAACGCCTCGACCTTCGTCAACATCGGCAGCGTCATCACCGCGTGCATCAACTTCCTCATCATCGCCGCGGTCGTCTACTTCATCATCATCCTGCCGTACAACAAGCTTTCCGAGCTGGGCGGTTTCGGCAAGAAGGCAGAGGTCACCGAGGTCGCACTGCTCGCCGAGATCCGCGACCTGCTCGATCCCGAGAGCACGTCGAAGGCCAAGGCCGAAGCCGAGAGCGACCTGCCCGACCACCTCAGCGAGCCCTCCGCTCCCGTCGTCGAGAACTACGGTTCGCCGTCGGGCGGCCAAGCGCCGTATGAGGCACCGGGCGGAGCCGGTACGACGCAGCGCATCTCGGCACCGCCGCAGCAGCAGGCCCCCCAGGGCCCGCCGTCGCAGCCGCAGGCGTCCCCGCTGTACCAGTCTCCGCACCCCGGTCCCGGACAGGGCGGCCAGCCCTATCCGACGCCGCAGCCGGCGCCCGGCAACTACCCGCCGCCCGGCAACTACCCGCAGCCGGGCAACTACCCGCCGCCCGGGTCGCAGTACCCCGGCGAGCAGTACCCGGGCGACTTCCCCGGCGAGAACCCGGACTCCCCGGGACGCCATTCCCGCTGACATACGAACGACATTCGGCCCCTGCCATCGCGGCAGGGGCCGAATTGTTGTGTGCGGGTTGGGCTCTGGACGGCTTGTGTTCGAAGGCACACGTGCCGTCGTAGAGGCGGTCGTACGCACGACGATCCATCGAATCTGCTGCCCAGCCGCTACCTCACCGACTCGTAGGAGCGGGCAGGCGTTCACGACATTCGCTCCGATGCCGCAATGCAACTCGTGTGAGCGGACACCGTCGTCGACGTTCCCACGGAGCCACCGCGGCCGAGACATGGCGCCAAGACGATTTGTCATTTGTCCGGCGACCCCGTCTCGCCCTGCAGGAGTCCCGCAGCCGCGCCCATGGCTTCGTCGCCTCTGAATCGCGCTGGGTTTCGTTCCGCTTGATCAGTCAGGATGGGAACGATGGCCAGGTATACGAACGAGATGCGTGAACGAGCGGTCCGGATGGTCGCCGAGGTCCGCCCCGAGCACCGGCACGAGACCGCCGCGTTGCGGCACGTCGGGGGGCTGTTGGGGATGAACGTTGAGACGCTTCGGCTGTGGGTCCACCGCGCCCAGGTCGACGCCGGTGTCCGGCCAGGGACGACGTCACGTGGACAACGAGCCCCTGCCGCCTCGCGCGGCAGGGGCTCGTTGCATTTCACCGGATGCCGAGTCGTGCCGGGAAAGCGACGGCTCGGCTTCGCTCAAGCGATCCGCGCCACGGTGTGAAAGGGCGCGCCGGCCGGCGAGGCGTACGCACCCCAGTCGGGTCCGCTCGCGCCGTACGAGTCGCCGTCGGGTGCCGGTACGACGCAGCGCATCTCGGCTCCCCCGCAGCCGGGTCAGCCGTCCCAGCAGGGTCCCTCCCAGTCGGGACCGCAGTCGTCGCCCCTGTTCGGCTCGCCGCAGGGTCAGCCCGGCGGTCCGGGAGGCCAGCCGTACCCGACACCGCAGCCGGCTCCGGGGAACTACCCGCCGCCTGGCAACTACCCGCCTCCGGGCAACTACCCTCCCCCCGGTTCCCAGTACCCGGATGAGCAGTACCCCGGTGAACAGTTCCCGGGTGACGGTCCGGACGCTCCCGGACGCCACTCTCGCTGAGCATCTCGACCACGGTTTCGGCCCCCGCCACATCGGCGGGGGCCGAAACCATTCTGTCGGGTCCGTCGACTCCCAGGAGGCTCACAGCGCGCACCATCCGTATCCCAAGTTTGCGCTCCTACTTTGGGATTCGTCGCACAGAGAGGTTGCGGCCCGCCCGGGATGACACCCGGTGCGGAACTCGACACAAGGATGGACGAATGCCGAACAAGCCCCAGAACCGCAAGCCGCAGCAGCGCAACGGTGGGCCTGGTCCGCAGCCACGCAAGCAGCCGCAGCGCCCCCAGGCCCGTCCCCGGAAGTTCCCCTGGTTCTTCGGTAGCTGACACATCGACGACGAGCCCCTGCCGCCTCACGCGGCAGGGGCTCGTGTCGTTGCTCAGGCGGACCCGTGTGCTCAGGCCGACCTGTCGGCGAAGCCGGCTCAGGCCGATGGGGCCATGGTGTGAAATCGTCCGTCGCGCAACTCGATCCGCCGGTCCGCGATCGCCAGGACACGCGGATCGTGGGTGATCATCACCGTCGTGCGGGAGGACGCCAGCTTCGCGAGCGGTTCCAGCACCTCGTCGACGGTCTCGGCGTCCAGCCCGGTGGTCGGCTCGTCGAGGATCAGCAGGGGCGCGTCCCGCAAGAACGCTCGGGCCAATGCCACTCGCTGCTGTTGTCCACCGGAGAGATTGTCTCCGCGTTCGACGACCGCGGCGTCGAAGCCTCCGGGGAGGCGTCGGATGAACGGTGTCGCGCCGGCCAGGTCCGCGGCGGCGACGATCTGCTCGCGGGTGACGTCGGTGCTTCCGAACGCGATGTTCTCGGCGATCGTGCCGCTCATCAGTGCCGGCCGCTGATGGAGCACGGACATGTGTGCGCGCAGGGTCGGGGTGTCCATCGTCCGGATGTCGTTGCCGTTCAGGAGTATCGCGCCCGCGTCGGGGTCGTAGAACCGCAGCAGCAGGTACGTCAACGTGCTCTTGCCGGCGCCGCTGGGTCCGGTGATGGCGACGAGATCGCCGGCGTCGATGTCCAGCTGCACGTCGTCGAGCACCGTCGAATCCGTCTGCGGGTAGGCGAACGAGACGCCGTCCAGGGTCAGGCTCACCGCCGACGCCACCGGGCCCGGCGGCACGTCATCTCCGTCGAGCGTCTCGGCCACGCCGACCGGCGCATCCAGCACCTGCGCGACGCGTTCGGCGCTCGCGGTCGCCGCAGTGACGTCGACGACGAGTCCGCCCAGCGTCTGGATCTGCGGGTACAGGTAGCCGAGATAGCCGGTCAGCGCGATGAGGGTGCCCAGTTCCGCTGTGCCGGATGATATCTGCCAGGCTCCGAGGACGATCACCGCGATCATGCACAGCACCTCGACGACGGTGACGGCCTCGGAGAAGGCGGCGTCGGCACGGATCTCCGACATCCGGGCATCGCGCCATCGTCGACTCTGCCGCCCCACCCTGCGCCGGTCCCAATCGAGCTGACCGGCGGCCTGGATGGCGAACGCATTGGCGACGCCCTCGGCGACCAGGGAACTGATCCGGCCGGCCGACGATCGTTCCCGGCGCGACGCACGCTTGACGATGACGCCGAAACGGCGGGCGATCAGCCACAGCAGCGGTGCGAGGATCGCGGCAGCCAGGGCGAGCTGCCACTGGGTCACGAAAGCCGCGACGGCATAGACGATCAGGCTCACGACGGCGACGGCGGCGGTGACGACCCCGGAGGACAGCAGACTGTCGACCGCTTCCACGTCGGAGGTGTTGCGGGACACGAGATCTCCCGTGCCGAATCGATGTCGCGCATGCGGTGCGAGCCGTTGCGTGTGCACGTACAACCGGTCGCGCAGCCGGAGAAGGAGTTTCTCGGTGACCCCGCCGGTCAGCACCGCTCCCGCGTACGAGGCCGCCGCACCGATGAGGGACGCGGCGATCCACACCAGCAGCGGATCGAGCAGGGCCGACAGATCGCCGGTGATGAGGACGTCGTCGACGATGTGGGCGAACACGGCGACGGTGACGACCGTGGTCGCGACGTGGACCAGATAGCAGAGGATCGCGGCGACGAGTCGCCACCTCAAGCCGGTGAGCAGCGGGCGGAAACGACGAATGGCCATCCGGAGAGACAATGCGGTGGGATGCCCGGGGACCTGCCCGTCCGCGGTCGTTTCGTCCACTTCGTGCATCATCTGCCACCCTCCCAGCGACGGCATCCGCACCGCCGACGCCGAGGCTAGCGCGCGAACCTGGGGAAACCCTTGCCCGACAGCCGATCACAGGAGCCTCACAGAAGATCGGCAGGCGCCGGACAGCTGTCCCCCACCGAAACGAACACCGCGGGGTGGGAATCCTGGTCGGATTCCCACCCCGCGGTGGTGATGCTGAGTGCCGGCTAGACGGTCAGCCGAGGCTGAACGGCTTGCCGTTGAGCACGACGACACCCTTGACGGCGTCGGTGCTGACCGTCACCTGAACGAAGGCACGAGCAGCGGCGTAGCCGGCGCAGCTCTCGACCTTGAACTGCTCCTGGCTGTAGGCGACGCCGCCCTTGTTTCCAGTGAAGGTGTAACCGTTGAGCTCATAGTCGGTGTACGCGGTGTTGGTGCCCGAGGTTTCGTTGATGAGCCACTGGCGCTTCACCTCGCCGGGCCCGAGCGAGATGCTTCCGGAGTTACTCGCCTTGCCAGACGGATCCGAACCATCGACAGCGACTTCACCTTCGACACCAGCCCCGATATCGCCGCCGCCGAAGTGCACCTGGCAACCGACGTCGTATCCGACCTTGACCGTGCCGCCCTCGGCCTTGCCGCCGACCGTGACGCGGACCTTGCCGGACAGCCAGACCTCGCGGGTGGTCGGGACGTTGCTGATCGGGCGCTGGACGTTGACGTACTCGTCGAACAGCTGAACGGTGACCGGCGTGCCGTCAACCAGGGTCCGAGTGATCTTGCCACCCGGCAACGGACCCGCGGTGGCTCCGCCAGCACCCAGGCTGGTGAGGCCCATCGCAACAGCTCCGGCGAGACCGGCCGCCGCAACCACGCGACGCGTGATGTTCTTCTTCATGGTTCCCCTTTGTGGAGTATCGATCTGCTCAGGGCAGATAAGTCAGGAAGTGCTTGGTTATCTGCGCCCGGTCAGTTGATGCTGAAGGGCTGGCCGTACAGGGTCGACTGGAGGAGGGTTCCTTCACCGCTCAGAGTTCCGTCATCGGTGTTGTATCCCTTGGCACCAATGACCTTCGCGACAGAACGTGCCGACGCGAAGCCACCGCAGTTGTTCAGGTTGAAGGAAACCTGCGACAGCTGGATTGCGGCGACACCCGAGTCCGAGAAGTCCTTGTCCGTGATGTCGACGAGAGCGACCTGCCCCGGGGCCAGCCCGAGGCTGATACCGCCGTCGAGACCGAGCGAGGGCGTGGCACTCAAGCCGATCGACCCACCGGCGCTGAGATCGATGCCGCCCACATCCACCTGGCAACCGACGAGGTACTTCACTGCGAGCTTACCGCCGACACCCTTGGTCGCCTTCGCGGTGTAGGTGCCCGAGAGGACGAACCCCCGCGATGCAGCGTTGTTGGCCACAGTGGGGATAGGGTACGCGGACTCGTTGGTGCGCCACGTCTGGATCGACTCACCGTCGATGCCGGTGACCTTCTTGTAGCCGTTGGCGAGCTTCCCCGCCGCGGCGTCACCCGCACCCATACCGGCCACGCCCATGACCGCGGCCGAGGCGATCGCGACCGCGCCGGCGGCGCGACGCAGCCCACGCTTGCTGAACTTGCTCATTCGTTCCCTCTCACAGGATTCGGCTAATACCCCGCGGTGTGCGTTCACACCCGCAGTCGTGACCCTCGACGTCGATGGGTTTCCAGAGAGTACCCGCTCAGCAAGCACTCACGCTCGTCTCAGCGGACGTTCAGAATCCATCGAATTCCTGGTCGCTGCTGCGTTGCCACTCGCGACAGTTCGCAGGACGCCCCTCGACTCCCCGCCACTGGGGCGCCGAGCGTTGTCGAGGCGAACGTTATCGGAGTGATCTCAGGACGGGCAACAGCTGGACTCAGCCGTGTCACAATGCAAAAACGCGGGATGACAAATCAGCAGTTCGCTATCTATCGCCGCCGGAAAGTTAACGGCAGATAAACACCCTGATGTTCATGGGTGCGGGCGGCACCGCTCACTCGTAATGAGGGGGCCGCTGGGTCTCCAACCAATCCTGAGAAACCCCTTTGTGATCTTGCCCACACTCATCCTGGGTGACCTCGGGAAGGTCGTCTCCGAAGATCGCATCGAGCTTCCGACGACGGGCGGCCCGGCGCGCAGCGGCGTCGTCTCCGCTGTTCATCGCGGTTTCGGCGTTGTCGTCAGAATCGGCGGACATTCCTGCCCTCCCCGCCCTTCTGTCGGACGATCGTCCCATTCTGGGGGTCCAATCCGGTCCGGTAAATCGGACCGGGCCGTGACGCCCACTCCACCATCAGAATTCGCTGATCGACTCGATCACATACCGTGCGAGCGGTGCGACGGTGGCCATTCCGTCTCGCACGGCCGCACGCGAATCCGCGAGATTCACCACCAGGGTCTGCCCGGATATTCCCGCCAGGCCGCGTGAAAGGCCACCGTCGGTCGCGCCTGCGGCCAGTCCCGAGCTCCGCACGGCCTCCTCGATGCCGCGGAGCCTGCGGTCCAGGAGCGGCTCGGTGGCCTCTGGGGTCACGTCGCGGGCACCGACTCCCACGCCGCCGACGGAGATCACCAGGTCCACTCCCCCGATCACCGCGGTGTTGAGCGCGTTGCGGATCTCCACCTCGTCGCTGGAGACGACGACCGCCGCGTCGACGTGGAATCCGGCTTCGGCGAGCAACTCGCCCACGAGCGGGCCCAGATGGCGCTGGTCGTCACCGTGAGCCGCCTCGTCGTCGACCAACACGACCAGGGCCCGTCCGATCTCCTCGCCCTCCGGACTCCGGGACGCCTTCTCGTGGCGGGCCACGAACTCCCGTGCGGCGGCGTCGGCGGCGACCACGTCGGCCGGGTCCACCTGGCCCGGATCGCCGGCCAGTCGCACGTCGAGGGACGCTTCGGTCTCCGCTTCATCGCCGGGGAGGCCGGTGTTTCCGGTGACCGGGGATCCGGTGTCAGACATGACAGGACCTTTCTGTGTCGGTGTGCCGCCCGAGCGACGGGCGATCATGTCGCGTGTTCAGTTGTTCTGCGAAGACGGGCGGCCTGTCGGTCGTGCGTCACCTCACCTCGAGGGTGCCCAGCTTCACCTGCACGGTCTTGGTCTGTCCGCCGTCGACGTAGGTGACCGACACGGTGTCGCCCGGCGCATGCGAGCGGACCGCCGCCACGAGTGCGTCGCCGGACTGGATCGGCCGGTCGTCGACCTTGGTGATGACCGCGTTCTTGGGGATGCCGGCCGTGGCCGCGGGTCCGCCCTGCGTCACGTCGGTGACGAGAGCGCCCGGGGTCGCGGCATCGCTGCTGGGCCGCACCGAGACCCCGATGTTGGCGTGGCTGGCCTTTCCGGTGGTCTCGAGCTGCTTGGCGACGCGGATCGCCTGGTCGATCGGGATGGCGAAGCCCAGCCCGATGCTGCCGCCGGACTGGTCCTGGCCGCCGCCGAGGGTGGCGATGGCGGTGTTGATGCCGATCAGGGCGCCCTTGGCGTTCACCAGTGCGCCGCCCGAGTTGCCGGGGTTGATCGCCGCGTCGGTCTGGATCGCGTCGATCACCGAGGTGGTGTTGGTGCCGGGATCGCGCGAGGTGAGGACCGGCCGGTTGAGCGCCGAGATGATGCCGGTCGTGACGGTGCCGGCGAGACCCAGCGGCGAACCGACGGCGATGACGTCCTGGCCCACGGCGAGGTTGTTGGAGTTGCCGACGATGATCGGCGTCAGGTCGTCGCGCTCGACCTTGAGGACCGCGATGTCGGAGATGGGGTCGGCGCCGAGCACGCGGGCCTGCGCGAACGAACCGTCGGAGAAGCTCACCAGCACCTTCGACGCCGGGGCATTGCCGCCGGCGCTGACCACGTGGTTGTTGGTCATGATGACGCCGTCCTTGGTGAGCACGACGCCCGAGCCGGAACCGAGCGCACCACCCGAGGCCACCTCGATCGACACGACGGACGGCAGCACCTTAGCCGCGACCTCCTGCACCGAGCCGGCCGGCGCCTGGACGGGTTCGGGGTCGCCGTTGGCCTTCGGGTCGCCGCCGAGAGGACCGGCGGTGATGCTGCTCGACGATCCTCCCGAGCCGTCGGCGAGGTTGTAGCCGACCGCGCCGCCGACACCGCCGGCCACGAGGGCGAGGACGAGCGCTCCCACACCGACGGCGGCGAGCTTGCCGCCGTTACCGCTCTTCTTCGGCGGCTGGGACGTCAGGTCGTCGCCGGGGCCGCCGAATCCCTGCTGACCACCGGGCTGCGAACCGAACGCCGCCGGACCGGGTTGACCATAGGTGCCACCGTGCTGCCCATAGGGTGCCTGGGGGAACTGACTGGTGCCGTGCGCGCCGTAGGCCGCGGTCGGGGCACCACTGCCGGAGAACCCGGGCCCACCGCTCTGCGTGGGAAACGATCCGGAGGCCGGTCCGGGCTGATGCGTCGGTCCATGGTGTTGGGCTGCGGGCTGATCGGCACCGTGCTGGTTACCCCCGTACTGGTTGCCCTCGTACTGATTGCCCCCGTACGGACCGCCACCCTGCGAACCGCCAGTCGTCATCTGAGTCTCTTCCTCGTTCGTCCTCGCCGGCCACCGCCGGCGCTCGTCACACCGCCCGGCCGCGGCCGGGCAGTCGGCTTACCCGATCAGCGCCTCTGATCAACCCTATGTGATCGCCCACCAGGTCACACCGGTTGATCACACAGCCCCCCGGGGCCGCCGCCCGCCGACGGTGACCTGCCGGTGCAGGCGCCTCACCATTACTGACGAATCACCTGTGGAGATGGTTCCGCGGGAGTTGCCCGGCCCGGCAGTGTCATTCGGATGAGCGCGCCTCCGGTCGGCGACTCGTCGGCCTCGACGTGGCCATCGTGGCGCTCCACCACCTGACGCACGATCGCGAGCCCGAGCCCGGACCCCGGCATCGACCTCGACTGGGTGGACCGGTAGAAGCGCTCGAACACCAGACCGCGGTCCTCCTCGGGGATTCCGGGACCCGAGTCGGCGACGGTGAATTCCGCGGTCGACATGCCGACCTGCGTCAGCGCGACCTTCACCGTCTTGCCCGGCGGACTCCACTTGGCGGCGTTGTCCAGGATGTTGAGCACCGCCCGCGACAGGCCGTGCTGCTCGCCGAAGACGTACCAGGGCGTCAGGTCGACCTCGAACTCCACGTCGTTGCGCCGGCGCCGAACCCGCTCCAGCGCCTGCTCGATGATCTCGGTGAGCTCGACCTCCTCGTACACCACCTCGGGCGCGTCCTCGCGGGCGAGGTCGACGAGATCCCCCACCAGCGTGGACAATTCCTCGATCTGCGCCATGACGTCGGCGCGCAGGTCGGCCATGTCCTCCTCCGGCACGGCCGGCGCCCCGGGGCGACTGGCCGCGATGAGGAGCTCGAGGTTGGTGCGCAGGGAGGTCAACGGGGTTCGCAGTTCGTGTCCGGCGTCGGCGACGAGTCGCGCCTGCCGATCGCGGGATTCGGCCAGCGCCCGCAACATCGCGTTGAAACTCGCGGTGAGGTTGGCGAGTTCGTCGTTGCCGGTGACCGGGATCGGCGTCAGATCGTTGGTGCGCGCGACCCGTTCGACCGCCCGATTCAGTCTCGCCACCGGACGCAGGCCCGCCCGCGCCACGGTGGTTCCGGCGAGCGCCGCCAAAGCGACTCCGCCGCAACCCACCACGAGCAGCACCCAGGCCAGGCGTTTGAGCACCCGGTCGGTCTGCACGAGACTCTGCGCGAGCACGAGGGTGTTGCCGTCGTCGAGTTTGCGCGTGAGGACGCGCTGGTTGCGGGTGGTGCGCAGACTCTGCAGATTCGACCCCGGCACCGACGGCGCCCGGACGATGTCGCGTTCGGGGTCCTCGAACGGCACCTGCCCGATGAGATAGGTCTGACCGCTCGGCGTCACCAGCGCCACGGAGATGTTGGTGGAGAACACCGTTCCGGCGACGAGTTGCTCGGGCTGGCTGCGCAGGACCCCGGCCCGGGCCAGCGCCGCCATGCCGTCGGCACGGCTCTCGAGCTGCTGGTCGACCTCGTTGTACATCGCGCGATAGACCACGAAGTACGCCGCGGCCGCCATCAGGCTCACCGACACGAGGACGACGGTCGCCGACAGGAGCGTGACGCGGGCCCGCAACGAGACCGCCCGCGTCAGCGGCATCGGTGCGCGCATCTCCTCCTCCCCCGCCGCGGCGGACTCCCCGACCAGGGTCCGGGTGAGGTTCTCCCGCATCCGCGAGAACCACGAGCCCCGCGTCGTGGCCGACTGCGGAGTCGTCGAGGAGTTCGAGTCCGTGCCCGTCGACACTAGGGCGGGGTCTCCCGGAGCACGTATCCGACGCCGCGGACGGTGTGGATGAGGCGCGGTTCGCCGTCGGCCTCGGTCTTGCGACGCAGATAGCCGACGTAGACCTCCAAGGCGTTGCCCGACGTCGGGAAGTCGTAGCCCCAGACCTCCTCGAGGATGCGGCTGCGCGAGAGCACCCGGCGCGGGTTCGACATCAGCATCTCGAGAAGCGCGAACTCGGTCCGGGTGAGACTGATCGGCCGGTCGCCGCGACTGACGTCACGGGTCACCGGGTCGAGCGAGAGGTCGGCGAAGGTCAGCGTCTCCGAATCCGCGTCGTCGTCGGGCGCGGCGCGGCGCAACAGCGCACGCAAGCGGGCCAGCAACTCCTCGAGCGCAAACGGTTTCGGCAGGTAGTCATCGGCCCCGGCGTCGAGGCCGCTGACCCGCTCGGACACCGAATCCCGGGCGGTCAGCACCAGGATCGGCAGGTCGTCTCCGGCCGAGCGCAGGCGCCGGCACACCTCGAGGCCGTCGAGGCGGGGCATCATCACGTCCAGGATGACGACGTCGGGCCGGTCGGCGAGGATCTTCTCCAATGCCTCGATGCCGTCGTTCGCGGTCTCGACCGTGTAGCCGTTGAACGTCAGCGACCGTCGCAACGACTCCCGGACCGCCCGGTCGTCATCAACCACGAGGATGCGCATGGCATACAGTCTTATCCACCTCGGCTGAGATCCGCCTGAGCAACGCCGCAGATCCGGCTCATCCCGTCCCGGAATTCGCCGCAAGCTGCGATTTTCCGCCCTTCACACCGGTGATCGGCCCCTGTGAGATCAAGTTGACCGCTGCGTAACCCCCACCTACGGGTCGGGAAACATCCCGCTTCGACGCTGGAGGACGTGACAGTCTCTCCCCCGATGCGCCCCGTCGTGCCCCGACCGGTCTCCCGGTCGGTCATGTCCCTGTGTGCCTACTGCGGTGTGGGTTGCGGCATGGAGCTGAAGGTCGACGACTCCGGCATCACCAAGACCGTCGGCCGGGCCGACCACCCGACCAACTTCGGCAGGCTGTGCACCAAGGGATCGACGACCGCCGACATGTTGGCCGCCGGCGGCCGCCTCGACGCGCCACTCGTCCGTGACGACCGCGGCGGCGAGCTGCGCCGCGGCGATCTCGACGCCGTCATCACCGGCACCGCCCGCCGGCTGCGGTCGATCATCGACGAGCACGGGCCCGATGCGGTCGCCCTGTACGTGTCCGGACAGATGTCGCTCGAGGCGCAGTACCTGTCGAACAAGCTGGCCAAGGGGTTCATCGGGACCAACCAGATCGAGTCGAACTCGCGCCTGTGCATGGCGAGCGCCGGAACCGGATACAAGCTGTCGCTGGGCTCCGACGGCCCGCCCGGTTCCTATCAGGACTTCGACCACGCCGACGTCTTCCTGGTCATCGGCTCGAACATGGCCGACTGCCACCCGATCCTGTTCCTGCGGATGATGGACCGGGTCAAGGCCGGCGCCACGCTGATCGTCGTCGATCCGCGGCGCACCGCGACCGCGGACAAGGCCGACCTGTTCCTGCAGATCAAGGCCGGCACCGACCTCGCCCTCCTCAACGGGCTGCTGCACCTGCTGATCATCGGCGGTTACACCGACGACGAGTTCATCGACTCGTACACCGATGGTTTCGAGCAGATGCCGGAGTTCGCGGCGCAGTATCCGCCGGAGGTCGTCGAGACCATCACCGGCATTCCCGCCGAGGACCTGCGGGCGGCTGCGCGCATGATTGGTGAGGCCGGCAACTGGATGAGCTGCTGGACGATGGGGCTCAACCAGTCGACGCACGGAACGTGGAATACCAACGCGCTCATCAATCTTCATCTCGCGACCGGCGCGATCTGCCGGCTCGGCAGTGGCCCGTTCTCGCTGACCGGCCAGCCGAATGCGATGGGCGGCCGCGAGATGGGCTACATGGGTCCCGGGTTGCCGGGACAGCGGTCGGTGCTGTCGGAGACCGATCGGGCGTTCGTCGAGAAGGTGTGGGGCCTGCCGGCCGGAACGCTGCGCACCGAGGTCGGCGGCGGCACCGTCGACATGTTCCGCAGGATGGCCGACGGCGAGATCAAGGCGGCGTGGATCATCTGCACCAATCCCGTTGCATCGGTGGCGAATCGGAAGACCGTCATCCAGGGGCTCGAACGCGCCGAACTGGTCGTCACCCAGGACGCGTTCGCCGACACCGAGACCAACCAGTACGCCGACGTGGTGCTGCCCGCGGCGCTGTGGTCGGAGTCCTCCGGGGTCATGGTGAACTCCGAACGCACCCTGACCCTGTTCGAACCCGCCCTCGACGCGCCGGGGCAGGCGATCCCGGACTGGCAGATCATCGCGCGCATCGCGGCGGAGATGGGTTACGCCGACGCGTTCGACTATTCCAGCGCGGAGGAGATCTTCGCCGAGATCAAGCAGTTCGCCAATCCCGCAACGGGTTACGACCTGCGCGGCGTCACCTACGAGCGGCTGCGCCGAACGCCGATGCAGTGGCCGTGCCCGCCGGTCGGCGACGCCACCGATCTCGCGGAATCCGTCGCGCGCAACCCGATCCGCTACCTCAACGACGGCCGGAGCCAGACGCTGCATCGTCTCGACGACGGTTCGGTTCCCAGGCTGGCGTTCGCGACGGCCAACCGCCGTGCCCAGTTCTTCGCGCGGCCGCACATCGACGCCGCGGAGATGCCCGACGCCGACTACCCGTTCCTGCTGAACACCGGCCGTCTCCCCCATCAGTGGCACACGATGACCAAGACCGGTCGGGTCGCCAAGCTGAACAAGCTCGATCCGGGGCCGTTCGTGGAGATCCATCCCCTCGACGCACAGGATCTCGGCATCTCCTCGAAGGACAAGGTCGAGGTGGCGTCGCGACGGGGCCGGGCGGTGCTGCCTGCCAGGGTGTCCGATCGCGTGCGCCCGGGCAACTGCTTCGTGCCGTTCCACTGGAACGACGTCTTCGGGGAGCATCTCGCGATCAACGCGGTCACCTCCGACGCGATCGACCCGCTGTCCCAGCAACCCGAGTTCAAGGTGTGTGCCGTGACCCTCACCAAGGTGGCGGGCAGCGATCGCGCCGCGCCGCCGACGCCCGACGCCGCGGCGGCGGGTTTGGCCGCCGCGCTCGGTGTTTCCGATGTCGCCGCGCCGGAGCTCACCTCGTCCGAGCGGTTGTACCTGGCCGGACTCGCTACGGGCGCATCGGCGGCTGCGGGAACGGCCGGTGTGCCGTCGGTCCCGGGCGATGCGCCGCTTCGGCCCGACGTCCGGCTGTGGGTGTCGGGGTTGCTGGCCGGGATGTTCTCCCGGTCGGAGACCGCCGCGGCGTCACGGTCGGAGACCGTTGCGGCGCCTGCGACCGGCTCAGGTGACGCACCCGCCGATCCCGGGGACGCCGAGGCGCCCGCCGACACGATCACCGTGCTGTGGGCGTCGCAGATGGGCAACGCCGAGGATCTGGCCACCGAGACCGCCGAGCGGATGAGGGCCATCGGCCTTCGGGTCGCCGCGAAGGCGATGGACGAGGTCGACGTGAGCCGGCTGCGGGGCACCGCGCTGTTCGTCACGTCGACCACCGGTGACGGTGATCCTCCGGACAACGGCTCCGCGTTCTGGGACGCCCTCAACGCGGCCGACGCCCCGGACCTGTCCGGCGTCGACTTCGCGGTGCTCGCCCTCGGCGACTCGAACTACGACGACTTCTGCGGCCACGGCCGCAAGCTCGACGAGCGTATCGGCGAGCTCGGGGGTCGTCGGCTCCTGGACCGTGTCGAATGCGAACCCGACTTCGAGGAGAAGGCCGGCGGCTGGCTCGACGAGGTCATCCGCACGATCAGCATGAAGAACGCTGCGCCCACGACCGGGGTGACCGGGGACCGGGTCACCGTCGTGAGCGAACCCGCGGATTCGGCGGCCGCCCCGTCTGTGCGCACCGCATCGGCCTACTCGCGGAAGAACCCACTGGTCACCGAGCTGGTGCGGAACGTGAAGCTGAACGCGCCGGGATCGCAGAAGGACGTGCGCAACCTCGGTTTCCGGCTCCCGGCGGGCACTCTGGGCTACAAGACCGGCGATGCGCTGGGCGTGTGGCCGCTGAACGACCCGGCGCTGATCGGGGAGTTCCTCGACCGCACCGGACTCGACGGAGGCGAGACCGTCACCATCGGCGGCAACCCGATGCCGCTGTACCGGGCGCTGCGCGAGCGGCTCGAATTCGCCCGTGTCACACCCGATCTGGTGCGGTTCGTCGCCGAACGATCGGGAGCCGACGAACTCGAGGGGCTCGTCGCGCCCGGCAACAAGGGAGTCTTCGACGAATGGTCCTGGGGACGGCAATCGGTGGACGTGCTGGCCGATCATCCGATCCGCGCCGACCTCGAGGAGTGGATGACCGTCCTCAAACCGCTTGCGCCGCGCTCGTACTCGATCTCGTCGAGCCCGCTGGAACGCCCCGACGAGGTGCAGTTGACGGTCGCGGCGGTGCGCTACAACCGCAACGGAATCCAGCGAGGCGGCGTGTGCTCGACATTCCTCGCCGACCGTGCCGAGGACGCCGGGGTCGGGGTGTTCGTCACCTCCACCGCGCACTTCCGTCCGCCGGCCGATCCCGACACCCCGATGATCATGATCGGCCCCGGCACCGGCATCGCGCCGTTCCGCGCCTTCCTGCGCGAACGGGAAGCACTGGGCCACAACGGGAAGAACTGGCTGTTCTTCGGCGAGCAGCACTCGGCCACGGATTTCTACTACCGCGACGAGCTGACCGCGATGCTCAGCGACGGCGTGCTGACCCGCCTCGACGTCGCGTTCTCGCGTGACCAGGACCGCAAGATCTACGTGCAGGACCGCATGCTCGAGCATGGCGAGGAACTGTACGAATGGCTCCACGACGGCGCTCACGTCTACGTCTGCGGCGACGCGACCCGGATGGCGAAGGACGTCGACGCAACGCTGAAGGGCATTGTCGCGCAGTATGGCCGCCGATCACCGTCGAGCGCCGAGGCCTATGTGAAGGCCCTCGCGGCGGACAAGCGATATGTGCGGGACGTGTACTGACCCGACGCTCGCCTCCGACCGGCGTCGGTGTGCCGCCCGCGCACGGCCGGACCGAGCGCGCGGTCGGCCATCAGCAGCGGGAGCACGGGTATACGGTTCACCCTGGGAACCCAACCGGGTGCTGTGCGCCCGGCCACACATCGATGTCGGCCGATCGAACGGACGGCACACACCCCGGACGACGGATCATCTGCCGACCGCCCGCTCCCGTGCGTAGAAGAAGAACGGGATGGCGGTGCCGATGCCCACGCCGAAGGTGAGCACCACCGAGGCGATCCACCAGCCTACGATGCGCAGCCGCCTCGCCTCACCGAACGCCCACAGGTGGAACCCGATGACCACGAACAGCAGGTCGACCATCGCGAAGCGTCCGGGCGTCGACTTCATGATGTCCCCGACGAAGAAGTCCTTCACCGACGCCGGCCCGTTGCGCCGGACGTACGGGATCGCGATCGCGTTCTGCGACACCAGTGCGGTCAGGAACACGGCGAACAGCGAACGCTCACGCCACTTCCGATCCGGTTCTGTCATCGGCCCTCCTCGACCATCGTTGCGCGAACACCGATCGTGACACGAGGAGGGTCGGCGGATCAGGCCTTTCGCCACCCGGCGGCGCCGACCATCTCGGCGACCCGGGTGAACTTCACCCGCGGACGCCCCTGCTCCTGGCCCCGCCGGCGTTCCTTGCGGTCGATGGCACGCACACCCCGGTAGCCGATGACCGTGCGGACACGCTTGCGCACGAGGGCCGGGAACTCCGACGCCTCACGTGCGGTGCGCCGCAACCGGCCGGTCGCGGCGTCGTCGATGAAGTCCTCGACGGTCTGGATCGCACACTGCTTGTTGGCGCCGATCCCGCCGCTGGGGCCCCTCTTGGCCCAGCCCAGAACGTATGTGCCCGGCACGATCTCGCCCCGCTCGTCGAGCAGGCGGCCGTTGTCGTTGGGGAAGACGCCGCGCTCGTCGTCGAAGGCCAGACCCGGGATCGGGGTGGACCGGTACCCGATGGAGCGCACCACGAGATCGGTGGCGATGTGCCGGCGCCCCTCGCCGGTCCGGACCGTGACGGCCTCGACCTTCGGTCCGCCGACGATCTCCTCCGGCGCGCTGTGGAAGAGGAACACGATGCGGCGCCGGTCGGGGTCCGCCGGTCCGGTGAACGACGGGAGCTCGGCGTCGAGACCGTCGTACACCTCGACGTCGACGCCCGGGATCTCCGACAGCGCACGGAATTCCGCGGCGGTGTAGGCGGCGGACGCCTGGTCGCGGCGCCCGAGGAGGATCACCTCGTGCACGTTCTGCTCGCGGAGGATCGCGAGCGCGCGGTCGGCGATGTCAGTGGTGGCCAGCAACTCCGGCGGCGAGACCAGGATGCGGGCGACGTCGAGCGCCACGTTGCCGGTGCCGACGACGACCGCGCGACCGGTCGCCGGATCATCGGGCGTCCCCCGCCGCAACGGCGACCCCTCGTCGACGCCGGGGACGGCGTTGTACCAGGCCACGAGTTCGGTTGCCGAGGTCGAACCCGGCAGGTCCTCGCCCGGGATGCCCAGGCGCCGGGACTCGCTCGCGCCGACCGCGTAGAACACGGCGTCGAAGTGGTCGGCGAGTTCGGCCGGGGTGATCTCGCCGGGCCCGTCGCCGATGGTCACGTTCGTCATCATCGTCACGCGCGGGTCGCGGTAGAGCAGGTCGAAGCCGCGCAGGACGTTCTTGGTCCCGGGATGATCCGGCGCGACACCGGCACGCACGAGACCGCCGGGCGTGGGCAGCCTGTCGATGACGGTGATGTGCGCTTCGGTGCGGTCGAGGAGCGTGCGCAGTGCGTACCCGCCCGACGGGCCGGTGCCAACCAGCGCAACCCGCAGTCCCGCAGGAAGTTTCGGGATCTCGGGGTAGGTGACCGGCGACCACCCCGACCGGATGTCGGGGTTGTTCTTGTAGTAGTCGGCGTTGATGTCGATGAACACCTTGTCGCGCGCACCGAGCTTGTCGGCCGGATAGATCGCGTCGACGGGACACGCATCCGCGCAGGCGCCGCAGTCGATGCAGGCCTCGGGATCGATGTGCAGGATGTCGGAGCTGCCGAAGCCGCGTTCCTCTGGTGTCGGATGGATGCAGTTGACCGGACAGACCGAGACGCACGCGGCGTCGCTGCAACACGACTGGGTGATGACGAACATCAGAGCATGTGGGCTTTCCGGTAGTACCGCATCGCGGGCTTGGTGAGCAGACCGACCTCGTCGAGGAACTCCATGAGATGGACGCAGCTGCTGCGGATCATCGAGTGGAAGTGGGAGTTGTGTCGCATCTCGCGGACCGCACGGTCGACGTCGAGCCCGGCGTCGGCGAATGCCTTGGGCTGCACCAGGCTCGTCACGATGAAGTAGGCGCCGATCGCCACGCTCAGCGCGCTGAACTGGCGTCGTGCCCAACTGACGCCCCGCAACGACTCACGCACCTCCTCGCGAGCGAAGCGCATGTGTCGCGACTCCTCGAGGACGTGGATCTCGTTGACGGTGCGGATGAAGTCGAGCACACGGTCGTCGCGCATGCATCCGCGTTGGAAGACGTCGAGAACCTCCTCGGCGACCAGGATTCCCGCGTATGCGACCTCGTTCTTGGCGGTCTGCATGAAGATCTTGCCGAGACGCGCGACCTTCTTCGACGGCCGGTAGGACGTGCCGACCATCTTCTCCGAGGCCTTGGCGAACATCAGCGAGTGCCGGCACTCGTCGGCGATCTCGGTGAGGGCGAACTGGAACTCCGAGCCGTGGTAGTCCCCGAGGTACTGATCGCGGATGACCATCTCCTGCAGGATCATCTCGAACCAGATCCCGATGTTCATGATCGACGCGAACTCGTGGCGGGTCACCGAGATGCGCTGCTCCTCGGTGAGCTCGTCCCAGTAGTCGGTGCCGTAGAGCGAGGACCATTCCGGGCTGCACCCGTACTTGGTGGGGTCCATCGGCTCGGACCAGTCGATCTCGGTCATCGCGTTGCGGGAAAGGCGGGCGGCCGAGGCGAGCAGCCTCGCCGAGACCTCCTCGGTGCCCTCGTCGCGCATGCTGATCACGTTGTCGGTTCGTTCCATCGCAGCAGTCATGCGATCTCGCCTCCCGGTCGCTTTCGACCATGACAATGATTGATGTAATGACAATGTGTGTTGTCAAGATAGCACCGCGGCGTGACGCAGTAAACGAATCGCCGAATATACTGGCGAGTAAGTTCGGGGCGCGGCCGATTTCCGCAGCTCAGCGCCGCCGAAACCACCGAGATCAGCACCTGGGGGTTCGCATGTCTTCCATCTTCATCACCGGCGGAGCAGCCGGGATCGGCCTGGCGACCGCCGAGAGGTTCGGCCGCGAGGGGTGGACCGTAGGCGTGTACGACGTCGACACCGACGCTCTCGCCAAGGTCAAGGCCGACCACCCCGACTGGATCACCGGCACCCTCGACGTGCGCGACGCCGACCAGTGGGACGCCGCACTCGAGGAGTTCACGTCCCACACCGGCGGCACCCTCGACGTCCTCGACAACAACGCCGGCATCCTGCACGAGGGGCGCCTCGACGAGATCACGCCGGATCAGATCCGCCGCCAGATCGACATCGACGCACTCGGCGTCGCGCTCGGCGCGCGCGCCGCGCACCCGTACCTGAAGAAGACGCCCGGCGCGCACCTGGTGAACATCGCGTCGGCGTCGGCGATCTACGGCCAACCCGGCATCGCCGTCTACTCGGCCACCAAGTTCTTCGTCGCCGGGCTCACCGAGGCCCTCGAACTCGAGTGGGAGCATGACGACATCCGCGTCGTCAGCATCTGGCCGCTGTGGGCCAAGACCGCCCTGGCGGCCGAGGGTGCGAAGTCGACGAAGACCCTCGGCATCCGGATCACACCCGAGCAGGTCGCCGACAAGGTCTGGGAGTCGGTGCACCCCACGCTCCAGGACAAGCTGCTGCACCGCACCAGCTACTCGGTCGGCACGCAGACCCTGGTGCTCGGCAACGCCGCGAAGTTCATCCCGAACTTCCTCAACCGGACCGTCAACAAGTTCATCGCCCAGTAGTCGCCCGGCAAACCCACCCTCTTCGGACAGAACCTCACCTGCGACCGGTGGTGAGTTTGTCCAACCAGGGTGGGTTTGTCATCGGTCGACCCCAGCGGATCGAAGGGCGCGCTTCAGCATCAGGTAGAAGGCGGCCTTGTCCCGCAGGTCATCCCACGTCCAGCGCACCACGGTATAGCCGAGCGCACGCAGCCTGTCCTCGCGGAGCTTCTCGTCGACCACGACCCGCCATGCCGGGGCGTCCCCGACGGCGCCGTTGTACTTGATCATGCCGTCGAACTCGCCGACGACCCGGTCGGCCAGCAGGAAGTCCACGCGCGCCACGATCTCGCCCGCGTCGTTCCTGATCTCCACCTGTTGGCGCGGCACCGGCAGGTCGGGGAACTCGAGCATGACTGCACGACTCAGGGATTCACCGACCGACTCGGAGGAGGCGCCGGCGTGGGGCAGCATTCGCCGCAGCATCTCCACCCCCTTGAACCGCCTGCACGCCTCGAGGATCTCGTTCATGCGCTGGATGTCGGCGCCTCGCCTCAGCGCGGCGTCGAGCACCACGAGGGCCTGACGACTGTTGCCGAGCCTGGCCACATCGCACGCGGTGCGCTCCAGGGAGGTGACCTTCACGCCATCGACGACCATGATGTCCTTCTCGTCGACGACGGCCTGGTGACGCCGAACCCGCGCTGTCTGTTTGCCGACCTTCGGGGACGTGACGTGTACTTTGCCGAGATCAGGGCGGAGCATCGAAAGCCGGTGCACGGCTGCCGCCGAGACATGACTGAAGAGTCGGCCCGGTCGGCCGGCCCCGGCTGCCGCGATGACGGTGAGCCGATGCTTCTCGACCGCGTCGAGGTCGGAGACCTTCGCGTAGTCGGCCATGGCCCCTGGCCACAGGCGGTACAGGTCTTTCCTGGCGACGCCCCGCTGGAGCGTCTTCTCGGTCGTGTGCGTTCCGACTGTGTCGGCGCGCCGGATCAGGCCGTGCTCATCGGCGGGAATCTCCATGAGATTCAGACGCACGAGATGCGGCTTCGGACCCACCTTTTCGCAAATCCACCACTTATGGACAGATCCACCACCAGCGCAGGGTGAGATTGTGTCCGAAAGGGGTGGGTTTGCGGGAGGTCTCAGCGACGCGCGGTCGGCAACCGCCACTTGAACTTGAGGCCGAGCAGTCGCAGACCCGTCGCGAGGATCGACCCGACGACGAGCCAGACCCACTGCGGCAGCGAGGTGTGGTGCAACCCCAGCGCGACGACGGTGGCGCCGAGAAGGGCGGGAACGGCGTAGAGGTCGGCGGGTTGCAGCAGCAGCGGGACCTCGTTGGAGATCACGTCGCGCAGGACGCCGCCACCGATCGCGGTGAGGAGCCCGACGGTCGCGGCGGCGAAGGAACTGACGCCCACCTCGACGGCCAGACTCGCACTCGACGCCGCGAACAGGCCCATGCCGAAGGCGTCGAGAACGAGGATCGAACGGCGCAGTTTGGTGAACGCCGGATGGAACCCGAAGACGAGCAGGCTCGCGATCGCCGCGGTCAGGGCGTTGCCGTAGCCCTGCACCGAGGTGGGCGGCGTGATCCCGAGCAGGACGTCGCGCAGCACACCGCCGCCGACGCCGGTCAGCACGCCGACGGTGATGATGCCCCACATGTCGAAGTCCTTGCGGACACCCACCATCGCACCGGACGCGGCGAACACCGCGATGCCCGCGAAGTTCAGGACGTCGAGCAGCACGTCACAGCCTCCTCACGACGACCCGACCACAGCAATACGACAGACAAGCACATGCAGGGCACACGAACGGCCGCCCCCGGGTCATCCGAGGGCGGCCGTCGTAGAACGATCGCTGTGCCGTTTCCGGCAGCGAGAGAAGACTAGCGGCGATCCAGGTCGATGATGCCTGCGCGAGCAGCCTTCACGAGACGACGCGGGATCCGCACGGGGACGCCGTTGATCTTCTCTTCCTGCAGTGCGGGGTTGTCCGCCTTCCACTGCGAACGACGGCTACGGGTGTTCGCCCGCGACATCCGGCGCTTCGGTACAGCCATGGTTGAGCCCTTCTCCTACTGTGGTCTGCGTGGTCGTCGGCACGTTCGCGCGTCACCGGGTCGACCCGAGTCAGTGCGCCTGACAGCCACGCGGGCGCGGCACACAACCCGATCAGACTACCTGTTGGCGGCGCCCAACTCCAAAATGGAGGCCTGCGGGCCGCCCCGGGGTGGCCGTCGAGAGCCTACGAACTGGAGAAATCGACGTCCACGGCGCCGGTGCCGATCATCACCAGCCAGAACAGCGCCCAGACGACGACGATCGCGCCGATGATGATCGCGGCCAGCGCGAGCCCGCCGCCGGTCTCCCGACCGTTCGAGGCGTCGATCTGCCGGCGCGCGAAGATGCCCATGATCAGACCGGCCAGGCCGCCGACACCGCAGAAGAGCCCCAGCAACGACGCCACCAGCGCGAAGATGGCGAGCGAGTTGGTCTTCGGCGCCGACGCCCCGGCGTAGGGGTCGCCGAAGCCCGCCGGGTCGACGGGCGGCGCGGGCTGCACCCCCGCAGGGTAGGGCTGTCCGTACCCATGCTGGGCAGACCCGGGTCCGCCCTGACCGAACTGTCCTGGTCCTTGCGGAGAGCCCGCCTGGCCCGAGGCGTCCGGACCGGGCGCCCCCGCGTGGCCGTGGCCGGCGGCGCCGTACCCCTGCGGGCCGGCGCCCGGCGCGCCGTATCCCTGAGGTGCCCCGTACCCGGGTGCCCCCTGCGGCGGCTGCCCCTGAGACTGCGGCGCCCCACCCGGCCCCGCGGGCGGTCGCGTGGAGATCACTCGCGTCGAGTCGTACCCGGAGGGGGCAGGCCCACCCGGGGCAGGAGGCTCTCCGGCGGCACCGAACGGCTCGGGCGAAGCCTCGCCCGACCCACCGACGGTGGGACCGGTCTTGATGATCCGGGTGGTCGCGTCGGCCGGACTGTGAGATTCGGCGACCTCGGTGCCCTCGGGCCCGGCGCCGGGCGTCGACGTCATCGGGGCCGGACGGGCCGCGTCACCGGCTTCGGCGGGAGACGACTGGCCGGAGGCGGATTCCGGCGGTGACTGAGGTGCGGAGGTCGGCTCGTGCGACTCCCCATCTCCGGGCGGGTTCGACATCTTCGGGCCTTTCACGTGCTGGCGTCGTCGCGGCGCGACGACTGTGGGCGCGGCGTCATCGGCGGCGCTCGTCACAGACTAATGAGAACTGCCCCCGACCGGGCGGAGAATCTCCCGGTCAGGGGCAGGATCGGCGTGAAATCGTTCAGAAGGTGGAAGTGCTGCTGTCGTCGAGGATCGCCGCGCCGATACCCACCGCGTAGAGGACGATGAACACCAGCGACCAGACGATCGCGATCGTTCCCGTGATGATCCCGCCGAGCGCGAGGCCGTCCCCGGTCTCCCGACCGGACGAATCCCTCACCTCACGACGGGCCATCACACCGAGGACCACGGCGACGATCCCGGTGATCAACCCACAGCACACCAGGCCGGCGATCCCGCAGACCAACGACGCGATCGCCTTTCCGTTCGTGGAGGGCGGCGCGGCATAACCGGGGTAGGCGCCTGCCTGGTAGGGATTCGCGCCGCCGTACGCCGCCGATCCGTAGGCGGGTCCCGGCTGGTAGGGATCGCCGTAGGCCGAGCCCGGCGCCGCCCCGTACGGGCTCTGACCGTACGGATTCTGCGCGTAGGGATCCGGCGACGGCTGCCCATACGGATTCTGCTCGTAGGCGTTCTGTCCGTATGGACTCTGGCCGTACGGGTCCTGGCCCTGCGGATCGGCGGGCGGCTGGTACGCCTGGCCGAACTGGGTCGGGGCGTACTCCGGGGACGTGGGGTCCGGCGGGGTCTGGCCGCCCTTGCTCAGATTCACACCGTGATCGCCGCTCGAAGACCCCGAGCTCGGAACCGTGCCCCAATCGTCCTGGTCGTTGCCCGATCCCTGCTCCGGTGGTTGTGACACCCGTTACCCCTTCTTAGGTCCGACAATTCCGTGGTTCACCCTGATGAATAGACTCGAGCGGTGTCTGGCGTCATCTCCGGCTTCACGGTGATCTTCATAGTAGTCGGGGTGGGTTACGTCCTCGGCCGGACACGGGTCATCGGAGACCGCGCCCACGAGGTCCTCTCGCGTCTGGTGTTCTTCGTCTTCACCCCGGCGCTGTTGTTCCACTCCCTGGTGACGTCCGATCTCTCGGTCGTCTTCTCCTCGACGCTGGTCATCGCCGGCGGCGGCGCCCTGATCATCGCGACCGCCTATCTCGTCATCGCGAAACTGACGCTCCGACGCGGGATTCCCGAGCTGGTCATCGGCGCGTTGTCGTCGTCGTATGTCAACAGCGTCAACCTGGGGCTGCCGATCGCCATCTTCGTGCTCGACGACGCGTCGTTCGTGGCGCCGCTGCTGCTGTTCCAGATCCTGATCCTGTCGCCGATGGCGCTGCTGGCGCTCGACCTCACCGCCCTCGAACGGGAGTCCGGCCGCTCGGTCGTCAAGGACTCGCTGATTGCGCCGCTCACCAATCCGATCGTCGTCGGGGGCATCGCCGGACTCGTCGTATCGCTGCTCGGCCTGATGCCGCCGGCTGCCGTGATGTCACCGCTGAAGATGCTCGGCGACGCATCGGTGCCGACCGCGCTGCTCGCGTTCGGCATGTCGCTGACCGGTGTGCAGATCTTCAAGAAGGGCGAGAGCCCGCGCCGCGACATCCTCCTCGCCTCGGTGCTGAAGATGGTCGCGATGCCGCTGGCCGTGTACGCGATCGCGCGCTGGGGATTCGGCCAGACCGGCCACGATCTGTTCGCACAGGTGGTGATCGCGGCCCTGCCGACCGCCCAGAACGTGTTCGTCTACGCCACCCGCTACCGGCGGGGTCAGATCCTGGCCCGCGACACCGGGCTGATCACCACGATCGCGTCCATCCCGGTGATCGCGGCCATCGCCCTGTTGCTGGCCTGAGGCCGCCGGCTCTCGGCCCCGTCCGGCGCTCGTGGCGGCGAGGTCTCGGCCGTCGCAACCCTCAGTCGTGGTCGTCGATTGCCTTGCGCTTGGGGATCTTCAGCTCGACGCCGCCCATGAGCGCGAGGCCCGTCACCCGGATCACCGGCGCCCCCGGCCGGGTGGAGCGCTGCGACCTGCCGCCGAAACCGCCCATGATCCCGAGGCCCCCGATCTCCACGGTCACGTCCTCGGGCGCGAGGATCTCGACGCCGCCCATGATCGCGACAGCGCGGATGGTGAGCACCGGGCTGGCGAACTCGACCTCGCGCAGGTCGAGCTTCACCCCGCCCATGATCGCGGTCGCGGTCAACTCGTCGGCGACCACCGCCGTCCCCGTCAGATCGCTCTCGGACATGATCGCCAGCCGGTGGCGCACGGCATCCGCCCCGACGGCACCGGTGACCCGTGGCCCGGGCGCAAGCGACGGCGCCGGGATGGCGACACCCAGTTGCGCGATGGGCAGGTCGTCGGTGAGGGCGTCGAGATCGGCGAACGTCTTTGCCACGACGGCCTTTCCGGCCCGCTCTTCGTACTCGGCCGGCGTCAGGCTGCCGTGGGCCATGGCCGCGGAGAGGATTTCGTGTACCAGTTCCCGATCGACGTCGGCCGCACGCAACCGTGCTCGACGATCGTCGGGAGCGGGGAGATCGCCGGAGGTGTCCACGTACACCGACCCTAGTGGCGTATGCGCGGCGGGACCACCCTGATCTCGGCTGCCGAATCGCCGCGCCGACCCTGAGGAATCCCCCGGTCGCACCCCGAGATGCCCGCCGCGGAGGCATAATCCGACCTGTCGGGGAACGACGACCACGCACGGAGAACCGGAGGCGATCGTGGGCCAACCGTTTGATCCCGGACAGCCGTACCAGCCCGGACCCCCGTCCCCCGGCCGGTACCCGCAGGGCGCCTACCCGCAAGGCGCTTACCCCCAGGGCGGGTATCCCCAGGGCGGCTACCCACCGGGCGGCCACCCACCTCCCCCGACCCAGCCGAAGGACCGCTCCGGGATGCGGCGCTGGGGCAAGGGCCTCACCTTCGTCGGCCTCGCGATCCTGGTGGTCTCGGTCGTCGTCGGCGGCATCCTGGCCGCGACCGGGGCCGGGAACATCGTGAACGACTCGTTCGTCGTCGAACCGACCGCCCGGCACGCCTACGACGCCGGCGACACCTTCACGCTCTTCACCGAAGACGGCCGCGCCCCGTCGTGCAACATCGACGGCCCGGCCGAGCCCGTCCGAAACGGCAGCCTGACCGCCGAATTCGACCATGACGGCAACCACGTGGAGTCGTTCGCGTCCTTCGAGGTGGTCCAGGGCGGCACGTACACGTTCGAATGCACCGACCGCGTCGTCGTCGCCTCGGTCGACGTCGGCGGGATCCTGAGTCTCGGCGGCGGAATCGCGCTCGCCTTCCTCGGCGGCGGCCTCGGTGGGCTGCTCTTCCTGATCGGCGTCGTGCTGTGGATCATCGCCGGCCGCAAGCCGCGCACCGCCTGAGGGTCGGCGCGGCGCCCGGCGCCGGTCACCCGCGTCGGCGCCGACCCCGCGATCGCAGGTAGTCCCCGACCACCGCGGCGCCGAGGCCGTCGAGGTCGGGCGCGACCACCCGACCGCCGATCCGCCGCGCGATCTGGTCCATGAAGTGGGCCAGGCCCGGGTCGTCGCCGAGCCGGAAGAACGTGACCTGCGCGCCGATCCGCGAGATGTGGTCGAGTTCGCGCACGGTCAGGGCGATGGTCTGCGGGTGCGGCGGATAGAAGAAGAACGGCTCGCCGCTCGGGTCCAGATGCGCGGTCGGCTCGCCGTCGGTGACGATGAGCACGACCGGTTGCGCGTTCGGGAACCGGCGAAGATGCCGCTGCGCCAGCAGGAGTGCGTGGTGCAGGTTGGTGCCCTGCTCCATGCGCGGCTGCAGCCCGGTCAGCTCGGCGATGTCGATCGACCGGGCGTACCGGCCGAAGGCGATCAGGTGCAGCTCGTCGGTGCGAAACCTCGTCGAGATCAGGTGGTTCAGCGCGATCGCGGTGCGCTTCATCGGCGTCCAGCGACCCTCCATCTCCATGGAGAACGACGTGTCGACGAGGAGCACGACCGCCGCCTGCGTGCGGCTCTCGGTCTCGGCGACCTCGACGTCGCGCACGTCGATCCGCACGCCCGACCGCGCCATCTCCGACGTCGCGAGCGCCGGCTCGGTGGTCTCGGAGACGGTGCGCAGCACCGCGTTCGACACCGTACGCGTCACGTCCCAGGGATCGGTGTCGCCGAACTGCCATTCGCGGCTCGCGCCGGTGGGTTCGCCGAGCAGCCCGCTCTGTCGCGTCTGCCGGTCGCCGCGACGCCCCGACAGCTGCTGGGCGATGTCGCGGAAGATGGACTGCCCGAGCTGACGCATCGCCTTCGGGCTCAACCGGAGCTGCCCGTCGGCGGTGCGATCGAAGAACCCCTGTTCGGAGAGCGCCTTCTCGAGCTCGGCGAGCATCCGCGCGTCGACGGCGGCCTCCTCCCCCAGCTGCCGGGCGAGCGCGTCGAGGTCGATGTCCTCCATCTGCGCGCCGGCGTACTGCTGCGACAGCTGCTCGCTCAGCGCCTCGAGTTCGGCGATGTCGCGCAGCGCCGCAGCGCCCTCGCCGAGCCCCATCGGCTGATCCCCGGAGAAGGACTGCGCGTTGTCCCAGTCCAGGCCGGGCCGCGCCATCCGCAGCTGCGAATCCATCTGTGCCAGTTGGTTCATCAGCTCGGGGGAGCCGAACGCCTGCTGCGCGAGCTGGTCGAGTTCGGCTCGCTGTTCGGGGGTGAGCGAGTTGTAGAACTGCTGGGCGGCCGCGGCCCGCTGCGCCAGCGAGTCGACGAGTTCGTCGGTGTTGCGGGGATTCTCCGGGAAGAACTCCCCGTGCTTGTCCATGAACTCCTCGAACTTCTCCGAGGTGTCCTCGCCGCGGTTGTGGGCCTCGAGAAGCTCGTTGAGGTCTGTGAGCATGTCCGAGATCCGTTGCCGGTCGGCCTCGGTCGCGCCCTCGAGGGCCTGCTTCATCCCGGCGAACCGCTGGTCGAGCAGTTCGCGGCCGAGGAGATCCTTGATCTTCTCGTAGTCGGCGCGGGCCTGCGGGCTGCGCCAGTCGTAGTTCGCCAGCTCCTCGACGGCCTGCGCGGTCGACGGCGGGAGGTTGCCGATCTGCATCTCCGCGAACCGCGCGTCGTCGTCGAGGTCGCGGGCGAGTTGCTTGCGCTCCTCGAGCACAGCCCGGTCGAGCAGCTCGCGGATCTCGGCGAAGGTGCCGTCGAGATTGCGATTCTTCAGCAGCTCCTGCCGCCGGCGGTTGACCTGCTCGCGCAGCTTGTCGAGCCCGCGCATGGTCGGCGTGCCGCGCCGGAGCAGCTCCCGCAGGGCACGCTGCGGCGACGCACCGGCCATGACGTCGTCGCCGATTCGCTCCAGCGCCTCGCGCAGGTCCACCGGTGGCGCCAGCGGGTCCGGCCCGCCGGTGTACCGCTGATAGCGCGAGCGATGGAAGGTCTTGCGCGCCATGTGTTCTCCCCTGATCGGTGCCGGCTCAGCCGTAGATCGTCTGGCCGGACTCGTCGGCCTCCTTGCCGATCCGGCGGGCGAGGTACAGACCCTCGAGCGCCAGTTCGACGGCGCTGGCCCGCTCCCCGTCGGAGTCGGCCTCGAGTCGCTCGGCGATCTCGTCGAGGACCGCCGAGGTGGTCTCCGGCGACGGGATCGACGAGAGGAACTCCGCGGCGGTGACGCGGTCGCCGGTCACGACCGGTTCGCCGTTCTCCAGCGCGTGGACGAGCGGCGCCATGTCGATGCCGCCCAGATGGGCGCGCACGGTGTCGGCGATCGACTTGCGCATGAGGTGTTCGAGGATCTCCAGTTCGCGCCCTTCTTCTCCGGACTCGAACTCGACCTTGCCCCGCAACACCTCGACCACCGATTCGAGGTCGACGACGCGGGCCACCGGTTGCTCCTCCCCCGTCACCGCGGAACGGTGCAGCGCGGCGGCGGCGACGGTCTCGGCGGCGGCGATCGAGAACCGGGCGGACACGCCGGAGCGCTGGTCGATCGACGGGTGGTCGCGGGTGTAGCGGGTGAAGCGGGCCAGGATCTCGAGGATGAAAGACGGAACCGTCGCGGTGAGGTCGGCCTCCTGCTCGATGACGGCGACCTCGTCGTCGAGTTCGAGCGGGTAGTGCGTGCGGATCTCGGCGCCGAACCGGTCCTTGAGCGGGGTGATGATGCGGCCGCGGTTGGTGTAGTCCTCGGGGTTGGCGCTGGCCATCACCAGGACGTCGAGCGGCAGGCGCAGCGTGTAGCCGCGGACCTGGATGTCACGCTCCTCCATCACGTTGAGCATCGCGACCTGGATGCGCTCGGCGAGGTCGGGCAGCTCGTTGATCGCGACGATGCCGCGGTGCGCCCGCGGGATGAGACCGAAGTGGATGGTCTCCGGGTCGCCGAGGCTGCGGCCCTCGGCCACCTTCATCGGGTCGATGTCGCCGACGAGGTCGGCCACCGAGGTGTCGGGGGTGGCGAGTTTCTCGCTGTAGCGCTGCGAGCGGTGACGCCACTCGATGGGCAGGTCGTCGAGCAGGTTGGCGGCCTTGCGGATCGACGCCGGGGTGATCGGCTCGTACGGGTGCTCGCCGAGTTCGGACCCGGCGATGACCGGGGTCCACTCGTCGAGCAGGTTCACGAGGGTGCGCAGGATGCGGGTCTTGCCCTGGCCGCGCTCACCGAGCATCACGACGTCGTGGCCGGCGATGAGTGCGCGTTCGAGTTGGGGGATGACGGTGGACTCGAAACCGACGATCCCCGGCCAGGGGTCGCGACCCTCCCGGAGCGCGGTCAGCAGGTTGTTGCGGATCTCGTCTCGCACACTGCGGAAGACATGGCCGCTGGCACGCAGCTCACCCAGGGTGCGGGGCGAGGGATGGCGGGTTTCGGTCGTCTGAGAACCATGCGTGGTGAAGTTGTCCTCTGGCACGTGATCCACGCTACTCCGAAACGTGACCTGCGTGCGTGGCGTGGGGCTCATGCCCACCGCCCGAGACGACCCAGGAAGGACCTCGCCGCGGTGCCGGGTTCTGCCGGGGCCCATCGACCGGCGCGGGTCCCGACGCTCAGACCCGCGGCGCCCACGCCGGATCGCGTCCGATGAATCCCATGAGCCGGGTGACGGCGTCGGCGCCGGCGGGCACCTCGACCGCGGGTCCGTACTGGCCGGACCGTCGCATCATGTCCTCGATCGGAACCATCCCGTCGAGCATCAGCTGCGCGTGGGCGGCGTCGAGTTCGGGTGTGATGCCCTGCGATCGGGCCAGGTCCCAGGTGTGCATGAACACGTCGGCGGTGTAGAACCGGTCGATCGCGTCGGCGAGCCGGTGTTCGCCGGTCATCGGGTGGGTGATCGTCTCGTCGGCCCTCGACCCGTCCAGCAGGCCCTGGATCGATGCGGCGTGAGCCGACCACGCACCCGCCGGGTCGTCGGCGACGGACGGCCCGCCGGGCAGGGAGATCCCGACGGCCTCGAGGAAGCCGGTGGACCAGTCGACGAGGTGGGCGACGACGTCACGCGCCACCCATCCGTCGACCGGCGTCGGGGCCTCCCAATCGGCGACGACTGCGACGATGCCGGAGAAGCCCGTCGCGACCTCGCGGTGCCGGGCGGCGGCGTCGAGTTCCGACAGCGACATCGCTCTACAGCTCGCCGGCCTCGAGCAGGCGGTCGAGCGCCTTGTAGCCCTCGTTGACGCCGACCTCCATACCCGACGACAGCCAGGCGTCGCGATCGGCGAAGCTGTCGCACAGCGACTGCGCGTGGAGCCGGGTGGTGCCGTCGCCGAGGTCCTCGAACCACATCGTCTCCAACGAGACCTGGTCAGGCATGCCCATCCACGTGAAGGTCTGCACGATCTTGTCCTCGCCGACTGTGTGGAAGCAGCCGCGGAACTCGTGGTCCTGCCCCTCGTGGGTCGAGATGTAGCGCCAGCTGCCGCCGTCGCGGACGTCCCATTCGACGATGCGGCTGGAGACCGTCTCGGGCCCGTTCCAGCGGACGAACAGTTCCGGGTCGGTGTGCGCCTTCATCAGCTGGGCCGGCGTGGCGCGGAAGTCGCGGGTGATCCGGATGATCGGGACCTCCTTGTCGGCCTCGATCGCGGCTTCGGGGTAGCGGGTTGCGGTGGTGCTCATGACGCCTTTCCTTCCTGGGGTGTCTCGATGTCGTCCCCGGGCTCGGATGCCGCGGGTCCGTCGTTCATCTCGGCGAGCAGTGCGTCGAGGCGCTGGTAGCGCTCTTCCGCCCGCTTGCGGTACCGCTCGATCCACTTGGTCATGAGGTCGAACACCTCTGTTTCCAGATGGACCGGACGTTTCTGGGCCTCCCGGGTTCGGCTCACCAGGCCGGCGTCCTCGAGCACCTTCAGGTGCTTGGACACCGCCTGGATGCTGACGTCGTAGGGCGCGGCGAGCTCGCTCACCGTCGCATCGGAGACCGCCAGACGGGCGACGATGTCGCGCCGGGTGGGGTCCGCCAGTGCGGCGAAGACCTTCGAGAGCTCGTCTGCCATCCGATGTCCTCCTCAACCGTTCGGTTGAATATGAGCGTGCGCCGATCCGGGACCTTTGTCAACCCCTTGGTTGAATACTGGAGCAGAAAAATCCGTATGACGTTGCGCCCGGCTTCCGGGCACAACGTCATACGGATGTCGTGCGGACCCTGCCGTCGGCTCAGGGCCCGACGGGCACGTCTCCCCTGAGCGTGATGCGGTGCATGATCCGCCGGTTGTCGCCGTAGTCGCGGTTCGCGTAGTGCAGGGTGTTGCGGTTGTCCCACAGCACCAGGTCGCCGGCACGCCAGCGATGGCGGACGATGTGCTCGGGCTTGGTGATGTGCGCGTAGAGCATGTCGAGGATGGCGCGGCTCTCGAACTCGGAGACGCCCTCGATGTGCGAGGTGAAACCGGGATTGACGAACAGGGCCTTGCGGCCGGTCTCCGGGTGGACACGGACGACGGGGTGGCTCACCGGCACCAGTTCGGTGACCTCCCTGCCGTCCCAGGTGTTCCCCTGGCCCTTGCGCTTGTGCCGCAGGTAGTACCCGAACTCGCGATTGCCGTCGTGGACGGCGGTCAACCCGTCGACGAGGCGGCGGACCGGCTCCGACAACGACGAGTACGCGAGCTCGGCGTCGGCCCAGTTGGTGTCGCCGCCGTTGCGCGGCAACACCACCGGGCGCAGGATCGAACCCATCGGCGGGCGCGGCATGAACGTCACGTCGGTGTGCCACACGTCGGCGAATCCGTTGTCGGCGCTGTCGAGCTCGTACACCTCGTCGGGCACATCGCCGCTGTCCCAGACCGGATGACCGGTGGTCAGCTCCCCCAGCCGGTTTCCGAACTCGATGTGCGAGGCATCGTCGAGGTTCTGGTCGCGTAGGACGATGACCTTGTACTCGATGAGTGCCTGACGGATGGCGCGCACCTGGTCGTCGGTGGCCTGCGCGACGTCGATGCCGCGGATCTCGGCGCCGAAGTGCGGGCCGAACTCGTCGATGTCGAGTTCGACGCCCGAGGCGACGATGCCCGACGAGAGGGCGGCAGAAGCAGCGGTGCGGAGGTCAGGGGCGGGATGTGCGGTGGTCATGATGAGTCCTTCTCGACGAACGGCGGATGGGGTGGTCAACAGCCGCCGCCGGCGGGGACCCGTGATGGGAACCGTCGGAGAAGTTCATCGAATGGAGCGTCATCGAGGCGGACACAAGTCCTGTCTATTCCTCCGACGCGTCACGCGCACGGGTTGGATTCAGTCTGGGAAAAACCCCCGTTCGGTCCAGACGATCGACGTCGAGGTCCGCCGTCACCTCCGCAACGCCGTCGAGTTCACGGTGAACACGGGTGAACAACTCGCGTCCAGGTGCCGGCCCGGAAGCGTGGGTCCTCGCGCGACGGATGGACCTGCTCGTCATCGGTGTTCGCGTGAAGTCCTGTTCCCCCATGGTCGGGACCCTTCGCGTCTCAGCCCACCGCCAGCCACACCGCCAGACCGAGGCCGCACAGTCCCACCACGATCCGCAGCGGCTCGGCGGGTAGCCGCTTGACGACGGGCGGACCGCACCAGCCGCCGGCCAGACAACCGATGGCCATGGCGAGCGCGGCCCACCAGTGCACGGGACCGAAGATCATGAACCCGACGGCGGCGATGGCGTTGGCGATGCCGAGGAACAGCGACTTGCTCAGCGCCGCACGCCACAGCGGCTCGCTGGTGACCACGAGCATCAGCGCGAGGATCATGATGCCCGCACCGGCGCCGAAGTATCCGCCGTAGATGCAGATCAGGAACAGCCCGAGGAGGAACACCGCCGGATGCTCGACGCGGCCGGTGGCCCACCGCCGTAGAACCGGTTGTATGAGCAGCGCGATCGCGGCGATGGCGACGAGGAACGGGACGATCGCCTCGAACGCCTCCGCGGGCGTGACGAGAAGCAGTGCGGCGCCCACGGTTCCGCCGACGAGCGCCGCGATCACCCCGACGATGAGCCGTCGCCGGTCACCGTCGAGGAGGACTCTCCCGGACTGCGCGGTGCTTCCGACCCCGACCGCGACGAGCGCGACCGTGTTGGTCACGTTCGCCGCGATCGGGGGAAGTCCGACCGCGAGGAGCGCGGGATAGCTCACCACCGACGCCAGTCCGGTGATGTAGCCGATCAGACCCGCGCCGAACCCCGCGAGGAGGAGTAGTGCGAGATCAGTGAGCGAAATGGCGTGCCCCGGTGAGGTAGAGCGTCACGCCCGCCTCCTCGGCAGCCTCGATGACCTCGTTGTCGCGGATCGATCCGCCCGGCTGCACGACGGCCTTCACACCGGCGTTCAGCAGGACCTGCAGGCCGTCCGGGAACGGGAAGAAGGCGTCCGACGCCCCGACGCTGCCCGCGGCCCGGTCACCGGCGCGCTGCACGGCCAGGTGCGCGGAGTCGACGCGGTTGACCTGCCCCATGCCCACACCGACCGACGCGCCGTCGGAGGCCAGCAGGATCGCGTTCGACTTGACCGAACGGCAAGCGCGCCAGGCGAACTCGAGGTCGGCCAGGGTCTGCTTGTCGGCCGGCGGGCCGGCGACCAGGGTCCAGTTCTCCGGGTTGTCGCCCTCGGCGTCGAGGACGTCGCGCTCCTGCATCAGCAGACCGCCCGAGACCGGCTTGGTCTCGATGCTGCTCGACGGCGGCGTGGCCACCAGGACGCGGATGTTCTTCTTGCGGGTCAGCACCGAGAGCGCGCCGTCGGCGAAGCCGGGGGCGATGATGACCTCGGTGAAGATCTCGGCGACCTGCTCGGCCATTTCCACGGTGATCTCGCGATTCGCGGCGATCACGCCGCCGTAGGCCGACACCGGGTCGCAGGCGTGCGCCTTGCGGTGGGCCTCGGCGATGTCGGCGCCGACGGCGATGCCGCACGGGTTCGCGTGCTTGATGATCGCGACCGCCGGGGCGTCGAAGTCGTGGGCTGCGCGCCAGGCGGCGTCGGCGTCGGTGTAGTTGTTGTAGCTCATCTCCTTGCCGTGCAGCTGCTCGGCGGTGGCGACACCGCCGACGCTCGCGTCGCCGACGTAGAGAGCGGCGGCCTGGTGCGGGTTCTCGCCGTAACGCAGCACCGCCGACCGGGTCCAGGTGGCGCCGGTCCAGGCCGGGAACAGCGAATCGTCCTCGGGCGCCACGACGCTCGACATCCACGAGGCGACCGCGACGTCGTAATCGGCGGTGTGGCGGAAGGCCTTGGCGGCCAGCTTCTTGCGCTCGGCGAGGGTGAAGCCGCCGGACTGCAGGGCCTCGGTCACCTGGCCGTAGTCGGCCGGGCTGGTCACGACCGCGACCGACGGGTGGTTCTTGGCGGCGCCGCGCACCATCGACGGGCCGCCGATGTCGATCTGCTCGATGCATTCGTCGGGGGTGGCCCCCGAGGCGACCGTCTCGCTGAACGGGTAGAGGTTCACGACGACGAGGTCGAAGGCGGCGACGCCGAGTTCGGCGAGCTGCGCGACGTGGTCGTCCTTGCGGGTGTCGGCGAGGATGCCGGCATGCACCTTCGGGTGAAGGGTCTTGACGCGGCCGTCGAGGCACTCGGGGAACCCGGTCAGCGTCGAGACCTCGATCACCGGGGCACCCGCGTCGGCGATGGTCTTGGCGGTCGATCCCGTCGAGACGATCTCCACGCCTGCGTCCTTCAGCGCGGTCGCGAGTTCGGCCAGGCCGCTCTTGTCGTAGACACTCACCAGTGCGCGCCGGATGGGTCGGCGGGCGCTGTCAGCGGGCTGTGCGTTCACGGGATGCGGGCCTTTCGTCCATCGATGACTACTCCTCGGGTGACCAGGGCGGTCACCACGTCGGCGAGCAACACTCGCTCGACAGTCTTGATCCGTTCGTGCAGGGTTTCGACGGTGTCGTCGTCGGCGACCGTGACCACCTGTTGCGCCAGGATGGGGCCGGTGTCCACGCCCTCGTCGACGAGGTGCACGGTCGCGCCGGTCACCTTGACGCCGTACTCGAGCGCGTCGGGCACGCCGTGTGCGCCGGGGAAGGCCGGCAGCAGGGCCGGATGCGAGTTGACGATGCGCCCGCCGAACCGGCCGAGGAACGCGGGACCGAGGATCTTCATGAACCCCGCGGTGACGATCCAGCCGGGGTCGACAGCGGCGACCGCGTCGGTGAGCGCGCGATCCCAGGCGGCGCGATCCGGATGGTCGCCGAGCCGGCAGGTGATCAGCGGGATGTCGTTGCGCTGCGCGATGTCCTGGGCGCGGCACGTGCGGTCGACGACGATCGCGGCGATCCGGAACGGGGCGTCGGCGGCGTCGGCGCGGGCGATCAGCGACTCGAGCAGAGAACCGGTACCGGACGCCATCACCACGAGGGGCGTGCGTTCTGACGCGGTCTCCGATGTCACGGCTTCGAGCCTAATAGCAGCACGTCGAGCCGCGATCGGCGGGTCTGTGCACGGTTGCGTCCCCGCGGGACGGCGCCGTGGGCACCGGTGCCGAGAGACCCGGTGCTCGGGTTTCCCGCGCCGTGGGGCTCAGCGCCGACGCGCACCCGGCGTCCCCGGATACAGGTCGTAGTCGGCGTCGTCGGAGAGGTCGGCGTCCGCCGGTGCCTCCGCACGCACGACGGGTTCGGAGTCGAGGGCCTCGTCGGCGTCGTCTGCCGCGTCGGGCTCGGCCAAGTCATAGGGATCTGCCTCGAAGGCCTCCGCGTCCTCGGAGTCCTCGTACTCGTACTCGGCGTCATCGGAGAGGTCGTGTTCCGGGCCCGGCGCGTCCTCGTCGACGAACTCGAGGTACTCGTCCTCCTCGTCGAGATCGGCGACGATCACGTACTCGTCCTCGAATCCCAGATCGTCCGGGTCGTCGAAGTAGTCGTCCCCGACCGCGTCGCGTGCGGCGCGGGTCGACGGGAGGAAGGCGTACACGAGAGCCACCACGATGCCGGTCACGGCGAACCAGCCGAGCGTGTAGACGCCGGCCGCGGACACCGTGATCGCGGCGTCGCCGAACTCGCCGAGCTCGCCGCCGGCGGTGGTCGACAGGACCACCATCGCCGACGCCGCCACGGCTGCGGCGACCCCGACCGAGCGGACGTGGGCGATCGGATTGAGGTCGCGGCAGCGCCATCCGACGAACACCGCGATGGCCGCGGGGACGAGGAGCCCGATCAGCCCCCACTGCCCCGCACCCGCTCCGTCCGGCAGCACGGCGAGCGCGGGCACCGGCGGCACCGCCCCGCCGCGGACCGTGAACAGGTCGACGGTCATCGCGCCGATCTGGACGTCGGAGCCGACGAGCACCGCGGTCGCCCCGACCATGAGGTTCGGCAGGTACAGCACCGACAGCACGCTGAGGCCCAGGTAGCCGTCGAAGTCGTAGCCGGTCTCGATGAGTTCGCCGATCTCGGTGTGCGCCATGATCATGCGCAGGCACACGAGGATCCCCCCGGCCACCATGAGGGAGAGCACGGCGACGACGCCGTACTTGAATCCGCGGCGGTCGGCGTAGGACATCCCCCACCGCGCGGCGAAATCGTGCCGCCGGGTCCAGACGACGCCCGCCAGCGCGGCGCCGGCGTGGATGCCGATCGTGTAGGCGAAGGCCACCAATGCGTTCGGCGTGTGCACCGGCAGGACCGACCCGCCGTCCATCACGATCGCCAGCGACATCGCGGTGATGAGCACCGGACCGGCGACCGCAGAGGCCACCACCGCCCCGACGTCGAAGACGTCGTGCGCCGAGCGCGCGGCCGGTGCGGTGGTCCCGCCGATCGCACGCGCCGTCAGGCGTGCGGTGCCCACCGCGACGACCAGGGTCGGCAGCAGCGGCAGCACACCGATGGTGACGCCGCTGATGGTCACCGGCACCTGGTGGATCGCCAGCCAGCTCGACGCGATGGCGCTCGGCAGACCGGTGAGACCGCTGCCGGCCATCAGCAGCACCGTGAGCATGACGACGATGAGGGTGACCAGCGCGAGCGCGGGCACGGTGAACGCCACGACGGCCAGTTGCCGTGCCGAGCCCTCGACCGCGGTGCGCTGGGCACGACGGGATCGCCGCAGTGCTCGCAGCTGCGACGCCAGGTTCTCCGCGGTCGACTCGGGCCTGAAAGTGGGCATCGACTTGAGACTGACACGATCGGCGCCCGGGTCGTCGTAGACGCGCCGGGCCCGGTCCGGAAAGCGGTTCAGGTCACCGGGCGTCTGCCCGGTCATCCCGGGCCGGGGCTCCGGCGGCAACGCCCGCCGGCGGGCGACGACCGGCAGATACGACGGTGCCCCGCCTACCGGAGGGGTCGGCGGGGCACGGTGCAGATCAGCTGCCGCTGGACTGTGTCGACTCTCAGCTTCCGCTGGACTGCGGCGACTCTCAGCTCCCGCTGGACTGCGTCGACTCTCAGCTCCCGCTGGACTGCGGCGGCTCGGGCTTCTGGAACATGGTGGTCGTCTTGTCGGCGTCCGAACCGGCATCGCCCGCACCGGAAGCACCCGACTCGGAAGCCGAGGCGCCGCCAGACGCCGAGCTCTCGGACCCGGCCGAGTACTGGCCCGGGGTGTAGCTGCCGTAGCCGTACGACGTCGCCTGGCCGGCCTGCGCCTGGCCCGACTGGGCGGAACCCGACTGAGCAGAACCCGACTGGGCAGAACCCGTGCCGTGCTGGCCGTAGCCGGCCTGGCCGCTCGTGCTCTGGGTGTAGGCCGACGGGTCGTAGCCCGCCGAGGACTGCTGTCCGTACTGCGCCTGGCCACCGGTGGTGCCGGTACCGGTGCCGTACGAACCGGCCGGTGCGGTGCCCTGACCGGTCGAGTGCTGGCCGGCGGTCGCGTCGGCGCCCGCGGTCGGCGTGACGGCCGATGCCGCGCCGGCGGCGGGGGCGACCTTGAGGATGTTCGCGTCGACGAGCAGCCACGCGATCGCGAGGAGCGCCTGCAGCAGCGAGAAGATGAGCAGCACGATCGCACCGGAGCCGGTATCGTAGTCGATCTCGATGAGCAGGAACAGCGAGATGAAGAACGACGGGACGCTCAGCGCCGCGACGACCGCCGACGGCGACTTGACGTTGGGCACCAACGAGAACAGCGCCAGGAAGCCGGCGACCGCCACGAGCGCGTACGGGGCGACGTACTCGGTGCCGAAGATCTTCACCGAGTCGTCGTAGGCCTTCGCGGCGGGCAGGTAGCCGCAGAACAGCATCACGACGCCGAGGAGGCCGATGGCGCCCGCGATCGCCGTGGGGGTGATCGCCGGGAGACCCTGGCTCGGCGGCTTCGCCGGCTGGCCGTAGCCGTACTGCCCGTAGCCCTGCTGACCGTAACCCTGCTGCTGGCCGTAGTTCTGCTGGCCGTAATCCTGCTGACCGTAGCCCTGCTGGCCGTAGTTCTGCTGGGGGCTCTGGCCGTAGCCCTGCTGGTACTGCTGGCCGTAGCCCTGCTGGCCGTACTGGCCGTAGGACTGGCCGGACTCGGGCTGCTGCCCGTAGCCCCCCGATGGGTAGCTCATCGCGATCTCCTGGTCAGGTCGTCGTGTTCATGTCAACTGGCTCGGGTCGGTGACGCGGTCACGCCCACGGCAACCGGCATGCGGCCGCCCGCACCTCCCCGATGCGTGACTCCCGGCCCACGGTAGTACATCTGACCGACGTGTCATCTGCACGATTCGTCACCGCTGAATCCTCAGCGGTGCCCACCGTACATATCCGACACGGGGTGCGCGTGAACTCCGTTCACAACGCGCCGCGCGACGCGTCCGCGCGGATCCGGTGGTGACAGCGGCCTACCAGCGATGAGAGCGGCCCTGCTCGGCGTACCACTCGATCAGCGAGTAGTCGTCGACCGACCTCGGGTCGACGTTGACCTCCGAGCGCCCGGCCAGGATCGCCGTGACCGGAACCTCGAGCTTCTTGCCGGTACGCGTGTGCGGGATGCCGGGCGCCTCGATGACCTCGTCGGGCACGTGGCGTCTGGACAACCGCTCGGCGACGGCCGACGCGATGCGCTTCTCGAGGGCGTCGTCGAGCACGGCACCGGGGACCAGCGTGACGAACAGCGGCATCCAGTACTTTCCGTCGGGGCCGTCGACGCCGAGGACGAATGCCTCGGCGACCTCGTCGAGCGATTCCACGACCTCGTAGATGTCCGCCGAGCCCATGCGTATCCCGTGCCGGTTCAGCGTGGCGTCGCTGCGGCCGTGGATGACGAGCGACCCGCGATCGGTGACCGTCACCCAGTCGCCGTGGCGCCACACCGGCCCGTCGGGATGAGAGGTCGGCCCCTGCCACTCGTGCTCGAAATACGCTGCGCGGTAGCGCGCTCCGTCGGGGTCGTCCCAGAAGGAGACCGGCATCGACGGCATCGGTTCGGTGACGACGAGTTCGCCGACCTCGCCCACCTGCGGTCGTCCATCGGGTGACCAGCTCTCCAGCGCGACGCCCAGGTAACGCACCGACAACTCGCCCGGCACGACCGGCACGCCCGTCGACCCGCCGGCGAACGCGGACACGATGTCGGTGCCGCCGCTGATCGACGAGATCGGCAGCCCCTTCTTCACGTGTTCGTCGACCCAGACGAACAGGTCCGGCGCGAGGGCGGAACCGGTGCTGCCGAGGGTGCGCAGCGCGGACAGGTCGTGCTGATCCCCCGGTTCCAGGCCGGCCTTGCGCGACGCCTGCAGCTGACCGGGCGAGGTGCCGAAGTAGGTGACCTTCTCGTCGGCGACGATCTGCCACAGCCGATCGGCGTCCGGATACAGCGGCGATCCGCTGTAGCAGACGATCCGCGCGCCGCACAGCAGACCGGCGACCTGATAGTTCCACATCATCCAGCTGAGCGCGGTCTGCCAGAAGAACACGTCGTCGGACGACAGATCACCATGGAGCGCAGTGGCTTTCAGGTGTTCGACGACCACCCCGCCGTGACCGTGGACGATGCCCTTGGGCCGGCCGGTGGTGCCGGAGCTGAACAGGACCCACAGCGGGTGGTCGACATCGACCGCCAGCGGGGAGAACTCGGCGGTGGGGGTCGACAGCGCCTCGCCGAAGTCGATCGCACCCGGCGCACCGGCGGGTGCGTCGCCGATCGTGATGTGGGCGACCAGCCCGTCGAGCAGTCCGGCGAGCTCGGCGGAGTCGGCCCGCTTGTCGATGTCCTTGCCGCCCCATCGGTAACCGGCCGCGCTGAACAGGACCTTCGGCCGCAGCTGCCCGAGGCGGCCGGCGGCGCCCTGCGGCGCGTAGTCCTGGCCGCACCCCGACCAGATGGCGCCGAGGCTCGCGGTCGCCAGGAAGGCGACGACGGCCTCGGGGATGTCCGGCAGGTAGGCGGCCACCACGTCCCCCGGCCCGACGCCGAGGTTGCGCAGCGTCGCCGCGAGCGAGGCCACCATCCCGGGCAGCTCCGACCACGCGATCTCCGTGCGCGCGCCGGTCTCGTCGAGGCCGACGATCGCGGCGCCCGGGAGACCGGCGTGCCGCAGGACCTGCGCGACGTAGTTGAGCTTCACGCCGGGGAACCAGCGGGCACCGGGCATCCGGGCATCGGCCAGGACGGCCTCGTCGCCCTCGCCGAGGGGTTCGGCGGCCAGTTCGTCGAGGTCGAAGAACTCCCAGACGGCGCGCCAGAAGCGGGCGGGCTCCCGCACCGACCACGACCAGAGCGCGTCGTAATCGGTTGCGGTGACGCCGAATCGCTCCTCGACGTGGCGGCGGAACCGCTCGATCGCGGCGTCGGGGGTCGGCGCCGGGTCACCCGGCGGGACCACACCGGTCATCCCAGCTCCTCGATGAGATGGATGGCCTCTTCGCGCATCGCGACCTTGCGCACCTTGCCGGTCACGGTCATCGGGAACTCCTTGACCACGTGGACGTACCTCGGGATCTTGTGGCGCGCGATCTTGCCCTCGGCGAAGGCGCGGACGTCCTCGGCGGTGAGGTCGTCGGCGTGGTCGCGCAGGCGCACCCATGCCATGAGCTCCTCGCCGTACTTCTCGTCGGGCACGCCGATCACCTGCGCGTCGAGGATGTCGGGATGGGTGTAGAGGAATTCCTCGATCTCACGCGGGTAGATGTTCTCGCCGCCGCGGATCACCATGTCCTTGATCCGGCCGGTGATGCGCACATAGCCAGCGTCGTCCATCTCGGCGAGGTCCCCGGTGTGCATCCAGCCGTCGGCGTCGATCGCCTCGGCGGTCTTCTCCGGGTCGTTCCAGTAGCCCTTCATCACCGAGTAGCCGCGGGTGCACAGCTCTCCGGTCTCGTTGCGCCCCAGCGTCTCCCCCGTGGTGGGATCGATGATCTTGATCTCCAGGTGCGGTCCCACGCGTCCGACCGTGCCCACGCGCAGCTCCAGCGGGTCGTCGACCCGGGTCTGCGTGGACACCGGCGAGGTCTCGGTCATGCCGTAGCAGATCGACACCTCGCTCATGTGCATGCGATCGACCACCTGCCGCATCACGTGCTCGGGACACGGCGAACCGGCCATGATGCCGGTGCGCAGCGACGACAGGTCGGGGCGGTAGCCGTCCGGGGCCGAATCCAGCAGGGCCAGTTCGGCGATGAACATCGTCGGCACCCCGTAGAGACTGGTGCACCGGTACTTCTCGACCGCGTCGAGCGCGGCCCGCGGATCGAAGGCCGGGCCCGGGATCACCATGGCCGCACCGTGGCTCGTGGCGGCGAGGTTGCCCATGACCATGCCGAAGCAGTGGTAGAAGGGCACCGGGATGCAGATGCGGTCGTCGGCGGTGTAGCCGAGGAGCTCGCCCACCAGGTAGCCGTTGTTCCCGATGTTGCGGTGCGACAGCGTCGCCCCCTTCGGGAAACCCGTTGTGCCCGAGGTGTACTGGATGTTGACCGCGTCGTCCGGCGACAGCGAGGCGGCGACCTCGGCGACGCGGGCGAGTTCCTCCTCCGACGGCCTTGCGGTGAGTTCGGCCCACTCCGGGGACTCGAACAGCACCACGTCTCGCAGGTCCGGGCACTTGGGCCGGGCCTCCTCCAGCATCGTCGCGTACCCGGAGTCCTTGAACCGCTCGGCCGCGAGGACGAGGCCGGTCCCCGACTGGGTCAGCGCGTACTCGAGTTCGTTCTGGCGGTAGGCGGGGTTGACGTTGACCAGGATCGCGCCGATCTCCGCGGTCGCGTACTGGGCGAGAACCCACTCGAACCGGTTCGGAGCCCACAGGCCGACCCGGTCACCCGGTGCGACGCCGAGGCGCAGGAGCCCGGCCGCCAGTGCGCGGACGTCACGGAGGAACTCGGTGTAGGTCCACTGCCGGCCGGCCGCGGCGTCGATGAGGGCGATCCGGTCACCGTACTGCTCGACGGTGCGCGCGAGAGTCGCCCCGATCGTCTCCTCGAGGAGGGGCGGGGTGTCGGGGCCGCGGGTGTGTGCGAGGTTCTGGGCGGGAGCGTCTGTGCTCATCTCGTGCTCCGGTCTGTCGGGGATTCTGAGGGTGGGGGATTCTGAGAAGTCGGGGAAGTCTGGATACGTTGGGGGAACGGAGGACTCAGGAGTCCTCGGTGGATTCGCCGGAGGCCACGCGGGAGAGGACGACCTCCGCCTGCCGCAACACCGGGCCGTCGATCATCTGGCCGTCGAGGCTGAAGACCCCGCCGTTGTGTTCGGCGGCGCCCTCGAGCACCCGGCGCGCCCACTCGACCGCCTCGTCCGAGGGTCGGTAGCCGGCGCGGATGTGCTCGACCTGCGACGGGTGGATGCAGGCGGTCGCGGTGTACCCCAGGGCCACGGCGTCGCGGACCTCGGCGATCAGCCCGTCGACGTCGTCGATGTCGAGATGCACCGAGTCGATGGCGAACTTGCCGTGCGCGGCGGCTGCGATGCGCACCATGGAGCGCACCCAGGAGGCCACGTCGCGGTACTCGCCGGAACGCGGCTCGTCGGGGCCGAACCGGCTCGACGACCCGCCGAGACCGGCGACGAGATCCTCGGCGCCCCACATCAGGCCGATGCAGTTGGAGGTCGCGGCGATCTCGTTGGCGCGGGTCGCCCCGAGCGGGGTCTCGATGAGCGCGATGGTCTGCAGCGCGGTGTCGAGGATCGACGCCACGTCCTCGGACTTCGCCTGCATGACGACGCGGTAGTTGGTCTCCGCGACCGCGGCCAGGTCGCGGCGATAGTCGCCGGTGCCCGCCGGGTTGATGCGGACGATGGTGCGGTCGGGGTCGATCGGGTTGGCGACCAACGCCTCCCGGGCCGCGGCCCGGTTGTCCGGCGACACCGCGTCCTCGAGGTCGAGGATCACCACGTCGGCGCGGTCGAGTGCCTTCTGGTAGCGCTCGGGCCGGTCCGCGGGACAGAACAGCAGCGCCGGGCCCGACGGGAGCCAGGCGTTCAGCAGTTGGGGGTCCTTGCGATCCGTCCCGCCCACCAGCGAATTGTCCGCGCTTGCATCGAAGACCATCGTCGTCTCACTCCGTAGGTTGTCTGCGCACCAACGTGGCCCGCGCGGCTCGCGCGACGACCTCGCCGTGCTGGTTGCGTCCGATGTGGGTCAAGTTCACCACGCCCTCCCCCGGACGCGACCTCGATTCGCGCTTACCCGTGCACACGGTCTCGGCGTAGAGCGTGTCGCCGGCGAACAACGGTGACGGGAAGGCGACCTCGGAGAAGCCGAGATTGGCCACCAGGGTGCCCTGAGTCAGCTGGCTCACCGACAACCCGACGATGGTCGAGAGCGTGAACATCGAGTTGACGAGACGCTGACCGCCGAACCCGGGCTGCTGCGCCGACCACGCGGCGTCGAGGTGCAGCGCCTGCGTGTTCATCGTCAGCGTCGTGAAGAGCACGTTGTCGGCCTCGGTCACGGTGCGTCCGGGGCGATGCTCGTAGATCGTGCCCTCCTCGAACTCCTCGAACCACAGGCCGCGCTGGATCACCCGGCGCGGGCTGTCGGCGGTGTTCCCGGCGCCGCTCGCGGTGCTCATGCGAACCCCAGCTCTCGCGCGATGAGCATGAGCTGGACCTCGGTGGTGCCCTCGCCGATCTCGAGGATCTTGGAGTCCCGGTAGTGGCGCGCGACGGGATATTCGTTCATGAAGCCGTAGCCGCCGTGGATCTGGGTCGCCGTCCGCGCGTTGTCCATGGCGGCCTCGCTGGCGATCATCTTCGCGATCGAGGCCTCCTTCTTGAACGGCTTGCCGGCCAGCATCTTCGCCGCCGCGTCGTAGTAGGCGGTGCGCGCCACGTGCGCGCGGGCCTCCATCCGCGCGATGGCGAACGACACCGACTGGTACTCGCCGATCGGCTTGCCGAAGGACTGGCGTTCCTTGGCGTACTTCACGCTCTCGTCGACACAGCCCTGCGCGGCACCGGTGGCGAGCGCCGCGATCGCGATGCGCCCCTCGTCGAGGATGGACAGGAAGTTGGCGTAGCCCCGGCCGCGCTCGCCGAGCAGGTTCTCCTTTGGCACCCGCACGTCGCTGAAGGTGAGCGGGTGGGTGTCCGAGGCGTTCCAGCCGACCTTGTTGTAGGCGGGTTCGGCGGTGAATCCCGGTGTGCCCGAGGGCACGATGATCGTCGAGATCTCCTTCTTGCCGTTCTCCTTCACCCCGCTGACCGCGGTGACGGTGACCAGCGAGGTGATGTCGGTGCCGGAGTTGGTGATGAACTGCTTGTTGCCGTTGATGATCCACGAGTCGCCGTCGTCGCGGGCGGTGGTCGCGGTGGCCCCGGCGTCCGATCCCGCACCCGGTTCGGTGAGGCCGAACCCTGCGAGCGCCTTGCCGGCGGTGAGGTCGGGCAGGTACCTCTGCTTCTGCTCCTCGGTGCCGAACTTGTAGATCGGCATCGCGCCGAGACTCACACCGGCCTCGAGGGTGATGGCGACCGACTGGTCGACCTTGCCGAGCTCCTCGAGCGCGAGCGCGAGGGCGAAGTAGTCGCCGCCCATGCCGCCGTACTCCTCGGGGAAGGGCAGGCCGAACAGTCCCATCTTGCCCATCTGGTCGACGACCTCGTACGGGAAGCTGTGCTCCTCGTCGTGCTTTGCGGCCACGGGGGCCACGACCGACTGCGCGAAGTCGCGCACCGTCTCGATGAGGTCGGTGTATTCCTGGGTGAGTTCCATGTCCTGCAGTCCTTTACGTCTCGTCGGTGGGTTCGGGGTGCCCGCGCATCACCGCGCGGGCGCGGGTTCGGCGGCCTCTGCGGGTGTGATGACCGCGAGGACCTGCCCGGCGTCGACCTTGTCCCCGATCTTCACCGACACCTCTGCGGTCCCGTCGATCGGCGCGGAGAGCGTGTGTTCCATCTTCATGGCCTCGACGACCACCACCGCCGCGCCGGAGGCGACCTCGTCGCCGGAACCGGCGGCCACGGCGACGACGGTCCCGGGCATCGGGCTGGTGATCTCGCCGGCGCGCTCGTCGGCGGCCTCGTCGAGGACGGGGCGGGCGAGGTCGAGGATCCAGGTGCCCGAAGGCCCGGAGACCCACCAGGATTCGCCGACGAGAACCGACGACCACGACTGGCTGACGCCGTCGACGATGAGCCGGGCCGACCCCTGCCCGTCGCCCGCGGGCAGGTAGACGACATCCGCCTCCCACGGCTCGGCGTCGTCGACGCCCTCGACGGCGACCGTCGCCCGGCCGGAGACGGCCTGCGCGTCGGCGTGGTCGACCCGGATCGAGACGGTGGAGTGGTGCCCGCCGCTGACGAGTCGGGTGATCACCGGTGCGGTGTCGCCGATGCGCCACCCGACGGCCGACGACCACACGTCCCCGCTGTCCCGGACCCCGATCCGGGCCAGGCCGACGAGGACCTGGGCCTCCGGCGAGGGTTCGGCGACCTCGTAGTCGGCGACGAGCCGGTCGAGCAGTTCGGTGTCGAGGTCTGCGTCGACCACGGCCGGCTGCCTCAGCACGAACCGGCAGAAGTCGATGTTGGTGACCACGCCGAGCACCCGCGTGTGCGCCAGCGCCTGGTCGAGGCGCTCGAGGGCCTCCTCCCGATCGGTCCCGTGGGCGATGACCTTGGCGAGCATCGGGTCGTAGTCGCTCCCGACGCGCAGCCCTTCGAGCATGGCGGAGTCGACGCGGACGCCGCTGCCCGGCGAGGTGTCCGGGTGCACCAGGTGCTCGATGGTGCCGCCGGTGGGCAGGAAGCCGCGCGCCGGGTCCTCGGCGTAGACGCGGGCCTCGATGGCGTGCCCGGTCAGCGTGATGTCGTCCTGGGCGAACCCGAGCTCCTCGCCGCGGGCGACGCGGATCTGCTGCTCCACCAGGTCGATACCGGTCACGAGTTCGGTGACGGGGTGCTCGACCTGCAGCCGGGTGTTCATCTCCATGAAGAAGAACTCGTCGGGCCTGTGCGCGGAGACGATGAACTCGACCGTCCCGGCGCCGGTGTAGCCGACCGAGCGCGCCGCGTCGCAGGCGGCCGCGCCGATCCGGGCGCGGGTGTCGGCGTCGAGCAGCGCCGACGGCGCCTCCTCGATGACCTTCTGGTGCCGGCGCTGCAGCGAGCACTCGCGCTCGCCGAGGTGCACGACGTTGCCGTGCCGGTCGGCGAGGACCTGGACCTCGATGTGTCGCGGGGTGTCCACGAAATGCTCGATGAACAGCGCGTCGTCGCCGAAGGCGGCACCGGCCTCGCGACGTGCGCGCTGCAGCGCCGCCGGCAGTTCGGCGGGCTCGGCGACGCGGTGCATGCCCTTGCCGCCACCGCCCGCGCTCGGTTTGATGAGCACCGGGAATCCGATGTCGGGCGCCGCGGCGATCAGGTCCTCGTCGGTCAGGCCGGGACGCGACAGACCGGGGACGACCGGGACGTCGCGGGCCGTCACGGCCGCGCGTGCGGTGATCTTGTCGCCCATGGTCGCGATGGCCTCGGCGGGCGGTCCGATGAAGACGATGCCCGCCTCGGCGAGCGCCGCGGCGAATCTCTGGTTCTCCGAGAGGAATCCGTAGCCCGGGTGGACGGCGTCCGCTCCGGTCTTGCGCGCGGCGTCCACCACCGCCTCGATGTCGAGGTAGCTCCGGGCCGCCTCGGCGGGCCCGATGCGCACCGCGACGTCGGCCTCGCGGACGTGGCGCGCCTGCGCGTCGGCGTCGGAATAGACGGCGATGCTGCGGATTCCCATGCGGCGCAGCGTGTCGATCACCCGGCAGGCGATCTCACCACGGTTCGCCACCAGGACACTGCGGATGGGTCTGGTGCTCACGGTCGGGGTCCTTCGTGCATCGGTTGCGGCATCGGGGGATTCGGTGTGATCGCGGGATTCGGCGACCTGCTGCTGTACCTCCACCATCGCGATCACATCCGGAAGACGCCGTAGCGCGGGTCGGCGAGGGGTGCGTGGCGCGCCGTCTCGAGGGCGAGCCCGAGCAGCGTGCGGGTCTGGGCCGGGTCGACGATGCCGTCGTCCCACAGCCGCGCGGTCGAGTAGTAGGCGTCGGACTGGCGCTCGAACTGCTCGCGGATCGGGGCCTTGAAGGCCTCCTCGTCCTCGGCCGGCCAGGTGTCGCCCGACCGCTCGATCTGGTTGCGGCGCACCGTGGCCAGGGTGTCGGCGGCCTGCGAGCCGCCCATCACCGAGATGCGGGCGTTGGGCCACATCCACAGGAAGCGGGGCGAGTACGCGCGGCCGCACATCGAGTAGTTGCCGGCGCCGAAGGAGCCGCCGATCATCACGGTGAACTTCGGGACGCGCGCGCAGGCGACGGCGTTGACCATCTTGGCGCCGTGCTTGGCGATGCCGCCCTGCTCGTAGGCCTTGCCGACCATGAAGCCGGTGATGTTCTGCAGGAAGACCAGGGGGATGCGACGCTGATCGCACAGTTCGATGAAATGCGCGCCCTTGAGGGCGGATTCGCTGAACAGGACGCCGTTGTTGGCGATGATGCCGACCGGGTGCCCGTGGATGTGGGCGAAGGCGGTGACGAGGCTGGTGCCGTAGTTCGCCTTGAACTCGGTGTATTCACCGGCGTCGCACATGATCTCGATGACCTCGCGCACGTCGTAGGGAGTGCGCGGATCGGTGGGGACCACGTCGTAGATGTCGGTCTGCGGGCGCAGCGGGTCGCGCGAGGGGACGGTCTCCCACTGCGGCGCCTCGCGCGGGCCGAGGGTCGCGACGATCTCGCGCACCTTGGCCAGCGCCTGCTGGTCGTTGTCGACGAGGTGGTCGGTGACGCCGGAGACCGACGAGTGCATCGCGCCGCCGCCGAGGTCCTCGGCCGAGACGTCCTCGCCGGTGGCCGCCTTCACCAGGGGCGGGCCGGCCAGGAAGATGGTGCCCTGGTTGCGGACGATGACGGTCTCGTCGCTCATCGCCGGGACATAGGCGCCGCCCGCGGTCGAGGAGCCGAGCACGGCCGCGATCTGCGGGATTCCGGCGGCGCTCATGGTCGCCTGGTTGTAGAAGATCCGGCCGAAGTGGTCGCGGTCGGGGAAGACCTCGTCCTGCTGCAGCAGCATCGCGCCGCCGGAGTCGACGAGATAGATGCAGGGCAGCCGGTTGGCCGCGGCGATCTCCTGCGCCCGCAGGTGCTTCTTGACGGTGATCGGGTAGTACGTGCCGCCCGACACGGTGGCGTCGTTGGCGACGATCATGCATTCCCGCCCGGCCACGCGGCCGACGCCGGCGATCACGCCCGCGGCCGGCGCCTTGTCGTCGTACATGCCGAAGGCGGCGAGCGGCGCGACCTCGATGAACGGGGAGCCGACATCGAGGAGACCGTCGACGCGGTCGCGCGGGAGGAGCTTGCCGCGTGAGACGTGGCGTTCCCGCGCCTTGGCGCCGCCCCCTTCTGCCACCTTCGCGAGGCGCTGGCGGAGCAGATCGAGATTCTGCTGGTGCACGGCACGGAAGCCGTCGAGCGTGCTGGTCACCATCGACCCTTCAGTTAGTTGGAATTAACTGAATGGTGATCGTAGAGCATCCAGTGGCCCGTGTCACGCGGGTCGTGCCGAAGTTGCGCTCCCGACACCGATCGGTGCGGTCGACGTGACGCGGATCACCTTCATCTCGTAGTGTGGTGGGAGGCCCACCACCCTCGGGCCGCGACAACCGATGCGTCCACCCCGGCACCACCGGGACGACCACCGCACATAGAAGGCCAGGTGACCCCATGACCCTCGCAGACGACCGCGCCCGCCCCCAGCAGGTGCCCACCCCGCAAAGCCGCAGGCCAGAGCCCATCTCCGAAGGGTTCTCCCTCGAGGACCGATACACCCGCGAATCGGGCACCGTCTACCTCACCGGCATCCAGGCCCTGGTGCGCATGGTCCGCGACCGCGCTCGCGTCGACCGCCGCCAGAACCTCGAGACCGCATCGTTCATCTCCGGGTACGAGGGCTCCCCCCTCGCCGGCTACGACCTCGAACTGGCCCGCCGCCGCGACCTTCTGACGCCCTACGACATCGTCCACCGCCCCGGCCTGAACGAAGAGCTCGCCGCGACCTCGGTCATGGGCTCCCAGGTCGCCGCGCAGGTCGCCGACCTGGCCCCGGGACCCGACGGCAGGCCCCGCGACGGCGTGGTCGGCTACTGGTACGGCAAGGCGCCCGGCCTCGACCGCGCCACCGACGCGCTGCGGCACGCCAACCTCGTCGGCACCCACCCGGACGGCGGAGCGGTGGCGATCGTCGGCGACGACCCCGGCGCCAAGTCCTCGACCGTGCCCTGCGCCTCCGAGATGGCGCTGGCCGACCTCTACATCCCGATCCTCTACCCCGCCGATTCGCAGGACATCCTCGACCTCGGCGTCCACGCCGCCGTCATGAGCCGCGTCAGCGGCCTGTGGACGTCGCTGAAGATCTCGGCGCATGTGGCCGACGGCGCGTCCACCGCCCAGGTCGACCCCGACCGCACCGTCCCCACCTACGGCGATCTCGGCCGCAGCCCGCACGTCCCGAGCGGACGACTGCTCGGCGCCAACCTGATGGAGCTCGAACAGAACCAGCTGACCACCCGGATCCCACGGGCCCTCGAGTACGCGCGGCTCAACGGCATCAACCGGATCGTCGTGTCCACCCCCGACGACCGCATCGGCATCGTCGCGGCGGGCAAGACCTATCTCGACCTCCGCGAGGCGCTGCGCCTCATGGGAATCGACGACGCCGACCTGCGCCGGCTCGGCATCCGCATCCTGAAGCTGGGCATGGTCTACCCGCTCGAGCGCGACATCCTGAACCGCTTCATGTTCGACACCGCGCGCGGCGATCTCGACGAGGTCATCGTCATCGAGGAGAAGCGCGACTTCATCGAGACGATGATGCGCGACATCCTCTTCCGCCACCCGCGGGCGCCGCGGATCGTGGGCAAGGTCAACGAGGACGGCTCCACGCTCTTCTCGCGCTTCGGCGAGCTCGACGTCGACGCGGTCACCCGCGGCCTCGCCGCCCGCCTCGCGCGGCATCACGTCGAAGCGGCGCAGGCCTGGATCGACCGGAAGTCGCAGCGCCGCACCAGGATCGAACTCCCCCTCGCGGTGCGCACGCCGTACTTCTGCTCCGGGTGCCCGCACAACAGCTCGACCAAGGTCTCCGAGAACACCCTCGTCGGCGCGGGGATCGGTTGCCACGCAATGGTGTTGCTGATGGACCCGCGCCAGGTCGGCGACATCGCCGGCGTCACCCAGATGGGCGGCGAGGGCGCGCAGTGGATCGGCATGGCGCCGTTCGTGTCCGCCGACCACTTCGTCCAGAACATCGGCGACGGCACGTTCGCCCACTCGGGCTCGCTCGCCCTGCGTGCGGCGGTGGCCTCCGGGGAGAACATCACCTACAAGCTGCTCTACAACGGCACGGTCGCGATGACCGGCGGCCAGGACCCGGTCGGTGAGATGGACCTGCCGCGCCTGACGTCGCTCCTCCTCGACGAGGGGGTCGCGAAGGTCGTGGTGACCTCCGACGACCCGAAGCGCACCAGGGGCCTGGGCCTGCCGAAGCGCGTCGAGGTCCGCCACCGCGACGACCTGCTCGACGTGCAAACCGAGCTCGCCGCGGTTCCGGGCGTCACGGTGCTCGTCCACGACCAGCACTGCGCCGCCGAGAAGCGCCGCAAGCGCAAGCGCGGCCTGATGCCGACCCCGACCACGCGCGTGATGATCAACGAGCGCATCTGCGAGGGCTGCGGCGACTGCGGAGAGAAGTCGAACTGCCTGTCGGTCCACCCGGTGCAGACCGAGTTCGGCCGCAAGACCCAGATCGACCAGAGTTCGTGCAACCTCGACTTCTCGTGCCTGAAGGGCGACTGCCCGTCGTTCGTCACCGTCACCCCGGGAACGGCGCGCACCCGCAAGCGGGCCGCCGACATCGCCGACGCCGACCTGCCGCAACCGCCGATCCCGGCGGTGCGCGACACGTTCACGCTGCGCGTCACCGGCATCGGCGGCACCGGCGTGGTGACCGTCTCGCAGGTGCTGGCCACCGCCGCGGTGCTCGACGGCCACGCCGCACGCACCGTCGACATGACCGGCCTCGCGCAGAAGGGCGGCGCGGTCGTCAGCGACATCAAGATCGCGCCACACGCCGTCGAGCAGGCCGCGAAGGTCGCGAGCGACGACTGCGACCTGTATCTCGCCTGCGATCCGCTGGTCGCCACCGATCCGGTGAACCTCAAGGTCGCGGCACCGGAGAAGACCGTCGCCGTGGTCTCCACGACAAAGGTCCCCACCGGCCTGATGGTCATCGACACCTCGGTGGGCTTCCCCGCCGAGACCGCCATCCACTCGGCGATCGACGCCAAGGTGGCCCGCGGGCTCTACCTCGACCCGGGCGCCCTGTCGACGTCGTTGTTCGGCGACGAGCAGTACGCGAACATGCTCATGGTCGGCGCCGCCTACCAGGCGGGCGCACTCGCGGTGACGGCGCAGTCGATCGAGCGCGCGATCGGCCTCAACGGCGTCGCGGTGGACGCCAACATCCAGGCGTTCCGCCGTGGCCGCCAGGCCGTGGCGGAGCCGGATGCGGTGTCGGCGACCATCGCCGACCTGCACGGGGCCGCACGCACCGAGGTCGAGCCGAGCGCACACGCGACGCGCATGGTCGACGGGCTCGGACTCGACGCGGACCTGACCCGCGCCGTCGCCGTCCGCTACGACGAGTTGATCGCCTACGCCGACGAACGGTACGCGCGCGAGTACCTCGGCGTCGTCGAGCGGGTGCACCGCGAGGTCGGCGACCCGGCGTTCACCGACGCCGTGGCCCGCAACCTGTACAAGCTGATGGCGTACAAGGACGAATACGAGGTGGCCCGGCTGACGCAGGATCCGGCGTTCGCGGCGCAGGTCGCCGATCAGTTCGGCGAGGACGCCGAGGTCGCCGTCCGACTGCATCCGCCGACGCTGCGCCGGCTGGGCATGCGGGAGAAGATGTCCCTCGGCGCCTGGGCCGACCGCCCGCTCGGCACGCTCGCGAAGCTGAAGAAGCTCCGCGGCACCCCGCTGGACCCGTTCGGGCGCAACGAGATCCGCCGCACCGAGCGGGCACTGATCGCCGAGTACCGCGAGCTTCTCGACGCCGTGCTCGCCGGCCTCGCCGACGGTCGGATCGGCGAGGCCGAAAGGCCCGCCGTGGTGGAACTCGCCGGACTTCCCGACATGGTGCGCGGCTACGAGAGCGTCAAGATGCGCAACGTCGAGAAGTACCGGGCGGAGGTCGCTCGTCTACGGGAATCGATGGGGATCTGACGAGCCGGGGATGATCCGGCGAAACCCGGGAGTCCCACCACGACGGGGGTCTATGCCTGTCGGACCGACAGGACCGAGCGGGCCTCCTCGCGCACGACGCGCTCCTCGGCGGGCAGGGTGAACAGGGTCAGCTGCTCGCCCTCCGAGGTGCTCATGCGCAGGCAGTTCTGCTCCCACGGGGTCGTGGTGACCTCGCCGTCGCGCGAGACGCCGACGTCGGCGAGCACCTTCGCGAGGGCCTCGATCTCGTCGACGTCGCGGACCTCGACGCGCAGGGCGTGGTCGCCGGCCACCTGGCGGCCGAGCTCTGCGTCGTCGACGAGTTCCCACTGCGCCTCGTCGAACAGCTCGACCGCGGCGGGCACGACGCCGAAGAGGACGCCGCGCTGGCCGGCCGGGTGCGTCCACTCGTCGACGATCTCCATGCCGAGACCCTCGCGATAGACCTTCACCGCCTCGTCGAGGTCCTTGACCTTCAGGCAGATGCGCAGCTCGTCGAAACGCCGAGTGGTCTCGACCGGCTTCTTCGGCTCGGTGAGCGCGGGACGGCTGATGAGGACGTAGACGTGGCCGTCGGGTGCGCGCAGGTGCGACCATGCGGTGCCCCACGAGTCCTCGACCCCGTCGTGGACCTCGCCGATGAACTCGACGCCCTTGGCCTCGAGCTCGGCGCGTGCCTCGCGCACGTCGTCCACGATGAGGCCCGCGACGGGGTGCTCGAAGAACGAGTGGTCGTCGTCGGTCGGCTTGAACACCTCGAGCGCCGAGCCGTCCGGGAATCCGAACACGACTGCGTTCTGCTGCTCGCGCTCGACCTCCAGACCGAGCGTCTCGGCGGCGAAGTCGCGCATCGCCTGGTAGTTCGACGTGCGCGAACCAACCCAGCTGATCCCGTGGATCTTCATCTTGTTCCTCTCCTGATGACCATCGTCACCGTTTCGCCCGGTATGGGAATTCTGTTGTGTGCGAACCGATACCCGTACAGATTCGGGGTATCGGGTCAGAGTGACCGCGCGGTGAAGAACGCCGTGTGGATGGCGTCGAACACGCGCCCCGGCTCGCGGGCGGAGCCGATGACCCGGACGTCGACGCCGGCGGCCTCGAGTTCGTCGGCGAGCGCGGAGTCGGCACGACGCCGGCCGAGCGCGAGCACGACGGCGTCGGCCGGAACGGTCTCCACTCCCCCGGCCGTCTCGACGCGGACGCCCTCGTCGTCGATCCCGACGACGGTGTGACCGCACCGGACCGAGACACCGGCCGCGTCCAGGAACAGCGGCAGCCGCTCGGCGTCGGTGAAGACCTCCTCGCCGGCGAGCAGTCCGTCGTTGGACTCGACGATCGTCACCGTGGTCGCCTCGCCTGTCGCCGCGGCCGCCGACACCCGAAGCGCGACCTCGCACCCCTGGAATCCACCGCCCACGATGACAACGCGGCCACGCGGCGCATCGGTCACCCGAACCTGCGCGGCCGTGCGAACCGGGAGTCTCCCCTCGATCGGGAACCGCGGCGACTCGTCCGGGGCGCCGGTGGCCACCACGGCGGCGTCGAATCCGCCCTCGGCGATCGTCTGCGCGTCCGCGGCCCGGGCGACGACCCGGACGTCGCGCCGCGACACCTCGTGGATCAGGTGCCGGGCCAGTGCCGCGAGGTCCTGCTTGACCGTCGATCCCTGCGCGTGGTTCAGCAGGCCGCCGAGTTCACCGGGTTCGTAGAGCGTGACGTCGTGGCCGCGGTCGTGCAGGACGGCGGCGGCGTGGAGCCCGGCCGGACCGCCGCCGATCACGGCGATCCTCCTGGACTCCTCGGCCGCCGTCACCGGGAACCGGCCTTCCTCGGCGACACTCGGATTGACGCTGCAGCCGACGCTCCGCCCCTTGTTCAGCCCGCGATGGAGGCAGCCGTCGTTGCATCGGATGCACGGCGTGATCTCCAGCACGCGACCGGCTTTCGCCTTGCGCGCCCAGTCCGGGTCGGCGAGCAGCGGGCGTCCGAGGGAGACGAAGTCGGCCGAGCCGGAGGCCAAGATCTCCTCGGCCGTCTCGGGCGAGACGATCGACCCCGACGCGATGACCGGGATGGAGACCGCGTCCTTGATCTTCTCCCAACCCCACCGGTGGGGAGTCCGCACCTGGTACCAGGGGCTGACCTCCCATTCCATGCCGGCGTGGTGCCCGCCCGAGCAGTGCAGCACGTCGACGCCGTGTGCCTCGAGACGACGGCACAGCTCGACGGTCTCCTCGATGGGGATGCCGTCCGGCTCGTAGTCGGTGACCGACAACCGGATGCTCAGCGGGAAGTCGCGGGGGACCTTCGCCCGGATGTCGTCGACGATCCGCAGCAGCAGCCGCGCGCGGTTGTCGAAGCTGCCGCCGTACTCATCCGTGCGCCAGTTTGTATGCGGCGACAGGAAATTCGTGATCAGGTAGCCATGCCCCGCATGCACCTCGACGATATCGAAGCGTGCTGCATGGGCACGTGCGGCGGCGTCGCCGAACGCGCTGACCACCGCATCGATCTCGTCGACGGTCATCGGGGTCGGCACCACGCCGTACTGACCCTCGACATCCGACCACGACGAGTCGGTGGCCGACTTGATGGGAGCGGTGCCGAGGAACTTCTGCCGGCCGCCGTGCGCGATCTGCAGGCCGACGCGGGCTCCGGTGGCGTGCACCTCGTCGACGACCCAGCCCAGGCCCGGGGTGTGCTCGCGGTGGGCGTTGCCGAGCTGGTTGTGGATCGCCTTGCTCGCGTCGGAGTCGATGAAGCTGTACTCCATCATGACCAGGCCGACACCGCCCTGCCCGAGTCGCTTGTAGTGCTCGACCGTCCGCGCGGTGACGGTACCGTCCGCGTTGGAGGTCGCTGTGCTCTGCGGCGACTTGAGTATCCGGTTGTCGATCTCGAGGGTTCCGATCCGACCCGGCGTGAACAGGTGCGGATAGTCGGCGGCGGTTCTCGGCATGTGGTCTCCAGGGGCTGTGCGCCTTCGGCGCGAGGAGGCTTCGCGGTTCGGGAACCTCACCGATCCGCTAAGTGAATACATTTTTGTGTGCAATTAGTCTGCACCACCGCCCATGGGCGTGCAAGAGATCCGAGCAGATCGTTTACACATACGAAACGCGCCGAGGGCGCACAGTGGCGACCGGACCGCGCCGAGGGCGCTCAGTGGCGACTGGGCTGCGCCGCGGGCGCTCAGTGGCGACCGGACCGCGCCGAGGGCGCTCAGTGGCGACCGGACTGCGAGGAAGCCGTTCGTCGACGCAGCCTCGCGACGACGGTCTGCCCGTCGTCGCCCGCTATCGCGTCGATGTCGAGATCTCGTCCTCGTTCCCGGCGGGCGATCGCCCCGAACTGGGCGACGTTCATCTCGACGAGCAGCACGCCTGAGCCCGACAGCCACTCGCGTGCGTCGTCGACGAGTGCGGTGACATGGTCGAGACCGTCGGCGCCGCCGGTCAGGGCCCGCCGCGGTTCGTGATCACGGGCCTCGTGTGCGAGGAGGTCGAAGGCCGGGTCCGGCACGTAGGGCGGCACCGCCGCGATCACGTCGAGACGTCCGCGGAGCCCGGTCGGCACCCCCTCGAGGCCCGGACCGTGGTGGACCCGCGCGTGGTCGGGCAGATTCCGTCTCGCGTGCACGAGCGCGGTGTCATCGATGTCGGCGACGTGCAGTCGCGTGCCGCGCACCGCAGCCGCCACCGTCGCGGCGATCGGCGCGACGCCGCAGAATGCCTCGAGCACGATCGGATTCGCGCGCTCCCTCACCGCCCGCACCGCATGCTCGGCCAGCAGCAGCGAGCGTTGCCGCGGCACGAAGACACCCGACCCGACGCTCAAGCACAGGTCTCCGAACCGCACCCGGCCCACGATGTGCTCGAGCGGCTCGCCGGCCACACGGCGTGCACGCCACTCGTCGAGTTCGTCCGGCCCCGAGGCGTTCTCGTGCAGGAGGGAGGCCTCCGCCTCGGCGAACACACAGCCGGCGCGCCGGAGCGCGACAACCAGCGGGTCGTCGTCGCGAACCGCGGCCGGGAGCTCGATTCCCGGCCGCTGCGGGTCAGGCAGGTGGGACGTCATCCTTCCTGAGACCGTACAAGAACGACGCCGTCAGAAGCAGTGCCACCTGCAGGAACCCGAGTATCAGGCCGACGATGGCCCCGGCGCCGAGATCGAGGAACGGCGGCACGACGAGGGCGGCGGCGAACAGGGCGAGCCAGCCGGCCACGGCGGCCACCGCCAGGAACGGCAGCGCCTTCCGGTATCTCGGGACGAGCGTGAAAGTCGTCGCGACGCCGATCGCCCCCAGCAGGATGAAGAACTTGCCGGGGTTGAGCACGACCTCGTAGGAGAAGAAGCCCGGGATGCCGCCGCTCCCCTCCTCGAAGTCACGCCCCCACCGGTCGATGTCCTCCTCGGCCGCGGCCGACACCGAGACCCAGCTGACGAAACCCATGAAGTAGGTGACGACCCCGGCGACCGCGGCGCCGAGCGCGGCGAGGACCGCGGGCTCGGGACGGGGCCTCGCCGGCGGCGCCATCGGCGGCGTCGGCCCCCAACCGCCGGTCGGGTACCCGCCCGGGCCGGACGGGCCCCATTGGGGGCCGGGTCCACCTGCGGGTCCACCGGGGACCCCGCCCGGTGGCGCCCCCGGCGGGGTCGGCGACCACTGTCCGCCCTGCTGGCTGGGATCGGCTTGGTTCACGGCGCGCTCCTGACGATGTCTCCCCCGGACGGCCACGCAGTCGATGTCGTGACCTGCGGCCCAGCGTAAGCCGACCGGCAATCCGCCGCAGGCGGGCGAGAGGAGATTCATCCGGGCGGCCGGATGCGGAGACTGCATCCGGCCGTCACGGTCAGCGCCGCAGCTCGCGCTTGGCGATGGTGCGCAGGTGCACCTCGTCCGGACCGTCGAAGATGCGCATCGCCCGATGCCAGCCGTACAGCGCGGCCAACGGGACGTCGTCGCTGACGCCGGCGCCGCCGTGGACCTGGATCGCGCGGTCGATCACCTCGAGCGCCACCCGGGGCACCGAGACCTTCGCGGCCGAGACGTACGGCGCCGCAGCCTTGTTGCCGAGCTCGTCGATCGTCTTGGCGGCAAGCTGGCACAGGAGGCGGGCCTGGTCGATGGCGATGCGCGACTCGGCGATCTGCTGCTGGACGACGCCCTGCTCGGCGAGCGGCTTGCCGAACGCGACGCGCGCCTTGGCCCGCCCCACCATGTGGTGCAGGGCCCGCTCGGCGGCGCCTAGCGCACGCATGCAGTGATGGATGCGCCCCGGCCCGAGACGCGCCTGCGCCATCGCGAATCCGGCGCCCTCCTCCCCGAGGAGGTTGGTGACCGGGACACGCACGTTCTCGTAGACGATCTCGACGTGGCCGTGCTGGTCGTGACGGCCGAACACCGGCACGTCGCGCACGACGGTGACGCCGGGGGTGTCGATCGGCACGAGGACCATCGACTGCTGGCGATGGGTGTCGGCCGACGGGTCGGTCTTGCCCATCACGATGAGGATCTTGCAGCGCGGGTCGGCGGCGCCGCTGGTCCACCACTTGCGACCGTTGATGACGTACTCGTCGCCGTCGCGGACGATGCTCGTCTCGATGTTCGTGGCGTCCGAACTGGCAACGTCCTTCTCGGTCATCGAGAAGGCGGAGCGGATGGTGCCGTCGAGCAGCGGTTCGAGCCAGGTCTTCTTCTGCTCGTCGGTGCCGAACAGGTGCAGCAACTCCATATTGCCGGTGTCGGGCGCCTGGCCGTTGATCGCTTCCGGTGCCAGGTGCAGGCTCCAGCCGGAGATCTCGGCGAGACCGGCGTAGTCGAGCTGGCTGATCCCGGATTCCGACGGCAGGAACAGATTCCACAGTCCGCGTGCGCGCGCCTGCGCCTTGAGTTCTTCGACGACGGGCGGGACATCGTGGTCGTCGGGGCCGGCCGCGCCGCGTTCGTGTTCGTATCGCGCCTCGGCCGGGAAGACCTCCTCGTGCATGAACGCGATGAGCTTCTCGCGCAGCTCGAGGGCCTTCGGCGACGGGCGGAGGTCGAGGGTCTCGGCGGGCGCACGGAAGGTGAGGTCCGGATGGATCGCGGCGTCGGCCGCGGGTGTTGAGCTCATGATCTCTCTCCTGCAAGAAGACGTCGAATCACTGTCCTACCGTGCGCAGTTCGCGCCGCAGCAGCTTTCCGGTCGCGGTCTTGGGGATGTCGGTCATCACCACGACCTCACGCGGGTACTTGTAGGCCGCCATGCGCTGCTTGCAGTGCTCGATGAGCTCCTGCGGCTCGGCGGTGGTGCCGGGACGCAGGCTCACGAACGCCTTCACGGTCTCGCCGCGATAGGAGTCGGGCACGCCGATGACGGCCGCCTCGCGCACCGCAGGGTGCTCGTAGAGCACGTCCTCGACCTCGCGTGGCCAGACCTTGAAACCGCTGGTGTTGATCTGGTCCTTCTTGCGGTCGACGATGTAGAACCACCCGTCGGCGTCCATGTAGCCGACGTCGCCGGTGTGCAGGACGCCGTTCGGGATGCCCTTGGCGGTCGCCTCCGGCTTGTTCCAGTAGCCGGCGACCACCTGCGGACCGGCCGTGACCAGCTCGCCGATCTCCCCCGCGGGCAGGTCGTTGCCCTTCTCGTCGACGATGCGGACGATCGTGTCGTAGATCGGCACGCCCACCGAGGTGGCACCGGTCTCCTCGTCGGCCGGGGCGGACACCCCGAACGGAACCGCATGCGACGGCGAGGTCGTCTCGGTCAGGCCGTACACGTTGTGGATGTAGTGGCCGAACCGGTCCTTGAACTCCGCGATCGTGCTCGGCGGGATGGGTGCTCCGCCGGAGTAGATCTTGGAGAGGCTGGCCAGCGCCTTCGGATCGACGTCCGGCACGTTCATCAGCGCGATGAACACCGTGATCGAACCGACCGTGAACGTCGCCTTCTCCCGCTCGATGGTCGCGATGGTGTCCTTGGGATCCATGCGGTACATCAGGACCAGCGGGGCACCGGTGAGCTCGGCGAGCGCGATGTGGGCGATGAGACCCGTGATGTGGAAGAGCGGCGCCACACCGAGGATCACGTCGTTCGAGTCGATGCCGACCCAGTCGCGGTAGGTCTGCGCGTTGAAGACCACGTTGCGATGGGTGGTCATCGCGCCCTTCGGCGGGCCGGTGGTCCCCGAGGTGTAGGTGAGGAACGCGACGCTGTCGCCGTTCAGGTCGGCCTTCGGCGGCCGCTGGCCGCGGTACTTGGCCAGCATCGTCGCCATGTCGACCGTGTCGGGGCACTCGACGACCTCGACACCGGCCAGCGTGCCGGTGTTCGCGGTCTGGTACTCCAGCTCCGACGTGGTGATGACCGTGCGCACCGAGGTCTCGTTGTCGCGCAACGACTCCTGCGCGACGTCGCGGTACAGCGACTGCATCGCGACCAGCACGGTGGCGCCGGAGTCGACGAGGATCTCGGCGAGCTCGCGGCTGCGGTACATGGGGTTGGCCGAGACGGCGATGCCGCCGGCCTTCCAGATGCCGAGCTGGGCGATGACGAACTGCGGGATGTTCTGGGCGTAGACCACGGCGCGGTCGCCCGGGGTGAAGCCGAGATCCAGGATGCCGACCGCGAACGCGTCGCTGAGCTCGTCGAGTTCGCGCGCCGAGATCGCGCCGTCGAAGTACCGGATGATGTCGGCATCGGGATTCCGGGCCACGGTGGCCGCGAACATGTCGACGGCCGAGTCGAATTCGATCGTGCGCGGCGCGAGATCCTGCTCCCGGTAATGCTTGCGCCACACCATGTCGTCGTAGACGCTCATGTCTGCTCTTCTCACCCTTCTCAGCGAATGACGACGGGGTTCACCGGCGCGCCGGTGCCGCTGACGACCTTCAGCGGGGCCGCGACGTACAGGAAGCTCCAGCGGTTGTCGGCCGCACATGCCTTGGCCAGTTCCTCGAGCCACACGATCTCGGTGAACACCACGCCGAGGTTGCGCATGAGGGCGTTGTGCAGCGGCAGCGCGACACCCGAGACCGGATCGGTGGTGACCTCGTTGGCGATGGTGTCGGTGACCAGGTTCGGGATCTCCTTGTCCTGGAACCACTCCACCAACTCGCGCGAGTAGGTCAGACCCGGCTCACAGAAGCCGTCGTAGAAGGTCTCGGGATCGTTCAGGTCGTACCAGTACTTCAGCCAGCCGGTCCGGATGATGAGGACGTCGTGCGGCTCGATGGTGACACCCTGTGCGGCAGCGGCCTCTTCGAGGTCCTTGTGGTCGAAGGTCTCACCCTTCTCCAGGTACTCCTTGCCGCGGTGGCGCGCCATGTCGATGAGCACGCCGCGGCCCACCACGCCCTTCTCGGCGATCGGCAGGACCGAGGCCTTCTCCAGGGCGTCGACGGTGCTGCGGGCGTCGTAGCCGTTCCAGAGCTTGCCGTCGTACCAGACGTGGCCCAGCGCGTCGTACTGCGTGGAGCCCTGGAGGAAGATCTTCGCGGTGTCGTCGGCGTAGTGCAGGCCGCCCGGGAACTGCGGAGCGCCGTCGCCGTCCCACGAGGCCTCGTCGAGGATGTTGGTGCGCGAGATGCCCTCGCGGCCCGGCCACAGCGGATCGCCGGGGCTCTCCTTGCGACCCATCTCGATCTGCAGGGTGAAGGTCTCGCCCGACTTGATGTGCTGCACGCCGCGCAGCACCTCGCTCGCGTCGAGGTAGTTCAGGGCGCCCACCTCGTCGTCGGGACCCCACTTGCCCCAGTTCGACGGGGCGTCGGCACCGAGCAGCTCGGCCATGGACGGTGCGGTGTTCTCGGTCATCTCATCTCCTTTGATTCATCCCACGACCGGCGGCGGACGACCGGGCCGAGGACTCGACCTGATGGACTGAACATCTCACTGAACTGTCCGAGCGCTCGCTCGGTGTGTTCATTGTGACGAGCATCGCACCCCGACGCGAAGTCGTCAAGTGCCGAAATCGGCTATGTCCCAATGTTTGTCGGGAAGGCGCAAGAATCCGCAGGCCATCGACGATGTTCAGGATGGCTGAACACTACTGAACGGCGTGCTCACGACCCGCCGCAGATACCGAAATGCAGCGCTACCGCTGCGCGGCGGCACCCACCATGTCGAGCGCCAGGCCCGCGTACTCCCGCGCGAGCCGGCGGCCCTCCGCACGGTCGACGTCGTCGAGCCAGGTGGGCACCGCCAGGCACATCGTGACGATGGCGCGCGTCGCCGTCGACAGGTCGCCGTCGCGGAAGGCGCCCTGCTCGGCGGCCTTTCGCGCGGTGTCGAGCAGGCGCTGTTCGATCTGGGCCATCGACGCCTTGAGGAGCGACCGGTTCGGTTCCTCGAGGCGACGCAACTCGGTCGCGAGCACCAGCGCGAGCGGCCGGCGTTCGACGTGGAAGAGCGTCAACGCCTCGACCATGTTCGCGAAGGCGGTCACCGGTTCCGCGCCGGCCGCCGCAGCGTCCAGGCGTCCGACCAGATCGCTGTGCGCGAGGTTGACCAGCGCGACCAGCAGATGCTGTTTGCTCGGGTAGTGGTGGTAGATCCCGGCGACGCTGATGTCGGCGCCGGCGGCGATCAGTCGCATCGTCGCGCCGTGATAGCCCAGCTCCTCGAAGACCTCGATGGCCGACTGCAGCACCGGATCGAGCGTGAGCGGCGGGAACTCCCGCCAGTCGGTGGGCTCGGGATCCTTCGGCGGCGGGGCCTCCGGACGCGGCTCGAGCAGCCGCGAGACCGGGACGTCGAGGCAGCGCGCGATGTCCCGGAGCCGGTCGACGGTCAGCCCGACCTTGCCGTTCTCGATCGCGCTCATCGTCCCGACGCTCACCCCGATGCCGGCGGCCAACCCACGCAGCGTCACGCCCGACTGCTTGCGCAGTTCGCGGACGGCGGCTCCACTGTCGGTCATCGGCTGTTCGGCCACGCTGAACACCTTATGGGTAGCGCTCGGTTTTCGTAGACTCTTCGGCGTGGACAACGATCAGTCGCAGCATCGCGCCGAGGGCACCCGGCGCGTGGGCGTCGCCGGATGAGCATCGACGCATGAACGCCTACGACTCCCGTCCATGGCTGGCACACTACCCCGGCCGGCTGTCCGAGCATCTCGAGCCCGAGTTCACCTCGCCGCTGACTATGTTCGCCGCGGCCGTCGCCGCCGGGCCGGACGAGCCGGCGATCCACTACTTCGGGGCGACCCTCTCCCGGGCAGACCTCGACGCCGCATCCGATGCGCTCGCCCGGCTGCTGCGGGAACGCGGGCTACGCCCCGGGGACCGCGTCGGGATCGCCGTCCAGAACGAGCCGGCCATCGTCCTCGGAATGCTCGCGGCCTGGAAGGCCGGGTGCATCGCTGCACTGATCAGCCCGATCTACCGGCGCACCGAATTTCGCAGGGCGCTCGACGATTTCACGCCGCGTGCGCTCCTGCTGCTCGAAGAGGTGCACGCGGAGGTCGCCGACGAGGTCGAGGCGACCCCGTCGGTCGAGCTGGTCGTCACCTGCTCCCCGCTCGACTTCGCCGGGAACGAGGACCCGCAGCGGGTGTTCGGCGTGCGGCGCGCCCGGCCCGCGGGAACGGTCGACCTGCTCGAGGTCATCGGCAGCGGGTCGCGCGAGGTGGTCCGCCACGATCCCGCCCCCGACGACGTGGCCGTGCTCGCCCCGACCGCCGGGACGACCGGCCCGCCGAAGGGCGCCATGCTGACGCACCGCAACCTGGCGTTCAATGCCCAGGGGTATCGCGACTGGACGGGCCTGCAGCCAGGCGAGCCGATCCTGTGCATGTCCCCGGTCTTCCACGTCACCGGCCTCGTCGGCTCCGTGCTGCTCGCGTTCTCGGCGCGATCGCCGGTCATCCTGACCCACCGGTTCGACGCCGGCCTCGTCCTCGACGCCGTCCGCACCTGGCGTCCGGCATTCTCGGTGGCGGCCATCACCGCGTACATCGCGCTCGCCGACCACCCCGACGCGACACCGGCGGCGCTCGAGTCGTTGCGACTGCGGTACTCCGGCGGCGCACCGGTGCTCCCGGATGTCGCCGACAGGTTGGAGGCGCAGCTCGGCGGCATGATCCACAACGTCTACGGACAGACCGAGTCCTCCTCGCCCACCCACATGGTGCCTCCCGGCGTCCGGGCCCCGGTCGATCCCGAGACCGGCGCCCTGTCGGTGGGCCTGCCCGTCTCCGACACCATGGCCGAGGTCGTGGACGAATCCGGAAACCCGGTTCCCCCGCGGGTTTTCGGAGAGATCGTCACCAGCGGTCCGCAGATCGCCGCCGGGTACTGGGGCAGGGAGGACGATCCCGACTCGGCGTTGCGCGACGGCCGGATGCGCACCGGCGACGTCGGGTTCATGGACTCCGACGGCTGGTTCTACGTGATCGACCGCAGCAACGACCTCATCAACGCGTCCGGGTACAAGATCTGGCCGTTCGAGATCGAGCAGGTCCTGCACTCCCATCCGGACGTCGTCGAGGCGGCGGTGATCGGGATCCCCGACGACTATCGCGGCGAGTCGACGCGGGCCTATGTCGCCCTGCGCCCCGGCGCCCACGTCACCCCGACCGCGCTCATCGAGTACTGCCGCGAACGCATGGCCGCCTACAAGTACCCGCGGGAGATCGAGCTCGTGAACGCACTGCCGCGGACGGCCACCGGCAAACTGCTCCGCCGCAAGCTGCGCTGAACCGCGTCGGGCTCAGGCCTCGCACCGCAGCGCGGCCAGCGCCATCGCGGTCAGCAGACGACGCAGTTCCGCCTCGTCGTACTCCGGCAGGCGCGGCGAGGAGTTGAGCAGGCCGAACATGGCGTGCACCCGCACCCGCGCCTCGGCGCGGTCGAGGGCACGGCCGTCCTGCTCGGACACGGCGATCAGCACGTCCACCCAGCGCTCGACGTAGCGTCGCTGCAGCGAGCGCACCCGGTGGTTGGCCTCGGGAGAGGTCGATGACAGGTCACGGTCCTGCACGACGATCAGGTCCGGTTTGGTGACCAGCACGTCGATGTGGAATCCGATGAGCGCCAACAGGGTCTCGGCCGGCGGCGCGCCCCGTCCGACGACCTCGACGCCCCCGTCGTGCAGCCGCTGGCTGATGTCGACGAGCATCTCGTCGAGCAGTTCGGACTTCGACGAGAAGTGCCGGTACATCGCGGGTCCGCTGATCCCGACCGCGCGCCCGATGTCCTCCAGCCGCACCCCGGAGAACCCGCGCTCGGCCATCTGGCGGGCGGCGGCGGTCAGCAGCTCGGCGCGGCGCGCGGCCTTCGCCTGGGTTCGGCGCGTCGGCGGGCGCGGCGCGTTGGCCGCCTCCACCTCGGGGGTGTCACTCGTCGCGGACATGGTGATCCGCACTCTACCGACCGGTGGTCGCGACCGGCGGCTCACCGCCCGCGCATCCCCGCCCGCCGAACCTCACCAGCCGTTGACGTGGAGCACCGAGTCGAGGGGCTTGCGCGGCGCCGGCTTGAAGTCGGTGCCCTTGGTGTAGGCCACCGGCAACAGGACGCCCTGGTGGATGCCCTTGTCCCGGGGGATGCCCAGGAGCTCGGCGACCTCTTTCTCGTAGGCCAGGTGCAGCGTCGTCCACGCGGACCCGAGCCCGCGGGCGCGCAGGGCGAGCTGGAGACTCCACGCCGCGGGCAACAGCGACCCCCACACTCCGGCCTGATTGCCCGCGGGCAGCTCGCCGCCGGTGAAGATGGCCCCGATGACCAGCACCGGGACCTGCCCCATCGTGTCGGCGAGGTACTGGGCGCTCGACGCGACGCGGCGTCCGGTCTCGTCGCGGAACTTCTGGCCGGCATAGTACTTGGCGAAGGACTGCGCGTAGTAGTCGGCGATCTTCTGCTTGAGTTCGGGTTCGGTGACGACGATCCAATGCCAGGTCTGGCTGTTGCTGCCGGTGGGCGCCTGGAGGGCGACCTCGAGGGCCTCCTTCACGACCTCGAGCGGAACCGGGCGGTCGTAGTCGAGGCGCTTGCGCACCGATCGTGTGGTCGTGAGGAGTTGGTCGGGGTCCAGCGGCAGCAGATCGGTCATGTCCCCATCATCCACACGTCGCGCCCGCCGCACCACCACCCGCCCGGCCGCGGCGCGGTCACTCGGCCTGCCCGTGCGCGCGCAGGTACTCCGGCAGCCCTTTGGTGACCGGCAGCCCGGCCATCTCGTCGATCCCGAACCAGCCTGCGTCGGCGGCGTCGTCACCGGCGCGCAGCGTCCCGGAGCGGACGCGCGCGGCGAAGTCGTGCACCTCGAACACCGCGTCGTCGGCCGCAGCGTCGTTCGCGGCGCCGACGCCGGTCACGGGAATGTCGACGCTCCACAGCAATTCACCGACCTCGACGTGGAGTCCGGTCTCCTCGAGGATCTCCCGCTCGACCGCGGCCTCGAGCGACTCCCCCGGTTCGACCTTGCCGCCCGGAATCGACCACTTTCCCGCCGCCGGCGGATTCCGCCGCTGGACCAACAGGATTCGTCCATGCTCATCGGTGATCACGGCGCCGACGGCGACGATCCGCCGCGTCATCGCTCCTCCGCCACCGGAACGCGGACGCGGGCCGGGATGTCCGGCTCCGGCGACGTGGCGAGGAAACGGGCGACCGCGGCGCGCAGGCCGGCCAGCGCCTGCCGGTCGGTCTCGGCGTCGACCACGACGTCCACCACCTGCTGCGCGGCGAGGCGCCGCGCGAGAATCCCCTGGCGCGCGGCCATCTCGGCGGCGTGGTCGAGGTCGCGGTACACGATCAGGCTCGCACCCTCCGGCGGGAGCGGCGACAGCCACGCGTCGGCCCGGGCCACCCGCAGGTCCGCCGGGAAGAGCGCCAGTGCCGCGCCGCCGGCACCCTGGCCGAGCAGGATCGACACCGTCGGGACCGGCACCTTGATCAATTCGACGGTGCAGCGGGCGATCTGGGCGGCCAGGCCGCCTTCCTCGGCCACCACGGACAGCTCCGCGCCCGGCGTGTCGATCACCGTGACGACGGGCATACCGAGGTCGCCGGCCGCCATGATCGCCCGGCGCGCCTCGCGGAGGTGCCGCGGACCGAGCAGTTCTCCCCGCTCCTGGGAGACGCGGTCGTATCCGACCACCAGCGCGACGCGGCCGCCGAAACTGCTCAGCGAGAACCGGAGCGGACCGGCGTCGGACAGCGCGGCGGACTCCTCCAGGGCGAGGAACTCGACCAGCCCTGCACGTCCCGGTTCGCGGGTGGCGAGAACGCTCGCCCAGGCCTCGGCGTCGCGGGTGACCGGTACCGACGCGGGTCCGCAGTCCGCTTCCCCGCCGGACATCTCGTGCCGCCGAGCGAGCAGGCGCAGCACGGCGGCGAGCCGGTCGGGGAGTTCCGCGGGTTCCACCACGTCGTCGACAACCGTTGTGCGCACGAGGTTCTCGGCGGTCTGGATGCCGTCCGGGAAGGGCTCGCCGTGCAGGCCCTCGTACACCCGGGGACCGAGGAACCCGACCAGCGCCCCGGGCTGCGCCCAGGTCACGTGGCCCAGCGATCCCCACGACGCGAACACCCCGCCGGTGGTCGGGTGACGCAGGTAGACGATGTAGGGCAGCCCCGCGGCCTTGTGCGCGGTGACGGCACCGGTGATCGCGACCATCTGCAGGAACGCGGCCGTGCCCTCCTGCATCCTGGTCCCACCGGATGCCGGCAGGGCGACCAGCGGCAGCCGCTCGGCGGTCGCGCGCACGACGGCGTCGACGATGCGCTTGCCGGCGTCCCGGCCGATCGACCCGCCGAGGAACCCGAACTCGCTCAGCACGATCGCGGCCCGGTTCCCGCCGATCATCCCGGCACCGGTGATCACCGCCTCGTCGGTGCCGGCCCGCTGCCTGGCCCGTGCGAGGTCGTCGGCATAGGCCCGGTCCTCGCCGTCGGAGGTCTCGGCCGGACGGGCGATGACGGTGTCCCAGGACTCCCAGGTCCCGTCGTCGACGAGCATGTCCCGCAACCGCACCGCCGTCAGACGCTCCCGTTGACCCATTCCCCCACCGTATCGCCCGCCGGCGCGGTGGTCGCCGAAGCGGGCCGGGCGGTCAGCGGGAGTAGACGACGCGGGTGCGCAGGAGGATGTCGGCGACCGAACGGCGTCGGCGGTCGACCACGACCCAGACCAGCCCGATCGCGAAGACCGTGCAGAGCACCGCCCGCAGCACCGCGACCAGCGGACGGACTCGACCGCCCGTGGAATCGACCACCCGCAGGCCCATGACCACCGAGCCCGGCGTGCGACCGGACACGCCCCAGCACGCAGCCAGGTAGAGCACCGAGGTGACCACGAAACCCGTTGTGGTGAACAGGATGTCGACATGAAGGAAATGGAACTCGCTGACCGTCAGGGCGAACTTCAGCAGTGACAGACCCGCGTAGCATGCACCGAGGATCATCCACACGATCAGCAGGTCGAGAAAGGCCGCGATGCCGCGGCTCACGATGCCGGCGGTCTTGTCGCGATCCTGCACGGCATGCGCGCGGTGAACCGCATGCGGCTCGGCGGGTCTCGGCTTCGGCTCGGCGGTCATCCGTCGACCCCGTCCCGCGTGGACACGTCGGCGCCGGCACCGCGTCGGCGCAGGAACCGGTTGACCGCGTTGGCGACCGCGTCGTCGGCCCGCTCACTGCTGCTGCGCACGTCGGTCATCACGTCGGCGGTGACCGAGGTGCTCGCCTCCCGGATGATGTCGGGCAGGTCGACGCCGTCGATGATCTCCTCGGCGAGCCCGACCAGGTCCACCCGGCCGAGGATCGCGTCGATGTCGATGCGCGCGGCGATCGCATCGAGGTCGATGCGTTTGGCGACCTCGTCGAGGTCGACCTTGCCGATCACCTCGTGCAGGTCGACGAGGTCGATGGCCCGCATCAGGTCCACCTGTGCGACAGCGCGATCGAGATCGACCGTCTCGATCACCGCATCGAGGTCGATGACCTCGAGAACCGCGGCGATCAACCGTTCGAGATCGACGTTCTGCAGGACGAGATCGGTGAGATCGACCTCCTCGGTGAGGACGTCGACGACCTCCCTGATGACCGCTCCGAGAACGGTTCGCACCTTGTCCCCGGCCCACAGGCGGGCCGCGTCGGCCGCCTCGACGGTGCGGACGCGGACCGCCCGGATCGCCGGTCCGAGAAGCGGAGCGGCCTCGGCGACCTCGAGCATCACCCCTGCGAAACGGAGCGATTCCCCCGCCAATCGGGACATCGCGCCCGGCTGCGCAGTGGAGTACATCGCCGGATTATCCCACGCGGCATCTCGTTGCACGGGCGCGGAAATGGGCCGTGATCGTTCCGCGACATGGCGTCGGATGTCGCGTGATCCGGTGGCGCGACGTCCGGGGTCACGGCCGGATGCTCGCCGCTGTCCGCCGGTCGGTTCACGAGACGCGAGGTCGCGTACGCGGCGCCGAAGAGCATCACCGGGATGACCATGTATCCGAACCGCCCGGTGGGGGCCAGCAGGAAGAAGGCGACGAAACCGATGCCGGCGTACACATAGGCCCGCCCGGCGGTGCGCGGCGGACGCCGGATCACCAGCACCGCGATCGCCGTCGCGGCCACGGCCAGCAGCACGAGCGCGCAGGCGCGTCCCGCGCTGCCGGTCGACGCGAGCAGGACGCCGGGCATCGGGCTACGGGCGGGCGTCGCCACCACCCCCACACCGGCCGGGAACCGCACGACCTGGGCGAGCATGTCGACCACCGACACCAGCGCCGGGACGAGCAGGACCCCGAACGCCGCCGTGCAGACTGCGAGGAACACCGCCGCGCGGCGTCGGCCCTCCTGCCGGAGGACGAGCAGCGCGACCACCGGCACGGCGATCACGGCCACCCACTTGAGCGCGAGCGCCCCGGCGAGGGCCAGTGCCGCCGACTTCACCCGTCCGGCCCCGGCGAGCGCGATGCCCAGGACCAGCAGGCCGGCCAGCGGCAGATCGACACCGCTGGTGGACATCTCGAGCGCGACGGTCGGCGACAGGAGGGACAGGAACATCGCCGCCCGCGCCCACCGGGACCGCACCCGGTGCAGACGCAGCGCCGCGCCCGCGCTCACGAGCGCGACGAGAAGACACCAGATCCGCGGATCGGTCAGCGCGGCGACCCAGACCTGCCCGAGTCCGTCCCCGACCATGCCGGCCACGACTGCGGGCACGCCGAACAGTGCCATTCCGGGCAGGTACGGATTGATCTGATCGAGAGTCGACGCATCGTGCACATAGGGTGTCCCGGTGGACAACAGGACAGCGGCGGACTGCTCGATGATGGTCACCTCGTTCTGCACGCCGTACCGCCCGGTGAGCAGCAGTGCCAGCGGCACCAGCAGCGCTCCGGCCGTCGCGGCGCCGAACGCGACCCGGGCGCGTCGTCGACCGGACAGCACCGGCAGGGATACCAGGCTCACGGCCAGGGCGACGCCGTACCCGACGATCGCACAGTCGGCCCACAACCGATGGGTGGACAGGTCCGAAACGCTCCGCATGACCAGCGCGGTGACGAAGAAGCAGGCGTACGCGAGTGTCTGTCCCCTCCGCCCTCGCAGGAGCATCAGGACCCACGCGGGCCATCCTGCACGCCCCCGGCCGAGGGTCGAGATCCCGACCCTGAGCATGTATGTACGGTACACACATGACTGAGGTTGCCTCGCGAGGGCCCGTCGAGGACCGGCGCGCCGTTTCCGCGACCGTCCGGCCGGCCCGCGACGACGTCGCCGGGGCGTCGGACCAGCCGTCCCCGGGGTCGCGCCGCCCGTGGATGCCCTCGCCCACTGCGGTCATGCGACTGCTGATGGAGATCGCGATCGTCCTCGGCGTCTACAGCGCCTACTCGGCCGTCCGCAACGCCGGCGGCAAGGACGTCGCGCCGGCCTTCGAACACGGTTCGGAGATCATGCGCCTCGAGGCGTTCCTGCGCATCGACATCGAGCAGCGGGTCAACCAGTGGGTCGCCGGTGACGACCTGCTGTCGGCGGTGTCTGCGCTGGAGTACCACACGCTGCACTGGTGGGTGACCATCGGCGTGGCCGTCTGGCTCTACGTCCGGCACCAGACGGAGTACCGGAAGGCGTCGCTGTTGCTGGCCGCGACCACCCTCCTCGCCCTGGTCGGCTTCTACACCTACCCGACCGCACCGCCGCGGATGTACGACGGATTCGTCGACGTCATGAGCGTCACCTCGTCGTGGGGATGGTGGGAGGAATCGGGCTCGCCGGGCCCGCAGTCGATGACCAACGAGTTCGCCGCGATGCCGTCGCTGCACTGCGGATGGGCGATCTGGTCGGGGCTGATGATCTTCCTGATCGCGAAGAAGCCGCTCGTCCGGGCGCTCGGGGTGATCTACCCGCTGGTGACCTCGTTCGTCGTCGTGGGCACGGCCAATCACTACATCCTCGACATCGTCGCGGTCGCCGGCATCATCGCCCTGGCCGCGGTCGTCATCTACGGGACGCCGCGCCTGCGGGAGATGGCGGGCGCAGCCGATCGACGGGTGACGACCGACTCCTGACCGACGCGGCCGCACGGCTCCTTGTCGGCACCCACGGGCATGATGTGACCCGAGACGCTTCATGAGGAGTTCGGTCAACGATGCTCGGATCTGTACACGCATGTCTGCCGTCGGCGGCCCGATGGCTGTCGGTCGGTGCCGCCGTCGTCGCGCTCGTCATCGGAGGCACCGGTTGCGGTCTCGCCGATCCCGCCACCACGACGCCCACGGCGGTCGGGACAGGCAGCGCCGCCGGACACACGTCCGCCCGGGGCGAGCCCTCGACGCCCTCTGCGATCACCACCGCCACCTCGACACCCGCCGCCTCGCCGTCCGTCGCCGCCACGCTGGCCAAGCTCGACGCCCTTCCGGTCAAGGGACGCGCACCGAAGACCGGCTACGACCGGGCCCTGTTCGGCCAGCAGTGGTCCGACGACGTGAACGTCGAGGGCGGACACAACGGCTGCGACACCCGCAACGACATCCTTCGCCGAGATCTGACCGACATCACCGTCAAACCCGGCACCAGGGGCTGCGTCGTCCTCTCGGGGACGCTGCACGACGCCTACACGGGCAAGACGATCCCGTTCGTCCGCGGCCAGGGCACGTCGTCGGCGGTGCAGATCGACCACGTCGTCGCACTGTCGGATGCGTGGCAGAAGGGAGCGCAGCAACTCTCCCCCGAACGCCGTGCCGACCTCGCGAACGACCCCCGCAACCTGCAGGCGGTCGACGGCCCGACCAACCAGAAGAAGGGCGCGGGTGACGCCGCCACCTGGCTGCCGCCGAACAAGGCCTACCGCTGCGCGTACGTGAGCCGTCAGGTCGACGTGAAGGCCGAATACGGCCTGTGGGTCACCCAGGCGGAGAAGGACGCCATCATCCGCGTCCTGTCGACCTGCGACGACACCGGGGCCCCGGCCACCACGCCGGCCGAGCAGCGTGACACCGCAACGTCCACCGCGGCCCCCGCACACCGGACGCCGACGTCCGAGCCCGCCTACACCCCGCCGCGGCTCTACGCCCCGACGACCGAAGCCCCTGCCGGGACGCCTGGCGTCCAGGCGCCGTCGGCGTACTACCCCAACTGCGCAGCGGCCCGCGCCGCCGGCGCCGCACCGCTGTACGAGGGTCAACCCGGGTACCGCGCGAAGCTCGACCGGGACGGCGACGGCGTCGCCTGCGAATGACCGCACGCCAGGACCCGGCACGGCGGGACCGGGTCCAGGACACGAGAAAGCCCGAGCGGGCGGACCCGCTCGGGCTTTCTCGTGTGCGAATGACCTGTGTCGGTACGACCTACAGGGCCTCGTAGAGCTGACGTGCCAGCGCGGCGGTCTCCGAGGGGGTCTTGCCGACCTTGACGCCGGCGGCCTCGAGGGCCTCCTTCTTGGCCTGCGCGGTGCCGGAGCTGCCGGACACGATCGCGCCGGCGTGACCCATGGTCTTGCCCTCCGGCGCGGTGAAGCCTGCGACGTAGCCGACGACCGGCTTGGTCACGTTGGCCTTGATGTAGTCGGCCGCACGCTCCTCGGCGTCGCCGCCGATCTCACCGATCATGACGATCAGCTTGGTCTCCGGGTCCTTCTCGAACGCCTCGATGGCGTCGATGTGAGTGGTGCCGATGACCGGGTCGCCGCCGATGCCGATGGCGGTCGAGAAGCCGAGGTCGCGGAGCTCGTACATCATCTGGTAGGTCAGGGTGCCCGACTTCGAGACCAGACCGATCGGGCCCTTGCCGGTGATGTTGTTCGGCGTGATGCCGACCAGCGACTCGCCCGGGGTGATGATGCCGGGGCAGTTCGGACCGATGATGCGGGTCTTGCCACCCTTCTTGAGGTTGTAGGCCCACGCGTAGGCGGTGTCCTGCACCGGGATGCCCTCGGTGATGACGACCAGCAGCGGGATCTCCGCGTCGATCGCCTCGATGATGGCGTCCTTCGAGAACTTCGGCGGCACGAAGGCGATCGAGGTGTCGGCCCCGGTCTCCTTCATCGCCTCGGCGACCGATGCGAACACCGGCAGCTCGACGGTGTTGCCGTCGGCGTCCACATGCGACACGGTGGTGCCGGCCTTGCGGGCGTTGACGCCGCCGACGATGTTGGTGCCCGCCTTGAGCATCAGGGCGGTGTGCTTGGTGCCCTCACCGCCGGTGATGCCCTGGACGATGACCTTGTTGTCCTTGTTCAGAAAGATCGACATTTGGCGTGGCTCCCTTACTTGCTCGCCAGCTCGGCGGCCTTGTCGGCGCCCGAGTCCATGGTTTCGGCGAGCGTGACCAGCGGGTGGTTCGCATCGGCCAGGATCTTGCGACCTTCGTCGACCTTGTTGCCGTCGAGGCGGACGACGAGCGGCTTGTTGGCCTCCGAGCCCAGCTTCTCCAGGGCGCCGACGATGCCGTTGGCGACCGCGTCACAGGCGGTGATGCCGCCGAAGACGTTGACGAAGACGCTCTTGACCTGCTCGTCGCCGAGGATGACGTCGAGACCGGCGGCCATGACCTCGGCCGAGGCGCCACCGCCGATGTCGAGGAAGTTGGCCGGCTTCACACCGCCGTGCTTCTCGCCGGCGTACGCGACGACGTCGAGGGTCGACATGACCAGGCCCGCGCCGTTGCCGATGACACCGACCTCGCCGTCGAGCTTGACGTAGTTGAGGTCGTGCTCCTTGGCCTTGAGCTCCAGGGGATCGGTGGCGTCACGATCCTCGAACTCGGCGTGGCCGGGCTGACGGAAGTCGGCATTGCCGTCCAGGGTGACCTTGCCGTCGAGGGCGAGGATCTGGTTGTCCGGGGTGCGGACGAGCGGGTTGACCTCGACCAGGAGGGCGTCTTCGGCGACGAAGACCTCCCACAGCTTCTGAATGGTCACCGCTGCGGCGTCGAGAACCTCTTCGGGGAGGTGGCCCTTCTGGGCGATCTCACGCGCGAAGGCCAGGTCGACACCGTCCACGGCGTCCACCGGGACCTTGGCCAGGCGATCCGGCTTGGTCGCGGCGACCTCTTCGATCTCCATGCCGCCCTCGACCGAGCACATGGCAAGGTAGGTGCGGTTGGCGCGATCGAGGAGGAAGGAGATGTAGTACTCCTCCGCGATGTCGCTGGCCTCGGCGACCAGCAACTTCTTGACGATGTGGCCCTTGATGTCGAGACCAAGGATGTTGGAGGCGTGGGACTGCGCGTCGTCCGGGGTGGCGGCGTACTTCACGCCACCGGCCTTGCCACGTCCACCGGTCTTGACCTGAGCCTTGATCATGACGGGCTTGCCGATTTCCTCGGCGATCGCCCGCGCATCGGCGGCATCATCGGTCACCCGACCGGGTGTGGTGGGAACCCCGTGCTTGGCGAACAGTTCCTTCGCCTGGTATTCGAAGAGATCCATTCAGCTCACCATCTCGTAGATTTGCCCGCCCAAGGGTGTAACGCGGGCCATAACGGACTTTAAACCCGTGCCCTATCTCGCCCTCGCACGCACCCTGCCCTTGTGCAACAGATCACTCGCTCGGTCCGAACTTACTCACGAGTACGTCGTACTACGCCCCACCTGCGACGTTCCTCTCGTCCCGCACCCCGCCCGAGCGCGCCGCCCGCGCGGGGTGGACAATACTTTCCGGCGATGACCCGAACCCGGCAGTGCATCCAGACTGCCGAACCGGGAATTCGACACCGTGGCGAAACCTCGCGGAGTGTGTGACCTGCCTCACAAACTTCCGATTCGCGGCATTCCACCGTTGGACTTGCCGCAATCATTTCGTTACCGTCGGCTCCCAGGGATTGGTCACAAAAGGATTACAGACGACAACGTCGAATCCGCGGCAACGAAGAGATGAGGTGGACGATTTGGCGGGACCGGGTGTCTCAGGCGGATCGAGCCGCGTCCGATCGGGCGGGTTGGTCGATGACGTCAGGTCCGAGGAGATGACCACGATCATCCCGGTCGTCCACGCCGATCTCGACGACTACGACTACGACTTCGACTCCGCCGAGCAGACCACCTGGACTCCGTCCACCTGGAAGGGCTACTACCGCCCCACCCATTCGGAGATCACCCAGGACATCCTGATCCCCGAGCACGAGTTCGACCAGTACCGGCACGACGAGCCGTTCGACGTCGAGGGCTCCGAGGCCGACGTCCTCGAGATGCTTCCCGAGGACGAGGCCGGCGATGCCGATGCCGAGCCCCTCCCGTTCCGCACCAATCCCGCCGGCCGTCGCGCCCGACGCGGCGGCAAGCACCGCGTCGCGGCTCCGCCGAATGCCCTCAAGGGCGGTCGCGCCGCCCTCATCGCGATGGCCGCAGGCGCAGCCGTGGCCGCCGTCTCGCAGGTGAGCAGCAGCGGTGACGACGCCCCCGCCACGGCTCCCGTGAACGCCGCAGCCGTCAACGACGCGACCGCACCGGCCGACCTCGGTCCGGGTGTCGCGGCAGCCGCGCCTGCCGGCGACCAGATGGACGTGTTCGACCAGCAGCTGGCCGTCGGCGCGAAGATGGCCGCCGACGAGGCCCGCCGCGAGGCCCTCGCCCGCCGCCCGCTGTTCGTCTCGCCGATCCCGCTCGGCGCCTACTCTTTCACCTCCGCATTCGAGATGCGCTGGGGCTCCATGCACGGCGGCATCGACATGGCCGCCCCGCTGGGCACCCCGATCCACGCCGTGACCGACGGCGTCGTCATCAAGGCCGAGCCGGCCTCCGGCTACGGCCATTGGGTCCAGGTCCGCGCCGACGACGGCACCGTCACCATGTACGGCCACATGTCAGGTTCGGGCGTCCTGGTCCGCGAGGGCCAGAAGGTCACCGCCGGCGACGTCATCGCCCTGGTCGGCAACGAGGGCTTCTCCTTCGGCCCGCACCTGCACTTCGAGGTGTGGAAAAACGGCACCACCAAGATCGATCCGGTGCCGTGGCTGGCGTCCAAGGGCGTCCGCATGACCGGTTACACCGGCTAGAAGCATCCGTATCGCGCTCCCTGCCGGGGGCGATCGCAACGGCCCCCCTCGCGAGCGCCGCCTCTTCCCGCTCTACGTCGGCAAGGCACAACCCATATCGCCCCATATCGCCGCCGTCATCATTCCGCAGCGGCGACCTCGATCGAGGTCGCCGGCCCGAAGCGAGGTCGCGCGCGACTCCGCTTCCCTCACAGCGCAGGTGCGGCCTAGAGCTTCTCGCCCGGAATCCCGCCCGCCGTCAGCAGCGTGACGCGTCCCGCGCTGCCGCCGTAGTCGATGACGACCCGCTCGGTGGCGCCGCTCCCCTCCTTCGCGACGACCTTGCCCAGCCCGTACTTCGGATGGTTGTGGCGGTCGCCGATCTCCAACTGCACCTTCTTGTTCCGCCCGCGCGCCGGGTCCGGCGAGTACGACGAACGGCCGCGGCCGAACGACGAGCCGGAGTCGGAGAACGCGCCGTCCCGGCCGAAGACGCCACCGGTCGAACCGCCGAAACCGCGCATGCCGCGGCGGGGTTCCAGGCGCCGCCAGTCGATCAGATGCTGCGGGATCTCCTGCAGAAAGCGGGATTCCGGATTCGACACCGGCTGCCCCCACGACGCGCGGGTGACCGCCCGCGTCAGGTACAGACGCTGCTTGGCGCGGGTGATGCCGACGTAGGCCAGGCGACGCTCCTCGCTCAGCTCGTTCGGGTCGCCCAGCGCGCGCATGTGCGGGAAATGCCCGTCCTCCCAACCGGTCACGAAGACCACCGGGAACTCCAGGCCCTTGGCGGTGTGCAGCGTCATCATCGTGACCACGCCCTCGCCCTCGTCGGGCACCTGATCGGCGTCGGCGACGAGCGAGACGCGCTCGAGGAACGCCGCGAGCGAACCGGGTTCGGGTTCGCCCTCGCGATCGACCTCGGGATCGTCGGACTCGTCGAGTTGTGCCGCGTCGGCGCTGAATTCCCGTGCGACGGCGACGAGTTCGTTGATGTTGTCCAGCCGCGCGCCATCCTGGGGGTCGTTCGACGCCTCGAGCTCGGCGCGGTAGCCGGTCCGCTCCACGATGGCGTCGACGAGCTCGCCGATGTCGGCCGCCTCCTCCGTAGCGTCGAGCACGACGGTGTCGGCGTCGGCGGTGTCGGAATCGCCGAAGTGCGTGAGGAAGTCGGTGCGCAGGCCCTCGATGAGTTCGACGAACATGCCGATCTGCTTGACCGCGCGCGTGTTCAGCAGTGCGACCTTGCCCTCGGACGCGTCGATCAGGGACTCGTAGAAACTGCGGCCGGTGTTCTCCGCGTGCACGGCGACGCACGCCTCGGCCCGGTCGCCGATGCCGCGGCGCGGGGTGTTGAGGATGCGGCGCAGGCTCACCGAGTCGTCGGGGTTGGCGACCACGCGCAGGTACGCGACGATGTCGCGCACCTCCTTGCGCTCGTAGAACTTGGTGCCGCCGACGACCTTGTACGGGATGCCGTGGCGCACGAAGACCTCTTCGATCGCGCGCGAACCCGTGTTGGTGCGATAGAAGACCGCGACGTCGGAGTACTTGAAGCTCGACGACCCGCCGATCGAGTAGTCGGTGAGCTCCTCGATCTCCTTGGCGATGAAGGTGGCCTCGTCGCGATCGGAGTCGGCGACGTAGCCGACGATCGGATCGCCGTCGCCCGAGTCGGTCCACAGCTTCTTCTCGCGGCGGTTGGGGTTGCGGGCGATGACCGCGTTCGCCGCCGACAGGATCGTCTGCGTCGACCGGTAGTTCTGTTCCAGCAGAACGGTTTCGGCGTCCGGGAAGTCGCGCTCGAACTCCTCGATGTTGCGGATCGTCGCACCGCGGAACGCGTAGATCGACTGGTCGGCGTCACCGACCACGCACAGCTCCGACGGCTCGAGGCCGCTCGCGGTGGTCTGCTCCCCCACCAACTCGCGGATGAGGACGTACTGCGCGTGGTTGGTGTCCTGGTACTCGTCGACGAGCACGTGACGGAACCGGCGCCGGTAGTACTCGGCCACCTGCGGATGGTTGTGCAGCAGCGCGACGGTCTCGCCGATCAGATCGTCGAAATCGAAGGCGTTCGCCGCGCGCAGGCGCCGCTGGTACTCGGCGAAGATGCGGGCGATGGTCTTGGCCGCGAGGTCGTCCTCGCCGGCGGCAGCGGCCGCGCCCTCCGGCGTGACCAGCTCGTTCTTGAAGTTGGAGATCGCCACCGCGACTCCGCGCGGGCTGAACTTCTTGGGGTCGAGGTCCAGATCGCGGATGATCATGCCCAGCAACCGCTTGGAGTCGTCGGCGTCGTAGATGGAGAAGTTGGAGTTCATCCCCTCCAGCAGCCCCGACTGCGCGCGCAGCATGCGGACGCACGTGGAGTGGAAGGTCGACACCCACATGTATGCCGCACGCGGGCCGACCAGGTCGATGACGCGCTCGCGCATCTCCGCGGCGGCCTTGTTGGTGAAGGTGATGGCCAGGATCTGCCCCGGCGTCACGTCCCGCGCGGCGAGCAGGTAGGCGATGCGCCGGGTCAGGACCGACGTCTTGCCCGAACCCGCGCCGGCCACGATCAGCAGCGGCGCTCCCGCGTGCAGCACCGCTGCACGCTGCTGCGGATTCAGCCCGTCGAGCAGGCGCTCGACCCGGTCGTCGGCAGCAGGCGCACCCGAGGAGGAAGACGAGGTGCGGCCGGCGAGCAGGGGGGCGGGAGAAGAGCTGTTCATCGGTAGTTCAGGCTACCCGCACCGACCGACACCGCCCCCGTCGGCCCGGCCCGGCGGGCGTCGTCCTGCGATCGGCGGACCACCTGGGGAGTTGACCCTCGTCGGACCAGTCCCCATGGCTACGATGACCTGGTATCACTGGCTCTCGGGGGCGCCCGTAGATCACGGACGCGTGCCTCGACGACCGAAAGAGGCGACCGAATGAAACGACCGTCCCTTGCCCCCGCCATCGTCGCGCTGGGCGTGGGTGTCCTGGCACTCGTCGCCGCCCTCGTCGTGTCGTTCGTGCCCTTCACCGCCTCCGGCTCGGCCGAGCCGACCGCGGCCTTCCGCGCCCAGAAGAGCCTGGACGAGGTCCTGTTCAAGATGGCCATGAGCCCGGCGGCGAAGTACACCGGCAAGGTCGGCTACAAGTACGACAACGCCGGCGGCGAGGGCACGGTCGAGTTCGAGGACCTCATCGCCACCTCGTCGAACACCGCCGAGGGCACCATCACCCTGGGGTCCAACCAGGCCGAGTACCGCCAGATCGGCAACAACCCGTTCATCAGCGCGCCCGGCGCGTTCTGGAACGACCTGCTCGTCGCCGACGAGAAGCTCAACCTCGACATGGCCCCGCTCGACAACAAGTGGGCGTCCTCCCGATTCGTGGGCCTGCCCCGGCTGGGCACCGTCCTCGGCCCGGACAACCTCGCCGCGCAGATCGGCAACGTCGAGGAGAACTCCGAGCAGCAGCTCGGCGCCGAGCTGCCGAGCCCCAACCGCGGGACCCCCGACGCCCGTCGCTGGCCGACCAGCGACCCGCCCATCGAGTTCATCGGCGACAACAAGGTCAAGATCGGCTCGTGGGAGGTCACCTACGAGCCGGACTCGAAGAACGTCACCCACGTCAAGGGAGAGCTGACCGTCGGGTCGGCGACGTACGACATCGACACCTCGATCGACCTGCAGCCCGCGGATCGGGCGCAGAAGGTGTTCGCCAACCAGCGCGCGCTGGTCGGCGACCTGCTGTCGGTGCCGGCGCCGGGCCTGTGGCCCAAGACGCCGGCGGTCTCCCCGCGTCTGGTCGGCCAGTGCACCACCGCGGCCTGCGCCTACGACTTCACGGTGAACGGCAACACCTGGTCCGACAACGCCCGCGGACACTTCAACTTCGGGCTGACCCTGAACTTCTCCGTCGGCGACCGTCCCGCCGGGGCGCTCGGCGGCGAGTGCAAGCCCGTCGTGCGCGTGGACTTCGGCCAGACCGCCGTCACCCGGTGCACCGCCACCAACCTGCCGGCGAACTCGTCGATCCGTCCGCAGTCCGCGTTCACCTACCTCGGCTTCGTCGACACCACCGACGCCGCGCTCAACAAGCTCATCGACGACAACGAGAAGATGACCAACACCGAGGTCGTCTACGTCCGCACCGGGAACAAGAACCCCGAGCAGGCCGCGTACAACTCCAGCGTGACCGGCCTGCCCAGCTACTACGCGGTCAAGCGCGGCGACTACCTGTTCGACGGCATCGGCACCGACGGAAGCCTGCACGTGACCTTCGGTCCCGGCTACAAGGAGCACATCGTCGGCAGCGGCTTCGACCCGTCCTGGGAGGGCACCAAGGTGCTCAAGGACCAGATGAAGGAGCAGGTGAAGGCCGCCGACGACGTCGAGGTCGTGTACTTCACCAAGGAATCGGAGACGGCCCTCGCCCTGCGGTTGCTGGTCGTCCAGGAGGGCCACACCGGCAAGATCGCCGTGGCGCAGGTCGACTGACGCCGGTCGTCCCCACAGTCGGCCCGTCCGGCTGACGCCGGTCAGCCGGCGAAACGCGCCTCGACGGCCTCGCCGACCCGCCCGGCCCCGGTGTGCATCCGCAGGCCGGGGGTCAGGGGCCGGACGGTGACCGCGTCGCCCGCGCCGTCGAGCCGCACGTACACGGCGCCGAGGCCGGCCCGGACCGGGACCCGGACGGCCTCGCCCTCGTCGAGCGATATCTCGATCTCGCCGTCGCGTGTGGCGCAGTAGCCGATCGCGACGGTCCAGGGCCACCGGAACAGCGGACCGTCGAGCCGCAGGCGCGTCGGCCCGTCGACCTCGGGACGACCGCAGTCGCCCGCCCCCTCGAAGATCAGCCGCCGCCGCGTCACGCCGCCGGGCACCGCGTCGCCGGCGGTGTCGAGGACGAGCAGCCGTTCGGTGCCGGCCCCGAACCGCGGGCGCGGCTCGACCCGGCCGAAGATCCGGCTGATCTGGTTGTCGGGATAGACGACCGGTTGGAGGATCTCCAGCGGCACCGACTGGTCGAGCATCGTCTCGTCGGCGTTCTCACGCAGGGCGACGACGGCGGTGTCGAGGTAGTCGCCGGTGGGATTGTCCCGCCACGACGCCGAGAACGAGACCAGCGACACCACCGCCGACACGATCACCAGGGCCGCGGCCGCCGGCGCGAGCAGTTCCCTCGCCGCGTCGGGGCGGCCCGGGTCCGGCCGAGGGGAGTCGGGGTCGCCCCGACCCGCCCGATGGGTGGCGCGGTGGTCGCCGGCCCGGCCCCTGGGCTCGGCGGCGGCGAGCAGCGCGATCACGATGGTCAGCACCAGAGCCGTGTCTGGCAGGTAGCGCATGTGCTGGGCCAGGACGAGCGCGGTCTCGGGGCTCGACCGGTTCCACATGATCGGGATCTGGGCCGCCACCGCGTAGACCAGCCCGAACACCACGATCGGCAGGCCGCCGCGGCGCCGCAGGCAGGCCCAGCCGACCACCGCGACCAGGACGGCCCACCCGGCCACGATCATCCAGGTCGCCGCGAAGCCCGTCGGCGGGCTCGGGGTCCACCGGTCCCACTCCCACGGCCCGCCGACGAGAGACGGCACGATCGCCTGGTTCACCGATCCCCAGACGAGCCGGGCGGTCTGGGCGACCGAGTGCCGGCCGTCGCCCAGGCCGACCGTCGCGAAGTAGACCGCCGCCCACACCACCGTCAGCGCGGTCATCGACACCCACAGCTCGCGCGCGGACCGCAGCGCCCGGCCCACGGCCCGGCGGTCGGCGCCGGCGGCGAGCACGGCGACGACGAGAACTGTCGGGAGGATGAACAGCGACTTCTCGAAGAAGGCCAGCGCCACCAGGAAGACGACCGTCGAGCGGATCCACAGCATCCGCCGCCGGGAGTCGTCCACCTCTCCCCGCACGAGCGTCACCGCGTCGGCGACGATCCAGGCCATCGCGGCCTGCATGGGCAGAGTGTTGAGCGCCGCCGACCACCAGGCGAAGGCGGGCACGGTCATCGGACTGAACAGGTAGAAGGCGAGCGCGACGATCGCCCCCGCGCGTGCCCGCGGCGCGACGGTGCGGATCATCCGCCACACGCAGACCGACGCGATCAGCTGCAGCACGACGAGCGTGGCCGCGGGCAGCAGCCAGTTCAACGGAGCCAGCCACGTCGTCACCCCGGCCACGAGGAAGGCCGCGGGCATGAAATGCCCGTCGTGGGCGTGGCCGAGGAACTCCCAGGAGAGGATGGGGGCCGACGAGGCGCGCGCGATGAGCACCAGGTCGTCCCAGTAGAAGTCGCCGGTCGCCGCGAGCCACCCCCGGACGAGCAACTGCCCCGTGATCAGCGCGACCGCGATCATCGACATCGTGCGCGTGTTGAGCATGCGCTCCAGTGTCCAGATCCGTCGGGCGGATGCGGGTACCCGGTCCGCGACGTGGCAAAATCGGGCCGTGACCGACCGCAGCCCCAGTTCCGGATCCGACGATTCCCCGCAGCCCACCGGAACGTCGTTCGAGAACACGATCGACCTCGAGAAGTACGACCTCACCACCGATGTCGCCGATCTTCCCGACGACATCGACCAGTTGCGACGCGAGATCGACCGTCTCGACGCCGTCATCCTCGCCGCGGTCAAACGACGTTCGGCGGTGTCGAAGAAGATCGGCGCGGCCCGCATGGCGTCGGGTGGTCCGCGACTGGTGCACAGCCGCGAGGTGAAGGTCCTCGAGCGTTTCGCCGACCTCGGCCAGGAGGGGCACACCCTGGCGATGCTGCTGCTGCGCCTCGGCCGCGGCCCCCTCGGCCGCTGATCTGCGGGCGGCCGCGCCCGAATTGTGAGGTTGCGCCCACGAGTGTGACGAGCGTCGCGTGGGAGACGGCGACCACATAGGGTTGGATGTCATGAGCACGCAGGCAACCGGAAGTGACTTCACCGGCACCGATCAGGGGGACATCACCGCAACGCAGTCCTGGCAGGCTCTCGCGGCGCACCAGCCGCACGTCTACGCGATGCATCTGCGCGAGGTGTTCGCGATCGATCCCGACCGGGGGCGCGACCTGACCGTCGACGTCGGCGATCTCCACATCGACTACTCCAAGCACCGGGTGCTCCGCGAGACGCTCGAGTTGCTGATCGGCCTCGCCCGCGAGGTCGGGCTCGAGGAGATGCGCGACGACATGTTCGCCGGCGCCCACATCAACACCTCGGAGGACCGCGCGGTCCTGCACACGGCGCTGCGGCTGCCGAGAGATGCCGAACTCGTCGTCGACGGGCAGGACGTGGTGGCCGACGTCCACGACGTCCTCGACCGCATGGGCGCGTTCACCGACCGTCTCCGCAGTGGAGAGTGGAAGGGCCACACCGGAAAACGGATCACCGACGTCGTCAACATCGGCATCGGCGGCTCCGACCTCGGCCCCGTGATGGTGTATCGGGCGCTGCGCCACTACGTCGACGCCGGGATCACCTGTCATTTCGTCTCCAACGTCGACCCGGCCGATCTGGTCGGCACCCTCGCCGGACTCGACCCGGAGACCACGCTGTTCATCATCGCCTCGAAGACCTTCACCACCCTCGAGACGCTCACCAACGCCGCCGCCGCACGACAGTGGCTCCTCGACGCAGTCGGCGGCGACAGGGACGCTGTGGCAAAGCATTTCGTGGCGGTGAGCACGAACGCCGACGAGGTCGCGAAGTTCGGCATCGACACCGACCACATGTTCGGCTTCTGGGACTGGGTCGGCGGCCGCTACTCCGTCGACTCCGCGATCGGACTCTCGGTGATGGCCGCGATCGGAAAGGAGCGCTTCGCGGAGTTCCTCGACGGCTTCCGTATCGTCGACGACCACTTCCGCACGCAGTCGCTCGAGCGCAACGCGCCGGTGATCCTGGGCCTGATCGGCCTCTGGTACAACAACTTCTGGGACATCGGCACCCGAGCGGTGCTCCCCTACAGCAACGACCTCGCGCGTTTCGCCGCCTACCTCCAGCAGCTGACCATGGAGTCCAACGGCAAGTCCGTCACCGCGGGCGGACACCACGTCACCACCGACACCGGCGAGATCTTCTGGGGCGAACCGGGAACCAACGGCCAGCACGCGTTCTATCAACTCCTGCACCAGGGCACGCGGATCGTGCCCGCCGACTTCATCGGGTTCGCCGAACCGACCGACGACCTGCCGGCCTCCCCCGACGGATCGGGTTCGATGCACGACCTGTTGATGAGCAACTTCTTCGCGCAGACCAAGGTCCTTGCGTTCGGCAAGACCGCCGACGAGATCGCCGCCGAAGGCGTTCCGCCGCACGTGGTCCCGCACAAGGTGATGCCGGGCAACCGGCCCACCACGTCGATCCTCGCGCCCAAGCTGACCCCGTCGGTGGTGGGCCAGCTGATCGCGCTCTACGAGCACCAGGTGTTCGTCGAGGGTGCGATCTGGGGGATCAACCCGTTCGACCAGTGGGGCGTCGAGCTCGGCAAGAAGCAGGCGAAGGCGTTGCTCGGCACCATCACCCAGGCCGAGGCGCCGAACGCCGATGACGACGCATCGACCAACGAGCTGGTCGCCTGGTACCGCAGGCACCGCGGACGCGCTGTCTGAGCAACGGCGTCAGAGACCTCTCACACGAACCGGCCGCGGCGAGTACGCACTCGCCGCGGCCGGTTCGTCACGACCGTGTTCCGGCCGGCTCAGTTGCCACCCGCCTCCGCGCTCCGCGGAGCCTTATCGGCATGGTCGGGGTCGTCGCCCGGGTCGCCGTCGGAGTGGTCGTCGGACGCCGCGCCCGCGCCGTGGTTCGGATTGGTGCAGACGGTGCCCTCACAGGGGACGTACCGATTCGCGCCGTCGGGGCTCTTGATCGCGTTGGGTCCCACGTAGGTTCCGTGCGGGCAGGCCGGGTCCTCGTTCTGCGCACAGTATTCGTGGGTCAGATTGTTGCCCGTCGAACCGTCCGCACCGGTCGGTCCGCCGTTCACCGGCTTGCCGTTGGCATCCCAGGCGCCGGTGCCCTCACCGCCTCCGTGATTGGGATTGGTGCAGACGGTGCCCTCGCACTTGACGAAGGAGTGGCTGCCGTCGGGATTGCGGATCGCGTTCGGACCGACGTAGCTGCCCTTGGGGCACGCGGGATCCTCGTTGCGAGCGCAATATTCCTGGGTCAGGTTGTTGCCCGTGGAGCCGTCCGCGCCGGTGGGACCGCCGTTCACCGGGTTTCCGTTGGCATCCCAGGAACCGCTCTTCTCGTGCGCGGCGACATGCGCACCCAGATAGCTCCCCCTGGGGCACTTGGGATCGATGTTGTGAGCGCAGTAGTCCTTGGTCAGGTTGTTGCCGCTGGAGCCGTCGGCGCCCGCGGGACCCCCGTTGACCGGCTTGCCCTCCTTGTCCCAGGTCCCGGTCTTGGCGACGTTGCTGACCGACGAGCTCGACGACGTGGAGTGGGTCGAGTCACCCGAACCCGAGCACCCCGCGACAACGAGACAGAGAGCGAACACGGCAGCCAGAGCTGCCCACATCCGTTTCACCCCGACACCTCCGAAAAAACTCGAAACGGCTGATCGCAGGTATGAAAACACGGACAGGACGGACGCAAGGGTATTTCGGCGCAAAATCGGTTCGACCGGTGCCAGGATTCGTCACATGCTGTGCCGTTTCCTCACTGCCACTGCTTCATTGGTACTGCTTCGTTCGAAGCTGCTTCGTTCGGCGTGGTCTCGGTGCGGTGTCGTCTACTGCCAGTAGCTCTCGTCGAACACCTCGTCGGGGATCTCGTCGCCGGGCTCGACGCCGAGCTTCTCGAGCCGGCCCATGATCGCGGCGGCGGTCGCCACGTAGGTCACGAGATCCTCCGGCTCGGTGACCCTTTCGGCCGGGTCGCCGCCGAGGAACTCGAACAGGGCGGGCGGCACGCACGAACCCATGTCGAGGGACCGGGTGCCGGTGGCGGTGCGCCACGCGTCGAAGCTCGCCACGTCGACCGCGTCGGCGACCTCGCCGCTGCGCACCGCGGCCAGCACTTCGTCGACGGTGGCCAGCTCACCCGAACTGCCGCTCGACGGGTCGAAGCCGATCACGGTCTCGGGATCGACGGTCTCGTCCTCGGCGAGGGTGAAGTAGACGACCCCGCGCCAGTCGGCGGCCAGGGCCTCCACGTCGTCACGCCCGAAGACGTCACCGAGGAGCTCACTGACCTGATCGCGTCGTCGGCCGCCGAACACCTGGAATGCGCCCCAGGCCACCGTCTGCCCCTGCTTGCTCGCCACGAGAGGTCACCTTACGCAGGTCAGTCCCCGATTCCGAGGACGACGACGCGGCCTGTCGTCGGCAACAGGTACACCCTCGCATGCCACCGCGCCGAGGAGAACGCATCGTCGAGGCGGCGACCGCCGACGAACTCGCCCGACAGCACGAGATCCCGCAGCTCGACGGCCACCGAATCCGGCGCCGCCACCGAAGCCGCGTCGTACTCCCGGACCCACGCGGCGACCTGCTCGGTCCCCACGTCGACGACCGCGTCGAACCAGTACGTCGTGGGCCCGGGGACCCGCTCCGACGAACCGGGCGCGGCGCCGATCGTCCCCGCGACCCAGCCGTCGACCGTTCCGTCTGCGAGGAGCGGGAATCGGCGCATCACCGGGTCGAGGTCACGCGCGGGGCCGGCGGTCGCGACCTTGCCCGCGCCCTTGTCGACGATGGTCGCGGTCGTCCTGTCCGGTCCGGCGGGATCGGCCGGCGTGCAACCACCGCCGACGACAAGTGCGACGCCGACACAGGTCAGGACGCCGCCCGCCCGGCGGAAGGACGCCCGCTCCCGAGACATTCCGCCACGCTAACCTCCTCCGCCGCCGGGTGACCGGAAGATCCGTCGGCCGAATGAGTCCCGCTGCGGCGGGATCGGCCGGAGACGGGTCAGACCAGGCGGCGGCTCAGCGACAGCGGAAGATACTTCAGCGCCGCGGCGATCGGGGTCCACGGCCACGCCGGCACCGGAGCCCAGCTCTTCTCGGCCTCGATCGCCTTCACCAGCGCGTCGACGCCCTTGTCGGTGTCGACCATGAGCGAGGTCTTCACACCCCGGTTGATGTCGGTCTCGATGTAACCGGGCGCGATCACCGACACCGTGATGGGCGAGCCGGCGAATTCCGCCTGCAGCCCCTGCCCGAGCGCGGTGAGTCCGGCCTTCGACGCCGAGTACGCGGCCTGCGCCTTCGGCAGCCCGTGGACGCCGGAGATCGAACTGATCAGCACGAGGTGCCCGGCGTTCTGTTCACGGAAGATCTCCAGGGCTGCCTCGGCCTGCGCGAGGGCGCCGACGAGGTTGGTCTGGACGGTCTCGATGTTGGCTGCGGCCTTGCCGGTGCCCAGCGGGGCACCCTTGCCGAGGCCGGCGTTGACGATGACGCGGTCGAGGCCGCCGAGCTCGTCGGCGAGCTTCCGGAAGGCGACCGGCACCGCGTCGAGGTCGGTGACGTCGAGCGGCGTCACCGCCACCTGCGCCGCAGACGGCCGGAGTTCGGCCGCCAGGGTCTCCAGTCGCTCCAGGCGACGCGCCGCGAGTCCGAGCGCGCGCCCCCGCGCCGCGAACCGACGGGCCATGCCCTCGCCGAGTCCCGAACTCGCACCGGTGATGAGGATCTTCTGCCGTGGGGTCACGACGCCCAGGCTACCGGGCGGTAAGTTGCGCCGGAAGCCGCTACTTGAGGAGCCGCGACATGCGGCGGTCGGCGAGCACCTTGCCGCCGGTCTGACAGGTCGGGCAGTACTGGAACGAGCGGTCGGCGAACGAGACCTCCCGGATGGCGTCGCCGCACACCGGGCACGGCAGGCCGGTGCGCGCGTGCACGCGCAGGCCGATGCGCTTCTCGGACTTGAGCCGCGCCACCTCCTGCCCCTCGAGACGGCTGCTGGCATCGGTGAGCACGGTCCGCATCGCGTCGTAGAGGGCGCTCACCTGGTCCGGCTTCAGGGTTTTCGACGACGCGAACGGCGACAGCCGCGCGGTGTGCAGGATCTCGTCGGAGTAGGCGTTGCCGATGCCGGCGATCACGCGCTGGTCGGTGAGCACGTTCTTGATGCGGCCGGTCGTCGAGGCCAGGATCTCCGCGAGGCGCTCCTCGGTCAGCTCGAGGGCGTCCGGGCCGAGTCCGGCGACGCGATCGATCTCGGCGGGGTCGCGGACCAGCCACACCGCGAGCCGCTTCTGGGTGCCGGCCTCGGTGACGTCGAATCCCTCGCCGGGCAGGCCGCAGTGCACCCGAAGCGCGATCGGCGACTTCCCGCCGGGCCGCAGCGGTTTGGGCGAGAGGTCCTCGCTCCAGCGCACCCAGCCGGCCCGCGAGAGGTGGACGACCATCGCGATCATCGGTTCCGACGCGGTGGCCTCCGAACCCGGGACGGTGCGGATGACCAGGTATTTACCGATCCGGCCGACGGATTCGACGATCCGGCCGGCCAGGGCGGTGTACGGCGGGTCGGCGGTCTTCAGGACCGAGAGGGATGCGACATCGACGCGCCGGATCGGGAGTCCGGCCGCCCGGCCGTCGACATAGTCGGCGATGGCGGCGACCTCAGGAAGCTCGGGCATGCCTCCAGTGTGCTCTAGTAAAGGGATGAGTTCCCGTCTTTCCGACGCCGAGCTGGCCGCCCGGATCGCGCAGGGCGCCGGGGAGATCCTGCTCGGGATCCGGTCCGGCGACCTCCTCGGCGGGGGAATGCTCGGCGACGTCGGTGACGCGCTGGCACAGGCGTGGATCTCCACCGTGCTGCGCAGGCACCGCCCGAACGACGCCGTGTTGTCGGAGGAGGCCGCTGACGTCGGCGACCGGGCGACCGCCGAGCGCGTGTGGATCATCGACCCCCTCGACGGCACAAGGGAGTTCGCCAACGGCACCGCCGACTGGGCCGTACACGTGGCCCTGACCGAGAACGGCAGGGTCATCGAGGCCGCCGTCTCGCTGCCGGCCACCGGCGAGCTGTTCCGGGCCGACACCGTCGCCGAGACCGACGGCCCGCTGACCCGGCGCCTGGTGACCTCTCGCTGGGGCGGCTCGTACGAGACGAGTTTCGTGGCCAACCGCCTCGGTCTGCAGATGGTGCCGGTGGGTTCGGCCGGAGCGAAGGCGATGGCCGTCGTCCGCGGCGACGCCGATGCGTACGTGCACGCCGGCGGCCAGTACGAATGGGACAACGCCGCGCCGGTGGGAGTGGCGCTGGCCGCGGGCCTGCATTGCAGTCGCCTCGACGGTTCGGAGATCGTCTACAACAACCGCCACCCTTACATGCCCGACTTCGTGATCTGCCGCAGCGAGATCCGCGACGACATGCTCGCGGCCCTGCAGCAGATCTGGTGAACTGGCCCGTGTGAACGGAGTCGGCGACGCCGTCGTCAACATCGGTCCGGCCCTCGCGGTCGCGATCGTGTTGCTCGCCGTCGTCGCCGTACTGGTCAACCGGCGCAGCGGCCTCGCGACCGACACCGTGGTGGCGTCGGTGCGCGCCGTCGTCCAACTGGCCGCGTTGGCCGGCGTCCTGGCGGTGGTCGTCGAGTATCTGTGGGCGTCGGCGTTGTTCGTGCTCGTGATGGCGACGGCTGCCGCGTTCACGTCGGCCAGGCGTATACGGCAGGCGGCCCCCGACGTGCGTGCGATCGGCTGGTGTGTGGGACCGGTCGCGGTGCCGACGCTGATCCTGGTCGTGGTACTGGTGCTCGTGGGCGTGCTCCCCGACCGCGGTATCGCCGTGATCCCGACGGCCGGCATCCTGCTCGGTAACGCCATGGTCACCACGTCGCTGACGGGGCGCCGGGCGCACGACGAATTGACCACCCGCGCAGGCGAGGTCGAGGCCGCGTTGTCGTTGGGGCTGCTCCCTCGCGACGCGCGACTGGAGATCTGCGCGACCGCCGCGGCGACGTCGCTCATCCCCGGGCTCGACCAGACCCGCGCGGTCGGGCTGGTGACGATCCCCGGCGCCTTCGTCGGCATGGTCCTCGGCGGCGCGTCCGTGTGGGCCGCGGCCGCCATGCAGTTGTTCGTGCTGATCGGCCTGCTTGCGGTGAGCTCGATCGCAGCACTGGTGACTGTGGAGTTGGTGGCACGGGAGCTGATGTGAGAACCACGGACCGGGCACGCGTGAGTCCTGATGGGGGCTCGCACCTGTTCGGCCCGGCAGATCGAGGCCTCCCCCGCTACCCCTTGCGCAACAGGTAGATGTCCATGATCCAACCGATCCGTTCGCGCGCCTCGGCACGCGCGGCCACGATCCGGTCGGTCACGTCACCGACCCGGCCGCTGATCAGGATCTCGTCGGCGGTGCCGACGTAGGCACCCCACCAGATGTGGTCGTCGGGGTCGGCGGTGTGCCGAAAGGCGAGATCCCCGTCGAGCATGACGATCTGGTTGGCGTCCGCACCCGCCGGGGTCTCGGCAAGCCGACGGCCGGTGGTGATGTGAATCGGCTCGCCGACGCGGTTGGCCACGATGCCGTGCGCCGCGGTGAGCGCACTCGCGCTGGTCACACCCGGGATCACCTCGACGTCGAGGTCGAGGTCGTCGTGGGCGGACAGATCCTCGACGATGCGGAGCGTGCTGTCGTAGAGCGCCGGGTCGCCCCACACGAGGAACGCGGCCACCCCGCCGTCGCCGACCTCGTCGCGCAGTGCGCGGGCGATCAGATCCGCACGTGCCGCATGCCAGCGCCGGACCTCGGCGTCGTAGTCGACGGGATCGCGGTCGCGGGGCGGGTCGGGGATCTCGACGAGCGAATATCCCTGCCGCGCATGGGCGTCGAGGATCTCACGACGGGCCTGCAGCAGACCGCTCTTGGCCGCCCCCTTCTCCAGCACGAGGAAGGCGTCGACGTCGGCCATCGCGTCGACGGCCTGAAGGGTGATCTGGCGCGGGCCTCCGGGGCCGATCCCGATGACCCGCAACGTGATCCGCACGGTCAGATCTTCACCTTCGGCAGGCCGTGCTTGCGCGCGGTCATGTCCAGGACGAGCTGACGCGGCGCGAGGCGACGCAGCAGGAAGACCAGCGGGGCGTTGTTGCCCCGGGCATAGAAGGGTTTCGGGTGGTCGGCGAGCGCGGCGTCGACGATCTGTCGGGCCATCGACTCGGCACTGATGCCGGCGTCCTCGTTGCGACGCGTCGCCGCGGCCAGGGTCTCGTACTCGGCACGGTAGGGCGAGTTCTCGCCGATGTGGATGCTGCGCCGGTCGCCGATACCGGTCGCGATGGTCCCCGGCTCGACCGCGATCATGCGGATCCCGTACGGCGCCACCTCACGCCGGGTCGCGAAGGCGAAGGCCTTCAGCGCCGACTTGGTGGCCGCGTAGTTGGAGCGGAATGCGACCGGGAAGCTCGACAGCATCGACCCGACCATGACGACGGTTCCGCGACGCCGCTCCCGCATCCCGGGCAGCACCGCCTTCGTGAGGGCGATCGGCCCGAAGACGTTGACGCGGAACAGATCCTCGATCGCCTGCATCGACGTGTCCTCGAGGGCGCCGGCCTGCGACTCGCCGGCGTTGTTGACGAGGATGTCGACGGCCCCGACGGTCTCGGCACACGCGGTGGCCGAGTCGTAGTCGGCGTTGTCGAGGCGGACATAGGTGACGCCCGGGATCGGGTCGCGCACGGTGTCGGGGTTGCGGGTGGTGCCGAAGACGCGGTGCCCGCGGGCGACGAACTGACGGGCGACCTCGGCGCCGATGCCGCTGGTCGCGCCGGTGACGAGAACGGTCTGTGAGCTCACGCCCGCTACCGTAGCGCAGCCCTCGGCGGGCACACCGGACCCGCGTCAGACGAGTCGGTCGTGGCGACGGGTGAGAATGCTCAATTCCGCTGCGACACGGTCGGTGTCGGGACCGTAGGGCAGCCGGGGATCGCGCGTCCACCAGTCGACGAGGCGCTGGAGAGGCGTGCGGCGGCCGGGCGGGGTCCGACGGGTCAGGACGACGAGTCCGATCACGGCGACGAGGACGGCGGCGGCGAGGACGAGGGCTGCGATGATCATGGCAGCAATTTTCCGCCCGCAGGAATTTCGCCAACAGTGGCATGAACGTCAATATGCGCAAATCTTCTGCCATACTGGCGGGATGCTGAAATCCGTCGGCGTCCTCCTCCACGGCAACGTCGCGCTCTTCGAGTTCGGCGTCGTCTACGAGGTGTTCGGCCTCGACCGCTCCGACGACGGCGTCCCGGTGTTCGACTTCCGCGTGGCTGCGCCCGAACCGTCGCAACCGCTCACCGTGGGTCGCGGCATCTCCGTGCAGGTGTCCCACACACTCGACGAGTGCCGCGACGTCGACCTCGTCGCGATCCCGGGCGGCAAGACCGACGGCAACTACCCCGAGGAGATCCTCGACACCGTGCGTGCGGTCGTCGACAACGGCGGGCGTGTCCTGACCGTGTGCTCCGGGGCGTTCGTCGCGGGTGCGGCCGGACTCCTCGACGGCCGCCGCTGCACCACCCACTGGCGCTACGGCGAGGAACTCGCCCGGCAGTTCCCGAAGGCGCAGGTCGACACCGACGTCCTGTTCGTCGACGACGGACCGGTGACCACCAGCGCGGGCACCGCCGCCGGCATCGACGCGTCGCTGCACCTGGTCCGCGAGGCGTGGGGAGCGAGCGTGGCCAACCGCATCGCCCGGCGGATGGTGGTGTCGCCGCACCGCGACGGCGGCCAGCGCCAGTTCGTCGACATGCCGATGCCCGCTTGCTCCGACGAGGGGTTCGGCGAGCTGCTCGGCTGGCTGCTCGAACATCTCGACCGCGACGTCACCGTCGACGCCATGGCCGAACGCATGCACATGTCGAGCAGGACGTTCGCCCGGCGATTCGTCGACGAGGTCGGGGTGTCACCGCGGCGATGGCTGACCGAACAACGGGTGCTCGCCGCCAAGGAGCTGCTCGAATCGACCGATGCACCGGTCGAGGAGGTGGCGCGCCTCGTCGGGTTCGCGTCGGCGACGCTGCTGCGACATCACTTCGCGGCGTCCGTCGGGGTCTCGCCCCTCGTGTACCGGAGACGGTTCGCCCGGTCGCCACGCCACTAGTGGAGCGGAAAAGTCTCAGGTCAAGGCCGGTTCGGTGCCCTCGGTAGGATTCGAACCTACGACCTACCCTTTAGGAGAGGGTTGCTCTATCCCCTGAGCTACGAAGGCGTCGCGCCCGCGCGGGCGGCACCGGAGAGTCTACGGCAGCAACCCGGGTGCACACCGCACCCACCCGTCACTTCCGTTTACGCCCACCGCCGCGTCACCGAGTACCGGCACAGCGACGAGGCGCGTACGCCCGACAGTGGCGGCAAGCAGATCGCGCGTGAGATGGGTCTCGCTCCGGCGATCGCGCGCGACAGCCTCGCGCACCGGTTCCACGGGTCGGCGGCGCGCACGCGCGGCGTACGTCCAGATACCCCTTGACCTGCGCGGACGCCGTCCGGGTGCCGCCGCCTACGACGCTGGGTACAGTGGTCGGCGACACGGAACCGGGCGATCACGGCTGCGTTCCGGGACCGCCGCACAGCCCTCGGCGACGAGGCCGTTGCCGGAATCGGTCCGTACACTTCGTATCGGTAACAGTTTGGTCAACCGGGGAGGGTTCTTTCTTGGTGCACGCAGCGAGCTCGGCGCGCACCGCCGGCGACGACGTCTCGACGTCCGAGGTCTCTTCGACCTCCGTCGCCGAAACCGCGCCCGCCACCGCCGAGACCGACCCCTCCCCCGCAACCGGCACACCGGACGCGGGCTCCGCCGCCACCGCGACTTCCGACGCAGACCGGAGCGACGAGGCCACACGCCGTGACTCCGCCCGACAGGGTGCCGTCGACGCTGCGGCGATCAAGAAGGCCCGCTCCCGCGCGCACACCGCAGACTTCGTCCGTGTCGCGCTGTTCGCCTTCGTCGTCGTCGCCCACAGCGTCAACGCCATCAACGGCGGCCCCGACGAGGTGCGCGCCGCGAACCTGATCGGCACGCTGTGCCATCTCACCCGCTACGGCTTCGTCGCGGTGACCCTGTACGTACTTGTCCTCAGCACCCAGGGCCGGGACATGTCCCCGGTGCAGTTCTGGCGCCGCCGATTCGGCCTGGTGATCTGGCCGTACCTGGCTTGGACCGTGATCTACACGATCACCGATCACGTCATCATCCGGGACAACCCGTTCCCGCCGATGAACGAGCTGTTCCCCCAGCTCGCCCACGATCTGCTCGTCGGCGAGGGCAAGTACCAGCTGTACTTCCTGCTGATCTCGATGCAGATCTACCTGTTCTTCCCGCTCATCTCGTGGATCTTCGAGCGCGGCCGCAACCACCCGTGGACGCTTCTCTCCATCGGCGCGGTCATCCAGGTCGCGATGTTCGTGGTGTACCAGTACCTCCCCCGGCCCTCCGGACAATTCTGGGACGTCACCTACCAGCACCTGTGGAAGACGCTGCCGATGTACGCGCTGTTCATCGCGATGGGCGTGCTCGCCGCGCAGCATCAGCAGGCCGTCGACAAGTGGCTGCGCGACCACATGGCGGCGGTCTTCCTGGTCGCCGTGGGCGCTGCGGCGTTCACCTCGGCCGCCTACCTGCTCGCGACCTCCCCGGGCAACGTGCCGTGGAAGGCCAACACGGCCTGGAACCCGGCCAGCCTGCCCTGGTACGTCGCCGGCTTCGTCCTGCTCTGGCTGATCGGCCTGCTCTGGGACGACCGCCGCGCGTCCGGCCGGCCGGCCGCGGCGAACGTGGTCGCCAAGGCGACCCTGCGCGCGTTCGGCGTGTTCGCCGTGCACCCGCTGATCCTCGACGTCCTCGGGCGCGTCGGCTTCCTCAGCGGACTGTTCGAGTGGTTCCCGAACTCGGCCACCCTGCGTTCGGTGATCCTCGTCGTCGTGGTCCTGACCCTGTCGCTGCTGCTCGTCGAGCTCTTGCTGCGCCTGCCGTTCAGCAAGTACCTGACGGCCCGGCCCCGCATCCCGCTGCGCCTCGGGCGCCGCACCAAGGACGACGGCCGCAAGACCGACGACCAGAAGACACCGACCGAGGCCCCCGTGGCGGCCGCCCGGAACTGACAGCCGGCGCCGGGCGCCTCAGCCGGGTCACTTGTACTTCGGGTTGTTCATCACCGGGATCTCGATGTTGATCGGCATCCGCAGCTCGGACACATACCAGAGGACGAACTGCCTCAGGAACTCGTCGATCGCCCAGTAGGCCTCGCGCGGCATGCCGAGGTCGAGCAGGCCCTCGCGCACGAGCACGTACGGCGTCCACGCCGTCTCGAGCAGTGGGCTCCAGACGGGCTCGCGCGGGATCTGCAGCCAATCGGCCGACTGATCGCCCAGCACGAATCGCGTCAACGCGCCCAGCACGCCGCGGGACAGCAGCGTGAGGTCGAGATTCATGCCGAGGTCGAGCAGCATGTTCGCGAGCTTGCGCCCCTCGGGGGTGGGCTGCAGGATCGGGTCGAGCACCTGCTTGGCCTGCGATTCCGCGGTGGCCCAGGAGTTGGGGATGTACTCGTCCTTCACGCCCAGCATGTGGGCGGTGACCTGCCACGAGTGCAGGAAGCCCTCCGACTCGTCGGGTGCGATCGGCACCTTCCACGTGCGGAAGTTCCGCATCACCGTCGTCGGCAGGCTGTGCCACGTGACCATGATGTCGGCCTGACTGATCGGCACCGACTCGTCGGCGGAATGCACCCAGTGGGGCGACTGCGGCAGCAGATACCGGACGCCGGCGTGCGCCATCCGGGTCTTCAGGCAGGTCACGATCATCTCGCCGCCGGGCTGATACGCGTTGAGCGAGCCGATGTCGTAGCCGAGTTTCGCTGTCTTGGTGATGCGGTCCTTGAGGTCCCAGCCGCCCTTCGAGTAGTAGACCGACCGCGCCTCGCGGGGGATGAGCGTGCTCATCATGCCGCTGGCGAAGCCGTAGATGACGCCGAGGTAGGTGCCGCGCTTCTGGTTGAACTTCACTGCGGTGGCGAGCTTCGCCCGGTCGGTCCACGGCGGCAGCTGCCGTGCGTGTTCCATGAAGTCCCGCAGTTCCTTCGGCAGTCCGGCGGGCAGGGGCTGCGAGTTCTTGTGCCAGGTGCGCAGGAGTCTGTTCACATGCGGGGCCTGTCCGCTCTCGATGACCTTCGCGATCACCGGGTCGGCCTCGTCGTCCCAGACCTGCCTCGGGTCGGCGCCCGTTCCACGCCCCGGCAACGAGTTCGCCGGCGACCAGGTCCACGGCGTCGCCGGGGCGACCGCGGCAACGGCTCCGGCCGCACCGACCATCCCGCCCGCCTTCAGCAGCTTGCGCCTGTTGAGTGCTTCCATCGTCCCCGTCCCCATCCTCGTCGAGGCGCATCCCTCGGCGATGTATCAATGTGACAATCTGCGTAACCTTGTATCCTTACGTACCATCGTGTGACCGAGGGCACACCGGAATCGAGATAATTCGGGATTGTTGATCCGGGCGGAGGATCGCCGGAGACGCAGGAGGGACTCGTCTGATGACATCCAACGCCGCCGAGCTGACCGGCACCGTGAAGCCGCCGCACGGATCGTCGTCGAGCTCGGTGATCCAGCGGGCGTTCCTGGGGTCGATGACCCCGACCGCCGCGGAGAACGACCCGACCGCCGAGCGTCTGCTCGACGCCGCCTACGACCTCTTCTGCAGATTCGGCATCCAGCGCACGGCGATGGAGAAGGTCGCCAAGGCCGCAGGCGTGACCCGCGTGACCCTCTACCGCAAGTTCGCGACCAAGGACGCCCTGGTCGACGAGGTGGTGCTACGCGAGTTCCGGCGCTATTTCGACCAGTTCCGGGCCGACATCCCGAAGGCGAGGACCGCCGCCGACCGCGTGGTGCTCGGATTCGTCGGCTCGCTGCGCGCCTTCGCGGGAAACCCGCTCATCAGCGGCATGGCGCACACCGAGTCGAGCATGCTGATCGAGTCGATGATCGGCGACGACGGACTCCTGCTGTCGGTGGTGCAGCAGTTCGTCGCGGCCCAGCTCCGCCGGGAACAGGCGGCGGGCAACATCTCCGCGGACCTCGACGCCGAACTCGTCGCCGAGATGTTCGTGCGGATCTCGGCGTCGTTCCTCACCGTCCCGAGCCGCGTCGTCGACATCACCGACGACGCGCAACTGGCCGACATCGCGCGCCGGTTCCTGGTCCCGATGCTCGAACCGCGCCACTGAGACGAACGAGCCGGGGCCGTCGCGGACGACGACCCCGGCTCGATGTGCTGAGTCGGTGGTGACCGTCAGCCGTGATCGGCGAACTTCTTCGCGATCGTCTCCTCGCTGTGCTTGACGGCCTGGTCGGCGAACGGGCCGATGAGACCGCCGAGCAGCTTGCCCGCGATGCCGCCGGGCAGCTTGAAGTCGAATGCCACGGTCATCTCGGTGCCGCCGTCCTCGGCGTCGGCGAACTTCCACGTGGAGTTGGCGCTGAACCCCTCGACGGCCCTGAGTTCGATCAGTTCGTTGGGGATGTACTGGGTGCACTTGACGACGCTCTTGAGCGTCTTGGGGCCGACGTCGATCGCGACCTCGAAGGTCGAGCCCAGTCCCTGGGTCTGCTCCGTGGTCGGGGTGAACCGCTTCACCCCGAAGAGATACTCCGGGACGTTCTGATAGCCGTCGACGTACTCGAAGACGCGCTCACGCGGCGCATCGACCTTCACCTGGTGGCTTACCACTCCCACGCTGGTCCCCGTTCCTGCAGTGTCGGTGACCCGGCTCGTCCGGGTCGGTGTCCGAGAGATTAGAGACTATGTCCTCGACGCGGCCGAGGTCCCGTCCGACACGACGGCGATTTGCCAGTCCGGCTGCGGGTCGGATATCCCTTCAGACGATGTCGACGACAACGGGCGGATGGTCCGAGCTACTCGCCCGCAAGCACCGGGCCGCGGTCTCCGTCTTTGCCGGCGGCATCCTCGTCTTCGCGATCAACACCTTCCTGACCTCCGCGTCGTTGCCGAGCACCGTCGCCGACATCGGCGGCGAGGAGTTCTACGCCTGGGTCGTCACCGTCTTCCTCATCGCCTCGGTCGTCTCGTCGATGCTGGTGACCCGCTCGCTGGCCCAGTTCGGCGCGCGCGGCGCCTACCTGATCGGGTTCAGCGCGTTCGCCGTCGGCTCGGTGATCTGCGCGCTCACCCCGACCATGGGAATCCTGCTCGCCGGACGCCTCGTCCAGGGCCTCGGCGGCGGCCTGCTGACCGGGTTGGCCTTCGCGGTCGTGCAGATCGCGCTGCCGCGACGCATCTGGTCCCGTGCGGTCGCGCTGATCTCGGCGATGTGGGGCGTCGGCAACCTGGTGGGACCGGCGCTCGGCGGCATGTTCGCCGAACTCGGACTGTGGCGGGGATCGTTCTGGTTCCTCGCGGCGCTCACCGCCGCGATCGCCGTCCTGGCCGCGCGGGCCCTGCCCCGGGGTCGCGGGTCCGGCGACCGGCATCCGCTGCCGTGGGCGTCGCTCGCGGCGGTGACGGTGGTCGCGGCCGCCGTCTCGGTGGCGTCGGTGGCGGCTTCGACGACGGTGATCGTGCTGCTGGGCGTGCTCGCCGCCGCCGCGATGACCGGTTTCGTCGCCGTCGACCGTCGTGGGGACACGGGCCTGCTCCCCCGCCTCGCCTACACCCGCGGCAACCCGCTCAAGTGGATCTATCTGTCCGTCGCGGTCCTGGCCATCGGGTCCACCACCGAGGCGTTCCTCCCACTGTTCGGCCAACAGGTCGGCGGGCTGTCGCCGTTCGCCGCCGGTCTGTTGCCCGCGGCGCTGTCGTCGGGGTGGACGATCGCGCAGATCACCAGCAGCACCTGGGCGCACGGTCGTGCGGCGTCGGCGGCGCGGGTTGCCGGCCCCGGGTTGCTGGCCGTCGGCCTGAGCGGCTACGGCGTGCTGCAACCGCTGTCCGGGGCAGCAGCCGTCTTCGGTTGGTATGCATGCCTCGTCCTCGCCGGGACCGGGATAGGCATGGCGTTCCCCCACGTCGCGACGGCCGCCATGGGCATCACCACCGATCAGGCCGAGGCCGCCCGCGCGTCGGCCGGGGTGAACTCGGTGCAGATGGTCGCCAACACCGTGGGCACGGCGGTCGCCGGCCTGCTCGTCAGTCTCGGCTCCGATCCGGCGTCGTCGACCCGGTTGCTGTGCTTCGGGTTCGCCGGGCTCGCCGTGCTCGGCGTGGGGATCGCGATGCGGTCGGTACGGCCCGCAGGACCGTCCGCGGACTGAGACATCGGTGAATCCGCGCGTCCTACCGCAACGAGGAGGCCTTGTTGCGGTAGGACGCGGACTCATTCGCGGATGGTCATGCCCGTCACCAGATCGCCCTCGATGGCGAAGGTGAATGTGGACGGACCGTTGAAACCGTCGCCGCCCACTGTCGCGGTCAGGGTGACCGATTCGGAATCACCGACCGCACCGAGCGGCGCAAGCGTCGCGCGCTTGCCGATCAGCTCCGCATCGCTCCAGCGCCGGATCTCGTCACGACCACTGAACACTCGGCCCCAGTCGTCAACACGACCGTTGACGGCGAACGCATCCAGAAAGGCGTCCGTGTCACCGCTGTTGACGGCATCGAGCAGTCGCTGCACAGGTGTGGGCACATCGACCATCTTCATCTCCTTGCGTCGCAATGAAATCAGCGTGTGGTGTAGCCGCCGTTGGCGAACAGGGTCTGACCTGTGATCCACCAACCCTCGGTGCACAGGAACGTGACGATCGGTGCGATGTCCTCGATCTTGGTCAACTGTCCGCCCATGGCCTGCGACTTGTGGAACTCGACACGCTCGGGGGTTTCCTGTGGATAGAAGAACGGCGTGTCCATCGGACCGGGGCCGATCGCATTGACCGATATTCCGCGGTCGGCGAATTCCTTCGACGCCGCGCGGTTGAAGTGTTCGACCGGACTCTTGCCACCCGCGTAGGTGGAGTAACCGTCCGTGTACGCGGCGAGCAGGCTCGTCACGATGGTGATCACCTTGCCACCCCGCTCGAGATGCGCGCCTGCCTCCTTGATGAAGAAGTACGCGGCCTTCGCATTGACGTCGAACATCACGTCGTAGTCCGCCTCGGTCGTCTCGAGGATCGGCTTGCGGAGGACCTTGCCCACGGTGTTGACCGCGATGTCGAGACGACCGAACGCAGCGGTTGCGGCGTCGAAGAGATCGGTGACCGCAGACGCAGTCGTGAGATCTGCCTGGTGGGCGGCGGCCTGCCCACCCATGGCCCGGATCTCGGCGACGGTGTCGTCGGCAGCAGCCTTCGTCGCGTCACTGTTGTAATGAATCAACACATCGGCTCCCCGACGCGCGAGATCGAGCGCAACCAGCCTCCCCAGGTTCTTTGCGCCGCCGGCCACGAGCGCACCCTTCCCGTCGAGTCGGGTGATTTCTGCTGATTTCTCCTGTGTGGTCATGCACCCAGTCTTTGCGGAACAAACACAAAGATCAATCGATGTTTTATGGTGCTAACACAAACACGACTTGTATAAGGACATGCATGCCCCTTCCTGAGACCGAACTCCTCGACACCCGCCGTCTCCATCAGTTCGTGGTGGCGGTCGAATCTGATACGTTGTCCGCGGCCGCGGCTCGACTGTTCCTCACACAACAGGCCTTGTCCGCGTCGATACGCCAGCTCGAGCGCGACGTCGGCGTTCCGCTCTTCGACCGGCGCCGCCGCAAACTCCACCTGACCGATGCCGGCAACGCGCTCTTTTCCGGCGCCAAGTCACTGCTCGCGGGCAATCACGCGCTACTCACCCAGGTGCGTGAGACGGCGAAAGGCGAAAGCAAACCCTTCGTCGTGGGGCACTCGCCCGCCATCTCCGGCGACGAGGTCTACCGTCTCATCACGCCCGCGATCGATCTGATGCCGCATCAGCCGATCACAGCGCGGCAGGTCTTCCCTGGTCAGCTCCGTGATCTGTTGTTCGCCAACGAGATCGACGTCGCGCTCCGTCGCGGCGTCGAGTCGTCGGCGAATCTCGTCTCGGCCGTGTTCGCCTACCACGAGTTGAGAATCGCGGTCGTCGCCGACCATCCCCTCGCGCACCGCAATTCCGTCTCGGTTCTCGACCTCATCGATACGCCCATTGTCGTGTGGGCACCCGAGCGACGGTCCTTCTACACAGACTTTCTCGTATCGTTTTGCCGCCGTGGCGGTTTCGAACCAACTCTGATCGTGAATCCGGTCCAGGGCACACCGCCTGCCACGGCAGTTGCGCGATTCCCCGAAGCCTGCGCGTTCGTCACCGACCCTCCGGGTGACCTGCACGGTGGGTCGGTTCGCGTCGTCTCGTTCGACGATCCGCCACTGGCCCCGGTGCAAGCGCTGTGGTTGCCATACACCCACTCACCGGTTCGAGACGCGATCGTGCGCGGCCGACCGGACTCGGACTGGGCCAGGGGCTCCGGGACGCGGCCGGGAGCCGGCCCCGCATCGCGCGCGAGACCGTAGTTTTCCTCCACGTCACACAGGGGCAACGGCGGGCATACACCCAGCTCATAGCGTCGAGGCGCTCGCAACCGCGGCACCCCAGCGTCGTCGTCGCACCCACCGGAACCGGAGGTCGGCGTGAAACACCAGGAGCAACCATGAGTGGCAGCATGTCCCGCCGTCAGGCCATCGAGGCCGTGACCTCCTACGAGGTATCGGCCCCCGGCTTCACCGAACCTCTGGCAGACACGTTCGGCCGCAACGTCTTCGGTCTGTCGGAGATGAAGAAGCGCCTTCCGAGGCACGTCTTCAAGGCGGTCGCGGCGACCATCGACACCGGCTGCCCGCTCGACCCCACTCTCGCCGACTACGTCGCGGTCGCGATGAAGGACTGGGCGATCGAGAAGGGCGCCACCCACTACGCACACGTCTTCTATCCGCTCACCGGCCTCACCGCCGAGAAGCACGACTCGTTCCTGGAACCCGATTCCAGCGGGACGTCGATGGCCGAGTTCGCCGGCAAGACCCTGCTGCAGGGTGAGCCGGACGCGTCGAGCTTCCCCAACGGCGGCCTGCGCGGCACCTTCGAGGCCCGCGGCTACACCGGCTGGGACGTGACCAGCCCCGCGTACATCCTCGAGAACCCGAACGGCAACACCCTGTGCATCCCCACCATCTTCATCTCCTGGACCGGTGAGGCGCTCGACATGAAGACCCCGCTGCTGCGCAGCCAGCAGGCGATGAGCAAGCAGGCGATGCGGCTGCTCAAGCTCTTCGGCCACGACGATGTCGACACAGTCGTCTCCTACGCCGGCGCCGAGCAGGAGTACTTCCTCATCGACGAGCACTTCTTCTACGCCCGACCCGACCTGATGACCTCCAACCGCACCCTCTTCGGCGCACCGCCGTCGAAGGGCCAGGAGTTCGACGACCACTACTTCGGCGCCATCCCGGATCGCGTGCTGTCGTTCATGATCGAGCTCGATCGCGAGCTGTTCAAACAGGGCATCCCGGCCAAGACACGCCACAACGAGGTCGCCCCGGGTCAGTTCGAGATCGCCCCGGTCTTCGAGCGTTCGGTCCTCGCGCACGACCACCAGCAGTTGATGATGACGACGATGAAGAACGTCGCCGAGCGGTACGGGATGAAGTGCCTGCTGCACGAGAAGCCGTTCTCCGGCGTCAACGGCTCGGGCAAGCACGTGAACTTCTCGCTGGGCAACGCCAACCAGGGCAACCTGCTCAACCCCGGTGACACGCCGCACGAGAACATGCAGTTCCTGACCTTCTGCGGCGCCATCATCCGTGCCGTCCACAGGTACGGCGGGCTGTTGCGCGCAGCCGTCGCATCGGCGTCGAACGATCACCGACTCGGCGCCAACGAGGCACCGCCGGCGATCATCTCGATCTTCCTCGGCGAACAGTTGATGGACGTCTTCGAGCAGATCGCGAAGGGCGGCGCGACCGGGTCGAAGGCCGCCGGCGTCATCGAGCTCGGGGTCGACACCCTGCCGCCGCTCAAGGCCGATCCGGGTGATCGCAACCGCACCAGCCCGTTCGCGTTCACCGGCAACCGATTCGAGTACCGCGCACCGGGATCCAACCAGTCCATCTCGGATCCGATGGTCGCGATCAACACCATCCTGGCCGACTCGCTCGACCACATCTCCAGCGAACTCGAGAAGCTGCTCGACGCCGGCGTCGACCTCAACGACGCCGTGCAGAAGGTGCTGCAGCAGATCGTGATCGACCACGGTGCGGTGATCTTCAACGGCAACGGCTACTCCGACGAATGGCAGCACGAGGCCGCCGCCCGCGGACTGAAGAACCTGCGCACCACCGTCGACGCGGTGGTCGAGTACACCTCGCCGGAGGTCGTGGAGATCTTCGAGAAGTACGGCGTCCTGTCCAAGCGCGAACTCGAGGCCCGCGAGGACGTGATCTTCGAGTACTACGCGTTGACGCTGCTCGTCGAGGCCAAGGAGACCTCGGAGATCGCCAAGACGCTCATCATGCCCGCCGCGATCCGCTACCAGGGCGAGCTCGCCGGGACCGCCGCATCGCTCAAGATGGCCGGGATCGACGCCCCCACACCGCTTCTCGAGGACCTCACGGCACTCATCGGGAAGTTCCAGGAGGCGATCGCGACCCTCGACGCCGGGATCGCCGAGATGCACGGCGAGAGCACCTACGAGGAATCGAAGTACGCTCGCGACGTGCTGATCCCGGCGATGTCGGCGGTGCGCGAGGTCGCCGACACGCTCGAGGGCATCGTTGCCGACGACCTGTGGCCGCTGCCCACCTACAACGAGATGCTCACGATTCTCTGACCAGCGGCGTCGGACAGGGACCACTGTGCCCGTCGGATCCACTCCGGCGGGCACAGTGCTGTGTCGGCGGCTACCGCACCCGCAACGACAACGCCACGACGAGCCGGGTGGCCGGATCGGCGAGGTCCATACCGGTGAGGGTCTCGATGCGACGGATGCGGTAGCGCAACGTGTTCGGGTGGACGTGCAGGTCGTCGGCCGCCGCCCGGACGTCGCCGAACCGGTCGAGATAGGCGCGCAGCGAGGCGGTGAACCCGCTGCCGGTCCGCTCGTCGAGATCGGCGAGTTCGGTCACGCGCGGATCGACGAGGTCGGGGTTGTCGGCGAGCAGCGCCACGATCTCGCCGAGCAGCACGCCGGTGCGGGAGGCGGCGACGGTCGTGACCTCGTCGATCAGCTCCCCTTCCAGGGTGGCGGCGTCGAGGACGCGGTCGATCTGCGCGCGTAGGCGCGGCACCGACGCGAGCACGTCCGGGCCGGCCACCACGGCCCGGATGCGGGCGTCGAACTGGCGGGCCGTGGCGTCGACCGAGACCCGTGCCCAATCCGTCGCCGCCTCCCCGGCCACCCCGGGGAGCACGGCGTAGGCGCGGTCCCCGATCGTCGCCGTCACCGACGACGGGCTGAATGCGCTGGCATGCAGCGTGAGTGCCGACAGGCGGCTGCGGTCGGCGGCCAGTGGCGCCGGCGGTCCGTCCGGGTTGCTCCGGCCGGCGAAACCGACGACCGTCACCGGTTCCGTCGTCCTCAGGTGCAACTGCGCTGCGAGGTCGTCGACGTCGATGACCTCGCCACGCGCACCGAGGAGTCGCCGGACGAGTTCGTCGTGCCCGGTTCCCGCCGTTCGGCGGCGGGCGATCACGCGGGCCGCGACCGCCGCGGCGCCGACGAGCACCTCGTCGGTGTCGGGCGCGAACGGTCGGGCGGCCTGTTGCAGCCACACGACGCCCAGGAACTCCCCGCTCCCGGGCGCACGGATGGCGGCGGCACGCCGTGGACGCAGGCCGAGGTCCGCACGCTCGGACACCGCCACCACACCGCTCGACGTGCGCAGCGCGTCCATCACACCCCACTGCCGCAGCCACGCGAGCATGTCGGGTGGACCCTCCCGCCCGAGGATCGACAGGCGCCGCAGCTCGTCGGCCTCGTCTCCGGCGGAGCTGTAGGCGAGCACGTGGGATCGCTCGTCCTCGATGCTGACCAGGCCGTTGGTCCGGCGCGCGAGCTCGGCGGCGAGTTCGAACAGGTCGCCCGTCGCCCCCGACTCCATGGACTCGCCGGCGGCCGCGTCGGCGCGCGCGGCGTCGAGGACGTGGGCGACGAGATTGTAGACGCGTTCCCAACGGGCGTGGCGATCTATCCCGACGACGGCGGTCCCGAGACGGGCGGCGACCTCGGTCAGCAGTTCCGACGGAGCCTTGCCGAGTACGGCCACCGGGCGATGGCTGCCGAGGCCGCCCAGCAGGACCGCGCTCTCCTCGTCGGAGAGCCCGACCAGGAGGTGGACATCGGCGGTGCGCGCGGCGTGGTCGAGACCGAACCGGACGTCGTCGGCGTCGATCAGCGCCACCGACCGCACCGGGACGTCGAGTCCTCGGGGTGCGGTGACCAGGGTCGCGACGGTCCGGTCGAGCGCCAGGACGAGTCGTCCGAGCGCCACCCCCGACGATTTGTCCATATGGACAATTCTACGGAGTACGGCTTTGCCGATCGGCCATATCGACAGAAGGCGACCTCAGGTGAACTCTCGATATGGACGCCATCACCTCTCCCCCGCGGCCGGCCAACGAGCCGGTCCACAGCTATGCACCCGGTTCGCCGGAGCGCACCCGGCTTCTCAACGAGCTCACCACCCAGTCCGAAAGGGGTAAACGCGAGCTGCCGCACATCATCGGCGGACGACTGCGGCTCGGGCACGGCGAGCACATCGACGTCGTCCAGCCGCACGCACACCGCGAGGTGCTCGGCTTCATCACCAACGCCACGCACGACGACGCGCGGGCCGCGGTCGACGCCGCGATGGCCGCCGCCGACGACTGGGCGCACACGGGTTTCGACGACCGCGCCGCCGTGCTCCTGCGCGCGGCGGAGCTGTTGTGCGGTCCGTGGCGCGAACGGATCGCCGCGGCGACCATGCTCGGGCAGTCGAAGTCGGTGCAGCAGGCCGAGATCGACGCGCCGTGCGAGCTCGCCGACTTCTGGCGGTTCAACGTCCACTTCGCCCGGGAGATCCTCGCCGAGCAGCCGATGTCGTCCCCGGGCGTGTGGAATCGCCTCGAGTACCGGCCGCTCGACGGCTTCGTGTACGCCGTGACGCCCTTCAACTTCACGGCCATCGCCGCGAACCTGCCGACCGCGCCCATGCTGATGGGCAACACGGTGGTCTGGAAACCGTCTCCCGCCCAGGCATATTCGGCGCAGTACACGATGGCGCTGCTCGAGGCCGCCGGCCTGCCGCCCGGGGTGATCAACCTGGTCCACGGCGACGGCAAAGCCGTCTCGGATGTGGTTCTCGCGGACGAGAACCTGGCCGGCATCCACTTCACCGGGTCGACGACGACGTTCAAATACCTGTGGCGGCAGGTCGGCGCCAACATCGACCGCTACCGCAACTACCCGCGCCTCGTCGGCGAGACCGGCGGCAAGGACTTCATCGTCGCGCACCCGTCGGCCGATCCCGCCGCGTTGCGGACCGCGTTGATCCGCGGCGCGTTCGAGTACCAGGGTCAGAAATGTTCGGCGGCCTCCCGCGCCTACATCGCCCGGTCCATGTGGGAGAAGATGGGCGACGACCTCCTGAGCGAGACGACGCAGATCACCTACGGCGACGTGCGCGACCTGTCGAACTTCGGCGGCGCGCTGATCGGCCAGAAGGCCTTCGACAAGCAGATCACGGCGCTGCGGCGGGCCAAGTCGTCGCCGCGGATCACCGTCGCGGTCGGAGGCCAGGTCGACGACTCGGTCGGATGGTTCGTGCAGCCCACCGTCCTGCTGGCCGACGACCCGACCGACGAGGCGTTCTCCGTCGAGTACTTCGGCCCGATCCTGTCGGTGTACGTCTACGACGACTCCGACTACGAATCCGTTCTCGGACTGGTCGACTCGACCGCGGGCTACGCCCTCACCGGAGCGGTCTTCGCCACCGACGTCGCCGCGGTCGCGCTCGCCTCCGACCGGTTGCGCAACGCGGCGGGCAACTTCTACATCAACGACAAGCCCACGGGCGCCGTCGTCGGACAGCAGCCGTTCGGCGGCGGCCGCGCGTCGGGCACGAACGACAAGGCCGGGTCAAAGCAGAACCTGCTGCGCTGGACGTCGACGCGCACGATCAAGGAGACGTTCACCCCGCCGACGAGCTGGCGCTATCCGCACATGGGCACCGACCTCACGGGGATCTGACGTGGGCGCCTTCGACACGCTGCTCCGGCCGGGGATTCTCGCTGCCGCCCGCAGCGACCGGATGAAACAGATGTCGCAGCGGTGGGCGGCCACCGAGAGGGTGGTCCGGCGGTTCGTGGCGGGCGAGACGCTCGACGACGTGCTCGCCGCGATGCGGCGCGAACTCGACGACGGCCTGTCGGTCACGGTGGACCACCTCGGCGAGGACACCACCGACGAGGCGCGCGCCGAGGCGGCGGTCGCCGCGTACGTCACGCTGCTGGAGGCGATGCCGACGCTCGGCGATCGCCCGCCCGGTTCGCTCGAGGTATCGCTCAAGCTGACCGCGCTCGGGCTGCGCCTGCCCGAGCACGGGTCGAAGATCGCCGAGGAGAACGCACGGACCATCACCGCGGCCGCCCGTCGGGTCGGCGCGCTGGTCACCGTCGACGCCGAGGACCACACCACCGTCGACGAACGGCTCGCCATCGTGCGGTCGCTGCGTCGCGACTTCCCTGACGTCGGAACCGTCCTGCAGGCGTATCTGCGTCGGACCGAGGACGATTGCGCGGAGTTCGCCGCCTCCGGAGCGCGCATCCGGCTGTGCAAGGGCGCCTACGCCGAACCGCCGTCGGTCGCCTACCCTGATCGGCGCCTCGTCGACGAGTCGTACCTACGGTGCCTTCGGATCCTGATGAAGGGCGACGGATATCCGATGGTCGCGAGCCACGATCCGACGATGATCGAGGCCGCATCCGTGCTGGCCGACGAATTCGACCGCGCACCGGACGGCTGGGAGCACCAGATGCTCTACGGCATCCGCACCGACGAACAGCGTCGGCTGGCCCGGTCCGGGGCCCGAGTGCGGGTGTACATCCCCTACGGCACCGAGTGGTACGGCTACTTCGTGCGGCGGCTGGCCGAACGACCGGCCAACGTGGGGTTCTTCCTGCGGGCGCTGGCCGGGTGATGCGCCATCCGTCGGCCGCGGGCACCACCGCCTGGACCCCGCCTGGACCGTTGCCCTTCCGCTCATCGGATCGAATCAGCGGCAACGAAGCCGGTCAGATGGCGTGCGACGGGAGTTCGGTTGTCCTACAACGGCTGCGGACGCCGAACCGGGTCGGCGGCGCGGGCGGGATCCAGCTCGACGTCGGCGAGGAGGGTCGCGGGTCCGACGCTCAACGTCCCGGACGTGAGCGGTTGCGCACGCAGGCCGCCGCGTCCGATCAGCGCCTTGCGAACCCCCTCGCCCGCGACGGTGTCCATCCACGCGCACGGGTGCGCGGGCCGACCGCCGCGGAACCGGACGGGTCCGGAGCCGGTGTCGAGCGAGAACTCCCGTCCCCGTAGCGGGTCCAGTTCGAGGCCTCGCACCAGGATGTTGCGTCGGGCGAGCACCGGATCGGCGTCACCGGCCGCAGCCGTCCAGGCCTCGAGCGCCAAGAAGGAGACCGCGGCCTCGGTGTGGGCTCGCACGCCGAAGAACCTGTCGCCGCGAATCCCCTTGTCGGCGACGACCTCCACCGTTCGCGGGCTGTGGGTCTCGACCTCGTCGGCAGGTCCGTCCTTGGGCCGCCCGAAGTACGCGTGAGCCGGCGACACCACGAAGGTGACGATCTCACAGGGGTATCGGCGGGACATCAGTACCCCGCGAACGAGTCGGTGTGAATCCGCCACGGCCGCAACCGTGTCGCCGCGTCGAATCGGCGGACGGTCGCCGTGGTGCGCTCGACGAACGCCGGGGCACCCGAGACGTAGTAGTGGACGGGTTCCTCTCCTCGGTCGCCCGCCCCGTGTGGGCCGACGAGCTCGGCCAGGCGGCCCGGATCGTCGATGCCGTCGGCGAGCTCGGGCCCGACGACCGTCACCACCTGCGCGCCGGCCGAACGCGCCTGCTCGAGTTCGGCCTCGTAGACCGCTCGTTGCGGCGACCGCAGCACGTGCACCAGGGTCAGTCGCGACAGATCCGCGCCGGCGAGCGACCGCACCATCGACACGAACGGGGTGATCCCGATCCCCGACGCGAGGAGCACCACCTGCACGGTCGACGGGAATCCGCGCGGCAGGACGAAATCCCCGCCGATCTCGTCGACCCACACGCGCCGCGCGCGGCCGTCGAGGAGCGCCGCCTTGAACGCCGAGGGCTCCCCGGAGACCGTGAAACCGAACTCGACCGGCGTCCCCTTCGGCACGGACACGAACGAGAAGACCCGCCGGGACCCGACCCACACCGGAGCCCGCCAGCGCGGCACGCTCACGCTCGACCACTGTCCCGCACGGAAGGCCGGTGCGCCGCCCGCGGGTTCACCCTGCAGCGCATACGTGTTCTCGGCGAGCGGTTCGGCGGTCACGTCCAGACGCACGCGCCGGGCGGTGCGCGTCGCCAGGCGGACGACGAAGGCGTACGAGCACCCGACCAGCAGCGCGACCTCCGGCACGAAGGCCAGGGTGTAGGAATCGGTCACCTCGACGGTGTGCTGGCAGTGCATCAGGACGCCGACGAGCGCGGCGTAGATCAGGCGGTGCAGTCGGGTCGCCGGCGATGTGAGCGGCTCGGGCAGCATGATCGCCGCGACGAACAACATCGGGCTCGACACGATCCAGGTCCTGAGATCCTGTCCGCCGCGGACCAGTTCGACGACCCCGATGGTCACCAGCGAGGCGACGACGAAGACAGTCACCAGCTGCCAGTCGCGGATCAGCGTCACCACGAGGGCGCCGACGACGATCATCGGCATCAGCATCGGTTCGGCGGCCACCCACCAGAACGGGAAGTCGACCTGCCCCACCCCGGCGTAGGCCAGGGCATAGCATCCCACGGCGCCGGCGACCGCCGGGTTGACGATCAGCCGTCGCCGCCAGGCGACCAGGTATTTCGACGCCGACGCGATCACCGCGCCGGTCGCGACCGTCGCCACCGCGGTGTCCTCCGAACCGCCGGGCAACACGAAGAACAGGATCAGAGCGGTGATGAGCCACGAATCCGAGTTCGGCGGCACCCGCAGGACCGCGGCGATCGCGTAGCTGGAGACGAAGCCCGCGACCACCGCGACGACCAGCCACACCGCGAGATCGGCGGGCCGGTAACCGAACTCGGCGTCGACCGCGGAGACCACGAACGCCGCCACCGCCAGCACGACGAGACCGCACAGCACCGCGCGGTACGGGGTCAGCAACCGCCGCGCCGCATCGACCGGCGCTTCCAGACGCACGAGTACCGACTTCACAGGAACAACTCCAATCCCGGGACCGCCGTGTGCTCGACGCTCCCGTTGCGGCGGAAGGTGACGTGGTGGAACCCGTCGGCGTGATGGTCGAAATGTCCGCGCAGCCGGGCCGCCGGGGTGAGGAACAGTGCGGTGGCCAGGCCGTCGGCCTCCATCGCCGACGGCGCGATCACCCAGGTGGCCAGCACCTCCCACGCCGGCGAGGCGGTCCGGGGGTCGACGATGTGATGCCAATCCGCCCACGCCCGCCGGTTCGACGCCGAGGCGCAGATCGCTCCGCCGTCGAGGGTCACGACCCCGATCGCCTTGGCCGGGTCGAGCGGGTGCTCGAGTGCGATCCGGACCGGCTGCTGCCGCGCCGATATGACCATGTCCCCGCCCGCGTCGACGATGTACTCGTCGACGGCGTCCGCGACGATGCCGGCGACCCGGTCGACCGCGAACCCCTTGCCCGCCGCGCCGACGTCGATCAGCGCGGGCCGTCGCAACTCCAGAACGCCGTCGTGACCGGCGATCACGTCGTCCCAGGCGGGGACCGACGGAACGGATTCCGCGGGGCGCAGCGCATAGTCGGCGTCGTAACCGGCTGCGGCGAGGGTCCCGCCGACGAGCGGGGTCACCGCGCCGCCGGTCAGGTCGTACAGCCTCCGATACCAATCGAGCAGCGGCTGGTCGGTGGCCTCCACCCGGTGGCTGCCGCCGGCACGGGCCATCTCGGCGACGGCGGAGTCGTCGCGAAACCTCGACCACGCACGATCGATCCGCTCGATCTCGGCACCCACCGCCGCGACCACGGGCGCCGCCAGTGGCGCCGGGGTCGTGATCGTCCATCGGGTGCCGATCGCCTCGAAGACCCAGTCGTGCACGGGGAGGGGATTCCTCGAGCCGGGACTCAGCCGGCCGCCTCCCGCTTGATCTTCCCGATCGCCTCGTTGAAGCCGCCCGAGGTGAGCGACGATCCCGACACCTTGTGCACGTCGATGTCGTCGATGTTCTTGCCCACCACCACGTCCGCGATGCCGCCGGCGAACTTGCCCTGGTACTTCAGCGACGGGCCCTTGGTCTGCCTGGTGTCGACCGACACCGACTTGATGACGTTGTTCGACAGGGTGACGGTGACGCCCACCTTCTGCGGGCCTCCGGGCGAGATGTAGCCGCCCTCCGCGGTGTATTCGCCGTCCTTGTAGTGGACGTCGTGCGAGGCGTCGTGTCCGGCCGGATGGGACGTGGCCGAGGTGGCCGAGGACGACGAGTCGTCGGACGAACACGCACCGGCGACGAGGCCGACCGCCGCCATCGCGGCGACCACGCCGCCGGTTCGGGTCAGCACCGCACGGCCGGAGCGGGCCGACTCGGCACGCGCGGCGTCACCGGACACCTCGGCCGCACCGGACAGATCGGGATCGATGCTCGAATCACGGGTCATCGACCCATTGTCCCCGATGACCTGCACTCCGGTGATCCCACCCGCGCCCCGGCGCGTCAGCGACCGGCGGCCGCGACGCGCGCCTGGATCGCGTCCACGAACACGGTGCGGATGTCGGCGGCGTCCTTCGCGACGTAGGTGGTGCCGCCGGTGGCCTCGGCGATCTTCGCGAGCGCCTCGGTGTCGGCGTCGTCGGAGATTCCGATGGTCAGGACGAGCACCGGGCGTGCCGGGTCCTCGAGGCGCTTGAGCTCGGCCAGCAACTCGTCGAGCGTGATGCTGTTCGGGTCGTCGTTCTGGCCGTCGGTCATGACGATGACGCTGTTGGAGTAGTTGGGGTCGTAGGTGTCCTGGACCTTCTTGAACGCGGCCAGCGTCGTGTCGTACAGGCCGGTGCCGCCACCGAGATCCGACAACCCGTCCTCGACGGCCTCGGCGAGGGCCTCGCGGTGGGTGCCGCGGCCGGAGGGTGCGTCGAGGCGCTTGATCGGAGCCATCTCCACCCAGTCCTGGCCGTTGCCGCCCTTGTCGACGCTGAACGCCCAACCGCCGATCTGCGTGTTGTTGGGGAACAGCTTCAGGCCGGTCTTCGACGCCTCGATCAGCAGTTCGGCGCGCGTCGCGCCGCCGGCCGCCGCTGCCATCGAACCCGAGGTGTCCTGCACCACCAGGCTGCGGATCGGCACGCCGAGAACCTGCCACTGGCGCAGCGCCTTGTCCACCGAGGCAGGATCTCCCAGCTGGAGGCGTTTGACCGGCTCGCCCACCCCGTTGCCCTCGGGGTCGCGGTACCCGGCGTCCGCGAGCGCCTTGCGGCCCGTCTCCGAATCGAGCGCGGCCACCAGGGCCGCTCCGGCCTCGGCGGCGACCTCCTGCCGGGCCGTCGCCGCGGTGTTCACGAGCGGGTAGTCGAGGGTGACGGTGCCCGACTCCGGGACGCTCGACTTCAGCTCCGATCCCGGGTGGGTGCGCACGAACTGCTGGTACTGCTGCTCGGTGGTCACCACCGGCACACCTTCGCGGTCGGCGAGGTTGAGCCGTGCGCCCTCGCTGTCGTTCTGCAGGCGCGCATTGTTCTGTTGCACGGCGAGCACCGTCATCGCCTCGGTGAACTTCTCGTTCGTCAGCTCGCCCGCGTCGACGGCCGCGAGGGCGCCGATGATCGGGGCGTCGCCGGTGCTGGTGTCGATCGGGCTGCCGGTTCGGAGGTTCGGCAGCTTCATGACGTCGACCCAGGTCTGCAGCTCGGGTACGTCGCTGCCGACGACGACCGCCGGGGTCGAGGCGATCGACGGGGAGACGAGGTCGAGTTCACGACGCACCTGCGTCGTCACCCGGCGGGCCTGTACCTGGGAGTCCGCGACCCACAGGTCCGGCGCCGCGGCGCCCTGCGTCATCAGGCCCGGCACGTCGGCGCCGGCCGCGGTCTTGACGTCGAAATCGAAGCAGGAGGCCTTCGACGCCTGCCGCGCCACCTCGCTCAGCGCGTTGGTCATCGCGGCGTCGGAGACGACCGCCACCTTGGTGCGCTCGCCGCATCCCGACGTACTGGTCTTCCAGATGACGAATCCGGTCACGAGGCCCGCGACGACCACCAGCGCGACGATGCCCCACAGCCACGGACTGCGGCGACCGGTCCGCGGCTCGCGGTGCTCGAAACCGAAATCGTCGTCGCCCGCGTCGGCGGCCGGACGAAAGCCCCCGGTGTCCGACGCGCGGGGGCTGCCCGACGCGGCCCGGAAACCGCCGCTGTCGGATGCGCCGCGGGAGCGCCCGGTGTCGGATGCGGCGCGGGAGCGCCCGGTGTCGCTCTCGGCACGGGGGCGTCCGGGGTCACCCGCAGCGCGGAACCCGCCGGTGGCCCGTCCTGTCGGGTTCTGCCCTGCTGGATTCTGCCCTGCTTGATTCCTCGCCGCCGGATTCTTCTCCGACCGGCTCCACTCGTTGCCCGCGCGATCGCCGTCTGAGCTGTGACGCCCCATAGATGTTCTCGTTCCCCTCGTGCGGCGGTGCCCTCACACCGCCCGACGCATCAGCGCCGACAATCGAAGCCCCCGACGCGGCGCGTCACTCGAATACTTCCCGGAATTGCTGCAGCGACTTCGTCAGGTCCCCCGACACCATCTCCGCGACGGCCTTGCCCACGGGACCGATGAGCGGCAGCCCACCCAGATCAACTGTGAACGTTACTTCGGTTCCCTTGGCGGTGGGAGCCACGCCCAGGTCCAGCTTCGCCTTGATCCCGGCCTTGGCCTTGCCCTTGAGACGCACGTGCGAGGCGTGGTCGAGCTTCTCGACCACCCAGTCGAACTTCCAGTGGAAGCCGTTGATGTCGAAGATCGAGGAGACCTTGGTGCCCTTCCGGAGTTCCGCGGAAGTCGGGATCGGCCCGTTCCAGCCCTCGAGGATCACCAGCCACTCGGGATACCGGGAGAGATCCGTCAACCCGGCCCAGGTATCTTCCGGGGACAGCCCGATCTCGATGGAGTTGCTCGTCTTCGCCATGGCCCCAGAGCCTAATGTCCCCGTGACGCGGGCCACCGCACCGGTGGCCGAACAGGCGCGCGGACTCCTCGGCGCCCGACTGGTCGGGCACGGGGTGACGATCGTGCTCACCGAGGTCGAGGCCTATGCGGGCCCGGACGACCCGGCGTCGCACGCCTACACGCGCACGCCCCGCTCGGAGATCATGTACGGCCCGCCGGGACGGCTGTACGTCTACCGCATCCACGGCCACCACTGCGCCAACATCGTTGTGCGCGGCACCGGTCCCGCCGCGGCGGTCCTGTTGCGGGCGGGCGAGGTGGTCGGCGGCGCGGAGATCGCACGCGAACGGCGGCATGCGACGCGGTCGACGCCGGTGCCCGACGCGCATCTCGCCCGCGGCCCGGGAAATCTGTGCCGGGCTCTGGGGATCACGATGGACGATCTCGACACGGACCTCACCGACCCCGCGTCCCCGGTGCGACTGGAGACCGCGAGCCGTCGGCCGGGTCGGATGCGGGTGGTCGCCGGCCCCCGTGTCGGGGTCCGGCTCGCCGCGGACCGGCAGTGGCGGTTCCACATCGACGGCCACCCGTCGGTGTCGCCCTACCGGCGCCATCCGCGCGCCGGAGGGTGACAGCCCGTCACTTGTCGTTCTCGGGCGCCTTCTGCTCGGCTCCGACCGCCTTGCGGACGGCGTCCTGCGCCTTGTCCACCTGCTCGGCGTACTTGTTGCCGGTGGCCTTGTCGATGGCGTCGCCGCCCTTCTCGATGAGGTCCGGGTTCTTGCGCAGGGTGTCGCGCGCCTTGTTGACGAGGCCCTTCAGATCCATGTCTCTCCTGGGTCGACGGGCCGGACTCCTTCCGGCCACCGCGTGAGTCTATCCGCGTTCAGCGCGGACTCACGCGGTCGGCGTCACCGGTTCGGCGTCGCGATCCGCGGGATGCACGTGGTGCGGATCGTGCGCGGCGATCCACCGCGGCGCCAGACGAGAGACCACCTCCACCAGTGCGATGCCGACGGCGGCCGACACGAACGCGACCGAGTTCATCGTCCAGTTCGACGAGTCGAGCTCGAACAGGTCCTGGGTGAACGGCCAGGAGAAGATCAGCACGTAGGCTCCTGCCGACACGGCCAGCAGGAGCACCTTCCACCAGGTGTAGGGGCGCGCGACGACCGCGAGGACGTAGACCGCGACCGCGATCAGGGTCATCAGCGACGCGGTGGCCGCCTGCGTCTGCTCCGGCGAGAGGTTGACGCTGTCACCGCCCACCTGGACGCCGGGTCCGCCCGGATTGACGATCACGTAGGTGACGAAGGTGCAGAGGCCGACGATGATGCCGTTGGGGACGGCGGTCAGCAGCACGCGGCGCACGAAGCCGCGCCTAGCGCGTTCGTTGTTGGGCGCCAGCGACAGGATGAACGCCGGGATGCCGATGGTGAACCAGGCCGAGATCGTCACGTGGATGGGCTGGAAGGGGTAGCTCAGCGGCTCGGTGTCGAACAGCTTGCCCAGCACGCCGCCGATGCCCACGAAGAGCGCCAGCAACACCGCGTACACGGTCTTGGTGAGGAACAGGTTGGAGACGCGCTCGATGTTGCCGATGACGCGGCGACCCTCGCCGACGACGTAGGGCAGGGTGGCGAACTTGTTGTCCAGCAACACGATCTGCGCCACCGATCGGGCGGCCGAGCTACCCGATCCCATCGCGACGCCGATGTCGGCGTCCTTCAGCGCGAGCACGTCGTTGACGCCGTCACCGGTCATCGCGACGGTGTGCTCGCGCGACTGCAACGCCTTGACCATGGCCCGCTTCTGGTCGGGACGGACCCGCCCGAAGGTGACCCCTTCCTCGACGGCCTCGGCGAGTTCGTCCGTGTCCGATGGGAGTCGGCGCGCATCGACCGAGGTGTCCACGGAGCCGAGGCCGAGCGACTCGGCGACCGCGCCGACCGAGCGCGCGTTGTCGCCGGAGATGACCTTGACCGCGACGTTCTGGCGTTCGAAGAACTCGAGGGTGTCGCGGGCGTCGGGACGGACACGCTGCTCGAGCAGGACGAGCGCGACCGGTTCGACGTGGCCGGGCGCGATCGCGCCATCGCCGGGTTCGGTGTCGACAGGGACGTCGGTGCGGGCGAGCAGGAGCACCCGCAGACCGGTCGCGCCGATGTCGGAGGCGAGTTGGGCGGTCTCGCCCGCCGGGTCGAGGAGCACGTCGGGCGCGCCGACGATCCAGTGACCCATCGCGGCGCCGGACTCGTCGTGGAAGGACATGCCGCTCCACTTGGTGGCCGAGGTGAACGGCTTGATCGCCGACACCGTCCACGCCGGCGGCGTCGGGTAGGCCTCGGCGATCGCCTGCATGGAGGCATTCGGGCGCGGATCGTGTGCGGCGAGCGCTCCGAGCGCCCGGGCGGCGTCCTCGTCCGGCACGTCGCCGACCATGCGCAGCTCCGACAGGCGCATGCCGTTCTCGGTGAGCGTTCCGGTCTTGTCCGCGCACACGACGTCGACGCGGGCGAGGCCCTCGATCGCGGGGAGCTCGTTGACGAGGCACTGACGCTGGCCGAGCCGCACGACGCCGACCGCGAAGGCGATCGAGGTCATCAGCACCAGCCCCTCGGGCACCATCGGCACGAGGGCCGCGACCATGCCGAGCAGCGCCTGCTTGAGGCCGTTCTCGCTGATGAACAGCTGGTTGACGATGGTCAGGATGCCGGCCGGGATGAGCAGCCAGGTGATGACCTTGAGGATCTGGTCGATGCCCGCGCGGAGCTCGGAGGAGACGAGCGTGAACTTCGACGCCTCGGCGGCCAGCTGCGCGGCATAGGCGTCAGCGCCGACCTTGGTCGCCCGGTAGGCGCCGCCGCCGGCGACGACGAAACTGCCGGAGAGGACGCGGTCGCCGGGAGCCTTGTCGATGGGGTCGGCCTCGCCGGTCAGCAGCGACTCGTCGACGTCGAGCGCGGTGGCCTCGACGATCTCGCCGTCGACCACGATCTGATCGCCCGCGCCGATCTCGATGATGTCGTCGAGGACCACCTCGTCGGGGGCCACCTCGGTGACCTTGCCCTCGCGCCGGACGCGGGGACGCGTCTGGCCGACGATGGCGAGCTTGTCGAGAGTGCGCTTGGCGCGCACCTCCTGGATGATGCCGATGCCCGAGTTGGCGATGATCAGCAGGCCGAACAGGCCGTTGATGAACGATCCGGTGAAGGCGACGATCGCGAAGAGGATGCCGAGGATCGCGTTGATGCGCGTGAAGACGTTGGCGCGGACGATGTCGGCGACGGTCCGGCCGGACTTGTCGGGCAGGGTGTTGACCTTGCCCTCGGCGACCCGCTGGGCCACCTCCTGCGCGGACAACCCCGGATCGATCGTCTCAGCCGTGGTGCTCACGCCGAAACCTCCCACCAACTCGGATGCGCCACACCGGTTCCGGTGCGGTGTTCGAGGTCGATCGAACCACCGGGCTGCGGGACCAGCACAGTCGGGTCCCCGCGGCGCGTCCCGGCCTGCAGTCGCGCGATGGGCTCACCCCACGGGTGACGGGCGAGATTGAACGTCCCCCAATGGATCGGGATCATCACCGAGTCCGCGCCGGCGCCGGGTGACACCATGCGATGCACCGACAGCGCCTCTTCGGGGTTGACGTGGATGTCGGGCCACATCTCGTCGTAGGCGCCGACGGCGATGAGGGTCAGGTCGAACGGCCCCAGGCGCGCTCCCAGGTCCTCGAACCGCTCGGTGTGCCCGGTGTCGCCGGAGAAGAAGACCTTGTGCGTGTGCCCCCTGATCGCCCAGCTGCCCCACTGGGTGAGGTTGCGGGCCAACCAGCGTCCGGAGAAGTGACGGGCCGGCCCGCAGGTGAACCGCAGGTCGCCGGCGGGCGTGCCGACGACGATTTCCTCCCACCAATCCGCCTGCCGGATACGATTTTCCGGGATTCCCCAGGCGATGAGGTGCGCGCCGACCCCGATCGTCGTCACGAAAACGGCATCGGGCTGGCCGGCCGCGATGGCGGTGACGGTGTCCATGTCGAGGTGGTCGTAGTGGTCGTGGCTGATGACCACGACGTCGATCGGCGGGAGCCGGCGCGCCGCCACCGGCGCGGGGTGCATCCGGGCCGGTCCGATGAGTTGGCTCGGCGAGCAGCGGCGGCTCAGCACCGGGTCGGTGATGATCCGGGCTCCGTCGACGTCGACGACCGCGGTCGCGTGCCCGAGCCAGGTGACCGCCAGCGGGGCCGGCGCCCCGAACCGCGGGGTGGTGACCATGACCGGACGCCGCGGCCGGCCCGGCCGGCGTGCCATCTCGGTGAGAACCTGCAGGTCGGGATCGATGGAGCTCTGCGGCTCGGGATTGTCGAACACCCCGTCGCGCTGATGCGGCGAGTTTCGGACGTGCGGTGCGATCTCCTCACGGCTCGCGCCCACCGCACGCGCGGGTCCGACACCGCCGGCGGCGAGACGTTCGAGGGCGAGGTCGGCCATCATGGCCCCCGCCGAGGTCACCCGCCCGAGTACCCGCGAGGCCGATTCCGTGGTCCGTCCGACGTTCGAGGTCACGATCACACACTAGTGCGTTCGGACAGTGAAGGTCGGCAGGCGCGATCCCGCGGGGCACGGCCTGCCGACGGGCCCCGGGCACTCGTGAGCGATGGGACGATCCGTGCGTTTTCGGCGGTGAACCGCGCTGACGGCCCTTATCGCACTGCTAAGCTTCGCGAAACCGTTCAGACCACATGCGCTGGCGCATGCTCACCCGAAGGTAGACCGTCGTGGCCCGGATGTCCGTTGAAGAACGTCGTCGCGCGCTCATCGAGTCGGCCTACCGCGTGATCGCCGATCACGGCGTGGAGGGTGCCACCACCCGCCGGATCTGCGCACACGCCGGTATGCCCCTCGCGAGCTTCCACTACGCCTTCGAGAGCCGCACCGCGCTGCTGAACGCGGTCATGGAGCAGGCGGTACCCGTCGACATCGAACGGATGCTCAACGCGGTGCTCCCCGCCGCCGACTACGAAGAGCCCACGACCATAGAGGTCATCCGCCGGAACATGGAACGGCAGTTCCACGCGTTCTACGACCTGCTCAAGGCCGACCCGGGCCGCATGCAGGCGGCGATCGCGCTGGGCATCTACGCCCACAACCACCCGGAGCTGCAGGAAGTCGGGCAGACGATGTACCGCGAGCTCTACCGCATCGCGGCCGAGGGCCTCCGGGCCATCTCCGACAACGCCCCGGTCACCTGGAACCGCCCCGTCGAGGAGCTCGGGCCGTTCGTCATCGCCGCGACCAACTCCATCACCCTGATCCACCTGAGCACCGGGGACGAGAAGGTGATCGACTCGATCATCGGCGCCGTCTCCGATCAGCTGTCGACCTATGTCACAGTCGACTGACCGTCGGCCCGACCCCTCCGCGCGAGGCCCGCTCGGCGACGGACTGTGGGTGCGCGACCCCGACGGATACTGGGCCGCAATCGATCAGGCGGTCCGCGACGCCGGGCTCGACGCCCCGGTGCTCGCCCTCGACCGGTCGGCGCTCGAGCACAATGCCGCCGATCTGCTCCGACGCGCCTCCGGCGTCCCGATCCGAATCGCCAGCAAGTCGCTGCGGGTCCGGTCGGTCGTCGCCGACCTCGCCACGCGCCCAGGGTTCCACGGCGTGCTGGCCTACGACCTCGCCGAGGCGCACTGGCTGGCGACCACCACCGACATCGCCGACGTCCTCGTCGGCTATCCGACGGTGCGGCGGGATGCGCTCGCGGCCTTCGTGACCGACGAGGTCGCCACGTCGCGGGTGACGTTGCTCGTCGACTCGGTCGACCAGCTCGACATCGTCGACTTCGTCGCACCGCCCGCATCGCGCCGCCCGGTGCGCGTCGCCCTCGACCTCGACGCCTCGTACCGGCTGCTCGGCGGTCGCGTCCACGTCGGCGTCCGCAGGTCGCCGGTCCACTCACGACGGGAGGCCCTCGACCTCGCCCGGACCGTCGCCGCCCGTGACGGCTTCGACCTGGTCGGGGTCATGTCCTACGAGGCGCAGGTGGCCGGGGTCGCGAACAGGGTGCCCGGCCGCGCCGCGATGAACAAGGTCGTCTCGCTGATGCAGCGTCGTTCGATGGCCGAGCTCCGCCGCCGGCGCGGCAAGGTCATCGCCGAACTCCGGGAGCTCGCCGACCTCGAGTTCGTCAACGGGGGCGGCACGGGCTCGCTGGAAGAGACCGCGCGCGATCGCTCGGTGACCGACATCGCCGCCGGCAGCGGCCTTTTCGGCGGTCACCTCTTCGACGGTTACGCCCACTTCCGGCCCGCGCCCGCGCTGGCGTTCGGACTCGACGTGGTCCGCAGGCCCGCGCGCGACATCGTCACCTGCGCCGGCGGCGGCTGGATCGCGTCGGGCCCGCCCGGCGCCGACCGGCTCCCGAAGCCGGTGTGGCCGCGCGGCCTCGACTACCTCGGCGCCGAGGCCGCCGGCGAGGTCCAGACCCCGCTGCGCGGACGTGCCGCTTCCGCACTCGCCGTCGGTGATCGAGTATGGTTCCGGCACACCAAGTCCGGTGAGGTCTGCGAGCGCGCCCGGCAGGTGGCCGTGATCGACCTCGACGACGCCGGACGCGCAGTCGTGACCGAGGTGATCCCGACCTACCGGGGTGAGGGGAAGTGCTTCCTGTGAAGGCGACCACGGCGAGTCCGGCGGACCGCTGGCGCAATTGGGGCGGCACCGCGAGTTGCACACCGAACCGGGTGATCTCGCCGTCGAGCGCCGAGGAGATCGCGACGATCGTGCGCGAGACCGCCGAACGCGGCGGGACGGTCAAGACGGTCGGCGCGGGACACAGCTTCTCCCCCATCGCCGTCGCCGACGACGTGCAGCTCGAATTGTCCGGTCTGCGTGGCCTCGTCGGCGTCGACGGCAAGCAGGTCACCCTGAAGGCCGGCACCCACCTGCACGAGATCCCCGCGCTGCTGGCGCCGCATGGTCTCGCGATGGCCAACCTCGGCGACGTCGACCGGCAGACCATCGCCGGCGCGACCTCCACCGGAACCCACGGCACCGGACTGGCGTTCGGCGGCATCGCCACCCAGATCGCCGCGGTCACCCTGGTGGACGGCACGGGCGAGATCGTGCGACTGGGCCCCGAGGATCCCGACTTCCCGGCCGCTGCACTCGGTCTCGGCTCGCTGGGCGTGCTCGTCGAGATCACGCTGAACTGCGTGGACGACTTCCGGCTGCACGCGGTGGAGGGACCGGCGTCGGCGACCGAGGCGATCGAGGGCTTCCTCGACCGGGTCGCAGCGGCCGACCACCACGAGTTCTACTTGTTCCCCCACACCGACTGCGCGCTGGTGAAGACCAACACGCGCCTGCCCGCGGACGCCGCGGTGAGCGGGCCGTCGGGATTCCGCCGCTACCTCGACGACGAGCTGCTGAGCAACAAGGTGTTCCGGCTGTTGTGCGAGATCGGCAGGCGCGCACCGGGCCTGGTTCCGAAGATCAACGCGTTCGCCGGGCGCAGCCTCTCGGCGCGCGAGCTCACCGACGCCTCGACGAAGGTGTTCGTCTCGAATCGCGACGTCCGCTTCCGCGAGATGGAGTACGCGATCCCGCTCGAGGACGTGCCCGATGCGCTGCGCGAGATCCGCTCGATGATCGACCGGCGGGGATACCGGGTCAGCTTCCCGATCGAGGTGCGCGCCGCGGCCGCCGACGACCTCATGCTGTCCACGGCGTCGGGACGCACCAGCGGCTACATCGCCGTCCACCGCTACCACCGCGACGACCCGGCCGACTCCGACGCCTACTTCGCCGACGTCGAGGCGATCCTGACCGCGGTCGGCGGACGCCCGCACTGGGGCAAGATGCACACGCGCGATGCCGAGTACCTGCGGAGCGTCTACCCCCGTTTCGACGAATTCCTGAGCGTGCGAGATCGTTTCGATCCGTCGCGGGTGTTCGCGAACGGATACCTGCGCCGGGTGCTCGGCGACTGAGGCGCACAGGTTCACGGTTCGACGACGCGTCGAGCGCGGCCTCGAGCTATCCGCGGTGACCGCATACCACTTCCCTGGGCGCAGCCTAATAGCGCACAAGGTTTCAGCGAAATTCGTCGGTTACGTATGTGATCATGACTGAATCAGCGGTTCTATCGGAGGTGGTCGAGGTGGCAGAGCGCAGCCCAAAGGTTAAAGAGAAGAAGGCAGAGAAGTGGTGCGCTACTCTGGCCGCCGACTTGTTACCAGGCGAGACAATCTGGGCAATCACCAATGCAACACGATTCAAACCGGTGACCGTCGGTACTGCGATCACGAACGCCAGGATAATCGGCTTCTATCCTGCTGGACAGAACGCTCAGCAGCGCATTCCCGTTGAGGTCTTTGCGGACCAAGTGCGCGCAGTCGAGTTCCCAACCAAGGCGGGCAGCACGAGCATGCGCGTCCTGACAGACGAGGGCGAGGTCAATTTCGGGCTCCTCCATAAGGAGGAAGTGGACTTCGCGCGCTACTACGCCGAGTATCTGCACAGGACCGGAGTTGACCCCCAGGTTGCTCGAGAATTGGCCGAGCGACGTCACGAAACGAGCGCATCACTCCAGGCCGAAAAGGATCGGATCAGTAGGCGCGATCAGGTCGAGATCTTCGGCTCACCAATGAAAGACAAGTGGTGGGAGGACATCGACCGTCACTCACGCCCAAATGAATTGCCTTGGTTCATAATCAACGCCGGAAGCGGGGGAAGACTCGTAGCATTCGAAGACCGCCTATTGATAAGTAAGACCGGGGGAATGACCAGTTTCATGGCCGGATCGCTTGGCGGTGGCCGAGAGACAACATTTCCGTACGCCGAGATCACAAACATCGAGTACAACGGAGGATTCGTGAACGGCGTCCTAGAAGTGCTGACCCCGAGCTACCAGGGGTCCGGAAACCACGATTTCTGGCGGTCCACGAACAAATCACGCACTCAGGCAAGCGACGACCCTTACACGCTGTCGAATTGCCTTCCCCTGGGAAAGCCAACTTACCGGGAAGCTCAGCCGACTTTGAACGAACTGCAACAGAGAATCATGGAATACAAGCGTCCTCAGGTGGTGGTTCACGAGCGACCGGCATCGACGCCTGTATCCGAAGCCAATACAGCCGGTGTCGGTTTGGCCGACGAATTGGAAAGACTCGCTGATATGCACCTGCGTGGCCTACTCGATGACGACGAGTTCAAAGCTGCCAAAGCCGCCGCAATCGCAAGATTGTCGTAGGCCAAGCACGGACCCCGGACTACAGGCGGTACTGAGCATTTCCGACTGACCGCGCCCACCGATCGGGTTCTAAGCTCGCAAAGCCCGACGCGGTGCGCAACTGACCACCCGCCACCAATCGCTCCGACGTCGCTCATCTGACCACGAACAAATTCCTGCTGTTGGTTTCGGTGTACTGCGTACCAACGCCTGTTTGGTTCGACACAGTGGCCTAGGTCATCCTCGCAATACTCAACCAGGAGGCCGGCTGTGATGGATCGGCCCGGTCGTCACGTGCAACGGCGCCGCCGAGGCGCCCTGGCGTTCGGCGATGAGCTGTGCCGCGATCGACACCGCCACCTCGTCCGGGGTGTGGGCGCCCAGGTCGAGTCCGAGCGGCGACCGCAGTCGAGCGAGTTGCTGCTCGCGAACGCCCTCCTCACGGAGGCGACGGTTGCGATCGTCGACTGTCCGCCGCGATCCGAGCGCGCCGATGAACCCGAATGTGCCCGACTGCAGGGCTGTTCGCAGGGTCGGCACGTCGAACTTGGGATCGTGGGTCATCACGCACAAGGAAGTCGTCGTGCCGACGCGCCCGCCCCGGAGCTGCTCGGCGAGGTAACGGTCCGGCCAGCCGACGACCACCTCGTCCGCGTCGGGAAACCGCTGCCGGGTGGCGAACACCGGACGGGCGTCGACGACGGTCACCCGCATGCCGAGCCGCGCACCCAGCGAACTCAGCGCGCGGACGAAGTCGTTGGCGCCCACCAGGATCAGGCGCGCGGGCGGCGCAAAGCTCTGCACGAAGGTCCGGGGACGCTCCTGAGCGTCGGCGGGATCGGCCGTCTCGCAGTCGTCGACGCCGATGATGCCGCTGCGTCCGGTCGCCAGCATGTCGGCGACGTCGCGGTCGAGGCGGCGCCACGGCTCGTGGGTCTCCGACGTGCCGAGATACCAGTCGGGTCGCCCGGTGAGCGTCGTGGCGAGTGCGATCGGCCGGTGGGCGTCGAGCGCATCGACGAGAAGCGTGAGTTGCCGCAGCCGTTCGGGGCTCGCCTCCACCCGCTCGACGAGGACCTCGATCTGCCCTCCGCAGGTCAGTCCCGGTGCCGGGTCTTCCGGGTCGGCGACGCCGAACGATTCGACCACCGCGGTGCCGTCGTCGAGGACCTGCCGCGCGGTGTGCACGAGCGCGCCTTCGACGCATCCGCCCGAGACCGAGCCGATCACGGTGTCGTCGGCGGTCACGACCATCGCCGCCCCGAAGTCGCGCGGCACCGAACCCGCCGTCGACACGACGCGGCACAGCGCCACCGGCCGGGCGTCGGCCCCGGTCAGGAGGCCGACGAGCTCGGGCAGGATGTCGCGCATGCAGTCCAGTGTGCACGCGCCCGGCACGACGTGCCCGCCGTCGGCGCCCCGGCGCCGGTCGGCCTCAGCGGCGCACGCGGGTCATCGCCGACGGCCGCGAACGCGTCGGCTCAGCGTCCGACGAATCGGGGAGCGCGCTTCTCCTGGCGCGCCGCGCGCCCCTCGAGCATGTCGTCGCTCTCCCAGGCGCGACGCATGGCGGCATCCCGCTCGGCCGGAGCGGGATCACGTGCGCCGTCGCCGTTGAGAACGAGCTTGTAGTGCTGCAGGGTGAGCGGCGCGAACTCGGCGATGGTCGCGGCCCAGTGCTGTGCGTCCGCGAGATCGCCGATCCGGTTGGCGAAGCCCAGTGCGTGTGCACGGTCGGCGTTCAGCGGCTCGCAGCCGATGAGCATGCCGCGGGCCTGTCCCGCCCCCACCAGGGAGACCAGCCGCCGGATGGTCCATTCGTCGACGGCGACACCGATCTTCGCGGCCGGGATGGCGGCGATCGCGTCGGGCGCCATCACCCGCAGGTCGGCGGCCATCGCCAGCTGCACGCCGGCGCCGATGGCCGCGCCGTTCAGTGCGGCGATGACCGGCACGGGCGTGCGCTCGATCCGCTCCAGCGTCCCGACCAGTCTCTCGAGGAAGCCGGGGTCGTACACCGGGCCGGAGAGGTCGGCGCCGGCGCTGAACACCGAACCGCGCCCGGTCACCACGATGGCCCGCGCACCGCCTTCGACCGCGGCGTCGAAGGCGTCGGCGAGGCCGGTCAACAGCTCCTCGTTGAAGGCGTTGCGCCTCTCGACCCGGTCCAGCTCGATGGTGACGACGGCGCCGTCGGTGGTGGAGTGAATCATGGTCGCACAGCTTACCGATGAACCGTGTGCAGACGGTCATGACAGGGTGGTGACGTGCAGAACACCGGCGCAAGCGCACCCGGCGACACTCCCCCGGCACAGATCGCCGACCACTCGGACGTCCTGGTGATCGGCGGCGGCCAGGCCGCGCTCTCGGCGGCGTACTTCCTGCACCGCTTCGGTCTCGGTGAGCGCTACCAGGTCCTCGACCACGCCCCCGGCCCCGGCGGCGCCTGGCAGTTCCGCTGGCCGTCGCTGACCCTGGCCACGGCCAACCGGGTCCACGACCTGCCGGGCTGGGGCATCGTCGACGCACTGGGGCTCGACTGCGACCACCTGCCCGCCGCGACCGCGGTGCCCGACTACTTCGGCCGCTACGAGGCGAGATTCGGGCTCAACGTCCACCGACCTGTCCACGTCCGTTCGGTCCGGCGTGACGGTGACGGGTTCCGCGCGGAACTCGGCGACGGGCGGAGCGTGACCGCCGACGTCATCGTCAATGCCACCGGGACGTGGGACCGGCCGTTCATCCCCCACATCCCGGGCAGGGCCGACTTCTCGGGCCGCCAGCTGCACACACACGACTACCGGAGCCCCGCCGAGTTCGCCGGTCAGCGCGTGCTCGTCGTCGGGGCGGGGATCTCGGCGATCCAATTGCTCATCGAGATCGCGCGCGAGGCCCCGGGCGTCGAGACCTTCTGGTGCTCACGGCGAGAGCCGGTGTTCGATCCGGAGCCGTTCACGCCGGAGCAGGGCCGCGAGGCCGTGGCCCGCGTCGAACGCCGTGTCCGCGCCGGCCTGCCGCCGACGTCGGTGGTCTCGGTGACCGGCCTCGCGCTCACCCCGACGATCGCGGCCGCCCGGCGCGACGGCATCCTGCAGTGGCGGCCGATGTTCACCCGCATCACCGAGACCGGGGTGTGCTGGGATTGCACCACCGAAGGCGGCGACCCCGAACACCTCGACGTCGACGTCATCTTCTGGAACACCGGCTTCCGCTCTGCGCTCGACCACCTTGCTCCCCTGCGTCTTCGTGCGCCCGGCGGCGGCATCGTCATGACCGGACGCCTCGCGACCGTGGTCGAGGCCGATCCGCGCGTCCAGCTCCTGGGCTACGGCCCGTCGGCGTCGACGATCGGCGCCAACCGGGCGGGCCGGGAGGCGGCCCGGGTGGCAGCGGAGTTACTCGGCGTGAGGTGAGCATCCCTCCTGGCGCACGCCGTCCCGGCGGCGCCGCGCGGCCCGTCCGGCCCGCTGACCTGCAGCGACCTCTTTTCGCCGTCCTAACTATTGACAACCTGTTGTGTTTTCCCAACACTGAGTGAGGTGAGTCCAATACGGCGTGGGGAAAAGCTCCCCATCTACAACCGCATCGGCGTCCTGCGTGCCGAGCGGGGGATGTCCCGGGCCGACCTCGCAGCGCTCGTCGGCATCAACGTGCAGACCGTCGGCGCCCTCGAGCGGGGCGACAACTACCCGAGCCTCGACCTGGCGTTCCGCATCTGCGATGTCTTCGACCTGCCGGTGGAGGCCGTGTTCAGCCGTACGCCGTTCGGCGCCATGTCCGCCGAGTTGTACCGACGCGCACCTCGGGTACCCGGAGGCGACGTGACCGCAACCGACTCGGCCGCCAACGACAACGGAGGTGAACGATGAACGACCCCAACTCGGCGTTCCCGGAAGAGGCAAAACCACAGGTCTGGCGACGTTACGAGGACTGGCGGGGTCGCCGGCACCAGGCGTTCAACGCCAAGCACGCCCACCGGTTGACCTCGTGGCGCAACCGGCGATCGTTCCGGCGTCTCGTGGTCGCGCTCCTGTGCGCGCTGGCCTTGGTCATCGTCAGCTCGGGCTTCGCGTTCGTCGGCACGCCCTGGTTCATCCTGCCGTTCGGCTTCAGCCTCGTCGCCGTGCTGACGATCCTCACGATCCTGCGCATCGTCACCGGGTCGGTGGCCGACGCGCCGGTGACCGCTCTCGACGAGATCCAGCTGGCACAACGCAATTCGGCGCGGTCGTTCGGGTTCTTCGTCCTGTCCGCAGCGATGTTCATCCCCTACGCCGTGCTCATCGCCCTCAGCACCCAGGACGAGGTTCCCGGCCAGTGGGTCTACGGATCGGCGATCCTGCTCATCTCTCTCGTCCTCACCGCGGTGTGCGTCCCGACGATGCTCATCGCCTGGTGGATGGCCGATCCCGACCCCGAGGACTTCCCCGTCGCCCTTCCCGACACCGCCCGAGAGGACCTCCAACGATGAACGCACCACTGATCGTCGACGGATTGCACAAGCGCTACGGCGACCTGATCGCGCTGCGCGACATGACCTTTCATGTCGCCCCCGGAGAGATCTTCGGCTTCGTCGGCAGCAACGGCGCCGGCAAGTCGACAACGATGCGCATCATCCTCGGCGTTCTCGCCCCCGACGCGGGCCGCGTGCTGATCGGCGAGGACGTCATCGACCTCGATCTGCGGCGGCGCATCGGCTACATGCCCGAGGAACGCGGCCTGTACCCGAAGATGAAGGTCGGAGAACAACTCACCTTCCTCGCGAGACTCCATGGGATGGAGACCGCCGAGGCCGCGGAGTCGGCGCGGCGCTGGGCCGACCGCCTCGGTGTTGGTTCCCGATTCGACGACGACGTCGCCGACCTCAGTCTCGGCAACCAGCAGCGCGTGCAGCTCGCCGCCGCACTCGTGCACGACCCCGATGTGCTCGTGCTCGACGAGCCGTTCTCCGGACTCGACCCGGTCGCCGTCGACGTGATGAGCGACGTCCTCAAGGAGAAGGCGGCCGAGGGCATCCCGGTGATCTTCTCCTCGCATCAGCTCGACCTCGTGCAGCGGATCTGCGATCGGGTCGGGATCATCGCCCGCGGCGAGATGCGTGCGCTCGGCACCGTGGAGGACCTGCGCACACGCAGCGGCCTCACCCTCGAGGTGAGCGGACCGCGTACCGACACCGCCTGGGCCGACCACCTGCCCGGCGTGCGCGACGTCGAGTACGGCGAGACCACCCGGCTGCTCATCGACCCGCAGCTGGCAGACGACCAGCAGATCCTCGCCGCCGCACTGGAACATGGCCCCGTCCACCGTTTCGCGACCTCGGCCCCGTCCCTGACCGAACTCTTCCGAGAGGTGGTCTCCGCATGACCGTGCTCCACGACCCCACCACCCAGAACCCGCCTGCCGCCGGCGCGGCGCAGGCGATCCGGCTGGTCGCCGAACGCGAGATCACCACCCGCGTGCGGACGAAGTCGTTCCTGGTCAGCACCGGGCTGCTGATGGTCCTGCTGATCGCGGGGGCGATCGTGCTCAAGATCTTCGACGGCGGCGACTCCGCCGAGAAGATCGCCGTCGTCGCCCAGCCGCAATCGGTCACCGACTCGATCGTCGCCGTCGCCGATTCTGCCGGCACCACCATCGATGTGGAACCCGTCTCGTCCGTCGACGAGGCCAGGCGGTTCGTCTCCGACGGCGACGTCGCGGCCGCGCTCGTCCCCGGCCATACCGCCGGCTCCTACGTGATCCTCGGCAAGGACGGGACCGACCCGGCCGTCGAGGGGCCCATCCGCACCGCGGTGTCCCAGGAGGCCCTGTCCCGCGCGCTCGCCGACCGGGGCATCGACGCCGCCTCCCTGCCCGCGGTCGACGTCACCGTGACCAGTATCGACCCGGCCCGGCCCGACGAGGGCCAGCGGATCGTCATCGCCATGGTCGGTTTCGTGCTGCTCATGCTCGCGATCACGATGGGCGGCACCATGGTCGCCGTCGGCGTCGTCGAGGAGAAGACCTCGCGCGTCGTCGAGCTCCTGCTGGCGACGATCAAGCCGCTGCATCTGATGTGGGGCAAGGTGATCGGCATCGGGGCCGTCGTGCTGACGCAGGTGGTCCTGCTCGGCGCCACCGCCGTGATCGCGGGGACGGCGACCGGCATCCTCACCGTGCCCGGCGCGGCCGTGAGCATGTTCGCGGCCTCGCTGGCATGGTTCGTGCTCGGGTTCTTGTTCTTCGCGTCCCTTTATGCCGCGTCCGGCGCGATCGTCTCCCGGCAGGAGGAACTCAGCTCGTCGTCGGCGCCGCTGACCGTGTTGTCGCTGGCGGTGCTGTACTCGGGGATCTTCGGTGTGCAGGCACTGGATTCGACGATCGTCGAGACGCTGAGCTGGCTTCCGCCGTTCAGCGCGGCGCTCATGCCGATCCGCATCGCCACCGGCGACACGGACGTCGTGCAGATCGTGGTGACCTTCCTGCTGATGGCACTGGCCACGGCCGCCGCGACCTGGGTGACCGCGCGGATCTACCAGCGATCAATCCTGCGCACCGGATCGCGCATGAGCTGGGGTGAGGTGCTCAAGGGGATTTCGTAGAAAAGGAACGCACATGGCGCGCACCGTTTCTACGCCTCGCCGATCTCGCCGTACCTCCGCAGCGCCTCGGCCCGCTCGGCGCTGTGGTCGACGATCGGCTCCGGGTAGTCGTCGGCCTCCACGTCGCCGACCCAGCGGCGGACGTACTCGCCCTTCGGGTCGAACCTCTTCGCCTGCGTCTGCGGGTTGAACACCCGGAAGTACGGCGCCGCGTCGGTTCCCGTGCCCGCAGCCCACTGCCAGCCGTGGTTGTTCGAGGCCATGTCGCCGTCGACGAGTTGCTCGAGGAAGTACTCCGCGCCCCACCACCATGGCAGGTGGAGATCCTTCACCAGGAACGACGCGGTGATCATGCGAACCCGGTTGTGCATCCAGCCGGTCTCGTTGAGCTGCCGCATGCCGGCATCCACGAGGGGAAAGCCGGTCCGACCGGCCTTCCACGCCTCGAATCGCTCATATGCCGCGTCGTCGGTGTCGAGTTCGATGGCATCGAACCGACGATTCCAGTTGTGCCACAAGCTGTGTGGCCAGTGCCAGAGGACGTCGGCGTAGAAGTCGCGGAAGGCCAGTTCGCGCAGATACGCCTGCGCCCCTTTGCCTTTCCCGAGATCAACGGCGAGCGTGCGGGGATGGATGTTGCCGTACTTCAGATATGCCGACATCCGGCTGGTCGCGTCGGCGGCCGGGTCGTCGCGGCTCTCGTCATAGTCGGCGAGGTCGGCGTCGACGAACTCCGCCCAGCGTTGCCGCGCGGCGTCCTCCCCGGCGGGGAAGGACAGCTTCACCGGCGCCTTCGGGACGGCGATCCGCCCGCTGTTCGCGATGTCCGCCGGGTCGACCACCGCAGAGGACGGCACCGAGGACTCTGCGGGCCTGCGCCACCCGTGGTCGCGCCACCGGCGGAAGAACGGCGTGAACACCTTGTACGGTTCGCCGTCGTCCTTCGTGACACGTCCCGGCGAGACCAGATACGGAGATCCCGTCGCCTCGAGCGGCACCTCGCCGAGGGCTTCGGCGACCGCTTCGTCGCGGCGTCTGCCGAACGGGGTGAAGTCGGCCGAGATGTGCACGGCCTCCGCGTCGACGGCGCGCGCGAGACGCGGGATCTCCTCGTCGGGACGCCCGCGCACGACCAGCAACCGGCCGTCGAGCTTGTCGTCGAGCTCGCGCAGCGAGTCGAACAGGAACGCAGGCCGCCGCTCCCCCGACGACCGCTCCAGCCGAGGGTCGACCACAAAGCACAGAAGGACCGACGAATCGTCGGTCCCTCTGGCAGCTTGTAACGCCGGTAGGTCACCCAGGCGCAGGTCGCGCCTGAGCCACACCAGGTTGGTGGCCGTCAGGCCACCCCGAGCAGGTCGATGACGAACACGAGGGTGCGTCCCGACAGCCGGTGGCCCGCGCCGGCGGGCCCGTAGGCCAGCTCCGGCGGAACCGTGAGCTGACGGCGGCCGCCGACCTTCATGCCGGGGATGCCTTCCTGCCAGCCGGGGATCAGCCGGTCGAGCGGGAAGTTGGCCGACTGGCCACGATCCCACGACGAGTCGAACTCCTCGCCGGTCTCGTAGTCGACACCCACGTAGTGGACGTCGACGATGCCGCCGCGCACGGCTTCGGCACCCTCACCGACGATCAGGTCGGTGATGGTCAGCTCGGACGGCGGCGGACCCGCCTGGAACTCGACCTCGGGCTTTTCGGTGCTGGTCACTGGGACTCTCCTTTGAGTCGGCGGTCAGTCGATGTTCCGGGCGGATCGGACCGAGCGGCTCAGCGATCGCTCATCGGCACGTAGTCGCGCTCGGTGTAGCCGGTGTAGAGCTGACGCGGACGGCCGATCTTGGTGGTCGGATCCTCGTGCATCTCACGCCAGTGGGCGATCCAGCCCGGAAGGCGACCCAACGCGAACAGAACGGTGAACATGCGCGTCGGGAATCCCATCGCACGGTAGATGACACCGGTGTAGAAGTCCACGTTCGGGTACAGCTTGCGCTCGATGAAGTAGTCGTCGTTGAGGGCGACCTCTTCGAGACCCTTGGCGATCTCGAGCAGATCGTCCTGGACACCGAGGGTTTCCAGGATCTGGTCGGCGGTCTTCTTCACGATCGCGGCGCGCGGATCGTAGTTCTTGTAGACGCGGTGACCGAAGCCCATCAGCTTGACGCCGGCTTCCTTGTTCTTGACCCGCTCCATGAACTTCTTGGTGTCGCCGCCGTCGGCCTTGATGGCGTCGAGCATCTCGAGGACCGCCTGGTTGGCGCCGCCGTGTAGCGGGCCCCAGAGGGCGTTGATGCCGCCCGAGATCGAGGTGAAGAGGTTGGCCTGCGACGAGCCGACGAGGCGGACGGTCGAGGTCGAGCAGTTCTGCTCGTGGTCGGCATGCAGGATGAACAGCATGTCGAGCGCCTTGGCGACATCCGGGTTGACCTCGTAGGGCTCGGCCGGGAAGCCGAAGGTCATCCGCAGGAAGTTCTCGACGAGGCTCAGCGAGTTGTCCGGGTACAGGAAAGGCTGACCGGCCGACTTCTTGTAGGCGTAGGCGGCGATGGTCGGCAGCTTCGCCAGGAGGCGGATGGTCGACAGCTCGACCTGCTCGTCGTCCTTGGGATCGAGCGAGTCCTGGTAGTAGGCCGACAGGGCGTTCACCGCGCTCGACAGCACCGGCATGGGGTGCGCGTTGCGGGGGAAGCCGTCGAAGAAGCGCTTGAGATCCTCGTGCAGCAGGGTGTGCCGCTGGATCTTGGTGGTGAACTCCTCGAGCTGGGTCGGGGTCGGGAGCTCGCCGTAGATGAGCAGGTAGCTCACCTCGATGAAGGTCGACTTCTCCGCGAGCTGCTCGATCGGGATGCCCCGGTAGCGGAGGATGCCCTGCTCACCGTCGATGTAGGTGATGGCCGACTTCGTCGACGCGGTGTTCATGAACCCACTGTCGAACGTGGTCAGGTTTGTCTCGGCCAGGAACTTGCCGAGAGCGACCGAGTCTGTCCCCTCGGTGGCCTTCAGGATCGGGAGCTCCAGCTTTCCACCGGGGTAGGTGAAGGTCGCTGAGGCCGTGTCGGACGCCTGGTCGGCTGGGACTGTTTCAGCAGACACACGAACCCCTTATTCGAATCAGAAGTTTTGACAGTGTCCGGGTAGGACACACAGCTATAAACTAGCCGCTTCTCAGCTCGCTTGCCCAAGGAGGGTCTGCACCCGGACGCGAGACCGTGATCGCAGCCACCTGAGCTGCGAATTCGGCGACGTCACGCCATCGGCTGATGTCCAGTGCGCGAACCGAATCGGGTGACAACGCCCCCAGTCGGTCGAGCTGGTGCACGATCCCGCCCAGGACGCTGTCGCCGGCCCCGATCGTGTCGGCGACCTCCACGGCGCACGCGGGCACCGTGATCTCACGGTCTGGCGTCGTCACGCTGATGCCCGCCGACCCGCAGGTGGTGACCACCGCCGCGACGCCCTCCTCCAACCATCGGCTCGCCGAGCTGCCAGCGACCCCCTCGCCCAGCCAGGCCGCGTCCTCGTCGGAGAGCTTCAGGACGTCGACGAACGGCAGCCACCTGCGAAAACGCCGGCGATACGCGTCGGCGTCGTCGATCACCGCCGCGCGGATGTTCGGGTCCAGGACGACCAACCGGCCTTCGTCGTGGCACCGGCGCATGAGGGCCTCGTAGGCGCTCGCGCCGGGTTCGAGGACCAGCGACAGCGTCCCGAACGTCACCGCGCGGACCGTCGGCGGGAGCCCGCCGGGGTCGGCGACGCGGCGGTCGGCGGTTCCCTCGACGTAGAAGGTGTAGCGCGCGGAACCGTCGTCGCCGATGGTCGCGAGGGCGAGCGAGGTGGGCTCCGGGCGTCGCTGCAGCAGGGATGTCCCGACACCGGCGGACTGCAGCGCGCCGACGATGGCGTCGCCGTAGGTGTCGGTGGAGACCGCCGACAACAATGAGACAGCACTCCCCAAGCGTCCCAATGTGATCGCCGTGTTGAACGGGCCGCCACCGAGTACCGGCCGCAACGGAGCGAGCGTTCCGTCGTTCGGGGCGTCCGGCACACGTTGTTCCACGACGTCGACGAGCGCCTCGCCGCACACGACGATCTCCCTCATGGGCATCAGTGTGCCACCGCGGGTGCGCGATTCCGTTGCGCTTGCGGCGGTAGATTCGAGACATGCGTGAGTTGCCGGCGGGACCCGATGCGGTCGTGCTCGACTTCTCGGCCGACGAGTCCCCGTCGGCCGCGGTGCTCGACGCCGCCGTGGCACTCCGCGACGCCGTGGAGCGCGGCGAACTCCGCGACGTCGCCGACCTGGTCCCCAGCGCGCACACCCTGCTGGTGCAGGCACGGCCGGGCCGCGGGGTCGACGAGCTGGGGGTGCGCCGGGCATTGCGGCGCCACGCCTGCGCCGGCCGGGGCCCCGATCCCCGGGCCGACGAGATCGTGATCCCGGTCGTCTACGACGGCGAGGACCTCGTGGATGTCGCTGACCTGCTGGGCATCTCGCCGGCCGAGGTGATCGCCCTGCACTCCCGGGCGCGGTGGCGGGTGCAGTTCATGGGCTTCGCACCCGGCTTCGGCTATCTCGTCGCCGACGACGCGGCTCCGCATCCGTTCGAGCGGGTGGGGCGACGCGCGGAGGCCCGTACCCGCGTCCCCGCCGGCGCGGTGGCGATCGCGGCGGGCTACAGCGCGGTCTACCCGAAGGCCAGCCCGGGCGGATGGCAACTGCTGGGCCACACCGACATCCGATTGTGGGACGAGCACGCCGAGCCCCCCGCGCTGCTCTCGACCGGCCGGCTGGTGCGGTTCGTGGACGCGGAGCCGACTCGCCGATGACCACGGTGACCGTCGTCGCGACCGGACCGCTCGCGACGATCCAGGATCTCGGGCGATCAGGGTATGCGCACCTCGGCGTCCCTTGTTCCGGCGGCGCCGACCGGGCGTCGTTGCGACTGGCGAATCGCCTTGTGGGAAACCGCGAATCGGCGGCGACCATCGAGTCGACCCTGGGCGGCCTGCGGGTCCGCGCCGACGGCAACGCACTCGCCGTGGTCACCGGCGCCGACGCGGTGGTCCGCGTCAACGGCACGCCGGTCGGGCTCGGCGCGGCCGTCGTGCTGCGTGCCGGCGACGAACTGTCCGTCGATCCTCCCCGCTGGGGACTCCGCAACTACCTCGCGGTGCGCGGCGGATTCGATGTCACGCCGGTGCTGGGTTCCCGGTCCACCGACACGTTGTCCGGGCTCGGGCCCGCCCCGCTGGCCGCCGACACCCGGCTGCCGGTGGGCTCGGAGACCGACGAGTGGCCGCCCACGCAGACGGCACCGCCGAACACCGAGCACCCGCCCGTCGTCGAACTCGAGGTACACGAGGGGCCGCGCACCGACCACCTGGTCACGGCGTCGGACCTGTACGCGGGGACCTGGGTCGTCGGCGCCGACAGCAACCGGGTCGGGGTCCGCCTCGACCGTCCCGGCGACTCGCCCCATCCGCTGCTGAAGCACCGGCCCGACGCCGGCGAGCTGCGCTCGGAGGGCGTGGCCCACGGCTCGGTGCAGGTCCCGCCCAGCGGACGACCCGTGCTGTTCCTCGCCGATCACCCGGTCACCGGCGGCTATCCGGTGGTCGCGGTGCTCAGCGCGGAGTCGGTCGACCTGGCGGCGCAGCTCGCGCCGGGATCGGAGATCAGGTTCCGGGCGAGATGAGCCGGGCCGCAGCGCCCGGTTGCGTTGCGCTTGCGCCCGCTTTGCGGCATCGAGCGCAACGGGGTTCACCGCCGGAACGTTTGGCACTCCGGACCCTCGGGAACGCGGTCGGAGTCCCCGACACGGAGGTACGACCGTGACCGAACCGTCAGTGAACGACCTGTCGACCGTCCAACTCGTCGAACGCCTGCAGCATCAGACGACGACGCTGGTGAGAACCGAGCTGCAGCATGCGGTGACCGAGATGAAGGACAAAGGCACCCGGATCGGCGTCGGCGCCGGGATCTCCGGTGCCGGCACCCTGTTCGCGCTGTTGGGGCTCGGCACGCTGGTCGCGGCCGCGGTGCTGGGCCTGGCGAACGCCGTCCCCGCCTGGCTCGCGGCGGTGATCGTCGGCGTGGCATTGCTCGTGATCGGCGGCGCGACCGCGGCGTTCGGCGCGCAGCGCGCGAAGTCGGCGGTGCCGCCCGCACCCGAACACACCGTGGAGAGCGTCCAGCGCGACGTCGCAACCGTGAAGGAGCACCTCTAGATGCCCGACGACAACCGACCCGACCGCGACGAGTCCGCCGCGCCCCCGCCGATCGAGCAGCAGCGTGAAGAGCTCGCCGAGACCGTCGACGCACTCGCCGCGAAGCTCGACGTCCCGGCTCGGGTGAGCGCCGCGGCGTCGGAGACCGCGCACACCGCGAGGACCAAGGCCACCGAGAACCGCAACGCACTGGCCGGGGCCGCGGTGGCCGCCGTCGTCGCCCTCGGCGCCTTCCTCATCGTCCGCCGACGCCGCTGATCCACCCCTATCCCAGGAGACCTGCCATGAGTGTCGTGTCCAAGACCTTCTACAAACCGCTGTCGCTGGCCACCAGCGTCCTCGGCGGCGTCGCCGCCGGCGCGGTGTTCGGCCAGATCTGGAAGCGGATCTCCGACGACCCCGACACCCCCGATCCCAAGGACCTCCGGCGCAGCAACGGCGAGGTGCTCGCCGCGGCTGCCCTGCAGGGACTGGTCTTCGGACTCGTCCGCGCGGCCGTCGACCGGGCCGGGGCCAAGGGTTATCGGGCCGTCACGCATGAGGACCCGTCGTGATGCGTGACGGTTGACACACCGATGAGACGAAACCTAGAGTTCCGTCTCATGACCGAGCTACTGGACGACACCCAGGGCGGTTGCCCCGTGCACACCGGCGCCACGCCGAGCGACGGCACCCCGGCCGAGCGCGACGGCTGTCCCGTCGCCACAGGCTCACCCGACGCCGAGTACTCCGAGGACGGCTTCGAGGTCGGGGCCAAGGGCGTCAAGGCCGCCCACGAGTACGAATCGCTCGGCCCGGACTCGTTGACCTGGCAGATCTGGGGCACCTGGACGGGCATGTTCCAGGGCCTGTGGGCCGGCTCGATCCAGAACATGCATCCCAAGCTCGGGGCGGCCGTATGGGACCACTCCGACTTCTTCGGTGAGCGGTGGCAACGCCTGATGCGTTCGCTGTACCCGATCAGCGGCGTCGTCTTCGACTCGGTGATCCCGGGCGCCAAGACCGGGCACGAGGTCCGCGACTACCACCGCACCGTCAAGGGCGTGATGGAGGACGGCTCGCGGTACCACGCACTCGACCCGGATGTCTTCTACTGGGCGCACGCCACGTTCTGGTACGGCAACGTGCGCCTCTGCGAGCGTTTCGGACCGTTCCTCACCGAGGACCAGAAGCGCCAGTTGTTTGAGGAGTCCAAGGCCTGGTATGCGCAGTACGGTGTGTCCATGCGTCCGGTCCCGGACACCTACGAGGACTTCCTCGAATACTGGGACCACATGTGCCGCAACGTGCTCCGCGATCACGTCTCGGTGCGCACGGTGCTCGACATCACCCAGCTGCCGCCGCCTCCGTTCTTGAGCTTCATCCCGAAGCCGATCTGGGACAAGTACCTCGTGCCGCAGAACCAGAAGCTGTTCATGTGGCTGACCACCGGCTTCTACGACGAGCCGATCCGCGAGATCCTCGGACTGGAATGGACCGAGAAGGACGAGCGCCGATTCCGCCTGCTGGGCAGGTGCATCAACATCGTGATGCACAAGCTCCTGCCGAAACGCTATCTGCGCCACCCGCGCCCGCGTGATGCCTGGGATCGTGTGAAGGGAAGGGTGCCGGTCGACGCACCGATCGTGCACACGCCCGAGCGCAACCTCCCGCCGGAGAGCGAACGCGGAAACCCCATGCACTACTGTCCGGTGACGGCCGCGCGTCGCGCCACCTACCCGGGGATCATCACCTCGGATTGACCGGATGTCGAGATCCGGCGAATGCCGGATCGTCGTCCCTACTGCTGCCCCAGCCCGCCCCGGCGCATCGCCTGGCGCACGCGCTCGGCTTCCCGTCGCGCATACGGGTTCGGCCGTCCGGCACGCGACCCCGCGAGCTTGGCCCCGATATGTTCGCCGACGGTGATGGGTGAATACCGGCTGCCCGCACCGACGCACGACGGCAGCGTCGAGATCATCGCGTCGATGTTGCCGTCGTGGAAGTACGCGGCCGAGCGTCGACGTGCGATGGTGCCGTCGACGATCGGCGGCTTCACCCGGTGCAGCGTCGACATCCAGCGCTCGTTGGTCCAGCGGGCCATGAGGTCGCCGAGGTTGATCAGCAGCGCGCCGTCGGCGGGTGTCACGTCGTGCCAGCGGCCTTCCTTGTCGAGGACCTGCAGTCCCTTCACCTGGTCGGCCCACAAGACGGTGACGATCCCGTAGTCGGTGTGCTCCCCCATGCCGGTGAGCTCTCCGTCCAACTCCACCTCGCCGGGCGGCAGTGCGTAGTTGTTCATGCGCAGGACGTCGAGGGAGTGGTCGGTGAAGCCCTCGAAGAAGTCGGGCGGGAGGTCGAGGGCGTCGGCGAAGATCCGGGTCAGGGTGTGCGCGACGCGTCGGGCCTCGGTGAAGTACGCCGACACGGACGCCCGGAAGTGCGCGACGTCGGGCCAGGTGTTGCGCGCGTAGTGTTCCTCGGGAAGGTCGAGGTCGGGGTACTCGTCGGCCTCCACGCCGACGTTGAAGGCCTCGAAGAAGTCGTTCATCCGCCCGGCCGATTCGACGCCCAGCGACAACGACAGCGACTCCGACCTCGGCGGTGCGTACCCGCGGTTGATCTCCGGCGGAGCGCAGTAGGCCTTCTTGACCTCCAGCGGCAGGGCGAAGAAGTCGTCCATCACCGCGGTGAACTCCTCGATCACCGCCGGCGGGATCTCGTGGCCCACGATCTGCATGAAGCCCACCGAGCTCGCGGCATCGTCGACCTGCGCCGCCACGACCGCGCGGTCGGCCGGGTCACCGTGACGCACGTACGGCGAGATGTCGATGATCGGCACATGAAAGCCGGTCGGGTCGGCGGTCATGGCACCCATGGTGACACCGAATCGCCCGGTTCGCTGGCCGGAACAGATCGCGACTAGGTGCGTTGACCTGCGCGGTATCGCACGAACGCCGGGATCAGCAGCGCCGCGGCGACGGTCGCGATCACCACCGCCACCCCGCCGTAGGCGGTGGCCGCGGCCACTCCGATCGAGGCGGCCGCGGTTCCGTGCGCGACGTCGGCGATGCGCGGACCGCCCGCGACCACCACGATGAACACGCCCTGGAGGCGGCCGCGCACCTCGTCGTTGGCCGCGGCGAGCAGGATCGTCTGGCGGAACGCGGCCGACGCCATGTCGGCTGCGCCGCCGATCATCAGCAGCACCACCGCGATGACGAGCATCGGCATCGCGGTGCCGTCGGCGAAGGCCACCGCGACGCCTGTGCCGGTGATCGCGACGCCCCAGATGATGATGCAGACGATCACCGCCAGTCCCTGACGCTGCACGCGCGACACCCATCCGGAGAAGACGCCGCCGACCACGGCGCCCGCGGAGATCGCGGTGAACAGCAGCGCGAAGGCGATGCCGCCACCCTCGGGACCACCGAAGTTCTCGTGCGCCATCTGCGGGAACAGGGCGCGGGGCATGCCGAAGATCATGGCGATGAGGTCGACAAGGAACGAGGCCATCAGGATCTTGTGCCCGGTCAGGTACCGCAGGCCCTCGACCACCGAGCGCACGCCCGCGACCTTGGGCGCCGCGTCGGACTCCGGCCGCAGCGACGGCAGCCAGACGACCGCGACGAGCGTGGGGAGCAGGAAGAGCGTGTCGACGAAGTAGAGCCACGAGTAGCCGAGCACCGGGATGAGCGCACCACCGACGAGCGGGCCGGCGATCGCCCCGGCCTGCATCACGGTCATGTTGAGCGACAACGCCGCCGGGAGTTCCCCGGCGTCGAGGAGTCGCGGCAACACCGCGGTCCGGGTGGGTTGGTTCACCGCGAAGAACGCCTGCTGAATCGCGAAGAGCGACAGGATGATCCAGACGTTGTCACCGCCCGCGGCCGCCTGTGCCCAGAACAGCGCGCTGCTGACGATGAGGCCGATCGAGGTGACGATCAGCAGGGTCCGACGGTCGAAGACATCGGCGAGGGCGCCGCCCCACAGCCCGAACACGACCAGCGGGACGAGACCGAAGACGCCCGTCAGGCCGACATACGCCGAGCTGCCGGTGATCTCGTAGATCTGGGCGGGCACCGCGACGATCGTGAGCTGCGATCCGATGACGGTGACGATGTTCGCCAGCCACAGCCGCCGGAAGTACTGATTGCGCAGCGGCGTCGTGTCGGCGAGGAGTCGTGACATTCCCACGATGCTATGGCTGTGACCGCCCTCACCCGACCTGTGGATGGCCCGTCGGCCTCCGGCCCGCGGCCTGCCGTCGCCTCCCGCGCCGTCGCGCGCGGACGATCACCCCCGCCTCACCGCAGGAGCGCCGGCGGCCGGGTCACGGCTGCAGCCGCTCGATCCGCCACTCGTGGTCGACGTGCGTGAGCCGGACCCGGTTGTGCAGGCGGTTGGCCCGTCCCTGCCAGAACTCGACCTCCTCGGGCAGGATGCGGTAGCCGCCCCAGTCGGGAGGACACGGGATCTCCTCGCCGCCGTCGAACCCGCCGAAACTCTCGGCCGTGTCGGCGGCCTTCTTCTCGAGGTCGAGGCGGCTGGCGATCGGACGCGACTGGTCCGACGCCCTGGCGGAGATCTGCGAGCCGCGGGGCCTCAGTTCCCAGTACGCCTGGGTCTCCTCGCGGCTCACATGTTCGACGGGACCGCGGAAGTGCACCTGACGCTCGAGCGCGATCCACGGGAACGTCACCGACGCGTAGGGGTTGTCGGCGAGTTGAAGGCCCTTGCCGGAGTTGTACCCGGTGAAGAACACGACCCCGTTGGCGTCGGCCCCTTTGCAGAGGACGCATCGGGTCGACACCCTCCCCCGGGCGTCGGCGGTGCCCAACACCATCGCGTTGGGTTCGGGAATCCGCGCGTCGAGCGCCTCACGCAGCCACACCTCGAAGAGATCCAACCAGGGCGGGTCCCCGCGCATCCAGCTGGGGTCGAGGTTCTCACGGATACCGTCCGCCCCGGCGGCACGATCTCCCTCGCCGATGTTGGGCGGGATCCCGCCGCCATAACCGACACGCATGTTCGGCAGGTCGATCGGGTTCCGGGATTTGTCCAACACAATCGTGAATTTACTCCGAGAACATTGTTCCGCCCTCGCACACGCCGCGGGGCGTGCTCATCTACAGTTCGATTCGGATCGACGCACACGAGAGCACGACACGGTTGTCAGTGAGGTGGTTGCCATGGCCAACGCGGTTCCCGAGGACTTCATCCCTGGTCTCGAGGGCGTGGTGGCATTCACCACCGACATCGCCGAGCCCGACAAGAACGGCGGCAACCTGCGATACCGCGGCGTCGACATCGAGGACCTGGTCGAGAACAAGGTCACCTTCGCCGACGTGTGGGCGCTGCTCGTCGACGGCAGGTTCGGCAACGGGCTCCCGCCGGCCGAACCCTTCCCGCTGCCCATCCACACCGGCGACGTGCGGGTCGACGTGCAGGCGGCTCTGGCGATGCTCGCCCCGATCTGGGGCTACGAGCCGCTGCTCGACATCGACGACGCCACGGCGCGGGAGAATCTCGCGCGGGCATCGGTCATGGCGTTGTCGTATGTGGCCCAGTCCGCGCGCGGCATCCACCAGCCCGCCGTGCCGCAGCGCGTCATCGACGAGTGCACCACCGTCACCGAACGTTTCATGACCCGGTGGAAGGGCGACCCCGATCCCAAGCACGTCGCGGCCATCGACGCCTACTGGGTGAGCGCCGCCGAACACGGTATGAACGCCTCGACCTTCACCGCGCGCGTCATCGCCTCGACCGGCGCCGACGTGGCGGCATGCCTGTCCGGCGCGATCGGCGCGATGTCGGGTCCGCTGCACGGAGGCGCCCCGGCGCGCGTGCTGCCGATGATCGAGGAGGTCGAGAAGACCGGCGACGCAAGGGGATTGGTGAAGGGAATCCTCGACCGCAAAGAGAAGCTGATGGGCTTCGGGCACCGCGTGTACCGCGCGGAGGACCCGCGGGCCCGGGTGCTCCGGCGCACCGCACAAGAACTGGGCGTGCCCCGTTACGAGGTGGCCGCCGCTCTCGAGCAGGCCGCGCTGACCGAGCTGCGTGAGCGTCGTCCCGATCGCGCGATCGAGACCAATGTCGAGTTCTGGGCCGCGGTCATCCTCGACTTCGCCGAGGTGCCGCCGCACATGATGCCCGCGATGTTCACCTGCGGCCGCACCGCCGGCTGGTGTGCACACATCCTGGAGCAGAAGCGCCTGGGCAAGCTGGTCCGACCCGCCGCCGTCTACACCGGCCCCGCACCGCGTCGTCCCGAGGACGTCGAGGGCTGGGGCGATGTGGTCAAGCCGGGGCTCTGAGCGTCGGACGAGCCACCCGAACCCCCAGGGCGGCGCCAGGGCCGCGAATCGTGCGCCGAAACCCTGCCAGTGGGCCGGCCGCGGATCCTGTTGGGCGGTGTCCGGGCCGCGCCGACGACGCGATAGCGTGACGAGAGTTCGGGCGCAACGAGCCATCCCACCACTTCCAGCCAGGCCGTTCGGGTCCCGGCGGAGTACCGATTCCCGACCGAGGTGGCCGGCACCTTCACCTTCATGTGGTCCGCCGAGAACGGAATCGATCTGCATTCTCGTGCGGCGGAGGTCATCCGCGCGCAGGTCGAGTCGTGTGCACTCTCACTCTACGGCGCCGACGCGGTGTACCCCGGCGCGGAGGAAGCCGCGCTAGATGCAGATATCAGATCGTCTGCCAATTGCGTTCGCCCCCACTACAGGCCACTACGAAGCGGCTATGCGTTTCAAGGAACCATCCACGCACATGTGGTCTCGGTGGAGTCGACGGGCACGTCGATCTCAGCTCATGTCTGCGAAACCCGCACCGGCAGGGCGCGACTCGACCCGGACAACCCTCACCTCGACGGCACCCCGGAATTCGACGTCCTCGACGGAACCGCAGGGATCCGGATCGTCGCACAGAAGCCCGCTGACGTCGCCGACACGCGAGCCGGCGCCGTACGGATCGCCCAGCCCGGTACGGGCAATCGCGAGCCACGGTACAACGTCTTTCACCCGTGGGTGTTCCCACCATTTGTGCTGCCCACGACGAAACCGCCTGCCGGAAATCTCACCAGCGACCCGATCTGCGAGAGCTGGGTGGCGCAGGCACTCAACCGTGTCCCCGCCTTCGCCGGACAGAATCCGTTCTACCCCCACCGCAGATTGAGATTTCTGACTCCGAAAGCCTTGGCCCCGAAGGATTCCCGACACTGCCCCAGTACCCGCTCTGGCCCGAACCCTAGCGCCGAGTGGCACCGCTCGATCGCGGTCGCGCGCCACAACTCCCGTCACTCTCCCGAGCCTCCCGGAGACGGACTCTTACAGGAGACGCGGGGGACGATACGACTCGACGACCGGGGCGCGCACGGTTGCGCGGCGAACCCGGCGCGAGCGGATCGAGCCGTCGGGGATGTCGTGCGCGCATCACCGCCGCCACGCGCGACACCGAGGTGTTCCCGGCGCATCGCGGTCACACAGTCACCCCCCGGTTTCGCGCATTCCGACTCGACGATCGTGGCATCGCTCCGCGATTCCGCACAGGACCGTACCGCCGAAACACGAGGTCGCCCCCGGGTGGCGTCCGCCACAACCCTAGAATCGAGGTCATGAGCGATACCGCGACCGCACCTGTCACCCTGCCCGCCGACCTGCTGCCGTCGGACGGCCGCTTCGGTTGCGGACCGTCGAAGGTGCGCCCCGAGCAGCTGCAGTCCCTCGTCGACACCGGCGCCAAGGTGTTCGGCACCAGCCACCGGCAGGCACCGGTGAAGAACGTCGTCGGTTCGATCCGCGAGGGTCTGGCCAACCTGTTCTCGCTGCCGGAGGGCTACGAGGTCGTCATCTCCAATGGTGGCACCACCGCCTTCTGGGATGCCGCCTCCTTCGGTCTGATCAAGCAGCGCTCGCTGCACCTGACCTACGGCGAGTTCTCGTCGAAGTTCGCGACCGTCAGCAAGAAGGCCCCGTTCCTGGACTCCCCGGCCGTCATCTCGACCGAGCCCGGCACCGCGCCTGATCCCTCGGCGCTCACCGCCGACGACTTCGGCGGCTGCGACCTCATCGGCTGGGCCCACAACGAGACCTCGACCGGTGTCGCGGTGCCTGTCGTCCGTCCCGCCGAGTCCGACGACGCGCTGATCGCGATCGACGCGACCTCGGGCGCCGGCGGCCTGCCGGTGAACATCGCCGACGCAGACGTCTACTACTTCGCGCCGCAGAAGTGCTTCGCCTCCGACGGCGGCCTGTGGGTCGCGCTGATGAGCCCGCGCGCGCTGGCCCGCATCGAGGAGATCGCCGCGACCGATCGCTGGTGCCCCGAGTTCCTGTCGCTGCCGACCGCCGTCGACAACAGCAGCAAGAACCAGACCTACAACACCCCCGCCGTCGGCTCGCTGCTGCTGTTCGCCAACCAGATCGAGTGGATGAACGACAACGGCGGCCTCGACTGGTGCGTCTCGCGCACCGCCGACTCCAGCTCGCGCCTCTACGCGTGGGCCGAGGCCAGCGAGTTCGCCACGCCGTTCGTCGCCGACCCGGCCAACCGCAGCCAGGTCGTCGGCACGATCGACTTCAACGACGACGTCGACGCCGCCGCGGTCGCCAAGACCCTGCGCGCCAACGGCATCGTGGACACCGAGCCGTACCGCAAGCTGGGCCGCAACCAGCTGCGCATCGGCATGTTCCCGGCGATCGAGCCGGAGGACGTCACCAAGCTCACCCAGTGCATCGACTACATCGTCGAGCGCCTCTGAGCCAGTCGCGAAACACCGTCGTCACCGGCGCGTCCGTACCTTCGGGTCGACGCGCCGGTGGCGTCTCGACCACCGGGTAGCCTGGATCCCACAGGCACCACCCGACTCACCGACCGCTACCGTCGCACCCGCCCCACACGTGCTGAACTGCGGTTTTACCGCGTGTCCCGGCAGGGACGACGGCCAGGGTGAGTTACTGTGACCACAATGCGTGCACCCACCGGAGGAGGAGCAGATGCGTGAGCTCCGCGTCGTCGGAGTGGAAACCGACGGTTCCCACGTCATCTGCCAAGACCCTCAGTCCGGTGAGAAATTCCGGATCGCCTCCGACGAACGCCTCCGCGCCGCGGCCCGCGGCGACATCACCAGGCTGGGACAGATCGAGATCGAGATGGAAAGTGCATTGAGGCCACGCGAGATCCAGGCGCGCATCCGTGGGGGCGCGTCGATCGCCGAAGTCGCCGCCGCAGCCGGCGTGGGTGTGGAGAAGATCGAACGCTTCGCCCATCCGGTCCTGCTCGAGCGCACCCGCGCCTGCGAACTCGCCGGTGCCGCGCATCCGATCCGGCACGACGGGCCGGCCGTCGCCACCCTCGCCGAGTCGGTCGCCGAGGGGCTTGTCGCCATGGGCCACAACCCCGCCGACGCCGACTGGGACGCGTGGAAGGGCGACGACGGCTACTGGGTGGTCCAGGTGGCGTGGAGCGTCGGCCGCACCGACAACCTCGCGCACTGGCGATACATACCGGGCACCCACGGCGGCACCGTCGACCCGCTCGACGACCTCGCCGACGAGCTCACCCACCCCGAGACCATCACGCCCCGGCGCCGGCTCACCCCGGTGTCGAATCCGGTGGTCACGCCCGAGGTCACGGTCGCGGCGTCGCCGGACGGTCGCGGGGAGGTGACCATCGACGCCAACAGCCTCATCGGTGCGCAGCGCGCCCGACAGGAGCGTCGTGCCGCCATCGAGGACGACGGCACCGTCCCCCTCGACTTCGGATTCGACGAGGAGGCGGAGCCGGCGGCACCCGAGGTTCGCCCGGTCACCCCGATCTCCGCGCCGGTCGCGCAGGCTCCCGCACGGTCCGCCGAGACCGCAACACCGGCCGCCGACGACGACGCAGCCGCACCTGCCGGCCCGCAGCAGACGGCGACGCCGGCACCCGCTCCCGAGGCGAGGCCCGCCGAGCCCGAGCACAAGGACCCCGCCGAACGCCCCCGGAAGAAGAAGTCCCGCAAGCCGGCGGTCCCGGCCTGGGAGGACGTCCTGCTCGGGGTCCGAAGCAACGGGAACAGCTGACAGATGACGGCACGCGCGGCCACCGTCTGGTTCATCGACTCCCCTGACCCGGCCGGCGACCTCCGGGCCGCGGTGCGTCCGTCGGACGGGGTTCCGAGGACACCGCACGACGTCGGGCACGCCCGACAACTGGCGTCGGGGATCTACGGCGACAGCGTTCTCGTCCCGGTCGTCGACACCGATCTCGCGTCCGCGGCCGCCGCTCGCGACAACCACGTCTACGCGGGGTTCTACGGCCCTCTCGCCGTGGTCTCGTGCTCGCTGTTCGAGACGACCACCCCGTCGACACTGTCCCGCACCCTGTCCGCGATCCGGCCGAGTTCGGTGATCACCCTGCTCTACGTGGAGCCGGAGACCGCGTTCGGCGCGTTCGCCCGCTGGGAACATGGCACGCTGCGGCGGTCGTTCTCCGCTGATCCGGTGACCATCCACGAGGACGAGGGACTCCCGTTCACCTTCGAGGGGCCGTTCTGGGGCGGCGAGTTCCCGCTGTCGGTCACCGACGGTCTCGGCACCGCGCCGATGGCGCTGCCCTTCCACCCGGGCCAACTCGCCGAGGAGGCCAACCGATCCTGGCTCGGGTTCCGGTACACCCACCCGCTCGCGCCGCACGACCTGGACCCGGCCGACATCACGGTCACCTGTTTCTCCCTGCACCCCGCGGAGTACGAACCGACCGACGAGGACCACGAGGCGTACCGGGCCGCGACCGCCGCACGTTTCGACGGCCACAGCGCTCGCGTCGAGCAGCGGCCACCGGCACACCCGGAGGAGCACGCAGGCCAGGGCGGACGCCGGAAGCGGGGACGGATCCGGGAGTACTTCGGGTTCTGATCTCTTCGCAGGCCCCGCCGACCGAGCGTGACCCACGCCATCTGCGCCGTACGCAAACGCCCGGCGACACGGGGCCGGAGCGGCTCAGCGCCCGATTACCAGCAGCGCGACCGACGACGCCACACCGGCCAGGAAACCTGTCAACAGCCCCCACACGATCCAGCGCCAGACCCGCCGGTGACGGAACTCCCAGAGCGTCCAGCCCAGGCCGCCGGCCACGACGACCACCGCCGCGAGGCCCAGGAATCGCTGGATGTTGCCGATCAACTCATAGATGCCGACGAGCACGAACGCGCCGAACAACGCGCAGATCACTGCGACGATGCTCCCGAGCCCCCACGGCGTGGGCTCGTCGGCGCCCACCCACGCAGGGGACTCGGCGTCGGCGGCGAACGGATCGCGGGTGTTCACTCCCCCATCGTGCCCGACCGGACACGCTCGTAGAACGCGACGGCCGCGGCGGTCGCGACATTGAGGGAGTCGGTGCCGCGGCTCATCGGGATGCGTGCCCTGACGTCGGTCGCGGCCATCGCCGAGCGTGTGAGTCCCGGTCCCTCGGCGCCGACGAGGAAGCCGATCTTCTCGGCGTCGACCGCCTCGGCGAGCGTGACCGCGGACGGGTCGGGGGTCATCGACACCAGGCGGAATCCGCGCGAGCGCAACTCGTCGAGCCCGTGCGGCCACTGCTCGAACTTCGCGAACGGCACCAGGAGCGCGTGCCCCATCGAGACGCGGACGCAGCGGCGGTAGAGCGGGTCGGCGCAGCCCTGCCCGAACAACACCGCGTCGACACCGAGGCCGGCGGCGTTGCGGAAGATCGACCCGATGTTCTCGTGGTCGTTGACGCCTTCGAGGATGGCGACGGTCGTCGCGTCGGCGATGACCTCCTCCACCGACAGCAGCGGTGGGCGACGGGCGACGGCGAGCACGCCGCGGTTGAGATGGAAGCCCACGATCTCGGCCATGACCTCCGCAGAGGTCCGGAAGAACGGCACACCGGCCAGTGACGGGTCGCGCAGATCGTCGTCGAGTTCGCCCAGCCGCTTGTCGACGCCGAGGAATGCGTGAGGCTCGAACCTCGAGGCGATCATGCGCTGGGCGACCAGCACACCCTCGGCGATGACCAGACCGCGCCCGGGGCGTCCGCCGGGGAGCACCGGCAGGTCGGGGCGGCGGTCGACCGAGTTGAGGTCGCGGAAATCCTCCACCCGCGGATCCTGCGGGTCGTCGATGTCGATCACGTCAACTGCGAGCCCAGGCACGCCGAACAGTGTGCCATCCGCGGCCTGGGCGACCACGGACACCGCCTTTCGACGCGCGTTCCCCGCCCCTACGGAGGACTCCGGGCGACACGGCGCGCCCCTGCGCCCGGCCCCGCCACTCCTCCATACCTCCGGCCGGACGACCGACTCGCTCGCCCGGTGCGTGCCCACCGAGACCGGATGTGAAAATGTGGAGGGCGTGACCAGTGTCTCCACCCCGAAGTCACGTCTGTCCCTGCAGCGCGCCACCGACGCGGACTGGGACGACATCATCACCACGGACGCACGCGCATTCGCCATGCGCAATCCGCTGCCGGACGACGAACGCGCCGACCTGCGCAACAAGGTCGCCGACGACGACATCGTCCTCGTGCGCGACACCGGGTTGAGTTCGAACCCGCTCGTCGGGGTGTCGATGTTCTACCGGATGTCGATGTCGCTGCCGGGCGCGGGTGTCGCCGACGCCGCGGGCCTGTCGTGGGTGTCGGTGGCCTCGACGCATCGCCGGCGCGGAATCCTGCGCCGCATGATCACCGAACTGTTCGAGCAGTGGGAGGCGGAGGACTTCACGTTCGCGATCCTCACCGCCAGCGAGGGCACCATCTACGAACGTTTCGGTTTCGGGCCGGCCTGCTTCTCGCACACCATCGCGCTGACGCCGGGCAACCCGGTGATGCGCAGCGCGCAACCGAGCGAGGCCACGGTCCGGTTCGCGAATCCGGACGAGATCGCCGCGGCGGTCCCCGATCTGCACGCCCGCTGGACCCTGGGCACGCCGGGCGCGCTCACCCGCACCCCCGAGTGGTGGGCGCCGATCCTCGCCGACCGCCCGTCGGAACGGCCGCTGAGCGCGAGCGGGCTGCACTACCTGCTGCACGACGACGGCTACGCGAGCTATCGCATCTACAAGGCCCCCTCCGGCGACGTCCGCGGCGAGGTCAACGAGATCTTCGCCGTGACCGACGACGCCCACACCGAACTGTGGCGCGTGCTCGTCAGCCTCGACCTCATCCCGTCCCTGACCGCGACCGTTCCCGTCGACGACCCGTTGCGCCACAAGCTGACCAACCTGCGCGCGGTGACGGTGACCGGCCGCCGCGACGAGATGTGGTTGCGCATCCTCGACGTCCCGGCCGCGCTGTCGGCGCGCAAATACGCCGCCGAGCTCGACGTCGTACTCGACATTGCCGACGAATTCCGCGGTCGCGGCGGCGTTTTCAAGCTCTCCGTGCGGGGCGGCGATGCGATCGTCACGCCGGCGGAGCCGGGCACGACGCCGACCGTGCGGATGGACACCTCGGTGCTGTCGAGCATCTATCTCGGCGGCATCAAGCCGTCGGAGTTCGCGGCCGCCGGCCGGCTCGACGTCGACTCACCGGCCACTCTCCGCGCTCTCGACCTGGCGTTCGGCACCGACCGGGCGCCGTTCTCGGGAACGTTCTTCTGACCGTCTCGTCCCCACTCGCCGAGACCCCGGAACACCCCGGACCGCGGTGAGTCGGCCTCTGCGTGAACGCAGGGCTCTGATCAGACGGCGCGACTGCGCGGGGCGTCGGCGTCGGGCACGGCCAGGATCTGGTTGAAGATCCGCACCCCTTCGCGCAACGTCTCGCGTTCGTCCGGGGTGAGTTCCCGCAGCCGGTCGCTGAGCCACGCCTTGCGCGCCTCGAGCTCCTCCTTGATGACGGCGAGCCCCTGCTCGGACAATGCCACGATCGCCTGCCGGCCGTCCGTGGGGTGCGGTTCCCGCTTGATCATCCCCAGATCCGCCAGCGAAGCGATGACCCTGGTCATCGACGGGGGTCGTACGCGCTCGGCCGCCGCCAGCGCCCCCGGGGTCATCGGACCCTCCTGATACAGCGTGTACATCGCCGACAGCTGGGTCAGGGAGACCACCCTGTTCTCTCGACGGCCGCGCAGGCGACGCCCGAGCCGGACCACGGCCAGGGACAGGTCTCCGGAAAGGCTTCCGTCACCGAATGGTGAGTGCATTGACACAATGTATGCGTAGAAAAGCGTACGAAGGACCTCGGAATCCCAAATTGACTCGCACGGACGACACCGACAGCGATCTGGGATCTCATCCCTAGGCGGCCTTCAGTGCCGGTTGCGGATGTCAGCCGATCAGATCGGAGATCGGACCCCGGGCAAAATAGGCGACGAAGATCGCCGCGACCAGCCACAACAGCGGGTGGACCGTGCGCGCCTTGCCGCTCGCGGTCGCCATGACCACCCAGCTGATGAAGCCGACGCCGATGCCGTTGGCGATCGAGTAGGTGAACGGCATCGACACGACCGTGAGGAATGCCGGCAGCGCGTACTCGAAGCGGGTGAAGTCGACGTCGCGCAGCTGCCCGATCATCATCGCGCCGACGATCACCAGCGCGGGCGCGACGGCCTCGAGCGGGATGATCTCGTAGAGCGGCGTCAGGAACATCGCGGCGAGGAACAGCGCGCCCGTGACAATGTTGGCGAGGCCCGTCCGGGCGCCTTCGGCGATGCCGGAGGCGGACTCGACGAAGACCGTGTTCGACGACGAGGAGGCCACACCGCCGGCGATGGCGCCGCTGCCCTCGATGACCAGCGCGCGGCCGATGCCCGGGAGATTGCCCTTCTCGTCGGCGAGACCGGCTTCCTTGCCGAGGCCGGTCATGGTGCCCATGGCGTCGAAGAAGTTCGACAGCACGAGGGCGAACACGAAGACCGATGCCGACAGGACGCCGATGCGGGTGAACGCGCCGAAGAGGTCGACGTCGCCGACCAGGCTAAGGTTCGGCAGGCTGCCGAGGGCGTTCGGGATGTCGGGCACCGACAGCCCCCAGCCCTTCGGGTTCTCCATGCTCGAGCCGTAGTCGAAGATCGATTCCAGGATGATCGACAAGACCGTCGTGATGACGATGCCGATCAGCAGACCGCCCGGCACCTTGCGCACGACGAGGATGCCCATGATCAGCACGCCGAGCGCGAAGACGAGGGTCGGGATGGAGGCGATCGAGTTGTCGATGCCGAGCTGGACGGGGACCGTGGTGCCCGCCGCGTCGGGGATGCGCTTGACGAAGCCGGCGTCGACGAACCCGATGAAGGCGATGAACGCCCCGATGCCGGCGGCGATCGCCGCCTTGAGTTCCGGTGGGACCGCGTTGAACACGGCGGTGCGGAAGCCGGTCACGGCCAGCAGCACGATGATGATGCCGTCGATGACCACGAGTCCCATCGCCTCCGGCCAGGTGACCTCGGGGGCGATGGAGACCGCGAGCAGGCTGTTGATGCCCAGGCCGGCCGCGATCGCGAACGGATAGTTGGCGACCAGGCCGAACAGGATCGACATGACGCCGGCGACGAGGGCGGTGACCGCCGCGACCTGCGCGAGCGGGAGCACGTTGCCGAGGACGTCGGTGTTCTTGTCGCCGCCGGGGATGCCGCCGATGATGATCGGGTTGAGCAGCACGATGTAGGCCATCGTGAAGAAGGTGACGAGACCGCCGCGCAGCTCTCGGCTGATCGTCGACCCGCGCTCGGTGACCTTGAAGAAGCGGTCGACACGGCCGCCGGGGATCGAGGTCGACGGCCCCTTGGTGGTGGTGGGCCCCGTCTCCGCGGGCACCGGATCGGGTGTCGGTTCTGATGCCGCCGTGGTGGCGGTGTCGTCGGGTGTCGCGTCGCCGGAGTCACTCGGAACGTGGTTCGTCACCTGTCGAAAGCTACTCTGTGACCCATGTCCGATGAAGTCGACATCCCCGAACTGCCCCGAGTTCTCCGCGCGCCGGAGCCGGTGATCGTGGTCGGGATGCTGTCGTGGGTGGTCGCGACGCTGGTTGTCGCACTCACCGACATCGGCGGCGACAAGGCCCTGCAGATCTGCTTGGTCGGACTCGGCGTCGGACTGCTCGGCACGACCATCGTGATCGTCCAGAAGGCCGCTGTCCGACGCGGAGCCAAGGGAGCTCAGGTCGGATTGGACTGACGGCTCCGACCCGACCCACCGGCCGTCGGGTCGTCGAAGATCCAGCCGAGGTGTTCTCGCCCCCACCCGCGCACCTCGTCCTCATCGGCGAACGGGCGCGTCTCCAGCGTGGTCAACAGCAGTGAATGGGTGATCCGGACCATGACCTCGGCCATGTGGCGCGCCTGTGCGGTCGTCTGCTCCGGACCCGCCAGCCCGCCCACGCGGGCGGCGAGGTAGTCGACGGCCCGGTCGAACACCGGCCTCGACGCCACCGTGAGGACGCGAAGCGTGGTCGCCGGGTCGGCGTCGTATTCACGGACCAACAGCGGGTGGTCGTAGAAGGCCCAGAAGATCTGGGCGAAGCCCTCGACGAGGCGCTCCCGTGGATCGTCCACCGCCGCCAGGCTCTGGTCGACACGGTCGAAGAGCGCATCCGCCTCCCGTGACAGGAGGTCGGTGAAGAGATCCTCCTTGTGGGGCCAGCGACGGTAGACCGTCATGTGCGAGACGCCGGCCACAGCGGCGATGGCCTCGACGGAGGTCCGCTTGATCCCCTTGGCGAGGACCGACGACATCGCCGCGTCGAGGATCTTCTGTCCCGTGCGCTCCGCACGCGACATGCCCGGGGTCTTCACACAGACATCTTCCCAATGTTAGCGTCCAGCGCAACCACTAACATTTTACCCGGGGGAACGATGACCATCACCGACCAGCCGAAGCCCGTCGACACCCAGACGCGGACGTCGGCCGCCTCAGTCGATCTCACCGACCTGCCGCCGGCCGTGGAGCAGTTCCGGTGGCACCTGGGCAGCGTGCTCTTCGGATTCTTCGGCGCGTCGTTCTTCGACCAGGTCGCGCTGGAGCCCGTGGCCGCCGCGGTCGACCGCACGGGCCGCTTCGCCGACAACTTCGTCGATCGCGGACTCCGCAGCTTCGGCGCCGAACAGCTGGTGCTGTGGGGTGACGAGCGCACGCGGAACTCCTTCGCCGACCGGCTCAAGTTCCTGCATCGGGAGGTCCGCGGCGCCGGAGTGGGCGACTTCGCCCAGACGCGCTACAGCGCCCTGGATCCGACGTTGTGGAACTGGATCGCGATGAGCGCCATGATGGGTTACCTCCACAGCTTCACCCCGTGCACGGGCATCGCACTCACCCCGGACGAGGAGGAACTCGCCTACGCGCTCATGCTCGAGCGGTTCGGCGTGCTGCAGTTGCCCGGCAGGTCCTACGGACTCCCGCCCACGCTGGCCGATGCGCAGCGCTGGTACGACGACGTCGTCGCCGAACGCGTGCAGCCGAATCCGTTCCTCGACGAGGTCACCGAGGCGCTGACCCGACTGCCGCTGCCGACGATCGGCCTCCCGCCCGTGGTCCGGGCCGCCCTGACCCCCGTCTGGCTCGTCATCCGCCCGGTCGCCGGCCACGTGGTCAAGGTGTGCTCGTTCAGCATCATGCATCCCGGCGTCCGCGCGGCGACCCCGGTGCGACTCGGCCGTCGTGAACGCTGGGAGTTCCGGCTCTACCAGCGTCTGCTGCAGACCGCGTGGCGCCGACTTCCGCGTCGAATCGTGCTGACCCCCATGGCCTATCACGAGTACCGCCGCGAACGTCTGGCACAGACGTACCGATCGATCCAGCTGGACTCGTTCGCGCCGGAGTGCCCGGCGTCGGCAGGACGGTAGCCGGATCTCCCCGACGACTCGAAGAGTTGCATCCGCGGAGCCCGCAGCCGATTGACGACTGGCTTTCCGTGCGGCCCTCTGTCTAATGTTGAGTCCGCATGTGGTCCGCCGTGCCGAGAGAAATGGAGCCCCTACTCCCCGCACGGCGTCGAGTCCGCCGGCCAGTCCGGCGGACGAGAGGGAATCCGGTGCGAATCCGGAGCTGTCCCCGCAGCGGTATGCCGTAACGACCACCGTCAACAGCACTGAGCCCGCAGGGCTTGGGAAGCGACGGTCAGTAGGAATGCTCTTGTCGAGCAACGACGGCGAGCCCGAAGACCTGCCATGTGTACCGGGCGCGCCGCGTCCGGTGGCTCGCCGCCTCGAGGATTGGGCGCAGGTCGAACTGGCGTTGGTTCGTGCGCGTACGACGCACCCGGGGCTTCTTCGACTCTCCCCGAAATGGGCGGCGGTCCATCCGTTTCGTCCGTAGGAGAAGTCGACGACCATGTCCGACACCACCGGCCGCGCGTCAGCGGCACCATTCACCACAACCGTTCTCGGGACCGCGCGTATCGGACCGAGGCGCGAACTGAAGCGAGCCGTCGAAGGCTACTGGGCCGGCCGAACGAGCCGTGCCGAACTCGAGGAGACCGCCGCCGAACTCCGACGGGCCCAGTGGCGAGAGCTCGTCGACGCGGGCCACGACTCGGTCCCGGTGAACACCTTTTCCTATTATGACCAGGTCCTCGACACGGCGGTGATGCTCGACGCACTCCCCGATCGCTTCGCCGGTGCCGACGATCCGCTCGACCGCTACTTCGCGGCGGCGCGCGGCACCGCCGACATCGCGCCGCTGGAGATGACCAAGTGGTTCGACACCAACTATCACTATCTGGTGCCCGAGATCGGACCCTCCACCGCATTTCGGCTGCAGGCGGACAAGATCCTCGCCGAGGTCGCCGAGGCTCTCGAGGCGGGAGTGCCGGCGCGGCCGGTCGTCGTCGGTCCGGTCACTTTCCTCGCGCTGTCCAAACCGGTCGACGGAGCGGGCACGCCGCTCGGTCGCCTCGATGAGCTGGTCCCCTGCTACCGCGAGCTACTCGCTGAGCTCGCCGACGCCGGGGTGGGGTGGGTGCAGATCGATGAACCGATCCTTGTCACCGATTCCGCCGCAGATCTCGGGTCGATGGCGGAGAGGGTCTACACCTCGTTGGGGGCCGAGACCCACCGGCCGTCGATCGTCGTGGCCACCTACTTCGGCGACCCGGGATGCAGGCTCACCAGCCTGTCACGGACGCCGATCGAGGGCATAGCCGTCGATCTCATCGAGGGAAGCCTCGAGACCGTCTCCGGCACACCTGGTCTGGCGGACAAACTCCTCGTCGCCGGAGTCGTGGACGGCCGCAACGTCTGGCGCACAGATCTGGACAAGGCGCTCGGCACGCTGGGCACCCTCCTCGGTTCCGCCGGGTCGATCGCGGTGTCCACGTCGTGCTCGACCCTGCACGTCCCGTACACGCTGGCTGCCGAGGACGATCTCGACGCCGGACTGCGCGGCTGGCTCGCTTTTGCGTCGGAGAAGTTCCGAGAGGTGAGCGTGCTCGCAGGTGCCCTACGCGACGGACGCGCGGCGCACGCCGTCGCGTTCACCGAGTGCAAGACTGCACTCGCGAGTCGCGCGACAGATCCGAGGCTGCACAACCCAGCTGTCCGGGGGCGCCTCGCTGCCATCACCGTCCAGGACGCCACCCGTGCCCCTGCTCCCGAACGTGCTGCTGCACAACGGGAACGACTGGATCTTCCTGTCCTTCCCACCACCACGATCGGGTCCTACCCGCAGACGTCGGCGATCCGTCTGGCACGGGCCTCGCTGCGCGCGGGTGAGATCGATGCAGAGGAGTACCGGTCTCGGATGCGGTCGGAGATCGCCGATGTCATCGAGCTGCAGGAGTCGATCGGTCTCGACGTCCTGGTGCATGGTGAGCCCGAACGCAACGACATGGTGCAGTACTTCGCCGAGCAGCTCGACGGGTTCTTTGCGACTGCGAACGGCTGGGTGCAGTCGTACGGAACCCGGTGTGTCCGGCCGCCGATCCTGTTCGGGGACGTCTCGCGCCCCCAGCCGATGACGGTGGACTGGACCACGTATGCGCAGAGCCTCACCGACAAGCCGGTGAAGGGGATGCTGACCGGCCCGGTCACCATCCTCGCCTGGTCGTTCGTCCGCGACGACCAGCCGCTGTCGGAGTCGGCCTTCCAGATCGCCCTCGCGATACGCGACGAGACGATCGACCTCGAGAACGCCGGTGTCGGGATCATCCAGGTCGACGAACCCGCGCTGCGCGAGCTACTACCCCTCCGCGACGCCGACAAGCCCGAATACCTCGCGTGGGCCGTGCGGGCGTTTCGGCTCGCGACCTGCGGCGTCCGTGACGACACCCAGGTGCACACCCATCTCTGCTACTCCGAGTTCGGTGAGGTCATCGGGGCCATCGCGGAGCTCGATGCCGATGTCACCTCGATCGAGGCGGCGCGATCCCACATGGAGGTTCTCGGCGTCCTCGATGAGGCCGGGTTCCGCAACGCGGTGGGACCCGGTGTCTACGACATCCATTCGCCCCGAGTGCCTGACACGCAGGAGATCGCCGAATCCCTGCGGGCAGCGCTGGAAACGGTCGGCCCCGCGCGGTTGTGGGTCAATCCCGATTGCGGCCTGAAAACAAGGACCACCGGTGAGGTCGTCGCGTCGTTGACCAACCTGGTTGCCGCGACCACCCAGCTGCGGCCGGAAGTGCAGTCCACCCTGCGATGACATGAGACCGGCCATCGTCGTCTTTCAGACGACGATGGCCGGTCTCGTTGCCACTCAACGAACTTCAACGATCAGGTCGCCCGCCTCGACCTGGGAGTCACCGCCGACGGCAACCCTGACCACGGTGCCGCCGCGCGGTGCGGTGATCGTCGACTCCATCTTCATCGCCTCGATGCCCGCGACCCGGCCGCCCGGCGGCACCTCGTCACCCACCGACACGGCGACACTCACGACACCCGCGAATGGAGCGGCGATGTGTCCGGAGTCGTTCGGGTCGGCCTTTTCCGCCGTCGCGACCTCGACGCCGACCGAGCGGTCCCGAACCCGCACCGGCCGCAACTGCCCGTTGAGGACGCACATGACCGTGCGCATCCCCCGCTCGTCCGGTTCGCCGATCGCCTCGAGCGCGATGATCAGCTCGACCCCGGGTTCGAGCTCGACCCGGTGTTCCTCGCCGTGACGCACGCCGTAAAAGAACTGGTTCGCCGACAACCGGAAGGTGTCGCCGTATCTCCGGCGATGCTCCTCGAACTCGCTCGTCGGCCCCGGGAAGAGCAGACGATTCAGCGTTGCCCGCCGCTCCGCGCCCGGGTTCTGGAGCCGCCGCTCATCCTCCGGTTCGAGCCCGAGGCTCCTCACCCCCACCTCGCGTCCGGCAAGCGCTTTGGTACGCAACGGTTCCGGCCAGCCGCCCGCGGGATCGCCGAGTTCCCCTCGCAGGAAACCGATCACCGAGTCGGGGATGTCGTAGGCCGCTGGATTCCGAGTGAACTCAGCGGCGCTGACACCCCGCCCCACCAGGGCCAGCGCGAGATCGCCGACGACCTTCGACGACGGGGTGACCTTGATGAGTCCCCCGAGCATCTGGTCTGCATCCGCGTATGCCCTCTCCACGGCCTCGAACCGGTCGCCCAAGCCGAGCGCCATCGCCTGCTGCCGCAGGTTCGACAGTTGCCCTCCGGGGATCTCGTGTGTGTAGACACGCCCCGTCGGAGCAGGAATACCAGACTCGAACGGTGCGTACACCTGTCGGAGAGCTTCCCAGTAGGGCTCCAGGTCACAGACCGCCGAGAGATCCAGACCGGTGTCCCGCTCGGTGTTGGCCGTCGCGGCGACGATCGCCGACAATGCCGGCTGACTCGTGGTGCCCGCCAATGCGGCGGACGCACCGTCGACCGCGTCCGCGCCGGCTTCCCAGGCCGCGAGATAGGTGGCCAGTTGGCCACCGGGCGTGTCGTGGGTGTGGACATGGATGGGCAGATCGAACTCGGCACGCAACGCACCCACCAGACGCCTAGCCGCGGGAGGCCGTAGCAGTCCTGCCATGTCCTTGATCGCCAGGATATGGGCCCCGGCGGAGACGATCTGCTCGGCCAACTTGAGGTAGTAGTCGAGGGTGTACAGGTCTTCGCCCGGATCAGTGAGATCACCCGTGTAGCTCAACGCCACCTCGGCCACCGCGGTCCCGGTCTCGCGCACGGCGTCGATGGCCGGTCGCATCGCCTCGACGTTGTTGAGCGCGTCGAAGATCCGGAAGATATCGATGCCGGTCGAGGTCGCTTCCTGGACGAAAGCGGTCGTGACCTGGGTCGGATAAGGGGTGTAGCCGACGGTGTTGGCGCCGCGCAGCAGCATCTGCAGGCAGATATTCGGCATTGCCTCACGCATCTGCGCCAAGCGTTCCCACGGATCCTCCTTGAGGAACCGCAGCGCCACGTCGTAGGTCGCACCGCCCCAGCACTCCACCGAGAGCAGTTCCGGCGTCAGCGCCGCGACATACGGCGCCACCGCGATCAGCTCGCTCGTACGGACCCTGGTCGCCAGCAACGACTGGTGCGCGTCACGGAAGGTCGTGTCGGTGACACCCAGCTGCTTCCGCGCCCGCAGGTCCGCCGCGAAGCCCTCGGGCCCGAGTTCGAGGAGACGTTGCCGCGAGCCCGGACGCGGTGTCGCGAGCAATCCCTGGTCCACCGTGGGGAGCTTGTCGCGCGGATACACCGTCGAGGGATGGTCTCCGTGAGGTTTGTTCACGGTGACATCCGCGAGATATTCGAGGAGCCGGGTGGCCCGGTCCGCCGACGTTCGAGCCGTCAACAGGCTGGGGCGCTCCTCGATGAACGACGTCGTGACGCGGCCGGCCCGGAAATCGGGGTCGTCGAGAACCGCTTGGAGGAACGGGATGTTCGTGGCCACTCCGCGAATCCGGAACTCGGCCACCGCGCGACGCGCACGCGCTGCCGCAGTGGCGAGGTCGCGGCCGCGGCAGGTCAGTTTCACCAGCATCGAATCGAAGTGCGCCGCCACCTCGGCACCGAGTACCGCGCTCCCGTCGAGCCGCACGCCGGCTCCCCCGGGCGTTCGGTATGCGGTGATCCGGCCGGTGCCCGGACGGAACCCGTTGGCCGGGTCCTCGGTGGTGATGCGGCACTGCAGGGCAGCACCGCGGATCGCGATGGATTCCTGTGCCAGACCGAGGTCCGCGAGACTCTCACCGGCGGCGATGCGTAGCTGGGACTGGACGAGGTCGACGTCGGTGATTTCCTCGGTGACGGTATGTTCCACCTGGATTCGCGGGTTCATCTCGATGAACACGTGATTGCCGTCTCGATCGAGCAGGAACTCCACCGTTCCCGCGCACGAGTAACCGATGTGCGCGGCGAACCTGACCGCATCCGCGCAGATGCGGTCGCGCAGTCCAGGACTGAGCCCGGGCGCCGGCGCGACCTCGACGACCTTCTGGTGTCGTCGTTGCAGGCTGCAATCACGCTCGAAGAGGTGGATAACATTGCCCTGATGATCGGCCAGAATCTGCACCTCGATGTGGCGGGCGTCGACCACCGCTTGTTCGAGGAACACCGTCGGATCCCCGAACGCCGCCTCGGCCTCTCGCGATGCCACGGCGATCGCCTCAGGTAGATCCCCCAGGCACTTGACGCGGCGCATGCCACGTCCGCCTCCGCCGGCGACGGCCTTCACGAACACCGGGAAACGGATGTCCTTCGCGGCAGACACCAACTCGTCCACATCGGACGACGGCACCGTGGACGCGAGGACCGGCAGTCCGGCTTCACGCGCCGCCGCCACCGCCCGCGCCTTGTTCCCGGCCAGTCTGAGGACTTCGGGATCGGGCCCCACGAACGTGATGCCGGCCTCGACGCAGGCTGCGGCGAGACGGGGGTTTTCGGAGAGGAACCCATACCCCGGATACACCGCGCCCGCGCCCGATCGGATTGCCGCACCGATGATCTCGTCCACCGATAGGTACGCTCGGACCGGATGTCCGGGCACACCGATCTGGTATGCCTCGTCGGCCTTCAATCGGTGAGGCGAATTCCTGTCCTCGTATGGATAGACCGCAACAGTCCGCGCGCCGAGTTCATACGCCGCGCGGAATGCGCGGACCGCGATCTCGCCACGATTGGCGACCAGAACCTTGTCGAACACGTGGTGACTCTTCCCTCTTGTCATGTCGATCGCACCCACCGGGGCCCGGTCGCGACCGGATGGGTCGGCCGGGCCCCGGCAAGCATGGTGGTTACGCGCTGTTCCCGGTTCACGTACCCAAGGCACGCTGCGGATGCCCGGAGTACTCACTCAGGGGCCGGATGAGCGCATTCGCCGACACCTGCTCGATGATGTGTGCCGTCCAACCGGTGATCCGGCTCATCACGAACATCGGCGTGAACGAACCGATGTCGAAGCCCATCAGGTGATAGGCGGGCCCGGTGGGGAAATCCAGGTTCGGTTTGATCCCGGTGCGCGCGTTCATCTCGTCCTCGAGTTCGTGATAGATCTCGAGCCATCGGCTGTCCCCGAGGTGCTCCGAGACCTCCACGAGCGCCGCTTTCATGGTCGGGACTCGCGAGTCACCGTTCTTGTAGACACGATGACCGAATCCCATCACCTTCTCCTTGCGGGCGAGCTTGCCCTGTAGCCATTCTCGAGCGCGTTCCGAGCGATCGATCTCGATCATGTCGTACATGACGGCCTCGTTGGCACCCCCGTGCAGGGAGCCCTTCAGCGCACCGATGGCAGCGGTGACCGCGCTGTACATGTCCGACCTGGTGGAGGTGACCACGCGCGCCGCGAATGTCGAGGCGTTGAAGCTGTGCTCCGCGTAGAGGATCATCGACTTCTCGAAGGCGTTGCGCAGGACGGGATCCCCCGCCTCACCGAAACACATGGTGAAGAAGTTCTCCACATAGCCGAGGTGACTGTGCGGCGCGAGCGGCTCCAGTCCGCGCCGACGCCGCATGTCGGCGGCGACGATCGTCGGCAGGACGGCGAACAATCGGATCGCCTTATCGAGGTTGGCACGCTCGTCCGTCTGGTCCTCGAGCGGATCGTCCGCGCCGAGGTAGCTGATGGCAGTACGGACGACATCCATCGGATGGCACGTCTCCGGCAGCTTCGCCAGCAGCGCCAGCAGTCCTCTGCCGACACGTCGCGAGGCCCGCTCCTTCTGGACGAACGCCTCGAGCTGAAGCGAGGTCGGGAGCTCGCCGTACCACAGCAGGTAGGCGACCTCCTCGAAGGAGCAGCGGGCCGCGAGATCCTGAACCGGGTAACCGCGATAGATCAACGAGTTGGTCTCGGGGACGACCTTGGAGATCGCGGTCGTGTCCACGACGACGCCGGCGAGCCCCTTGTGGATGATCCGGCGCGTCGGCGCTGCCGGAGACTCTGTGACACTCATGAGCGCACCTCCTCGATGGTGAAGTTGAACAGGGCTGAATCGAAGGTGTTGTAGTCGGGGTAGCGGAGCAGCTCGTAGAGGCGCTTACGGTGCTGCATCTTGTCGAGAAGTCTCGATTGTGTTCCGCACGAGCGGATCTCACGGAGGCCGTCCTCAACCGCGCCCATCGCGATACGCAGCGTGGTGACCGGGTAGATGACGGCGTTGTATCCGATGCCGGACAGTTGTTCCGCGGTCAGCAGTTCCGACTTTCCGAACTCCGTCATATTGGCCAGCAAGGGCACATCCACCGCTTTACGGAACGCCTCGAACTCCGACAGATCACGCAGTGCCTCGGTGAAGATCATGTCCGCACCGGCGTCGACGTAGGCCTTCGCCCGGTCGGTCGCGGCGTCGATCCCCTCGAGCGCCCGTGCGTCCGTGCGAGCGCAGATCACGAAGTCCGTGTCCCGGCGGGCCGATACCGCAGCTCCGATCCGGCGGAGCATCACCTCGGTCGGGACCACAGCCTTGCCGTCGAGGTGGCCGCACCGTTTCGGATTCACCTGATCCTCGAGATGGCATCCGGCCAGACCCGCGTCCTCGAGCGACGCGATGGTGCGCGCCGCATTCATCGGTTCCCCGAACCCGGTGTCGGCATCGATGAGCGTCGGCAGTTCGGTCGCCCGCGCGATCTGGCCGCCGCGATTGGCGACCTCGGACAGCGTGGTGAGTCCGATGTCGGGCAGTCCGAGATCGGCGGAGAGCACCGCGCCGGAGACATACACGCCCTCGAACCCGACATCGGCGATCAGCTTTGCGACCAGCGGAGAGAAGGCACCGGGCCAGCGCTGCAACGTCCCCGAGGCAAGACCCGCCCGCAGCGCGCGACGCTTGGCATGCGCATCGACAGTCGACGAGAACAGTCCCTGGCTCCCGCTCATCAGAAGATTCCCTCGGGGAGGATCGGAGCCTTGTCGAGCACGTTCGGCAGTACCGACACGTTCAATCCTGCGAGTTCGTCGCCACTCAGATTTGCCAGGTTCGCAGCCACGGCGAGGAACCGGCGCTGCTCGTCAGCATCGACGATCCCCTCGGCAAGAGCGGCGAACTTGGCCGTGTACTGTTCGCGGCCGAACGGCCGCGCGCCCAGCGGGTGCGCGTCGGCCACGGCCAGCTCGTCGATGATGACATCACCGTTCTTCATGGTGATGACCGCTCGTGCACCAAACGCCTTCTCGTTGGGGTCCTCCGAGTGATAGCGCCGGGTCCATTCGGGATCCTCGACGGTCGAGATCTTGCGCCAGAGTTCGATCGTGTCGGGACGGTTGGCCCGCTCCGGGGCGTAGGAGGCCTCGTGGTGCCAGGTGCCGTCCTGCAGTGCGACCGCGAAGATGTACATCACCGAGTGATCCAGGGTCTCGCGGCTGGCACCGGGGTCGAACTTCTGCGGGTCGTTCGATCCGGTTCCGATCACCACGTGCGTGTGGTTGGAGGTGTGCAGGACGATCGATTCGATGTCGTCGAGGTTGGGGATTCGTGTCCGCAACCGGCGGGCCAGATCGATCGGCGCCTGACTCTGATACTCGGCCGAGTGTTCTTTCGTGTAACTGTCGAGGATCGCGCGCTTCGGCTCTCCCGGCCCGGGCAACGGAACAGTGTACTCGGCATCCGGCCCATCGAGGAGCCAGGCGATGACACCATCTTCACCCTCATAGATCGGTGCGGGTGCCCCTTCGCCACGCATCGCGCGGTCGACCGCTTCGATCCCTATCTTGCCGGCGTGTGCGGGCGCGAAAGCCTTCCAGCTCGAGATCAGGCCCTTCCGCGATTGCCGCGTCGCCGTGGTCAGATGCAGCGCCTGCCCGACGGCCTGATAGATGGTCTCGATGTCGAGGCCGAGCATCGTACCGATCCCCGCCGCAACCGACGGGCCGAGGTGGGCGACATGGTCGATCTTGTGCTTGTGCAGCGAGATTCCGCGGACGAGGTCGATCTGGATCTCGTAGGCCGTCGCCAGGCCACGGATCAGATCCTTTCCGCTACAGCCCTTGTGCTGCGCGACCGCCACGAGGGCCGGGATGTTGTCGCCCGGATGCGAGTACTCGGCAGCGAGGAAGGTGTCGTGGAAGTCGAGTTCGCGAACGGCGACCCCGTTCGCCCAGGCCGCCCACTCCGGTGAAACCCGGCCGCTGACGCCGAAGACAGTGGCCCCTGGAGACGCGGGGTGCGCGAGTGCCTGCGCCCGGGCGGTGGTGACGGGACGCCGCATCGCCGACGCCGCGCTGACCGCAGCGTTGTCGATAATGCGATTGATGATCATCTCGGCGGTATCGGCAGGCACTTCGACCGGGTCGACGGCGACCTCGGCGATCTTCTGGGCGAGGTGTTCGGACTGAGGGAAGTCGTCGGCACTGCGGCGGACACGGACTTTGTGTTCGATCATGATTCGCACCGTACGCAGCCGACCACGAACAGCGAAAGAGCTGGCAAATGTATATTTTTGCGGAATCTCTTGCGCGCTCTTGCGAACGCTGTAAACGCACTGACACGGTAGTATCGACCACATGGCCAGAACTTCTACCGGCACCGGACGCCTCTACGTCGGCGCCCGATTGAGGCGTCTGCGCGCCGACCACGGCCTGTCACAGGCCGCCCTGGCACGGCGGATCAATCTCTCGACCAGTTATGTCAATCAACTCGAGAACGACCAGCGTCCGATCACGGTACCGGTGCTGATGACACTGACCCGGGAGTTCGGCCTCGATCCGAACTACTTCTCCGCCGATGGCGACGCACGTCTGGTCGCCGACGTCGTCGATGCCCTCGCCCCCCATATCGACCTAGGCGACTCCCACCGGTCCGAGGTCGCCGAGCTGGTGGCCCGGATGCCCGATGTCGCGCACGCCCTGGTGTCGATGCATCGCAGCTTGTCCTCCGCGACAACGGAGTTGGAGACCTATCGGGCACATGTGACCGAACCGGGGAATACCGCGCTGCCGCCGATGCCGTTCGAGGAGGTACGGGACTTCTTCTACGACAACAAGAATCACTTCGTCGAGCTCGATGATGCGGCCGAGTCCCTGTTCGAGGGCCATCGACTCTCGATCGGCGGACTCGACGTTCAACTCACGGATCTCCTCGCCTCGGAGTACGACGTGCGGGTCAAGATCCTTGCACCTCCCGGTGCACGGGCCGGTAACGCGGGCGGTCCCAAACGACGCTTCGACACCGAGACCCGCACGCTTTACCTCGCGCGAACCCTTACCTCAGGTCAGCGCGCTTTCCAGATGGCGACGCAGATCGCACTCATGACCCAAGACGTTCTGATCGAGCGGCTGATCGCCGGCGCCGACCGACTGAGCCAGACTTCGGTACCAGTAGCCCGCATCGGTCTCGCGAACTACTTCGCCGGCGCACTAATCCTTCCCTACAGCCGGTTTCTGCACGCCGCCGAGGAGTGGCACTACGACATCGAGATGCTCGGCCTCCACTTCGAGGTGGGGTTCGAGACGGTCTGCCACCGCCTGTCGACGCTTCAACGACCGGGAAACCAGGGTGTGCCGTTCATCTTCGTACGCACCGACCGCGCCGGCAATATTTCAAAACGTCAGTCCGCAACCGCTTTTCACTTCTCACGAGTCGGCGGTAGCTGCCCGCTCTGGGTGGTTCACGACGCGTTCACCGCCCCCGGCCGCATCCACATCCAGGTGTCTCAGATGCCCGATGGCCGTTCCTACTTCTGGGTCGCGCGGACCACCGACGACGGACGATCGTCGTACCTGGGAACCCGCAAGACCTTTGCGGTCGGACTGGGATGTGACCTCACACACGCACACAAACTCGTCTACTCGACCGGCGTCGATCTGCACGATCCCAGAACGATGGTCCCGATCGGCGCGGGCTGCAAGGTGTGCGAACGAGACGCATGCCCGCAGAGAGCGTTCCCCCAGATCGGTAGACCGTTGAACGTGGACTCACGGATCAGCGACTCGATACCGTACCGCCCGGCCCCTGACACTCCGCGCGAGCACCACTGAGGCCCCAACCTCGCGGTGCGACATCCGACCGCGGGCCACGACGGTTCATCACCAGAGATGCCCGAACCACACCATGCACTCCACCGCACAGAAGGCTACGGCCCTGCTGCCGATTCGGGGCGCAC